>REDI01000039.1 GCA_007693595.1 Deltaproteobacteria bacterium | reverse complement strand
CCTACGGCTCGCTTGCGGGTGGCGTTCTACCCAATTTTGGACTTCGCGCGCCCGCAGGGCGCGCTGCGCGCGTCGCCTACGGCTCGCTTGCGGGTGGCGTTCTACCCAATTTTGGACTTCGCGCGCCCGCTGGGCGCGCTGCGCGCGTCGCCTCGGGCTCGCTTGCTGGTGGCGTTCTACCCGAACGGGCGCGCGTCGCCTAGGGCTCGCTTGCGGCGACGGCAGGCGGACATCGACCAAACTTGACGGCAGGTCTGCACGCGCTTGCGGGTCACGGGTTAGACGCCGCGCAACCCGCTTCGACTGAGGACCCGAATGAGAACGCTCTCCTATCTCATGCTGCCCCTTCTCCTTGGACTTCCGGCTGTCTCGCTCGCTCAGGCGCCCGATGAGGTCATCGAGGTCATCGGCGACGCGCCGAGCTCCAGTCGCCCCAAGAAGCCCAACATGTCGATCCGGCTCCCCGACTTCAACCTCGATAGCCAGATCTTCGACTTCCCGACCGGCCTGCGCATCCTGATGCAGTCCGACCGTACCCACCCGATCGTCAGCGTCCTAATGATCGTCGACCACGGCGCGGGCGATGATCCTCCAGGAAAGAACGGCACGGCTCACTTCGTCGAGCACACCTGGTTCCGCTCCGTTCACGGGGATCTCCCCCCCATCATGACCCTCATCCAAGACATCGGGGCCCAGTTCAACGCGACCACCCGCCCCGACACCACCGACTACCGCACCGTGGCGTCCTCCGAGTTCCTTCCCCTCCTGCTTCGGCTCGAGTCCAAGCGGCTCACCGCGCCGTACCGCGGCATGACCGAAGACCAGGTCGAGACCGAGCGCGAGGTCGTCCGCAACGAGTGGCGGCGGCGCAATGAGCAATCGTCCTCCCTGGCCTTCGACTACCTCCTCAAGAGCGTCTTCCCCGAGGGACACCCCTACCACGGCCGCGAGACCAACGAGAGCCTCGACGCCATCGACCTCGAGACCCTGCAGCAATACTTCGACGACTACTACACCCCCGACAAGACCACCCTCGTCGTCGTCGGCGACTTCGACCGAATGGACGCCTTCGGACTCATCCTCGAGAACTTCGACCTGGAGCTGCTCCACCCCGACCTCAAGCCCGAGCACATCGTACGCGTGCCTCGCCCCGGCATCGACAACCCCGATCCCGAGAACCCTGAGCACTACGTGGTCACCGCGGTCGATCCAGCCAACCCCGAGCAGCCCTTCCAGCTCGCCCCCTTCCCGCCTCCGCGCATCACCGAGAAGACGGAGCCTCTCCCGCCACCGCCTCCGAAGGGAGCCATCGCGGAATACAAGGCGGCCGTCGACAACCGCACCGTGCTCGTGGGCTGGGCGCTCCCCGGAGGCTTTCGCGGCAACGACACCGAGATGAACGTCCTGGCCCTCCTCGCGAGCAACGTCGTAGCAGGGTCTCTAGGTCAGCGCGGTCTGCTCGACACCCCCAACAAGCCCCGAGGCCTCAAGGACCCCGGCTGCTTCGTGCTGCCCATGAAGGTCCACAGCGTGCTGGCGTGCGCGGTCGAAGTGACCGACCTCGATCGGTATCCCAAGCCCGAGAAGGTGGCGGATATCCTGATTGATCAGTTCTCGATCCTCAACAATCAAGAGCAGAGTCCCTTCCTCGACATGAACTTCGCCGAGGCCCGCCTCGAGACGATCACCGGCGTCCTTCAGTCGGTCGACGACGTCGCTCAGCACTTCGGTGGTCGCGCCGAAGACATCGGCTTCCACTTCCACCAGACCGGCTCCGCGCTCTACCACACCGACCGGATGAACGAGGTCAACCGTATCGAGATGTACAACGTCATCGGTATGGGAGATGAGTACCTCAAACGCGATCGTGCGGCGATCGTGGTCGTCGACCCCATTCCCCCGACCGAAGTCGACCGTACGGCCGAGACCAGCTCCTACCACGGCGCCTCCGACGCCGATGCCGTGAACACCGGGCGCACCACAGCCGCGACCGACGAAGAGATCGAGGCGTCCTACGTCAAGCCGCAGCTCGGCGGTCTCGTCGATCGCAAGCTGCGCAACGGGATGCGCGTCGTCATCGTGCCCCACAGCGACGCCCCCCTCGTCCAGGCCACCCTGGTCGTCGGTGGCGGGAGCGGCATGGAACCCAAGGGGATGTTCAGCTATCTTAGCCGCTTTACCGACGATGCCTGGAGGTCGCCCGGCTCGAACGCGGGCAACCACGCCTTGCAGGTCGCCTCGACGCGCACGGGAGGCGCGACGTCGGTCAACTGGTCCAGCGGCGTCCGGGCTCCCGCGGGCAACCTCGACTCCGCGCTCTGGTTCCTCCGCGAGGAGATGGAGACGAAGAGCCCCGACATGGCGGGGCGGCCCACCTACGTCAAGCGACGCCGCGAGAGCTTCTTCCGGAGCATCCACTCCCGGAGCTGGCACATGCAAGACATGGCCTTCAAGCATGTCTACCCCGACGACTCGCAGAAGTGGGTGACGCAGCACGACGACATCGAGCGCATGTCGGAGTGGCGAAAGCGCGATGTCGACGACGCACTCACCCGCATGATCCAGCCCGAGAACGCGACCCTGCTCATCGTTGGGAACGTCGATGCCGACGAGGCGCTTCGGCTCTCGGTCGACTACTTCGCGGGGTGGGAGCAACGTGAGGGAGCCGAGGTCGGCAAGATGCCTCGCAGCACGGTTGGGCCGCTCAACCAGGGGCACAAGGTGCTTGTCTTCGACAACCCCAAGCGCACCCAGACCCAAGTGACGCGGAGCTGCCGCCTCAACACCTCGGGCGTGCGGGACATGCAGGCTGCCGCGGTGCTGAGCAACTACATCTTCGACCAGACCTTCACCCAGCTCCGGGTCAAGGAAGCCCTCGCCTACAGCCCGGGCGGCTTCGCCTCGGTCTCACCCGATGGCTCTGGATCGATGACCTTCTCCTCGCTCGCCGTGAACATCGGCGTCGGTCGAACCTTGGAGTTCTTCCGCGACCTCACCGACAAGCTCGAGAAGGGCGAGGCCGACGACTCAGCGCTCACCATGTACAAGATGCGCCGCGCACGCAGCCACGGCGTCGAAGCCCAGTCTACCCGTCAGCTCACTTCCAAGCTCACGAGCGCGCTCACCTGGGAACAACCCTGGTCGATGCTCCTCGACGCGGGCAGAGACATCGCGAAGGTCGACGCCGCCTCGATTCAACGGCTGGTCTCGGGCTGCAACGATCGCTCGATCACCACGCTCGAGGGGCCCGCGGAGGTCATCGAGCCCCAGCTCAAGGAGAAGGGCTTCGACTACGAGATCGTCGACTGGGAGGCCCGCGGCGAAGAGGTCCACCAGGCTGCAGATCCCAAGGGCTTCGCCAAGCGTCAGAAGAAGAAGGAGAAGGCCGAAAAGAAGAAGGCCAAAGAGAAGGCCAAGAAGGGCGAGAGCGACGACAGCGACGAGAGCTGAGTCCTCCACGCGCGCCGTGGGAAGGCCACTCGTCGATTCGCTGACGCACGAAGGCAGCCGCCCCGACGGAAGGGGGGCGGCCCCCACGCGGTGTTCTTCGTCGGCTCAGTCCCAGAGGCCCTGAGGCCGGTCTAGCTGTTGCAGGAGCTCACGCCGCTTCCGTGCCCTGTCCTGCGCCTCTTCGGTGGAGGGGGCGACGCGCTCGGGGCGGTGCACGACCTCGAGCTGCGGCACCGCGCGGGGAGCCTCGCGGCGGGAGCGCGGCGCGATCAGCACCGCGTGATCGGCGACCTTGGGCTCCGCTGGGATCTCCTCTTCGACCGGGGGCTCATCGGGGCCAAGCGGCGCCCCATCATTCTTGGAGATCGGGGAAGAAAGCTCACCGAGAGCGAGGCCCGAGACAGGGTCGACCTCGATGTAGGCCAAGCCCTCGGGCGCGCGGAGTCGCCATCCTGTGGGGGGCGGGGACTCCTCGGGCTCACCGAGCAGGCCGACGTTCGACATGCCGTTCGCGGCACCAATCCAAGGTGGCAGAGCCCCGCTCGCGCCCGCCAGCCGGATCCGCCCGGCGGACATCGGCCGGTTGTCGTCGTACCCCACGTAGGCGCCGATGACAGCCCCGCGCTCCACCTCCCATCCCCCTTCGTACCAAGCCGGGACCGCCCCCAAAAAAGCAGCGTTTCGATACTCGTTGGTCGTGCCGGTCTTGCCCATCGCGGGGACGTGACCTCGTCCGAGCGGGATCGCGGTGAGCGCCCGCCTGCCGGTGCCGTGGAGGACGACGTTACGAAGGATGTCGGCCGTTAGCGCCGGGACAGGCTGCTCCGCCACTTCGCGCGCTTCGGGTCGGACCCGATAGAGGATCCGACCATCCACGTCTCGGATCTCGGCGATGAGCAGCGCAGGGTCTACCGGCGCGCCCACCGAGGACCAGCCCCCGAGACCGCCGGACTGCACTTCGCCCTCGAAGTCCCAGGCCTGACCCGTGATCAAGCCGGCGTACAGCGCGGTCGCCTCTTCGAGGGTCAGCTCATTCGCGCCCAGGGGTAGGGCGAGCACAGGCCGCACCTTGCTTCGAACCCCGTACTGTCGGGCAAGCTCCTCGACGTAGCGTAGGGCGAGCAAGACCCGAAAGTCCTGGTGCCAATAAAGGTGCTCGGGCGCGTAGAGATCCACGCTCGTTCCAGAGACGTCGATGAGAGCCGACCTTCGGCTCACGCCTCCGGCGATGGCCTCGAAGGTCGAGACGTGCAGCCGCTCATCGAGGAGGACGTCACCCCAAGGGGCGATCCTGGACGACTTGAGCTCTGAGCCCTCGGTCGGCTCCGGCTCGGTCCGAGCGCGATCGCGTCGAAGGAGGTCCCCCAACCGATCCGCGATGGAGCGTCGTCGTTCCTGGGGAGACGACTCCGGCTCCTCGTCGAGCTCCTCGAGCTCCTCGGGAACAAAGCCATCGAGCCCCTCCGCGTCGGGGCGCACGTAGCCTTCGGGTACGCTGCCGCAGGCCACCTCGAGGTGTTCCTCGGTGATCCGGACCCAGAGGTCCGGGACACGCTTGGCTTGGGGGGGCGTGCCGGCGTCGAGGGCGTCGACCAAGGCGTCGTACTGCGCACGACAAGGCTCGATCAGACTCTCGAGGTGTAGAAAGCTATTGGACAAAGACCGCGACTTGCGATTTCGGATGGCGGCGGGCTCCCGCGTCACGCGACGCAGCTCGGCCGCGTGCCCCCAGCCGTAGAGCAGCGAGGCTACGCTCAAAGCGTCCTCGGGGTGACCCAGACGGTCGATCTCGGAGAGCACCTCTCGACGGGCCTTGAGGAACATCGACTCCCGCAGCCGCGAGCGGGTCGGCAGCACCCCTGCCTTCTGGATGCGAGTTCGGTAGTCCTCTTCAGACTCATCCGCTCGCCTCGCCAGGTCCAGGGTACGCGCCAGTTCGGCGACTTGAGCCCCATCGAGCCGATCCGTGAGATGGTACAAGAGCCACACGCTCGCCAGATTCTCGGAGTGTACGCCAGCCCATGACATCGAAACCACCGGCTCGGGCGTGTGATCGGGGCGAGGATAGTAGAACGTGGTCGAGAACGGAAAGACGTTGCGCCGGTTGTCGAGGGGTTCGTCCGGACCCCAGCCGAGCTGCATCGCTGCATGATAGATCAGCGTCTTCCAGGTCGAGCCGAACTGGCGCCGCGCGGTGGCCCGGTTGAAGTTCTGGTTGTCGTTGCCCGCCACCATCGCTCGGATCTGGCCATCTTGCAGGACCACCACCGAGCCCTGGAGCTCAGGACGTCGCTCCAGATCGCAGCTCGCCCGACCCTCCTCGTCGATCTCACGCACGCTCACCCAGACGACCGCCCCATCCTTCAGCGCCTCGGCGAACGCGTCGACCTTCTCGCCGGGGACCCGGCTGAAACGATTGCTTGTCCGGCCACGCTCGACGGCGAGGGCCGCGCGGATGAGCCCGTCTCGGTCCACCGCGCAGTCGTGGCCTCCGAGATCGAGTCGGAGCGTGGTCCGACCGTTGACCTGAGGACGATCCACCACCTTCGCCAAACGAAACTCGTGAGGCTGAGGGCTGCGGAAGGGGTCGTAGCGAGGTCCGGCGCTGTCGGCTCGGATGAAGTCGGTCGGATCAGGCTTCTCGAGCCAAGCTCCCACCTCGGTGAGGTGGTGCCAGAGCGCATAGGTCGCCTCGCGCTGAACCTGCGCGTCGAGGGTCGTGACGACCACCAACCCGGCGCGATTGGGTTCGTCGACCCCCGCCTTGCGTAAGACCTCGTCGAAGGGGGGCTGGGAGAGGCGACGCCGCACCTCGTCGAGGACCGCGTTGCTGTCGTAGCGAAACTGACCTCGCTGAAAGGGAAGCTCGAAGCCTTCATCAAGGAGCCGTTCGGCCTCGGCCTTATAGGAGCGAACCTGAGCTAGCCGCGCCGCGTGGGCCGCCTCGCCCGCCAGACCTTCCACGGGCCAGGGCCCCACGAGCTCGGCCTCGGGCATGTCGACGATCCGCTGGAGCACGTATCGGGTGCGCTTCACGGCCCGCTCGGTCGACCGCTCGCGCCGGACCTGATCCCCCAGAAAGGGATCGTAGTAGCTCGGCCCCTTGACCAGACCCGCGAGGAAGGCAGCCTGGAGGAGATCGAGATCCCCGACCTCGGCGTCGAAGAAGTACCGTGCGGCGATCCCCAACCCGCGCCCATTGCCCGAGACGTGGAACTGGTTGACGTAGAAGGTCAGGATCTCGGACTTGTCGTAGTGGGCTTCGAGGCGCAGCGCGTTGAGGAGCTCCTGCACCTTGCTGTTTAGGCTTCGATCTGGACGGTAGTAGAGATTCTTGGCCGTCTGTTGCGTGAGCGTGGACCCTCCCGACACCGTGCGTCCAGCGCGAAAGTTGTCGATCAAGGCCCGAACGATGTGCTTCGGGCTGACCCCCGAGTGCGACCAGAAGTCGCCGTCTTCGGCCGCGACGATCGAGGCGACGTAGGCAGGCGGTAGATCACTCCATCCCACGTAGCTGCGGTGCTCATCCTGAAAGAACACCCCGAGCCGCGTGGTGCCGTCTCGGTAGGTGACGGGCGACTCTTCGGCGATGACCGCCATGATATGCGCGCGCTCCAGGTGCGGCCCCGGCTCCTTAGCGATGTGACGGTCGTAGAGATACGCCAGCGTGACGGCGCCGGCGACGGCCGCCAAGAGCAGAACCCCGACCGCTACGATTAGCAGCCGCAAGAAGATCCGTCCCCAGCGCCTCGCAGGTCGTGGGGTCGTGACGTCAGCCATGCTCCAGCTCCCTCATCGCGTCCTCGATGCCCTCTACCATGCGAGAAGCGGGCCAACGCTCCGCCACCGCGCGCCATCGCTCCGGCTCCGCCTGGGCCAGTCCATAGCGCAGTCGCTCCACGACGCTCGCCAGATCTGTGGGATCGGAGAGGACGAGAGCAGGGTCGTCCACCTGTTCCGTGGAGCCGTCGCGAGCCGACGTGATCGGCACGACCCCACAGGCCATCGCCTCGAGCACGACGTTCGCGCTGCTGTCGTAGAGGGTCGGGTGAAGAAGCACATCGGCACGCTCCAGCCACAGGGGAAGGTCGGGACTGGGCTCGATGTGACGGAGCTGATCGGGCGCGGAGCGGCCCGCGAGAGCGGAAGCGAGGTCCGCCGCAGACGCGACGACCCAGAGCACATCCCGTGAGCTAGCCGCGAGCTCGAAGGCATGGATCGCCGTCCGAAGCCCCTTCCTGCGCCAGCCCTGCCCGACGAAGATCACGACGCGGCCCGAAGCCGAGCGGGCACGGCTCGGGTGGAAACGGTCGAGATCGACCCCGTTGCGGACCAGCCGGATGCGGGCCTTCGACACTCCGAGGTGCGTCAGGACGTCCTGCGCGGCCAAGGCGGAGTTCACGACCACGATCGACGCCCTGTCGGCGCTACGGCGCTCCCGCGCCAGCTCGTGTCGATCCCGACGTCGGACCACGCCATCGCGCGCCTCGATCCACGCCTCGTGCGCTCCTCCGCCGGCGCGCCAGCCGGGGAGGCTCGGACCCCGGATCCAGCTCATCACCGCTCGGGTCGGTCGGCGGAGACGCTCCAGGTAGCCGTCCAAGAACCCTCGTCCCAAGCGCGGAAGAGCCCAGGGGATCTGACGGACGACGATCCCAGCTTCTTCGGGGGCATCGACGCGCCGAACCGCGACGGTGAGCTCGTGCCCTCGCGCCGCGAGCCCTCGGGCGGCGAGGAGGAGCTGGCCGCTCGTACCTCCCCCCACTCCCCAGCGATCTCCGACAAAGAAGATCTTCACGACATCCCACGCAGCTTGGACCACTTCAACCAAACATACCACGCCCCCAGCCCCGCGAGGGCGACGCCCCGCCATCCGTCGAGGAAACCTACTCGAAGGAGCAAGGCATCTATGAAATGTAGCGGCGGACGGACGCAGAGATCGAAGCACCGGGCTCGTACCCCGCGCTCGTGGAGGGAGCGCGCGCTGGCGCTGGTGTAGCGCTCGATGGTTCCAAGATGTTCTCGGTAGTCTCGATAAGGCTCGTGCAGGATGTCGGCGTCAAGCCATCTCACCGGGCCGTCGATCCGAAGGGTGTCGTGCGGATCGTCCCCTCCCCATCGACCCAGACCGCGACGCACGATCCGTAGCTTTCGGTCGGGATACCACTTGCCGTGACGAATGTATCGCCCCTGCCACCGACTGCATCGCCGAAGCCCGAAGCCCGCGTGTTCCCCCGGCGAGCGGAGCGCGCGCTGGAGAACCTGCCCCGCGCGCTCCGACAGCCGCTCATCGGCATCGAGCGAGAGGATCCAGTCGCCTGAAGCCATCGCCAAGGCGCGGTTCTTCTGGGCCACGTGCCCCGGCCAGTCGGTCGAGACGACCCGCGCCCCGAGCCCGCGAGCCAGCTCGAGGGTGCCGTCGGTCGAGCCGCTGTCGAGCACCAAGACCTCGTCGGCGAAAGGGACCGACCTGAGACATGCTTCGAGGCGGTCGACTTCGTTGAGGGTGATGACGGCCAGCGTGAGCACGCGCGCTCCTTGACGCGGATGGACGATCCGTTAAGCCGCGTCGGGTCAAGATGTGGCGCCGTACCCAAGTGGTTAAGGGAGAGGTTTGCAAAACCTCCATTCACCGGTTCGAATCCGGTCGGCGCCTCCACCCTCGAACGCCCTCGAACGCCTCGCAAGCGTCGGGGGCGTTCTTGCGTGGCGCAGGCCAGAACCTTACCTCTCTTCAGCGCGCGGAGATGGGACCATGCTCGCACCCCCTGCTCGTAGCCACGCCTCCCTGACCTCGGCTCAAGCATGAGCCTGGTCCTGCTCTTGGTGTGGGCGTCCTTGTCCCTGGCTGCACCGAGCGAGCCCCCCGAAGCGATCGTCGTCATGCCTGCGGTGCTGGAGTGGGTCGATGCCGATTTCCCCTCGGCCGCTGCCGATGAGGACATCACCTCCTTCAAGGTCACGCTTCGGGTCTCCCTCGACGAGCAAGGCCGCGTGACCGATGCCCAGCCTCTCGAGGACGACCCGTACGGCTTTGCCTGGGAGGCCAAGGACGCTGTCTTGAGGATGCGGTTCTCCCCTGCCGAGACTCGTGAAGGTCCGGTCCCTTCGACCTTCGACTTCGGGTACTCCTTTGAACTCACGGAAGATCCGGAGCAAGAGATCGAGGTCCCCATCACCCTCGAAGGCCGCGTGCGCGAGAACGGCACCCGAGCCCCCGTCGGCGGGGCCTTCCTTGAGATCGAGCCTTCGGATGGTCGAGAGATCGAACGCACGGAGCTCGTGACCGAAGGCGACGGCACGTTCTCGGTCCGTGGCCTCCCCCCGGGAGAGTACCGGATCCGTGTCTCAGGGCCAGGCCACCGCCCTGCGACCGAGACGCTCACCATCGAGCCCGATGAGGTCACCGAGATCCGTCTCTGGGTCACCGAAGACAACCTCTCGGCCAACGAGATCACGGTCTTCGGCGAGCGCCCCAAGACCCCCGAGGTCACCCGCCGCACCCTCTCCAACGAAGAGATCCGCCGCATTCCAGGGACCTTCGGCGATCCGGTCAAGGTCATCCAGACCCTGCCTGGGGCTGCCCGCTCCCCCTTCGGGACCGGGCTGCTGATCATCCGAGGCGCAAACCCGCAGGACTCGGGGGTCTACGTCGACGGCATCGAGGTTCCCCTCATCTACCACCTCACCGGCACCACGAGCGTCATCCAACCCGAGTTCGTCGAGTCGGTCGACTACCTGCCCGGCGGCTACAGTGGCAAGTTCGGTCGAAAGATGGCGGGCGTGATCGATGTCACGACCAAGGATCGCTTCGACGAGACCATCATCTCCGGAGGCGCCGACGTGCTCGACGCCCAGGTCTATGCCCAGACCTCGATCCCCGTCGGCGGCGACGAAGACCGCAAGATCGGCGTGGCCGCGGGCTTCCGCCGAAGCTACATCGATGCCTTCCTCCCGCTCTTTCTCGACGGAAGCGACTTTGCCATCAAGCCTCGGTACTGGGACTACCAGTTCAAGGTCGTCGCCCCGACCCCGGAGCATCGCACGCTCTCTGCCTTCGTCTATGGCTTCGAGGACCTTCTCTCGATCTCGACGCCCTCCGACACCGCCCAAGGCAGCGATCGAGACACCCAAGGCGATCTGCTCACCCGGTACCTCTCCCACCGAGCGGTGATCCGGTGGACCGAGAAGCTCGGAGACGACCTGACGCTCCGCGTCACCCCAAGCTTCGGGGTCGACCGAACCATCTTCGGGGTCGGCCAGGCTTTGACCTTCAGCGGCGGCACCACCAACGTCCACTTCCGGTCCGAACTGGAATACCGCCCCCACCCCGCCATAACGATCACCCCAGGCTTTGACTTCCTCGGGGGAGCCTGGTCTTTCGACTTCGTGTCCCCCTTCCGCATCGCCGATCTCGACAACCCCCTCAGCGAGCGCGACCCCGTAGCGTTCGGCGGCCAAGGCACCGCTTGGTATCCCGACGCCTGGCTGCGCATGGACCTCAGCCCCCTGCAGGACCGGGACCGCTTGCGACTCACGCCGAGCGTTCGCGTCAACTCGGCCACCATCACCTACGGCGGGTCCGTCGCCCAAGGTGCGGCCCCCTACCGCAGACAGGCCATCGACCCACGCTTCTCAGGATGGTTCGAGCTGACCGATGGGTTCGCCCTGAAGGGAAGCAGCGGCCTGTACCACCAGCCCCCCCAGCCCCAGCAGTCCATCGGCTTGGGCGTCACCCCGGATCTCGCCTTCGAGCGTGCCTGGAACAGCTCCATCGGCCTGGAGCACACCATCAGCCCGGCCGTGCAGTGGGAGCTCGACCTGTTCTGGCGCGACATGTGGAACCTGATCGACACCGACCCGAACTTCACCGGGTTCGGGAGCTCCCCCTTTATGAATATCGGCTTCGGGAGGGCCTACGGGGCCGAGCTGATCGTTCGACATCAGCCGGTGGGTCGGTTCTTCGGCTGGCTGAGCTACACCCTCTCGCGCTCGGAGCGCAAAGCCAACCCCGACGCCGAGTGGGTGCCCTTCGACTTCGACCAGACGCACATCCTCTCCGCACAAGGTGGCTACGACCTGCCCTATCATATCGGGGTCTCGATGCAGATCCAGCTCGTCTCAGGGAACCCCCAGAGCGTGCTCAACGCCGGTGTCTTCGATGTCGACGGAGGCTCCTACAGCGGCTTCCGCGTCGGCCCGCGCAACGACAGCCGGCTACCCTTCTTCTTCCAGACCAGCTTCCGCGTCGACCGTAGGTTCACCTTCCGAAGCTGGGAGCTGTCCTTATACGTCGATCTTCTCAACACAATCCGCGGGGTAAACCCCGAGTTCACCGTCTACAACTACGACTACTCTGACTTCGCCTATGTGCGAGGGCTTCCCTTCATCCCGAACATCGGCTTCGAGGCCAAGGTGCGCCGATGATCCTCCGCTTCGTCAGCTCAGCGCTCCTCCTCACCTCCTGCGTGATCCAGAGCGAGCGCTACCCCCGCCCGCGGGACCTCGATCCGAGCTGGCTCGCGGACCGCCCTCGCCTCCTGGCGATCCAGGTCGAACCCCCGGACCTCCTCCCTGGCGAGACCGCCGAGGTGCGCGCGCTCTTCGTCGACCCCGACGACGAGCTCGGCACGGTGATCTGGTTCGGCTGCTCCGACGAAGAGACCACGAGCTTCGGCTGCGCACCCGATCCTTCAGTCCTCGGCGGGGACCCAACCCCCGAAGACCTCGACGCCGCGGGGGTGATAGGGATCGAGCCTGGCCTCCCCCCGCGGGTCACCGCCCCCGAAGACTACCTGGACTCGCTCGACGAACGCAGTGCGCTGCGTGGCCGTCCCTACACGGTCACCGCCCTCGCCCTGCCTCGCGAGGGACTCGAGGACGATGAAAGCCTCGACTTCAACCAGCTCCGTGTCGGCTTCAAGCGGGCCATGATCACCACGCGAGAGACCAATCAGAACCCAGGCATCGTCCGTTTTCTAGTGGACTCCCACCCCATCGAGGCCGGGCAGACGGTGCTGGTCGATCCCGGCGAGATCTATGAGTTGGACGTGGAGCTCGCCGAGGACGCTATCGAGACCTACGACTATCTCAACGCCGACGGGGAGTGGGAGGAGCGCGAAGAACAACCCTTCGCCGAGTGGTACGCGAGCGGCGGGCAGGTCCGACGCGCCACGACGATCCACCCCTTCTTGTACAGTCGCTGGCTGGCTCCTGCAGCCTCCGACATCGAGGGGCGATGGTGGGTGGTGCTCAAGGACCGCCGGGGGGGGATCTCGTGGGTCGAGGTCCCCTGGCGGACACGCTGAGGCTTCGGGTCGACCACTCTCAACACTATCTTGACGAGCGAAGTGACCCGGTGGGAGGTCGAGCGAAGACGACCTACCGCTCTCCCTGGTTGTGAGCGCCTTCAACCGAGTTGACATGCGAGGGAGTCAGCGGGTACACCTCGCCGGCTTTGGTGTCTTCGCAGAGATTGGGCTGTCCCATCGCCTAGCCAGCGTGATAACCGTCCCCGTCTCTAGTCTGACCCCACTGACCGTCCAAGCCGACCTCGGCATCCTTCGCACCTTCCCCCATGGGAGACAACCGGATGGCCTACCTCAAGCCTCTCCTCACCACCGCGGCCGCCGCAATGGCCCTCAGCGGCTCGTCCGCTGCCCTCGCGGCCGGACCGACCGGCCCAGGTGGCGAAGCGATCGAACTGCACCGCGAGGGACCTCCACCCCGCCCTTCGATCGACAACCGCTTCTTCACCAAGACCAAGCGCTTCGAGCTGTCGCCCATGTTCGGCTATGTGCCGAACAACCCCTTCGCACAGCGCTTTGTCGGCGGTGTGGCGGGTGGCTACCACTTTTCCGAGTCCTTCGCGCTCCAAGGGATGGTCAGCTACAGCCCCGATCTGGGTCAGAATGACCTGAAGGGTCTGACCCGCACCTTGCTCCGGATCGCCGCGGTCGCCAACGAGGCCGGGTTCCAGCAGCCCCTGGACAAGGTCACGATCAGCTTCGCGGCCAACGCCGTGTGGGCGCCGCTCTACGGCAAGATCAATCTCCTTGGCGAGACTATCCTGAACTTCGACCTGTACTTCGTGGCGGGGCTGCACGTGAGCAGCAAGACCAACTACTTCGCGCGCCTAGACACCCCGAACGACCCAGGCAGCCCCATCGGGCTCGCACCCGCGGGGAACGAAGCGGTCTTCGGGCCAACCCTGGGCATGGGCTTCAACTTCTTCCTCACCCAGTCCGTCGCCCTCAAGATCGACGCACGCATGAACTTCTTCATCGACGAGCAACCGCAGTACGACCCGAACATCCCGGCTGCGGGCAACCGGCTCTACAACAACTTCGTCACCTCGGGTGGCGTCGCTATCTTCTTCCCCAAGATGCAGGAGCGCGCCGATGTCTACTAAGGTCTGGACACTGGCGGCCGTCATCGCCTTCACGGCCACGCTCGCCCACGCGGCGCCGGAGCCCATCCCCGCGCTGGGGGTGAGCGGGGGCTCAGACGACGGGCTCGCCCAAGAGGACGACGATCTCGACGACATCCTCGGTCTCGGGGACCGCGAGCGCAGCACAGCCGAAGAGAGGCGCTCTCTCGAACGTGGCGACTCCGATGTGATCGGACAGCGCGACGACGACGAAGAGCTCCTCGAGGAGCGCGAGGACCGTCCCCCCATCAAGGTCCTCCAAAAGAAGAACTTCCTCAAGATCGGCAAGGTCGAAGCGGGCGGGCACCTCGGCTTCGTCAGCAACGACCCCTTCATCAACCGATACATCGTCGGCGGCAACGTCGGCTACCACTTCACCGAGGTCCTCTCGGCCGAGCTCTCGGGATCCTTCTCGCCAGACTTCGGCGAGGGCGACTGGAAGCCCATCACCCGCCAGATCATCGAGAACAACAAAGTCTCTCCTGACATCTCCAAGATCATCTGGGCGGTGAACGCCACCGCGCAATTCGCACCCATCTACGGTAAGATCGCCATCCTCGGTGGCCAGATCATCATCTTCGACATCTACGGGCTCTTCGGCATGGGGATCACCGGCACCCGAGATGACCTCGAGGCGATCCAGTGCGCCGGCATCGAGGGCACCCCGTGCGTCCTCACCGCCAACCAGGTTCACCCCACCACGACCCTGGGCGGTGGCTTCCGCGTCGCCTTCAGCGATCGGTTCGCCACCCGCATCGAGGGTCGCTCGCTGTCCTTCATCGAGACGCTGAACGGGACCTCACTCGAGATGAAGAACAACTTCATCATTCAAGCGTCTGCTACGTTCTTCTTCAGTACCGGAGGCAAGTGATGCGCAACCCCTTCCTCGGCACGTCGCGCATCAGCGCCTATGCCCGGGCCGGACTCGTCGGAGGTCTGTCGCTCCTCGCCACCCCGGCTCTCGCGGTGGACTGCGATCAGATCATGGGCATGCTCAACGCAGGCGTCCCTTCATCGATCACGGTCCAGACCATGAAGAGCTCTGGAAAGACGTACAAGCCCGACGAGATCCAGTGCCTGGTCGAGCAAGGTGCGCCAGGCGACGTCGTTCAGACCGCTCGCGAGCTCAAGGCCGACGACGTCGCGGCACCCGCGCCGACCCGTGAGCCCGAACCCGAGCCCGAAGACAAAGATCCTCTCGGCGGGGGCACCTTCCCGAGCATGCCCGACGACCTGTCGGACCTGCCTGAAGAGGGTGACGACGGCGGAACGGACCCGCGCTTGGTCCGCGAGTGCATCGAGCTGTACCGCGCAGGCAAAGCCCTCACGTCCTCCAAGTGCTTCTTCGACATGCTCGAGGCCGACGAGTTCCCTGAGCAGCGCTCCAAGCTGTTCTACTACATGGCAAAGAGCCTCGATGATCTCGGCATGTATCACGGCGCTCAGTACTACTATATGCAAGCGGTCAGGCGCGGTCCCCGCGACCCCTACTTCAAGTACGCCCTGCCTCGATTGGTGGCCATCGCCGAGTATACCGGGAACGAGACCGAGCTGATGCGCATCGTTCACCGGATCCCGGCCAACGCCTTCCCCCGTCAAGCGCAGAACCACCTCTTCTACCTGATGGGTCGGCGCGAGTACGACAAGGGCAACCTCTCTCGTTCGGCCAAGTACTTCCAGCAGATCAGCAGCAAGTCCAACCTGTATCTGCAGTCAAAATACTTCGAAGGGGTCATCTCTTACGAGCGCGAGAAGCTCCAGAGCGCCGTCAAGGCCTTCAAGGAAGTCTACGACAGCGACTATCCCGCGTCCGACGCCCGCGAGGCGCGCGAGCATGCTCGGCTTCGCACGCTCTCCCTGATGAACATCGCGCGAATCTACTACGAGCTTGAGCGCTTCGACAACGCCGACGCCTACTACGCCATGGTCGACCGGCAGAGCGAGCAGTGGACGCAGAGCCTCTTCGAGCGCGCCTGGGCGAACTTCATGCTCACGCGCCTGAACGACACCCTCGGCCTGCTGCTCACCCCGCGCGCGCCGCACTTCACCTCGTTCGAGCATCTGCCCGACAGCGACATCCTCCGGGCGCTCACCTTCTTCTACCTGTGCGAATACCAAGAGGCGAACAGGATCCTCGTGCAGTTTGAGCGCAGCTTCCAGCCCATGCGGGGCGAGCTCAAGGACTTCTTGGCGCAATACAATACCCCCGATGGCATCAAGCTCGCAGACAAGGCGTATGAGCAATACTTCGAGGGTGGTGCGGCCAACAGCATGCTCAGTCGTCAGCTCTTGTATAAGGTTTTACAGAACCGCGACCTCGCCAGCATTGTCGATCACCTCGACATGATGGATGAGGAAGCCAAGGTGATCAACGATCAGAAGTCGGTGTGGCGTGACTCCGTCGGAGCGCACATCAAGCGCGTCATGGAGCAAGACCGCCAGCGCTACAAGCAGCGAGCGGGCGTGGTGCTCATCCAAGAGCTCGACAACCAGAACCGCAAGCTCGGCGATCTGCTGAGCCAGTCCCAGATCATCCGGTTCGAGATCGTCGACGCGCAGCGTATCGACCTCGAGGCCAAGGCCTCTCGCGACACTCCGATCCTCGGCGAGACCGACGCCGCCACCGTCGACTTCGCCGTCTCCAAAGAGATCATCTACTGGCCGTTCAACGGGGAGTTCTGGGCCGACGAGCTCGGCTACTACCAATACTCCGAGTCGAGCGCCTGCAACTGATCACCCTGCCTGCCCTTCGCTAGCCTGAGAACGAGCGTTTCGCTCGGGAGGTTCTACCATGAACCGGCTCTTCAAGCCCACCGCCGCCACCCTCGCCCTCCTGCTCGCGGGCACCGCTGGGACCTCCGCGCTGACGGACAGCGCCCAAGCCGACGATGATCGGCGGCGCCTCTCAGCCCGCGACATGGACGTCTCCGAGGACCCACGCTCCGAATACGCTCGACAGGCGCGTGAAAAACGACTCCGGTCGATCGATATGCTCAAGGACCTCCTCGCGAGGGGCGATGCGCAGGGCGATCAGAAGGCCGAGATGATGCTGCGTCTGGCCGACCTCTACTTCCAAGAGGGCCGCTGGCTCTACCTGGAAGAGAACGAGATCTTCGACGAGAAGTGGCAGGCCTGCCAGCAAGACGAGCGGTGCGACGATCAAGCCATGTTCGACAAGGGCCCCGACACTTCGGGCTCCGCGGACTGGCAGCAGCGCTCTATCCGACTCTACGAGCAGATCCTAAGGAATTATCCACGCTACCGTCGTGCCGACGAGGCCACCTTCTACCTGGGCATGGCCCTCCAAGACACCGGCCGGCGCAGTGATGCTGTCCAACAGTTCATCAAGCTGGTCAAGCAGTACCCGGAGTCCAGCTACGTCCCCGACACCTACGTCAACATCGGTGAGTACTACTTCGACGACAACAACGCCTACAAGGCGCTACAAGCCTACAAGCGGGCCGCCTCCTTCCGCGACAGCCCCAAGTACAGCTTCGCGCTCTACAAGCTCGCGTGGTGTTACTTCAACGTCGGCGAATACGACAACGCCATCCGTACCATGAAGTCGGTCGTCGCCTACACCCAGACCCAAGGCCAGGAAGGCAAGGCGATCCAGCTTCAAGATGAAGCCCTGCGGGACCTCGTTCGGTTCTTCGCCGACGCGGGCGAGATGAACGAGGCCTACGACTACTTCAAGAAGCTCGGAAAAGACGACCTCATCCGCGCGATGCTCAAGCAGCTCGCGAGCATGTATTTCGAACAGGGCAAGTTCGAGCAGACCATCCACACCTACCGTCGCCTCATCACCGAGAACCCGCAGGCACCCGACAACCCTGAGTATCAGTCCGAGATCATCAAGGCCGCCAAGAAGATGGGCAAGCGCCAAGTGACCTTCGAAGAGATCGAGAAGCTCCGGAAGACCTACGGCAGCAAATCGGCCTGGGCGCGGGCAAACGCCTCGAACCAAGAAGCGGTCAAGGATGCCCAGAGCGCGATCGAGAAGAACCTGCGTCAGGTGGCGGTCGAGTACCACAACGAGGCGCGCAAGCTCGGGCCTCACAAGGAAGGCCTTGAGGCCTACAACTTGGCCGAGAAAGCCTACCGCGTCTATCTCGATGAGTTCCCCGACAACAAGCACACCTACGACGTGCGATATGCCTTTGGCGAGCTGCTCTACAAGCTCAAGAACTTCGCAGAGGCCTACGAACAGTACATGAAGGTTGTGCAGCTCGACCCCAACGGCAAGCACAGCCGGTTCTGCGCCGAGTCCGCGATCTTCGCCGCCGAGGAACTCATCAAGGCCGACGGTGGATCCGAGACCTCCCGCGCGAAGGGTAAGGTCGACAAAGATGTGCAGCCCATGGAGCTCACCGCCAACGAGCAGAAGCTGATCGACGCCTGCGCCCAGTTCGCCAAGCTCTACCCTGGCACGCAGAAGACCAAGAACGCGATCTATAAGTCGGGCTATCTGCTCTACAATAAGTACCGATTCGCCGAGGCGGCCGAGCAGTTCAACCTCGTCATCAAGATGGATCCCAAGTCCCGCGAAGCCGAGCAAGCGGCCAACCTGATCCTCGACAGCTTCGCGATCCGCGAAGACTACGCGAACCTCAAAAAGAACGCCAAGTTCTACTACGACCAAGAGGGCCTTGGATCCAGAAAGTTCAAGAACGACGTCTACAATATCTACCAGCGTGCGAGCTTCCAACTCATCGCCGAGAACCTCAAGAGCGACAACGACAAGTCCAAGGCTGCCGACGCCTATGTGGCCTTCTACGAGGAGTTCAAGGACAATGCCGAGACCGACGTGCTCGCTACGGCCTTGAACAATGCGGCGGTCTACTACAGCGAGGTCAAGCGACACACCGACGCCATGCGCATTCGGCACATCCTCGTGGATGATCCGAAGTTCGGTGACAAGACCAAGTACTACTATAAGACCATCGAAGCGCTCGGCTTCGCCTACGAGAACGTCGCAGCCTTCGATCAGTCCGCCTTCTTCTACGAGAAGCTGTTCTCGCTCTACCCCAAGGAGCGCGACAAAGTCGCCAAGGACGACGCCGAGAAGGCAAGCCAGATGACCGATCTGGCCCTAGACGCGATCTACTCGGCCGCAGTGTTCCGCCGGGCCGGCGATGAGCACGACAAGGCGATCGCCAACTACCGTCTCTTCCTCGACGAGGCGGCCAAGAGCCGATCCGACGATGGCCGCATCAACGACGTCAAGATCACCATCGCGCGGATCTACGAAGACCGCGGCGACAAGGCCAAGGCCGCCAATGAGTACGTGCAGTTCTACAGCAAGGCGCCCAAAGACACGCCCATGCCGTACCTCACCTTCGCCAAGCTTCACCACGGCAAGATCCTCGAGAGTCAGGGCAAGACCCGCGAGGCCCACGCCCTCTACAAGAAGACTATCGACGAGTACGAGGACTTCCTCAAGAAGGGCGGAGAGCCCGGAGAGCACACCGAGCACGTCGCCGAGATGATGTACATCCTCGCGCAACCCGCGCTCGAGAAGTATCTCGGGCTCAAGATCACGTCGAAGAAGGGTGGCGGCCGGAAAACCGAAGACCGCCACATGACGGCTCAGCTCAAGGCCAAGCAGGACGAGATCAAGAAGGTCGAAGAGAGCTTCAAAGAGATCATCAAGACCGGCTCGGGTCCATGGGCTCTGGCGGCCCTGGTCTCGCTGGGCAAGGCCCAAGAAAACATGGCAGATACGCTGCTCGAAGGCGACATCCCTTACTACCTGACCCAAGATCAAGCCGAGATCTATCGCATGGGCATGCAGGACCGAGCCTATCCGCGCACCCAGGCCGCCATCCAACTCTACCAGGCCGCGCTTGAGAAGGCCTACGAGCTCACGCTCTACAACGAAGACACCGCCTTCGCGACCCGCCGGCTCGGCGACCTGGCCCCCGACGACTATCCCGGCCTCGAAGAGACCATCCTCGAGCCCAACTACGTCTCGTCCAAGACCCGCACCTTCAACTTCGAGTCCGAGCTGTGAGGGGCACGATGACCATGACCAAGATCCTACGCCTGCCACTCCTCGTCGCGCTCCTCGCTGCACCCGTCGCGCTGTCGACCGGCTGCAAGAAGGGGCCGGCGGTCGAAGCCCTGACCGAAGAGCAAGCCAGCGATCCGATCGCGCTCTTCCAGCAGGGCGTTCGCTTCCTCAAGACCCCCGATCCAAAGACCGGCGAGATTGACTACGCCGAAGCCTACGATCACTTCAGCCGCTCCGCCGAGCTGCGGGCGAACCCGAAGACCTCGTTCAACGCGGGCTGGACGGCAGAGCGTATCGGCGACCTCCAAAGGGCCGAGAAGCACTACCGACGCGCCTACGAGGGCGACCCGAACTACGAGGCGGCCATCTTCTCGTTGACCCGGATCCTCCGTGCCAACAAAAAGCCCGAAGAGGCGGTCGAGATCTACCAGAAGCTGGTCGACGCCAACCCTGAGCGGGTCGACGTCCGCTACGACCTCATGCAAGCTCTGACCGACCTGGAGCGCTACGAAGACGCCGAGCAGCACGCTCGCGAGATCCTTCGGCAGGACCCCGAGAACGCAGGGGCCTACCGCGCCCTCTCCTCGATGTACTTCGCTCAGGGCCGCTTGGGCATGGCGCAGCTGTGCAACGAGAAGGCACTGGAGCTCAACGACGGAGAGCCCGGCATCTACAATAACATGGGCGTGACCTACATTCTTCAGAAGGACACCGAGCGCGCGATCGAGCGCTTTCAGAAGGCGGTCAAGCTCGACCCCAAGAACTTCGAAGCCAACATGAACCTCGGGTTCATCGCGCTCGACTCTGGGGATTATAACTTGGCCCTCGGCAGTTTCCGAGCTGCGAACCAGACCGACAGCTCCAGCCGCGACGCCCGGCTCGGCCTCGCCGTCGCGCTGCGAGGCACGGGGGATCTCGACGGAGCCGACAAGATCTACCGCGAGATCCTCAAGTCTGATCCCAAGTTCCAGCCGGCTTACTTCAACGGGAGTACCCTCCACGAGAAGTACACCCGCAACTTCAAGGCGGCCGAGAAATACCTCGATGACTTCATCGCGGCACACGTCGGCGAGCTCAGCCCGAGCCACGAAGTCTATGAGCGCAAGCAACGCATCCAGGCCTCCATGGAAGAGGAGCGCAAACGCCAAGAAGCCCTCGCAGCCGCCGAGCGGGAGCGCAAGGAGCGCGAAGAGCGCAACAAGCGCCTGCTCGCGGAGCTCAAGAGCGAGGTCGACAAGACCGAGGCTCGCCTGAGCAAGTGCGACGACGCCGACGTCGTCGAGATGGCGGGCATGTACATCGAGCAGATCAAGATGAGCATGGATGACCCGTCGATGGCTGGCGATCTCAAGACCTTCGTAGACGAGGCGAACGGCATGCTCGACGTCTGCGTCGGCGGAGATCCCGCTGAAGCCGAGGATGGGGGAGAGGCGCCCGAGTAGGGTGCGAACCGTCCCAAGTCCAGCCCGTTCAGACTTCCCAACGGTTGCGGCCGCGCCCCCTCTTCGGGTTCGCGGCCGCCGTCGTCTGCCGAGAGCTTCGACCTGGGTTCGGCTCGAACCTTCGCTCGGCTGCCAGAGCTCCTGAGCACGCGAGGAGCCATCCCCGAAGCCCTGAGCTGCGCGGTTCTCCTTTGCACCCCCTTGACGTTTCGGGGGAACCAGGACTCTGAGCCCGTGTCATAGGGGTTGACGGGAACATGACCCCCCGCGCCTTGTAGGAAGGCCCTCAAGAGGGCACACTACCGCGGCTCGTGTGCTCGTCTGAACCCAACCGTCAGCACATCGTCTCGACCGAACGGAGGTCCCATGCTTCGCCGCTCTCTCCCCCTCGCAGCCCTCGCCCTCGGCGCCCTGGTCTCTACCTCAGCCCTCGCGCAGGACGATGGGGATCGTCAGGTCAAGTACAAGGAGCGCACCGAGATCGACTTCGAAGGGGTCGACGTCTCCGGTGAGCTGGTCAAGCCGTCGGGCTCCCTCCTCGTCGACCGTAAAAAGGCCCAGTTCAACCCCATGATCCGCCTCCGCACCGACTTCAAGCCCGAGATGCGTGAGTCGATCAACGAGGTCAAGTAAGGCCCCTCCCCCCTCTCCTCCCCTCTCCCATCGGAGGCCAGTGATATGGCCAGTAACGATCGTCCAGCGCTCAGCTTCGAAGTCTACCGAGGCGACACCCTCCTCAAGACTGGAGAGTTTCGCGAAGAGAGCGTCACCATCGGGAGCGGCTCCGACGCGCTCCTCGCCGTCGACGACCCCTCCCTCGCCGAGCTCCACGCCGTCTTCAACATCGAAGATGACGGCACCGTGCACATCCTCGACCTGGGCGTCGAGGGCGGCGTCTTGAAGGACGGCGAGAAGATCACCAACGCCGAGGTCCGCCCAGGCGACGCCTTCACGCTTGGCGAGCTCCGCGTCGTGGTCCGTTTCGAGCCCACGACCTTCGACGACGACGAAGAAGCGACCCACGTCATGACCATGCCACAGGAGCTGCTCGCCGCAGCGGCAGCAGGCGAGATGGTTGACGATCCTACGGATCCAGGGAGCATCGACGTCGCGAGCACCGATCCTGGCGTCGGCAACGCCCCGACACCGGCCGCGCCCAGCGAGGACCGCGCCGACGAGACCGAGGTCCGCACCGAAGACGTGCTCACCTTCGTGTTGCGCGGAGGTAGCTCCAGCAGCGCCGCGGGTGAGAACCGGAACCGTCCCAAGGTGCTCGAGGTCCACCAAGTCTGGGACAACATCGTCCTCGACACGAAGCACTACCGCAGCAATAGCCGCTCCGTGAACATCGGCTCGAAGAGCGGCTACCGCTGGAGCTTTATCGGCATTGAGCTGGCGTGGGTCCCCGCCCCACTGGCCATGATTTTGCCTTTTACGCCTCCGCTATGGTCCGAGGTCTCGACCCGGTACAAGAACGACTTCTACATCCCCGAGACGGCGCTTCCATCCGGTGATGAGTACGACCTCTTCGTCAATAAGGGTGGGAAACACGTCGCTCGGATCGCCAAGAACTGGGGCGGCTTCGCGCTCATCGGCGATGACAAGCTCAGCTTCGACGACCTGGTCGCCCAAGGCAAGGCCGAGAAGTCCGGCGACGGCGGGCTGAACATCCCCCTCGAAGACGACATGAAGCTGTTGATCGAGGCCAACGAGACCATCTTCGTCGCGCAGCAGACCTACCCGAGCCGCAAGGTCGGTGCCGGCTTCCTGACCCTGATGATCCTGACCCTGATCGCCGAAGCCTTCTTCTTGGGGATCCTGTCGCTCTTCGCCTTCATCGGGATGCTCTTCCTTCTGCTGGTGCTCTTCCTGCCCTCCCCCCCCGAGACCAGCTTCAAGGACCTCGATGATCGCTTCATCGACATGCTGCTCGAGAAGCAAGAAAAGCGCGAAGAGAAGCAAGACAAGAAGCCTCAGGCCAACCCTGACGCGGGCGAAGGGGCCAAGGCCAAGCGCGAAGAGGGCAAGGTCGGCAAGAAAGACGCCAAGATGGAGAAGGCCAAGGGCAACAAGGTTGAGATCCAGAAGGCCCAACTCGACAAGCAGATCGCCGAAGACGCGGGCGTCCTTGGCGCCCTCCGCGACGGCGGCATGATGGACGGCTTTGGCGGCGGCGTCGACGCCGAGATGCTGGGCGGGATCGGTGGCCTCATCGGGGCCAAGGGCACGCAGGTCGGCTCAGGCGGCCTCGGCTCGCGTGGCTCGGGGCTCGGTGGCGGAGGTTCGGCCGATGGCCTCGGTGGACTCGGTACCAAGGGCGTGGGCTCCGGCGCCTCGGGCTACGGTCGCGGCGGCGGTGACTTCGGCGCGAAGGGCGAAGGCAACATCGGTGCTGTCGGTGGAGATCCCATCATCCTCGGAGCGCTCGACCGCGCCCTCATCGATGCGGTCATCAAGCGCCACATGAACCAGATCCGCTACTGCTACCAGCGCGAGCTCACCAAGAACCCCTCCTTGCAGGGCAAGCTGGTCATCAAGTTCGTCATCGCCAAAGATGGATCGGTCTCGTCAGCGAACACCAAGTCGACCACGCTCAACACCCCCACGGTCGAGAACTGCGTGGTCAGCCGCTTCATGAACATGCAGTTCCCCGAGCCCAAGGGCGGCGGCATCGTCATCGTCAGCTACCCCTTCATCTTCACCGCGGGCTGATCGTCCCGCGTCGCCGAGCGAGCGAGGCCCTCACCGATAGACTTGGTGGGGGCCGTTCCCTTGGTCGGCGCCCTCCCGCGGGAGCTCATCCCGGGGTGCCTGACCGACACAATCTTGACGCGCGGTATCCTCGGTTCGCGACGACTCAGACGAGCTTGTCACCTTTTTCGCTTTCGGGCCAACCCTAGACGTGGTACACCCCGCGGGACCTCGGGCTCCACCTCGGTCCACCCCTCTCACTTCTTCTTCTCGAGGAATGGTCGATGCAGCGCTTCTGCCTCCTGCTCTCCCTCAGCTTGGCCGCGCCCCTCTTGGGCAACACCGCGGCCCTTGCCGTCGACATCGAGGATCTCGACTCCGACTCCGGCAAGAAAGACAAGAAGAAGAAGAAGACCAAGGAAGAGCGCTCGCCCGTCCTCTCCGACGACGAGATCATCCGTGAGATCGAGCGCGGGTGGTATTTCAAGGCCAACGGTGGGGTGGCGGACTGGGTCGGGCGCTTCGGCGGGGGTCTGCTCCAGATGGGCTCGCTGGTCGCCTTCTCGGTCGGCAACGACTTCGTCGACGAGCCGAACCGCAGCATGTCCTACCAGTTCACCTTCCAGCAGGGCGTGCACAACGGCATGCCCTACGACGTGCAGGCGCTCAACGGCGTGCCGCCCAACCGCAACATTCAGGGCGACACACGAACCTTCTCCTTGCTCGCGTCCTACCGATTCGCCGCCTACCCGACCCGCCGCTTGGGGCTTGGGTTCCAGGTTGGCGCTGGCGTCATGTTCACGCCCCTCTTGGTCGAGAAGGGTAGCTGGGACAACACCGTGGTACCCGCCTGGGGCGGAAATAACCCCGATGTTCACCGCACCCCACACTTTCCTTTGTTCGCGGGACCCACGGTCGAGTACTACACCAAGCTGTCTCACTTCTCGATCGGCATCGACACCGACTTCACCTACGCCATCGGCTTCGACTTCGGGTTCAACGCCACCGGCTTCATGAAGTACACCTTCTAGCCCTCAGACGGGCGAGCTCCCGTCGCCCGACGGACCCCGCGATCCCTCCCCTCGGTCGCTTCCGCACCCCGGTACACTCTGCGTCCTGCCATCCAAGACGCCACCATCCAGCGGCTCCTGCTCCTCCAGCGCGTTGGCCCTGGACTCGCAGACAGGAACGACGGCGACCACGCCCCGCAGCCGTACCGCATCATCGGATGCCCTTGCTTCTCCCCCAGCGGCGCGCTACGACGCGGCGTCTCTCCACAGCCGGTCCCCCCTTCGGGTCGCCCGGCCTCACCCCTACCCGTACGACGTCCCACGAGGTCGTCCTATGCGAGGTCCACATGGCAAATGAATCGATGGGACTGCTCGGCCGCAAGCTCGGCATGACTCAGTTCTTCCGCGACGACGGCGAAGTGGTCGCCGTTACCCTCATCGAGGCGGGGCCCTGCCCCGTGCTCCAGGTCAAGACCGAAGACGGCAGCGACGGCTACAATGCGGTGCAGCTCGGCTTTGGCGACCAGAAAGAGCATCGAATCAACAAGCCCGAGAAGGGTCACTTCGACAAGGCGGGGGTCAGCGTCAAGCGCGCCGTCAAAGAGATCCGCGTCTCGAAGGACAAGGCTTCCTCTGTCGAGCGCGGGCAGACCCTCAAGGTCAGCGACATCTTCGAGGTCGGCCAGCGGGTCGACGTCACCGGCACGAGCAAGGGCCGCGGCTTCGCGGGCGTCATGAAGCGCTACCACTTCGCCGGGTTTATCCGTACTCACGGTACCCACGAGTTCTTCCGTCATGGGGGCTCCATCGGCACCCGCCTGACCCCTGGCATGGTCCTCAAGGGCAAGAAGATGCCAGGTCACATGGGCAACGTAAAGACCACCGTGCAGAACCTCGCGGTCGAGCGGATCGACGAAGAGCGCAACCTGATCATGGTTCGCGGCGGCGTACCCGGCCCCAACGGCGGCTTGGTCATCCTGCGCGACGCCGTCAAGAGCACGAAGTAGAGGCTGGGTCAGGTCCGTGATGAACCACGGGCCTCTCTCCTCAAGATCGCCCCAGGACTCTTCGGGCACGTGAAGCACCGAGAGTCCTCGGGGCGAGGCCTGACCCCCGCGGCAAGCTAGAAGTGTTTGAGGTCCTCAGCGACCTCAAAGCGCGCCTCGGTCTTGGCCCGCACGGTCTCGAGGCTCGTTCCCTCGGCGAGCTCGCGCAGCGTCAAGCCTCCGTCGAAGGTGAAGACCGCAAGCTCGGTGATCACCATATCGACACAGCGCGTCCCGGTGAGCGGGAGCGTGCACGCCTTCAGCAGCTTCGGGTTCCCTCGCTTGTCGGTATGGGTCATGGTGACGACCACCCGTCGGGCGCCAGCGACCAGATCCATGGCGCCCCCCATGCCCTTGACCATCTTGCCGGGAATCATCCAGTTGGCGATGTCTCCTCGCTCGCTGACCTGCATCGCGCCGAGGATGGACAGATCGATGTGGCCACCACGGATCATGGCAAACGAGTCGGAGGAGGAGAAGAAGCTCGCACCGGGGATCGCGGTGACCGTCTGCTTGCCGGCGTTGATGAGGTCGGCGTCGACCTCGTGCTCGAGGGGGAAAGGCCCCAAGCCGAGCAGGCCGTTCTCGCTCTGGAAGACCAAGCTCATGCCCTGAGGGACCTGGTTAGCGACGAGGGTCGGGATCCCGATGCCCAGATTGACGTAAAAGCCGTTCTGAAGCTCAGAAGCCGCGCGGCGGACGATTCGCTCACGGACGTTCATCTCAGGCCTCCCGCGTGGTGCGTTGCTCGATGTGCTTGTGCGTCTGGGTGGCGAGGATAACTCGCTGCACAAAGACGCCCGAGGTATGGACGGAGTCGGGATCCAGCTCCCCAACCTCGACGATCTCTTCGACCTCGGCGATCGTGATCTTGGCTGCGGTCGCCATGATCGGATTGAAGTTGCGGGCTGTCTTTCGGAAGACGAGGTTACCCGCCCGGTCGGCTCTATAGGCCTTGACCAGCGCAAAGTCCGCCTTCAGGGCCTCCTCGAGAATGAAGGGGCGCCCGTTGAAGTAGCGCACATCCTTGCCTTCGGCGACACGGGTGCCGTAGCCCGTGGGGGTGTAGAAGGCGGGAATCCCCGCACCACCCGCTCGGATCCGCTCAGCCAGGGTGCCCTGAGGCACGAGCTCGACCTCGAGCTCTCCCGAGAGAAACTGTCGCTCAAACTCTTTATTCTCGCCGACGTAAGACGAGAGCATCTTCTTGACCTGCCGCGACTGAAGGAGGATCCCCAAGCCCGCCTGGTCAACCCCGGCGTTGTTCGAGATGAAGGTCAGGTCGCGCGCTCCGTGGTCGCGGACCGCCGCGATCAGGCTCGAAGGGATGCCACAGAGGCCGAAGCCTCCAGCCATCAGCACCGCGCCGTCAAAAAGGTCGGCGACCGCCTCGGCCGCCGACGCCACCACTTTGTCCATGGCTCCTCCGCCGGGCTCTCACCCAATCTAGGAATTCGGTCGATAGTTAGGGGCCTCTTCAGTGATAACCACGTCGTGGACATGGCTCTCTCGGAGACCCGCGTTGGTGATGCGCACGAAGCGCCCATCGCGCTGCATGGCCGCGATGCTCGGAGCCCCACAATAGCCCATGGAGGCGCGCAGTCCTCCGACGAGCTGATAGACAACATCGGAGAGAGGGCCTTTGTAGGGCACCCTGCCGACGATCCCTTCAGGCACGAGCTTCTGCCTGGAGACGGCGCCCGCGGGGTCGACGTCGGACTCCTGAAAGTATCGGTCCGACGATCCGGCCCTCATGGCTTCAATAGAGCCCATGCCACGGTACGCCTTGTAGCGGCGCCCTTGAAAGAGCACCGTCTCGCCAGGGGCCTCGTCAGTTCCCGCGAAGAGGCTACCCATCATGACCGCGTCGGCTCCAGCGGCGATGGCCTTCGCGACGTCGCCCGAATACTTCACCCCCCCATCCGCGATCACGGTCTTACCTCGCTCGTGGGCGACGCGGGAGCAGTTCTGGATGGCCGTGAGCTGCGGCACGCCGACGCCCGCGATCACCCTGGTCGTGCAGATCGAGCCCGGACCGATCCCGACCTTGACCACGTCTGCGCCCGCTTCGATGCAGGCCTCGGTTGCCTCGGAGGTCGCGACGTTGCCGACGATAAGGACCAGTTCGGGGTGATCGGCGCGAATGCGCTCAGCGGCCATGAGTACGCCCCGACTATGACCATGGGCGGTATCCACCACCAAGACGTCGACGCCCGCTTCGACCAAGGCCGCGACCCGCTCTTCGCGATCGCCCCCCACGCCGACCGCCGCACCACAGATCAAGCGCGAGCGGTCATCGCGCACCGAGAGGGGGAAGCGCTCCAGGTTCTCGACGTCTTTGATGGTGATCAGGCCGACGAGGCCGCCTTGATCATCGACCACGAGGAGCTTCTCGATCTTGTGGCGCTGCATGAGGTCCTTTGCGCGTTCCGGCCCGGTGCCCGGCGGGACCGTGATCACCTCGCGGCTCATGACCTCGTGGACTCGCCGACCCGTCTCGCGCTCGAAGCGAAGGTCGCGGTTGGTGATGATGCCCACCACCCGACCCTCGTCGACGACGGGTAGACCCGAGATATCATAGCGACGCATGGTCGCCCGCACTTGGCCCAGGGTGTCGCGAGGCCCGACCGTGATCGGATCCTCGATAACGCCCGTCATAGCACGCTTGACGTGGCGTACCTCGGCGGCCTGGCTCTCGACGCTCATGTTCTTGTGGAGGACGGCGAGCCCGCCCTGTTGCGCCATGGCCACCCCCATGCGCCCCTCCGAGACCGTGTCCATCGCTGCGGCGAGGAGAGGGACGTTTAAGGTGAGTCCGGGCGCCAGCGCGGAGGAGACATCGACCTCGGCAGGGAGCACCGAGCTCGCCCGAGGGACGAGCAAGACGTCGTCGAAGGTCAGCGCGAAAGGGACATCATCGGTGAGCATCGACACTCCGGTTCACGCAGCCCGATCGGCGTCACGCCGGGGCAGGCGGAGCCGTAGCCTGGGGCGGGATAGGCCGCAATGACCCCAGAGGGGCCGGATGTTGCCGCCCCTCTACCAGCCCCACCATTGACATCGCTCCCCCTATCCTGTACACGCATCGTTCAGGGCAAGGTACGCCAGCCCACCCCCACGGAGGAATCCCATGTCGTTTCGTTCAGCTCTCATCCTCAGCGCCCTCACCCTCGCGGCTTGCGGCGGCAAGAACCCCGGCGCCTACGAGACCCTCGGCGGTGCAGGCGCGACCGATGCCGCGGCGCGAAAGGAGGCCGACGACCTTTGGGGCCAGCGGGGCGATGTCAACAAGCTCAAAGAAGCCATCGCCGCCTACGAGCGTCTCGCGGAGGCCAACCCGAGCGACCGCGAAGTCCATGCCAAGGCCACGCGGGGTTGGTACTTCCTGGCCGATGCCTGGACCGACGACCCCGATCAGCAGATCGAGACCTACCTGAAGGCCATCGAGTGGGGCAAGCGCTGCATGGCCATCAACGAGGCCTTCGCGAGCAAGGTCAACAGCGGTACGAAGGAGCGCGACGCCGTCGATGTCCTCACCAAAGACGACGTCCCCTGCGTTTACTGGACGGCCTCGTCGCTGGGTAAGTGGGCCAAGGCCAGCGGTATCGCCAAGAGCATCAAGCACCTCGGCACCGTCAAGGCCTACGTCGGGCGCGTCGAGGAGCTCGACCCCAATTACTTCTACCACGCGCCCGCTCGCTACTGGGGAGCCTACTACTCCGTGATCCCCGGCTTCGCCGGACGCGACCTCGAGAAGAGCGCCAGCTACTTCGAAGACACCCTGAGCGGATCACCGAGCTACCTCGGCTCCTACGTACTGCGCGCCGAGAACTTGGCGGTCGGCCTGCAAGACGTCGCCATGTTCGACCGCGATCTCAAGCTCGTCCTCGAGTTCGACGTGAGCAGTGTGCCCGACCTCGAGCCCGAGAACACGCGGGAGCAAGTCAAGGCGCGAAAGGTCCTCGACCAGCGGGCCGAGCTCTTCGATAAAAAGGCCCTGCAAGCTGCAGGGGAATGAACCCTGCGTCACGGGTTTTAGCCTGATTGAGTCCTCGTCAACAACGGAGCATTCGCATGAAGCGCACCCTCTCTCTCGCCCTCGCGGCCGTCACCGCGCTGACCGTCGCGACCACCTCCACCGTGGTCGAGGCCAACAGCCCGATTGAGCTCGCCGTCGGCAGCCTCGCACCCGAGGGCTCCCCTTGGCGTAAGCTCCTTCGCGAAGTGAAGGAGCGCTTCGAAGAGAAGTCCGGCAACCGTCTGCGCGTGGCGCTCCGTCCGGCGGGCTTCATGGGCGAGGTCGAGATGGTCCAAGAGACCCGCAAGGGGGAGCGCCTCCAAGCCTGCGGCGTCACCACAGCGGCCATCGCGCAGGGCGGCAACGTGCCAACCATGCAGCTCGTGGAGCTCCCCTTCCTCTTTCGGAACAACGCCGAGGCAGACTTCGTTCTAGACGGCCTGAAGGGCACCATGGGATCTATCCTGGAGCGTCGCGGCTTCAAGCTCGCCATCTGGAGCGAGAACGGCTGGCGTTCCTTCGGCACCAAGTCCAAGGCCATCCGCACCCCCGAAGACCTCAAGGGCCTCAAGATGCGGGCTCAGGAGTCCGACGTCCATATGGCGATGTACCGTATGTATGGGGCCACGGCGGTCGAGAAGCCGATGACCGAGGTCCTGACGGGCCTGAACAGCAACGTGCTCGACGGGCTCGACAACACCGCCCTCTTCATGCAGGCCGGTGGCCTGGGTGAGCCGCTCAAGTACTTCACCCTGAGCCGGCACATCTACCAGCCTGCCGCGATCCTATACTCCAAGGCATGGTTCGATAAGCTCCCCGCCGATCTTCAAGAGATCGTCATGGATGTCGATGACCTGAGCGCCAAGGGTCGCCGCATGATCCGTGCCGAAGAGGGCGCCATGATGGACAACTGGGAGTTCTTCGGGGTCGAGGTCATCGAGCTCAACGCCCAGCAGCGCGAAGCCTTCGCCAAGCCCGCCAGGGGCATGCACGACTCCTTCGCAGCCGGCATCGACGGCGGTCCAGAGCTGCTCAAAGAGATCCGCGCCAAGATCGCAGAGCGCGGCAAGTAGCCACGCGCACGACCGCACCGCGCGATAGCGCCTCGAGACCTCGGGCTAGCCCGGAGGTCTCGTTCTTGTCTTAGGCATGGAAAAACACCAAGAATCCGGCGCCCGGCGCCGGTTCGTCCAATCCCCATCGGCGCGACATCCCCTCTGCGAGATCTCTTGGACTAAGGTGAGCGGCTGCGAGGAGGTTCGTAATGGAAGGCATCGGCGCGATGCTCGGCGCGATCGACAGCTTCTTTCGTGGGCTGGTCACGAACGCGGTCAACGGAGTCCGCCAGCTCACGGAGGGTCCGCTTCAAGGGCTGATCTTCTACCTCGTGCTCGTCCTCACCGGGATCGTGGTCGTGGTGGGAGCCGTCTGGCGATGGATCGACCGAGGGATCGGCTGGGCCGAGCGCGCGCTCATCGTCGTGGTCACGCTAGGCATGACCGCCCTGGTCTTCAACACCTACCTCATCGAGCAAGCCTCGGTCTTCGACAAGTGGGCCACCACCTCAGCCCCCGTAGAAGACCCCTCCACCCCAGAGCCCGCCGCACCGGAACCGGCCGATCCCGACGAGGCAGCTCGCACGCCCCAGCCGACAGAGTCCGTTCCCGCCGAGGTCTCGTTCACCGAGGGCATGGTCCGCGTGCTGCTCACCGGCGACGCCGACAAGGTCACCCTCACCGGCGACGATGGCGCGACGGTCGAGCTGCCCGCCGAGGTTTCTCCAGGCACCTACAGCTCTGCGGCGAGCTTTCCGGGCTACGACGAGCCCTTGGACGCTGGCAGCTTCGAGCTGCTCGAACCCGGTCTCATTGAGCTCAAGTGCGACTCCTTCGCCGAGTCCTGTCGGTCTCGCCAGCCCTCCAAGGCCGCCCTCAAGGCAGCGTCCAGCGCGCCCAGCCCCGATCCGTCGGGCGATGCCGCCCAGACCGCAGACCCCCTCGCCGTCACCGAGGGGTTGATCCGCGTGCTGCTCTCCGGCGACGCTGAGGAGGTCTCCCTCACCAACGAGGCGGGCGAGACCTTCCCCATGCCCGACCAGGTCCAGCCGGGGACCTACACCGCCGCCGCCACCTTCCCCGGATACGACGAGCCCCTCGACGCCGGGGAGTTCGAGCTCGTCGACTCGGGACTCATCGAGCTCAAGTGCGACTCCTTCGCCGAGTCCTGCCGTACCCGTGAGCCCCGTCAACGCGCGCTCGACGCCGCACGCGAGGCCGCCGCCGCGCCACCCCCTGCCCCTGCCGCCGATCCCCTCGCCGTCACCGAGGGCATGGTCCGGGTGCTGCTCACCGGCGACGCTGAGGAGGTCTCCCTCACCAACGAGGCGGGCGAGACCTTCCCCATGCCCGACCAGGTCCAACCGGGCACCTACACCGCCTCCGCCACCTTCCCCGGATACGACGAGCCCCTCGAGGCCGGGGAGTTCGAGCTCATCGAACCGGGACTCATCGAGCTCAAGTGCGACTCCTTCGCCGAGTCCTGCCGCACCCGTGAGCCCCGTCCCTCGACCCTCGAGGCGCTGAAGACGCCCAGCGTGGCGGCAGCCGAAGCCCCCGCCGCCCAAGAAGCGGTCGACGCCGAGCCCACCGAACCTGTGCAGGTCAACATTCGGGGCGGCGGCAAGAACCATCGCGCCGTTGGGATCGACACGATCGAGCTACCCGGCGCGGTTCCTCCAGGCTCCTACATCGTGCTCGCCGACTTCGGGGAGCACGAAGGTCGCACCGCAGGCTCGCTGCGCGTCGACGAAGGGGCCTCCACGATCCACCTGCGCTGCAACGGGCGGACGTGGCAGTGCTTGCCCGACTCGGGTTGGTGGAACCCCTGGAAAGGCGAAGGTCAGATGAACTTCGCCCTCATGCTGATGGTCGCCCTCGGGTTCCTGGGTGCCTCGGTCGCCACGCAGGATCGCAACCACCTCTCCGTCGACGCCGTCGACCGGATCCTCTCTCCGGCCCCTGCCAAGCTCGTCAAGCGGTTGACCTCGCTCGCGGCGGCGGGGTTCACCCTGTTGATGGCGGGCGCGACCTGGGAGCTCATCACCTCGCCCAAGGGCAGCGGCGACACCTTCCCTGGAGCGAAGGTCTGGTGGTGGCTCGTCGAGCCGATCAACCTGCTCACGCGGCTCATGCCTGGCGACACCTATGGCCCCGGCGGTACCTACCCCAGCCGGTCGGCTTGGGAAGCCGCGATGATCGAACAAGGCCTCTCTTGGCCCTATGGGACGGCTTATCAGACCGTAGGGATCGGGTCGTCCTTCCCGCTCTGGCTCCCGCTGCTGATCCTCTTCGTCACCTTCGTCGTGATGGGGATCCGCTTCGCGGTCTTCGCCGCCTCGCCCCCAGGCCAAGAGGTCCCGCTCCTCCCCAAGAAGGTCAAGCCCGGCACACGCAAACCCGTCGATGTCATCCTCGCCGGCGCCTTCCCCGGCGCGCTGATCACCCTCGGGCTTGCCGTCTGGCTCGGGCAAGGCTGGATGATCATCGTCGCGAGCTTGTTGCTCGTCTTCATGGGCGCACCTCTCTTCATCGGCGTAGGCGTCGGTACGCTCGCCGGCTGGATGCTCATTCAAGAGACCTCCGCCGAGAGTTTGGTGAAGGACATGTTCGAGGCCACGAAGAAGCAGGAGATCATCGCTATCCCCTTCTTCGTCCTCGCCGGCAACCTGATGACCCACGGCTCGATCGCCCGGCGCCTGATCGACTTCGCGCGCGCCGTCGTCGGGCCGCTCCCCGGTGGCCTGGGCGTCGCCGGCGTCGTCGCCTGTGCGATCTTCGCAGCCATCTCGGGATCGTCCCCCGCGACCGTCATCGCGATCGGGACCATCCTCTTCCCCATGTTGGTGAAGCAAGGCTACTCCGAGAAGTTCGGCCTTGGCCTCCTGACCACATCGGGCGGTCTGGGCATCATCATCCCGCCGTCCGTCCCCATGATCATCTTCGCGGTCATGGTGTCGAACCCGGGCGGCATTGTGGGCATCGTCTCACCCACCGAGCTCTTCCTCGGCGGCTTCGCACCTGGCGCGCTCGTGGCGGGCGCCCTCATCGCCTACACCCTCTACGTCAACTGGCCCCGGCCTGGACAGAAGGGGGGACCGCTCAAGCCCGGAGAAGACCCCGACGACTCGCTCTCCGGGAACTACACCCGAGATCTGCGCGTCACCTTCCTGCGAGGCATCGCGAGCCTGATGCTGCCCATCCTTGTCCTAGGAGGCATCTACGGCCACATGTTCGGCAGCCCCTTCACCCTCGATGTCACCCAGGCCGCTGCCTTCGCCGTCGTCTACGCGCTGGTGGTGGAGCTGTTGATCCACCGAGAGCTCAAGTTCTCGCAGGTGCCCAAGGTCTGCATCGAGACCGCGACGATGATCGGCAGCCTCTTCTTGATCCTCGTGATCGCGATCTCGCTCAACAAGCTGCTCGCAGGCCTCGAAGTGCCTCAGATGGCCGCAGAGGGGCTGCTCGCGTGGGCCGACGATCCCTTCACCTTCCTGTTACTCGTCAATATTTTCTTGCTGTTACTGGGTACGGTGATGGATATCGTCTCGGCGATCCTGATCGTAGCCCCGCTCCTTACCCCCATCGCAGCCCAGTACGGGATCCACCCGATCCACTTTGGCATCATGTTCATCGTGAACCTGGAGCTCGGCTACCTGACCCCGCCGATGGGCATCAACCTCTTCGTGGCGAGCACCACCTTCAAGCGAAACGTGGTCAAGGTGATCCAAGGGGTCTTCCCCTTCTTGATCCTCATGCTCGTCTGTCTCGCCATCATTGTGTGGGTGCCTCGATGGCTCCACAGCAGCATCGGCGCCATCCCAGGTTTGCCCGCCCTCATCGAGACACAACTTGGGACGGTCACCACCGATGGGCCGCGCAGCGCCCGCGAGATCGGTGGACGGACTCGCCTCAGCATGGCGGATCTCCGCGGCTGTGCTCCCTCCGATCTCGATCGTCGCGGCGGGGCGACCTTCGAGTTCATCGTCCAGGCCGACGGCTCGGTCATCGAGATGTCAGTCTCGGACGACAACCTTCCCGGCAACAACACCGCGGGCTGCCTCCGTCGGGTGCTTGAAGGGCTCACGTTCGACCCCCTTGAAGGTCGCGACATCGAGCCCACCGACGTCCGCTTGCCGATCCACCTGATCCCATGAGCGCTTGACGCAGGCGAGCGCCCCGGTGATGAGGAGTCCATGTCTGACGACCTCCGACAACGGTTGATCGCGATGTTGCGTGAGCGCTCGGTCCGGACGGGGACCTTCACCCTCGCCAGCGGCCGAGTCTCCGACCTCTACGTCGACGTGCGGCAGACCAGCCTCCACCCAGAGGGGTCCTGGCTTATCGGGCAGCTACTCCTCAAAAGACTCGACCCGCGCGCGGTGGCGATCGGCGGCATGACCCTGGGCGCGGACCCGCTCGCCTGCTCGGCGACCGCCTTGTCGACCACGGTGGGACGGCCGGTGCACGGCTTCCTCATCCGCAAGGAGCCCAAGGGGCACGGAGTCGGCTCTTACGTCGTGGGTCGTGAGGCCCTCCCCGATGGAGCCCCAGTCTGTATGGTCGAAGACACCACCACGACCGGCGGATCCTTGCTGACCGCCATCGAGCGCGCGGTCGAGTCCGGGCTCCGGGTGGTGCAAGTCATGACCGTGGTCGACCGTCAAGAGGGCGCAGCGGAGCGTCTGGGCGCGGCAGGCTACCAGCTCCAGGCCCTCACCACCCGCGCCGATCTGGTGTCCACATGATCCGTCGCTGGAGCGTGATCGGGCTCACCCTCGCCGCGCTGTGTCTGGTCGCAGCCAACCCCCGCCGTGCCTACCTGCGCGATGTCGACCAAGCCACCGAGGAGCTCAAGATCTACCGCGGCTTTGACACCGCGTTGATCCTGCGAGGCACCCTCCTCGACCGTCCCATGCGCACCGCCCTCGCCGAAGAGCGAAAGCGCCTGATCAACCCCAACGACCAGAACCACAGCGCCTTCTTGGAGCGCATGTCCGACGACTACGAGCGCTTCCACGACATCGTCTTCTCAGCTTCTTCTCCCATGCCCAACGCCAGGACTTTTGGCGAGAGCGACGCCGGATGGGTCCTCTGGCTCGAGGCCGACGGCACCCGCGAGGAGATGGTCTCGGTCGAACGGGTGCGGCGCCCCTCTCCCCTTCACCAAGAGCTCTACCCCCACCTCAACGTATGGTCCAAGCTCTGGATCGCTCGCTTCGCGAAGACGGTGAAGGAGCCCGAAGAAGTCGTACTGCACATCGGCTCGGGCTTCGGCAACGGGGAGCTTCGTTGGAAACGGCGTAAGTAGCAAAGCCTGGACCCCCCGTCGTCCTCCGTCATCGGGCCTGCGTGAGGCGCTCGGAGCCGCTACACTGTCTGCATGATGCACGCCGCGACCCTCCGCGCCCGACGCTCTGCCCTGCTTCAGAGGGTCGGCCGACCGATCTTGCTCTTCGGCCACGGCCAGCGGGCGCGGAACCTCCCCATGAACGCGCTCCCCTTTCGCCAAGACAGCAGCTTCCTCTACGTCTGCGGCTACGAGGGCCCCGACGCGGCGTACCTGCTCGATGAGTCGGGTTCCACCCTCTTCCTGCCTGAGCTCCCCTCCGACGATGCCCTCTGGCACGGCCCTGCGACGCCACGTGAAGCCATCTCGGACCGTCTGGGGATCGAGCAGATCCAGCCCTTCTCCGCGCTCGCCGAGGCCGTCCAGGGGCGGGACGTCGTCACCATCGCCGTAGCCGACTCCGCCAAGAACCGAGCCCTCTCAGAGCTCACGGGCAAGGCCCTGCGTTTCGGCTGCCAGCTCGGCGATCTAGAGCTGGTCGACGCCCTCATCGCGATGAGGCGGGTCAAGGAGCCCGAAGAGATCGACCAGATGCGCAAAGCGGCCACCCTCACAGATCGGGCCTTTCGCGCCGTGATCGCATCGACCCATGAGCACACCTCCGAGCGCGAGCTGCTCGCCTTGCTGCGCGCGGTGCTCGGGGCCGAGGGCGCGACCACCGGGTATGACCCCATCCTCACCGTCCACGGCGAGATCCTCCACAACCATTGCTACGACCACACGTTGCGTGCGGGGCAGCTCCTCCTTCTCGACGCCGGCGCCGAGGTCGCGAGCGGCTACGGGGTCGACGTCACCCGTACCTGGCCTGTCAGCGGGCGCTTCGATCCCAGGCAGCGCGCCGTCTACGACGCCGTACTGTCCAGCCAGCAGGCCGCCATCGAGCGCTGCCGGATCGGGGTGCGCTACCGCGAGGTGCACGACACCGCCTGCCGAGCGCTGATCCGCTTCCTTCAAGACGAGAAGCTACTTCGGTGCTCGGCCGACGAGGCCATAGAGACCGGAGCCCACGGGATCTTCTACCCTCACGGGACCGGCCACCACCTCGGCTTAGACGTCCATGACCTCGAGAACTTCGGCGATCGAAGCTCTTACGCGCCCGGTGCAAGCCGACCCAGCCAGTTCGGCACCCGGAACCTGCGCCTCGACCTGCCCCTCGAGGCCGGCTGGGTCGTCACCGTCGAGCCGGGGCTCTACCTCGTCCCTGCCATCCTCGAAGACCCCACGCTACGCCAGACCTTGGGCGATCGCGTGGACTGGGACCGTGCCGCGTCGTGGATCGGCTTCGGCGGGGTCCGGATCGAAGACGATATCCACGTCACCCCCGACGGCCCCGACAACCTCACCGCGGCCATCCCCAAAGATCCCGACCAGCTCCTGCCCCTCGTGGGCGCGGGACCGACCGTCGCCCAGAGGCTGCGATGAGCATGGCCAGTCACGTGCTCCTCTGGCTCCTCCCTGCGATCTTGCTCGGGCTGGTCCTGCTCGCAGGATCGCTCTGGTCCCTGCGACGTCAGCGCAACTGCCCTGGCTGCGCGGAGCCCATGAGGACCTTGACGGACACGATGCCAGGAAGCGAGAAGCCTTCCTACGAAGTCTTGGTCTGCGAGCAGTGCTCCAACGCGGCGACCTTGGTTCACGGCCACAAATCTCGCTTCGCCTACTGCCCCTCCTGCCTTAATCGCTCGCTCCGCACTCCGTGCATGCGACTCGAAGATGGCTCGGTGAAGGTCGCCGAAGCCTGCGAAATATGTGGCTTTCGCTCCGAACGGGTGATCGGAGGAGAGCACAGCCCACCCCAGATGGGCAAGGTCATCCCCTTCCCCGTACACCGTGTGCGCCCTCCTAAACGAGCGGATGACGCCTAGCAGGCTGTAGCGCGTAGGGACCGTGCGCCGCGTCGGCCCGTGGTTTCCAGCCAGGAACCAGGGCGGAGCATGCTGGAGCCTGTGAGAGACGACGAGGCAACACGGGGTGTTCTCTGGACAAGCGACGCGGCTGAAGGGTGCGCTACAGACAGCGAAGACGGCTCCGAGTCAGCCCTCCCAGCGGCGGACCACCGTATCGCCAATGAAGCGGTCATCAGACTCAGGAAAGTCCACAGTGTAGTGAAGCCCTCGGCTCTCGCGCCGCTTGAGGGCGCTCCGAACGATAATGTCAGCCACCGTGGCCAAGTTACGCAACTCAACGAGATCTCCGGTCAGCTTGAAGTCCCAGTAGTAGGTCTCGATCTCGTCTCGAACCATCGCGACGCGGCGACGGGCCCGTTTCATGCGGAGGTGCGTTCGAACGATGCCGACATAGTTCCACATGAAGCGCCGGATCTCGGTCCAGGTGTGGCGAACGACGACCAGCTCATCGCTGTCTACCGCCCGACCCGCGTCCCAGGCGGGGATCGCAGGCAGCTCTTCCACACCGATCCGAGGGACGATCCGCTCCGCAGCCCGGTGAGCGAAGACGAGGGCCTCGAGGAGGGAGTTCGAAGCCAGCCGGTTCGCTCCGTGCAGCCCCGTGCATGCCGTCTCGCCGATGGCGAAGAGGTTGCGGACCGAGCTCTCGCCGTGAAGATCCGTCTGTACGCCCCCACAGGCGTAGTGTGCGGCTGGAACCACCGGGATGGGCTCCTTGGCGATGTCGATCCCCAGCTCCGCGAGTCGACCATGAATGTTCGGATACCTTCGCGTGAGCTCCTCTTCGGAGAGATGGCGCATATCGAGATAGACACAGTCCAAGCCCCGACGCTTGATCTCGGCGTCGATCGCTCGCGCGACAATGTCTCGAGGCGCGAGCTCACCCCGGGGATCATAGCGGGGCATGAAGCGCTCTCCTTCGGGGGTGATCAGTCGACCGCCATCGCCGCGCAGGGCCTCGGAGATGAGAAAGCTCTTCTCTTTGGGGTGAAAGAGACAGGTGGGATGGAACTGCACAAACTCCATATTGGCGATCCTGGCGCCTGCGCGCCACCCCATCGCGACACCGTCACCTGTCGCAATATCAGGGTTTGTCGTATAGTTGTAGACCTTGCCGGCCCCGCCCGTCGCCAAGGCGACCACCTCGGCGGCCCAGGCCTCGACCTCTCCGGTCCGTAGGTCGAGCACATAGGCTCCGACGACCTCATCCTCGTCAGGTTCCGGTGGAATGTCGCCGCGACGGCGCGCGAGCCAAGAGCGAGTCACCAAGTCCACCGCCATGCGGTGATCCAAGATCTCGATGTTGGGATCCTGGGCACACGCCACGCCCAAGGCGCGCACGATCTCGGCCCCGGTCATGTCTGCGGCGTGGAGGATCCGCCGGTGGCTGTGGCCCCCTTCGCGGTGCAGGTCATAGTCGTTGGGATCGTCGTGGCTGCGAGTAAACTGAGCGCCGAGATCGATCAGCTCACGGACCCGATCGGGCCCCTCTCGAACCGTGACCTCGACCGCCTCGCGACGACAGAGCCCAGCACCAGCGATCATCGTGTCTCGAACGTGGTTATCATAGCTATCGGTCGCATTCCAGACCGCAGCGATCCCGCCCTGGGCGTAGCGACTGTTGGATTCCTTTGGTATCGCCTTGGTAACCAAGGTCACCCGCTGGTGCTTCGCGAGCTTAAGGGCCAGCCACATGCCAGCGACACCAGATCCGATGACGAGAACGGGAGTGGATCGATCCACGGTACACCTCTCCAGCCCCTCATACCCGGTCTGCGCGGCCGCGACGGGAGGCAAACGGCGCGATAGGCAGCCCTCGTGATTCGAGCCATACCAAACCTGTTGACCGTGGGCCGCGGCCTAGCGGGTCCGGCCGTGATCGTCCTGGTGCTCGGACTGCACGCGCCCTTCGTCGCCTTCTGGGTCTTCCTCGGAGCGATTCTGACGGATCTCGTCGATGGCACGCTCGCCCGCTGGCTCCGCGCGGAGTCCCAGCTCGGGCGCCTGCTCGATCCGCTATCCGACAAGGCCTTGATCGCCGCGACCTGGCTCACGGTCGGACTGGCCGGCTGGGCCCCTTGGTGGCTCGCGGGAACCATGCTCGCGCGGGATCTCGCTGTCGGGTTAGGCTGGCTCGGGCTGGGGCGCCCCACACCCCGGGCGACCATGACAGGTCGTCTCAAAGTCTCGTTTGAAGGCGTGGCTCTGCCCATCTTGCTCTTTCGGCAAGAGTGGCTCGGCGTCCACTGGCCTAGCGTGGGTCTGGTTCTGGGCGTCTTCGCCCTTCTCTTGGCCATCGCATCTGCGCTCCTGCACCTTCATGAGGTCTTGCAAGCCACAAACCCTGGCGGCTCCTCGAAGCGAGCCGGGGTAGGTGCCCGACCATGAGCAGGCCTCCCGTCGACCCCAACCTGATCACGCTCTTGCGACTTCCGCTCGCGCCGGTCGCGCTCGCCTTCCTCGTGGTCCTCGATGCCCCCCAAGGCCCGGCCATCGCGCTCGGACTCTCGCTCCTGCTCGAGGCCACCGACGCCCTCGATGGCTACGTCGCGCGGCGCTACCAGGTCGTCTCGGACTTCGGCAAGCTCTTCGACCCCTTCTCCGATGCCTTCTCGCGCTTCACCCTCTTCTTGGGGCTCTATGCCGTCGGAGCCGCAGATCTTTGGATGATACTTGTGATCTTCTACCGAGACAGCGGGATCAGCTTCTTCCGAAGCGTCGCTGCGACCCGGCGTCAAGTGATGGCGGCGCGACCGACCGGCAAGATCAAGGCCATCGTGCAAGCGATCGGCGTGAACGCCATCCTGCTGCTCCTGGCCACTCTGCCGCTGATCGAAGCGCCAGCCTGGGCACTCGAAGCGCCATGGTGGATCATGCTCGTTGTCACCCTGGTGACCGGCGCCTCCTTCTTCGACTACCTCTACGGTGCCTGGCCTGTGCTCCGGGCCGCGTGGGCGCGCGAACCTTCGGAGTGATCGGTGCTCGACCTCACCTGGCCGCTCGTGCGCCCCTTGCTCTTTCAGCTCTCGGCTGAACGTGCCCACGAGCTCACACTGCGTACCCTCGCCCGCGCCCCGCGCCTGGTCTCGGGGCTCGCCCGTACCACCCAGGGTCCCCCCGACCCCTCGCTAGGCGTCGATGCCTTCGGGCTCAGGCTCGGAGGGCCGGTGGGGCTGGCGGCTGGACTCGACAAAAACGGAGTTGCCACCACCTTCTGGCCCTCTCTTGGCTTCGGCTTCATCGAGGTCGGCACCGTCACGGCCCACCCTCAGCCCGGAAACCCTCAGCCGCGCCTCTTCCGGCTGCCCGCCGACGGAGCCCTCATCAACCGCATGGGCTTCAACAACGGCGGAAGCCAAGCCCTCGCCGACCGGCTTCGGGCTCTCCATCAGGCCGGTCGCTGGCCGTCCGTGCCCGTCGGCGCGAACATCGGCAAGAGCAAGATCACCCCGCTCGACCAAGCCCCCCAAGACTACGCGACCTCGACCGAGCGCCTCGCCCCGCTGGTCGACTGGTTTACCGTCAACGTCTCTTCCCCCAACACACCCGGTCTGCGCAGCTTGCAGGAACCAGCTGCGCTCCAAGGGATCCTCGGAGCCGTGCTCAAGCGCGCCTCAGGCCGCCCCGTGTTGCTCAAGCTGGCGCCCGACCTCGCCCCCGCCGCGCTAGCCGAAGCGGTCGAGCTAGCCATCGCCGAAGGCGTCGCTGGCATCATCGCCACCAACACCACGGTGACCCGCGACGGACTCAGGCGGGATCCCAACGAACGAGGTGGCCTCTCCGGTCGCCCGCTCTGGCCGCTGGCACGCTCCCGGATCCAGACCGCCCTCGACACCGCCGCAGGACGGGTCCCCATCATCGGCTGCGGGGGTATCCACACGACCGAACAGGTCGAAGAACTCTTGACCGCTGGCTGCGTCGCCGTCCAGATCTACACCGGCCTCATCTTCGAAGGACCGGGCCTGCCGAGTCGAATCAATCGCGCCCTCGCCCACCGCGCCTCGGGGTCGACGGCAAGCTGAGCGATTCGATCTTGCCAGGTGCGCGCGCCCGGTTAACCACGCGTTGCTTGAGGGCAGGCCCTTTGGGCATGCGGGTGTAGCTCAGTGGTAGAGCTCCACGTTGCCAACGTGGTTGTCGTGGGTTCAAATCCCATCACCCGCTCCAGCCTGCCTCCTGCGGGTGTAGCTCAGTGGTAGAGCTCCACGTTGCCAACGTGGTTGTCGTGGGTTCAAATCCCATCACCCGCTCCAGCCTGCCTCCTGCGGGTGTAGCTCAGTGGTAGAGCTCCACGTTGCCAACGTGGTTGTCGTGGGTTCAAATCCCATCACCCGCTCCAGCTGACCCCTCCTCGCTTCGAGGAGGGGTCTTCTGCATCAGCCCCGTCGCGCCACCAGGGCGCGGGCGGCGCGGAGCCCATCCAAGGCGCTGCTGACGATCCCCCCCGCGTAGCCCGCCCCTTCGCCCACCGGAAAGACCCCAGGGAGCGAGGTGCTCTCGCCTTCTTCGGTCCGCTCGAAGCGAATGGGTGAGGTGGTGCGGGTCTCGGGGGCGATAAGGACGGCATCCGGGCCCGCGAAGCCGTGCAGCTTGCCATCCCAGCGCATCACCGCGTCGATCATGCCGGCGACCACCGGGGCCGGCAGGAGCGCGCGGAGATCCACGGGGCGCACTCCATGGGCGTAGCTCGTTCGGGGAAGCTGCTCGCTGGGCTGCCCCTTGAGCAGATCGACGAAGCGCTGGGCGGGTGCCTCTTCGGTGCCCTCGGTGAGCGCGCAGGCCGCCCGCTCGATGGCGTCTTGCCAGCGAAAGCCCGCCATGGGATCGCTGGCCCCATAGTCCTTCGGGGAGACCTCGACGATGACGGCGCTGTTGGCCCAGAAAGCCCGCCGTGCCGAGAAGCTCATCCCGTTGACCACCACACGGCCAGGATGGTTAGAAGCGGGCACCACGACGCCACCAGGGCACATGCAGAAGGTGTGGACCTTGCGCCCGTCTTGGGGCGAATGGGTGAGCCGATAGGAGGCCGCTGGCAGATCTTCCAGGGTCTCTTTACCATACTGCGCGCGGTTGATCAGGGCTTGGGGGTGCTCGATTCGGGCCCCAATGGCGATGCCCCGGGCCTGGGCCGCCGCGCCTGCTCGGACCATCATCGCGGCGCTATCGCGAGCGGAGTGCCCCGTCGCCATCAGGACGGGCGAACGACGGATCTCCTCACCGTCCGAGAGGTCTACCCCTACGCACCGACCCTGCTCGACGATCAGCGACTCGACCTTCGCGTGAAAGCGGACCTCGACCCCCAGCTCACGCAGGCGGTTCCGCATGACCGGCAGGATCTCGCGCACCTTGTCCGTTCCCAGGTGCGCCCAGGCCTCGCGGAGGACCTGGGGGTCGGCCCCGAAGTCCGCCAAACGACGAAAGATGAAGCCCAGCTCGCCGTCCCGCCGGCGCGTGTAGATCTTTCCATCGCTGAAGGTGCCGGCGCCCCCCTCACCAAAGACGATATTGTTCTCGGGATCCAGGGGCCTGCGGCGGCGCCAGTGGCCGTTGACCGCCGCCACTCGCTCCGCAGTGGGACCTCCCCGCTCCAGGAGAAGGACCTCCGCACCCGCCTCGGCGAGGTAGAGCGCGGCGAACAAGCCTGCCGGCCCCGCCCCCACCACGACGGGTCGCACCGAGGTTGGCCAGGACCGGCGCGTGGGCCCCTGCGCGTCGAGCCCATACCGACCTGCATCGCGGGTGGTCCAGCTCCGAACCGACGGGGGCTCCGAGGCGAGCACGGCGCGCTCATCGTCGACCTCCACCCGAAAGACGGCCCGCCACGACTGCCGCCCGTGCCGGGCATCCAAACTCTTCTTGACCAGCTCAAACGATCGGATCCGCTCGACAGGGATCTTCAGCCTCTCGGCGATCTGCGGCGCTGGGTCGGCCTCCGCGTCAACCAAGGGCACGTTGCTCACCAACAGCGCCACCGGGACCTCCAGCGCGCCCCATAACGAGATCGAGCGGGTCCGGTGCGCGGTTGCCCCCCCCAAGGGTCAGGTTACGCCCCCCACCACCCCATTCCCCGAGGAACCTCATGACCCTGCGAATCGGCATCAACGGCTTTGGACGGATCGGGCGCAACGTCCTGCGCGCGGCCTGGCACCTTGACGACGTCGAGATCGTCCATATCAACGACCTCACCTCCGACGAGATGCTCGCCTACCTCCTGCGCCGCGATACCGTACACGGGACCTGGGGCACCGACATTCGCGCGGTCGATGGAGGGCTCTCGATCGAGGGCAAGGTCGTCTCGACCAGCTCTGAGCGCGACCCCGAGCACCTCCCCTGGGCCGAGAAGGGCGTCGATGTCGTGCTCGAGTGCACCGGCGCCTTCACCTCGGGCCCCAAAGCCCGAGCGCACCTCACGGCCGGTGCCAAGAAGGTGATTATCTCCGCTCCAGGCACCGACGTCGACGGAACCTTCGTCGTCGGGGTCAACGATGACCAGCTCGATCCTTCCACCCACCACATCGTCAGCAATGCCTCGTGCACCACCAACTGTCTGGCCCCCCCGGCCAAGGTCCTCCACGAGTCCGTGGGCATCGTCAAGGGACTCATGACCACGATCCACGCCTACACGATGGACCAAAACTTGCTCGACGCACCCCATCGGGGTGGAAAGTTCCGTCGCGCGCGGGCCGCCGCTCAGAACATGGTCCCCACCTCTACAGGCGCGGCTAAGGCCATCGGCCTCGTGCTGCCAGAGCTCGCGGGCAAGCTGAATGGCATGGCGATCCGGGTTCCTACGCCGAACGTCTCGGTGGTCGACCTGGTCTTCACTGCCAGCCGCGACACCAGCGTCCAAGAGCTCAACGACGCCCTGATCGCGGCCGCCAACGGACCGCTCCAGGGAGTGCTCGCCACCACCGATGAGCCGGTGGTGTCCTCGGACCTGATCGGGAACAGCGCCAGCTCCATCGTGGATCTCTCACTCACCCAGGTCAGTGGCGGCAACCTCGTCAAGATCATCACATGGTATGATAACGAGTGGGGTTTTTCTTGTCGTATGCTGGATCTTGCCCGCAAGATCATGGGGGCCTGATCCCGATGAGCCTCAAGATCCACACCCTCGAGGACCTCAACCTCGACAAGGTCGGTGCCGTACTCTGCCGCGTTGACTTCAACGTGCCGCTTCACGAAGGCGAAGTTGGGGATGACACCCGCATCCGTGCAGCCTTGCCCACCCTCTATTGGCTCCGCGAGCGGGGGCTCAAGGTGGTTCTGTGTAGCCACCTTGGACGCCCAAAAGGCACCCGAGACCCCGCCCTGAGCCTCCTACCCGTCGCCGCCCGGCTCGCGGAGCTGATCGAAGACGAGGTCGTCTTCGCCCACGACACCGTCGGCGACGAGGTCCTCCAGCTCGTCCGGGAGCTTCCTGAGCGCGGCGTGATCGTCCTTGAGAACCTCCGCTTCGACCCCCGAGAGACCAAGGGCGATGACGAGTTCGCCCGCGACCTGGCGCGCCTTGCCGATGCCTTCGTCCTCGACGCCTTCGGCGCCATGCACCGGGCTCACGCCTCGGTCACCGGCGTACCCAAGCACCTGCCGAGCGCAGCGGGCCTGCTGGTCCAGGCCGAGGTCGAGGCCCTCAGCGCCCTCACCCGCGTGGCAGCTCGTCCCTACGCCGCGATCCTTGGCGGCGCGAAGGTCGCAGACAAGATCGGCGTGATCGAGAGCCTCGCCCCCCGCATCGACCGGCTCTACATCGGCGGGGCCATGGCCTATACCTTCCTCAAGGCTCAAGGGGTCCCCACAGGCAGCTCCCGCACCGAAGACGATGCCCTCGATCTCGCGCTTCGCCTCATCGAGCTCTGCTCGACCCACAACGTCCAGGTCCACCTGCCTCACGACCACGTCGTCGCGCCCTCCTTCGACGAGAACGCGCCCGCCACGGTCGTTCAGACCATCCAAGACGGGCAGCTCGGCCTCGACATCGGGCCTGCCACCGCTGAAGCTTGGCAGGCTGGGCTCCAAGAGTGCCGCACGATCTTCTGGAACGGCCCGTTGGGCGTCTTCGAGTGGGAGCCCTTCTCCGGGGGAACACGCGCTATCGCCAAGGCTCTGGCGGCCTCTACCGGCACCACGGTCGTAGGAGGCGGAGACTCGGCCGCGGCGGTGGCGCGCTTCGGCTTGGCCGACCAGATGACCCACGTCTCCACGGGCGGTGGCGCTTCACTCGAGTTCCTCGAACGGGGCGAGCTCCCTGGACTGCACGCCATCAGGAGGCGTTGATGACCCGGATCCCACTCATCGCAGGCAACTGGAAGCTCAACTTAGGCCCCTCCCAAGCGCGAGCCCTCGGTGCCGAGCTCGCGCAGGCCCTCGCGGACCGCCGAGACACCGAGGTCGCGATCTTTCCCACCGCCCTCTCGATCCCAGCGGTCCTCGGCGCCGTAAAGGGCAGCGGGATCACCGTGGGCGTGCAGGAGATCCACGACAAGGACACAGGCGCCTATACCGGCACAAACTCCGCGCACTTCGCCCGAGAAGCGGGTTGCACCTGGGCTCTCATCGGGCATTCTGAGCGTCGGCAGCTCTTCGCCGAGACCGACGAGGCGGTGGGCCGAAAGGCGCGCGCCGCCCTTCAGGCCGGGCTGCTCCCCATGGTCTGTATCGGTGAAACCCTCGAACAGCGGGACGCGGGTCAGGTGCACGCCGTCGTCACCCGCCAGCTCTCTGCCGCCCTCGGCACCCTTCGACCCGACGAGGCGGTCACGGTGGCCATCGCCTACGAGCCCATCTGGGCCATCGGCACGGGCCGCACCGCAAGCCCCGAGCAGGCCCAAGAGGTCCACGCCGCGCTGCGCGCCTGGCTCCGCGACCGCTACCCCGCCTTCGTCGCGGAACAGACCAGGATCCTCTACGGGGGCTCGGTCAAGCCAGCCAACGCCGCGGAACTGCTCGGACAGCCCGACATCGACGGAGCCTTGGTGGGCGGAGCGAGCCTGAAGGCCGACAGCTTCCGAGCGATCGTCCAAGCTGCGAGCGCCTGAGGGCTTCAGCCCCAGCTCCCCGCAGAGCCGCCACGGACTGCCCGGCGCTAGTCCCCGACCGAGGGGCCGTCAGGCGGCGTGAGGTCGTCGACATCGTCGTCGTCGTCGTCGTCGTTGGACGGCATGGCGTAGTCCGTCTCGTCGACCTCGCCAAGGAGACGGTCGAGCTCGGCATCGCTGAGCAAGGTCTGGTCCGACATGAGCGCCAAGCTAACCGAGGTGACCATGAACAGAACGGCAACCCCCGTGGTGGCGCGCGACAACAGCGTCGCGGGACCGCGTGGCCCGAACATGCCGCCACCGCCGCCTCCGCCGAAGGCAGCTCCTACATCAGCACCCTTACCCGGCTGAAGAAGGATAATGAGCACCAGGAAGATGCTGAGGATGATGTGGAGGACAGTAACGAACAGATACATGGGTTCCTCGGCAAGTGGCCAGGGGGGTAACCGATCGTGGTGTACGGGGCCGCTCCAAGCTGGATCCGGGTGACTCGCGTGCCTGTGCCCCTGGGAGCCGGTTGCACACCGCCGAGGACCCCTGACCCCTAGGCGCTGGGCTCCTCACCGTAGCGACAGGGGAGCATACACTCCCCGTAGATCTCGTGGCGGTGGGAGACGACCTTAAATCCCAAACCGAGCGCGATCCGCTCTTGGCGGACCTCGATCTCGGGTGCCTCGAACTCTACGATCCGTCCACACCGAGAACAGATGATGTGATCGTGGTGATCCTCGTCGGCTCGCTCGAAGCGAGACTGCCCATCGTCAAAGCGGTGCTGCGTCGCAAGACCAGCCTCAGAGAGGAGCTTCATCGTGCGATAGACGGTCGCGAATCCAACGGACGGCTGAACCTGCTGCGCACGTACATGGATATCGTTCAACGTCAAGTGACCTTCCGACGAGAAGACGACCGAAGCGATCGCCTCACGCTGGCGCGTGCACTTCAGCCCCTCTCGGGAGAGATAGTCCCGAAACCGCTGGACGAGCTCCGCCGCTTGTTCCGACATTCGACCTCCGTCCTGCGTCGCATAGGGGGCGCTCAGGCCCCCAGCGGCGTCCGCTGGGGAACCTCACCTCTTGCGAAGTGAAGGGGGACTAACCTCTCTGCCGGGAACCGCACCCGAGCGAGCGGAGGACGAACGCAGTACGCAAGCGCCCTGAATCAGGACGCCTACGGACTCGCCCAGTCAGAGGCGCAACTACTCGGCGGTGACTTCTTCGGAGACAGGCTCCTCGACCGACGCAACCGAAGCAGCGACTGCCTCGACCAACTCGATGATGGCCATCGGCGCGTTGTCGCCCGGACGACGGCCCGCCTTGATGACGCGGGTGTAGCCACCCGGACGATCCGCGAAACGATCGGCATAGTCACCAAAGAGACGTCGAAGGACCTCGCGGTCATTGACCCAGAGCCGAGCCCGACGAATGGCGTGCACCCGAGCAGCACGGGCCTTGCTCTGCTCTTCACCCGAGAGCGCCTCAATCTGCGCGACCGACGGTGCGCGACGCGCGAGGGTGATGACTCGCTCGACGTAGCCGCGGAGCTCCTTGGCCTTGGCCTCGGTGGTGCGGATCTGCTCGTAACGAAGCAGCGAAGTGACCATGTTACGGAACATGGCCTTGCGATGGCTGCTGTTCCGACCGAGCTTACGTCCTGATTTACGGTGACGCATAGCGTTCTCCTGCGACGATGCCTGGGGAGGGTCCCCGGCTCAGCCGACCTTATGCTTGGGGAAGTTGTGGAGCTTCATGCCGAGGGAGAGACCGAGATCCGAGAGAATCTCCTTGATCTCGTTTAGGCTCTTACGACCGAAGTTCTTGGTCTTGAGCATCTCGGCTTCGGACTTCTCGACGAGCTGATAGATGTGCTCGATGCCCGCGTTTTGAAGACAATTCTGCGACCGGACCGAGAGCTCCAGCTCATCGACGCGCTTGAACAGGTTCTCGTTGTACTCCTGCTCTTGCTCTTCTTCGGTCTCAAGCTCGGGCTCGTCTTCTTCGGTGAAGTTGATGAAGACCTGGAGCTGCTCCTTGAGGATCTTGGCCGCGAAGGCGAGCGCATCCTCGGGCACCACAGAGCCGTCCGTCCACAGCTCGATCACGAGCTTGTCGTAGTCGGTGCGGTTGCCGACTCGGGCGTTGGTCACTTGGTATCGAACCCGCTTGATCGGCGAGAAGATCGCGTCGATGGGGATGGTACCCACGGGCTGATCCTCGGTCTTGTTCTGGCTCGAGGGCACGTAGCCCTTGCCGACGTTGACCGTGACAAAGGCCTCGAAGTCGGCCGCGTCGGTGAGCGTCGCGATGGGGTGCTCAGGGTTGAGCACCTCGACCGCCGCGTCAAACGTGAGGTCCCTAGCGCGTACCACGGTGACGGCGTTCGCTTGACCCGAGATCTTGACGTGCCCCTTGACCGTCTCGTTGGTCGAGACGCGGAGCAAGACGCCCTTGAAGTTCAAGACGATGTCGGTGACGTCTTCGACCACGCCAGAGACCGAGGTGAACTCGTGGAGCACGCCCTCAATGCGAACGGAGGTGATGGCCGCGCCCTGCAGGGAAGACAGCAGGATGCGTCGGAGGGAGTTGCCGATGGTCGTTCCAAACCCGCGCTCGAGAGGGCGAATGGTGAACTTGCCATAGGTGCTGCTGCTGCGCTGATCGCGCTCGACCCGACGGGGTCGGATCAGGGCACGCCAGTTCGCGGGTACGATGTCGCTCATGGTGTCATCCTAGGATCAACGGCTTCGGATGAGAGGGCTCGCAGGCTCTCCCCTTCGCCGGTTGATGAGACCGACCGAGGCCGGTGAGAAAAGGGTCGGACAGGCCGACCGCGAGCCGAAAAGGTCAGACGCGCCGACGCTTGGGCGGACGGCAGCCATTGTGCGGGATCGGGGTCACATCTTTGATGTGCGTGATCTTTAGGCCGGAGTTGGCGATCGCACGAAGCGCAGACTCGCGCCCTGTGCCAGGCCCCTTCACGAAGACGCCGACGGAGCGCATACCGTGCTCCATCGCCTTGCGGGCCGCATCCTCGGCGACGAGCTGCGCGGCGAAGGGCGTGCTCTTACGAGAGCCCTTGAAGCGAAGCACACCCGAAGACGACCAAGCGACCGCGTTGCCGTTCATGTCGGTGATCGTGATGATCGTGTTGTTGAAGGTGGCCTGAATGTAGGCCACGCCGGCGGGAATGTTCTTGCGAACGCGACGCTTGGTCGGCTTGCGAGAAGGCATGGGAAACCTCAATGGGTAGGCGGACGCGACCGCCGAGCAGGTGAAGGACTACTTGCGACGAGCCACAGCGCGACGGGGCCCCTTACGGGTTCGCGCGTTGGTGTGCGTACGCTGACCACGGCTGGGGAGACCGCGACGGTGACGAAGGCCACGGTACGCCCCCAGATCGACCAGCCGCTTGATGTTCATGGTGACCTGCTTGCGGAGATCACCTTCGACCTGGTAGCCGTTGAGGATGACGTCGCGCAGGCGCGCGACCTCGTGATCGGTGAGCTGGTACACCCGAGTCATGGGATCGAGCTCGGCCTCGGCGACGATCTTCTTCGCCGAGGTACGCCCAATGCCGTAGATATAGGTGAGCGCAATCCAGATCGGCTTGTTGCGCGGGAGGTCAACGCCTTCAATACGTGCCACGGTAGTCCTCAACAACCCCGAAGGGTTCGCAGCCGCCGCGCGGAACCGGCCAAGAGGCCCCTTCCACTAGAGCCCGAAGGCTCCACGACAACTGATGGTTCAAGAGAGAAGTCAGCCTGCGGTCGATGAGACCACCACCCGATGCGCTGCACCGAGCGGCTGAAGGCTGCCACAACCACGCTGCACCCATGGACCCGTGAAGGTCGGCCAGTGGCCAGCGTGGTACGAGATGACGAAGCGACGCCCCTATACAGCCTGAGGCCGTCGGCGTCAAGCGCCAGCGCGTCGCTGGCGTAGCTCCTCTTCAGCGAAGAGCCAGATGAGGGGGCTCGCAGGTCCGAACTCAGAACATCCCCGCCTGGCCGCCTGCGCGACGACGGCGCCCCCGCGCCTTCTTGCCGCCCCCAGGACCCGGGTTGCTCGCATCGTACTCTTTCTCGGCGAGTTTAGCTTCGATCTGGGCGACCGTGTCGAGCGAGACGCCAACCAGAATGAGCACACCCGTTCCTCCGAAGTTGAAGAAGATGTTGAGCCCCGTCTGCGACGCAAGAATGGTGGGTGCCACACAGACGACCGCCAGGTAGACCGCGCCGCCGGTTGTCAGGCGCGTGAGCAACCAGTCGAGGTAGTCGATGGTTTCGCTGCCAGGGCGAACCCTCGGGATGAACGCCGCCTGCTTCTTGAGGTTCTCCGCCACGTCGACCGGGCTGAAGGTGATCGCGGTGTAGAAGAAGGCGAAGAAGATGACCAGCGCACCAAAGGTGACGTTATACAGCCAACTTCCGGGGAAGAACTGACCGGACAGCCAGTCGAGGAAGGGGATGTCTGCGAACGCCCCCACCGTGCTGGGGAGCATCAGCAGAGAGCTCGCAAAGATCGGGGGAATGACCCCCGAGATGTTCACCTTGAGGGGAAGATAGGTGGTCTCGCCCTGGTAGACTCGGCGCCCGAGCACCCGCTTGGCGTACTGCAGCGGAACCCTGCGCTGACCTCGCTCCACGAAGACGATCGCCATGACGACCGCGAAGAGGAATGCGAACAACAAGACCGCCTGCAGCAAATTCATCTCCCCAAGGCCGACGAGCCGGAAGACGGCGAAGACGTCGCTCGGGAAGGTGGCGATGATGCCAGCAGTGATGAGGATTGAGGCGCCGTTACCGACTCCACGCTCCGACATCTGCTCACCTAGCCACATGAGGAAGCAGGAGCCCGCCGTGACCGTGAGCACGGTCATGAGACGGAACCCCCAGCCGGGCTGGATGACGATACTCCCGCCCTGCCCACTCATCTGCTCCAGCGCGAAGGCCATCCCGTAGGACTGCACAACAGCAATGGCGATGGTGAGGTAGCGGGTGTATTGGGTCATACGGTTCCGACCCTGCTGCCCTTCCTTCTGGATGCGCTCAAGGGTGGGCACCATGCGCCCCATGAGCTGCATGATGATGGAGGCCGTGATGTACGGCATGATCCCCAGCACGAACACGCTGAACTGCATCAGCGCTCCACCCGAGAACATGTCGTACAGTCCAAAGAGCGTATCGGACTGACCCGCAAAGAACTTGCCCAGCTCTTCGCGGTTGACCCCTGGGACCGGCACAAAGATGCCGAGGCGGTAGACACCCAGCATCGCGAGGGTGAATAGGACCCGATTTCGAAGGTCCTTCATCTCCCAGATGCGGCTAAAGATGTTCGCCACGGATACTCCGAGTGCGCCAGGCGGCCTTGCTAAGGCAGGTCGCCCTCGATGGTGCCGCCAGCCGCGACGATCTTCTCGGCGGCGGAGGCGCTAAGCTTGGCCACGCGAACATGAAGGGCAACCTCGAGGTCACCGCCACCAAGAACCTTGACGCCATCCTTGCCGATCCGGCTGATGATGCCCGCCTCGCGCAGCGTCTCGGCGGTGACCACCGAGCCAGCAGCCAAGCCAGCGAGCTTGCTGACGTTGAGGACCTCGAAGTCCTTCGCGAAGATGTTGGTGAAGCCCTTCTTGGGAAGGCGGCGATGCAGCGGCATCTGTCCACCCTCGAAGCCCCAGCGACGACCGGAACCGGAGCGGGACATCTGGCCCTTCTGACCACGACCCGCGGTCGTACCCTTGCCAGAGCCCTCGCCACGACCCAAGCGGGTCCGCTGCTTGCGCTTGCCGTTGGAGTTAGACTCCCAAGGGAGGACCTTGAGCTTGGAGAGCTCGTCAGCCATGTTTCACCTCTTCAACCTCCACGAGGTGGAGGATCTTTTTGACCATGCCGCGGACGGCCGGTGTGTTCTCGAGCACGCGCGAAGAGCCGATCTTGCGCAGTCCGAGCCCCTTGATGGTCTCGAGCTGACGCGCGGGTCGGCCGATGGCGCTGTGTCGGAGGGTCACCTTGATGTGGCTGGACACGATGTTCTCCCTTAGCCGACCGGCTGGATGCGAACGGTGTAGTTCGCTTTGACCTCGTCGAGGTCCTTGCCGGTGCGGATCGCATACTGTTCGGCCGACTCGAGGCGATCGAGCGCATCGAAGGTGGCGCGAACCATGTTGTGCGGGTTGCTGCTACCAAGGCTCTTGGTCAGCACATCGGCGACACCGAGGCTGTCCATGATGGCGCGTACGGCAGGACCCGCGATAACGCCGGTACCCGGAGAGGCCGGCTTGAGGAGCACATGCCCTGCGCCGTAGTGGCCTTCGATCTCGTGTGAGATGGTCGAGCCGACGAGGGGATACTCCTTCATGTTCCGGCGGGCCTTCTCCGTCGCCTTGCGGATCGCCTCAGGAACCTCGTTGGCCTTGCCGAAGCCAAACCCGACGGACCCCTGCAGATCCCCGACCACCACGATGGCCGAGAAGCTGAAACGGCGGCCACCCTTGACGACTTTGGCGACCCGATTGATGTAGATCACCTTCTCGACGTGGGAGGAATCTTCCTCGTCACGCTGGCGACGGCTACGGTTCATCTTGCTCATGATTCCTCCGGCTGTGGTGCAGCCTAGAACTTCAGGCCGGCTTCACGGGCGCCGTCTGCGAGCGCAGCGACGCGGCCATGGTACCGATATCCATTACGATCGAAGACGACGTGCTCCACGCCCTTCGCCTTCGCAAGCTCAGCGAGCTTGCGGCCGACGACCTCGGCGCCGCCCTTGTTGCCACCCGACACCTCGCTCCGGAGCTCTGGGCTCAGCGAGGAGGCGGAAGCCAAGGTCACGCCGCTGTCATCGTCGATGATCTGTGCGTAGATGTGCTTGGCACTCCGGAAGACGCAGAGCCGCGGCCGCTCGGCGGTGCCGACGACAGACTTGCGGATGTGCTTCTTACGACGAATGCGGCCAAGCCGAGAGGTGTTGACCTTACCCATGACGAACTCCTACTAGGCGGACTTGCCGGCCTTGAGCCGAACGTGCTCGCCGCTGTAGCGAACACCCTTGCCCTTATAATGATCAGGCTTGCGGAAGCCCCGGATGACCGCCGCGACCTGCCCGACCTGTTGCTTGTCGATCCCTTCCACGGTGACCTTGTTCTGCTTGTCGACCGAGATCGAGATGCCGTCGGGGATAGGATACTCCACAAGGTGAGAATAGCCGAGATTGAGAACCAACTGGTTGCCCTTGACGTCGGCACGGTAGCCGATGCCGATCACCTCGAGCGACTTCTGAAAGCCCTGAGACACCCCAACCACCATGTTGTTGATCAACGCGCGGGCCAGCCCATGGTTGGCGCGAGCCTGACGCAGATCGCTAGAACGGGTGATGAGGATCTCAGAGCCCTCGACGGCAGCGTCGGTATACTCGGGCAGATTGGAGCTGAGCTCGCCCTTGGGACCCTTGACCACGACCGTGTCTCCGTCGATCTTGACGGTCACGCCCGAGGGCACTGGAATGGGAAGGCGTCCGATACGAGACATGGGGTCCTCCGATCACCAGACCTTGCACAGGATCTCACCGCCCACACCGGCTTCTCGAGCCTGATGGTCGGTGATGACCCCGCGCGGGGTGGTGAGGATTGCGACGCCGAGACCGTTCCGCACGCGCGGAATGTCGTCCTTGCCGACGTAGACGCGACGACCAGGCTTACTGACGCGGTCGATACCGCGAATGATGCCTTGGCTGTCCTCGTCGTACTTCAGCTCGACGGTAATCCGGCCGTTGACACGGCCAGGAACCTCGACGAAGTCCTTGATGAAACCTTCGCTCTTAAGAATACGAACGATGGCTGACTTGAGGTTGGAACGCGGGATGGTCACGCGAGCGTGACCAGCCATCTGGCCGTTCCTGATTCGCGTCAGCATGTCCGCTACGGGGTCGGTCATACCCATGGAAATTCTCCGCTAGGCGCGCCGGCCAAAGCCGGGCGTTGGAACGTCTCGCGCTCAGGACGCAAAGGGCATCCCGAGGTGCTTGAGGAGGGCTCGGCCTTCCTCGTCGGATTGCGCCGTCGTAACGAACGCGATGTTCATACCAGTGATCCGCTGTACCTTGTCGTACTCAATCTCTGGAAAGACGATCTGCTCGGTAATACCGAGAGAGTAGTTGCCGCGGCCGTCGAAGGCCTTGGGGTTCACGCCGCGAAAGTCACGAATACGTGGGATCGCGACCGTGACGAGACGGTCGAAGAACTCCCACATGTGGTCATTCCGCAAGGTCACTCGCGCCCCAATGGGCATGCCCTCACGCAGACGGAAGCCCGCGATCGAGCGACGAGCACGGGTGATGACCGCCTTCTGCCCCGTGATGAGCGTGAGCTCCTCGGCGGCCTTCTCCAGAAGCTTGACGTTCTGGATAGCGTCCTTGATCGAGGTGTTGACCACGATCTTGGAGAGACGGGGGACCTGCATGACGTTGGAGTAGCTGAACTCCTCGAGCATACGCGGGGCGACCTGCTCGCGGTACAACGCCTTGATCCGTGGGCTGTATCCTTCCATTGTCTGCCTCACACGTTGTCGATCGGTGCGCCGGTCTTTCGATCGACGCGGATCTTCTTGCCATCGCGGATCTCGAAGCCGACCTTGACCTTTCGGCCGTCGGTTCCACCAATCCACAACGCGACATTCGAGATCGAGAAGGGCATTTCCTTCTCGATGATTCCGCCTGGCTGATCGCCGACGGGCTTCTGGTGGCGCTTGACGCGATGCACACCTTCGACGACCACCTTGGCATCGTCGGGCATGACGCGCAGCACCTTGCCGCGGGTTCCTTTATACTTGCCGGCGACGACCACGACGGTGTCACCTGAGCGGATGCGGCTCTTGGCCTTGGACATCTCTTCCTCCAGGTCCTACAGGACCTCAGGCGCCAGCGAGACGATGCGCATGAAGTTCTTGCCGCGGAGCTCGCGCGCCACCGGCCCGAAAATACGGGTTCCGATGGGCTCGTTCTCCTTGTCTACGAGTACGGCACTGTTGGTGTCGAAACGGATGTAGCTGCCATCGACGCGACGGACTTCCTTGCGGGTCCTCACGATGACGGCGCGGGCTACCTGACCCTTCTTGACCTTGCCGTTCGGCGCCGCATCCTTGATGGAGACGACGATCACATCACCGATCCCAGCGTACTTACGCTTGGAACCCCCGAGAACCTTGACGCACTTGACGCGCTTGGCCCCGGAGTTGTCGGCTACATCGAGCACGCTTTCAGTCTGAATCATGACGAAACTCCTGCGGAGAGGTCAGCGCAGCTCAGGTGGCGCGACGCTCGATGACGACCCACCGCTTGGTGCGGGAGAGAGGACGGGATTCCTGAATGACGACAGTATCATCGACCTTACAGGCATTCTCGGCATCATGGGCCTTATAGTTCTTTCGACGGGTAATGTACTTGTGGTAGCGCGCGTGCTTGATCCGACGCGTGACCTCGACGGTGACCGTCTTGTCCATCTTGTCGGAAACAACGCGCCCTACGAGCACACGACGGCCGCTGTTGCTTTCTTCGGTCGCCATTGGACCCTCTCGTTGTACCACTCCAGCGGAGCGGCTCGATTCGGTTCGGAAAGTGATAGCGCAGAGGTCTCCTACCGAGGCAGGACGCTCCACGACATGGCTCGTGCCAGCACTCGCCGCATGAAGCGGCCAGTGCCACCTGAGACCGACTTGCGCCGGCCCCGCCTCTTACTCGTTGCCGGTCAGCTTGTCAACGATCCCTTGCAAGAAGCCACCCTTGGACTCTTCAGAGGCGGCCTTGGGCTGACTCTTACCGAGGGTTTTACGGTACTTGTTAAAGATCGCGTCGCGGGGGAGGCCCTGCTGCGACTCCCGACGACCCGCCTCGGTCTTGATGCGAGCGATCTCCTTGCGGAGCTCCCTCAAGGAGGCGGTGTTCTCGAGCGCGCCCTGGCTGTGCGCGAACCGGCGATGAACCAGCTCACGCTCCGCCTCGACGAGGCGATGGGTCAGCGACTCATCGGACATGGACTTGATAGTCTCGGCCATTACAGCACCTCCTCGCCGCGCTTGACGAAGCGAGTCCTGACAGCGAGCTTGTGGCCCGCGAGGCGGAAGGCCTCTCGCGCCACGTCTTCGGGCACGCCGTCGAGTTCGTAGAGGATCCGGCCTGGCTTGACGACGGCGACCCAGTGATCTGGGCCGCTCTTGCCTTTACCCATCCGGGTCTCAGCGGGCTTCTTAGAAATCGGCTTGTCGGGGAAGACGCGGATCCAGACCTTACCACCACGCTTTACGTGACGGGTCATGGCGATACGCGCAGCCTCGATCTGCCGACTCGTGACACGGCCACAGGTGGTGGCCTGAAGCCCGAAGTCGCCGAACGAGACATCACTGCCACGATAGGCCAGGCCCTTCATACGGCCCTTCTGGACTTTACGGTGCCGAACGCGCTTTGGCGAAAGCATGGTTTACTCCCTTTGGGTCAGCCCTGGCGTTGTTCGCCGGGCATGATCTCACCCTTGAAGATCCAGACCTTGACGCCGATGACGCCGTAGGTCGTCTTGGCCTCTGCAAGGCCGTAGTCAACATCTGCACGGAGAGTGTGCAGGGGCACGCGGCCCTCGTGGTACCACTCGGTACGGGACATCTCTGCTCCGCCGAGTCGGCCCGCACACATAACCTTGATGCCCTTCGCGCCACCACGTCGCGCTTGCTGGAGCGCCTTCTTCATGGCGCGGCGGAAGCTCACGCGCTTGACGAGCTGCTGCGCGATGTTCTCGGCGACCAGGACCGCGTCGGTGTCGACCTTGCGAACTTCCATGACGGTCACGTAGACATCGGTCGAGACGAGCTCTTGCAGCTCAGCCCGAAGCTGGTCCAGTCCCGAGGTGCGCTTGCCGAGAATGATTCCCGGCTTCGCTGCATGAACAAAGACTTTGGCCTTGTTCGCCGCGCGCTCGATCACGACACGGGACACCCCGGCGCTCTTGAGCTTGTCGTGAACATGCTTGCGGATCTTGAGGTCTTCCTCGAGGAACCGGCTATAGTCTTTCTCGGCGAACCACTTGGAGTCCCAGTCGCGGGTAACCCCTACGCGGAAGCCGATTGGATTGATCTTTTGTCCCATGGTGTCCTCACCGCTCGCCGAGTACGACGCTGATATGGCTGGTCTTCTTGAGAATTCGGGTCGCACGCCCTTGAGCACGCGGGCGGAAACGCCGCAGGCTCGGGCCCTGATCGACGGTAATGCTCTCGATGAAGAGGTCGTCGATGTCGATGGGATCGCCATCGCGACTGGCCTTCTGCTCCGCATTGGCGACCGCCGACTCGACCAACTTCTTGATCATCGGCGCAGACTTCTTCTGCGTGAACGTCAGGACCTCGATGGCCTCGGGCACTTGGCGACCACGGACGAGATCCGCCACCAGGCGAGCCTTCTGTGCCGAGACGCGAGCGAACTTGAGCTTTGCATTGCTGATCATGACTTGGCCTCTACCGCTTGGCCTTTCGATCCGCAGCGTGCCCCTTGAAGGTGCGCGTGGGAGCGAATTCGCCAAGCTTGTGACCGATCATCTGCTCGGTCACATAGACCGGGATGAACTGCCTTCCGTTGTGAACTGCAAACGTGAGCCCGATCATGTCGGGGACGATCGTGGACCGGCGACTCCAGGTCTTGATGACCTTGTGACTATCAGCCTCGCGCGCCCGCACCACCTTCTTGCGAAGAGAGGGGTCGACGAACGGGCCCTTGTAAATAGAACGCGCCATTGTGGAACCTCCTCTTAGTTACGACGCTTGACGATGAAGCGGGAGGAACCCTTCCGCTTGTTGCGGGTGCGGTAGCCCTTCGTGGGCTTGCCCCATGGGGTCACCGGGTGGCGCCCCTTGGACCGGCCCTCACCACCACCATGGGGGTGGTCGACCGGGTTCATGGCCGTGCCTCGAACCGTGGGGCGAATCCCCTTCCAGCGGGTCCGGCCAGCCTTCCCGACCACCACGTTCTCGTGCGAGGTGTTGCCCACCTGGCCGATAGTCGCGCGGTTCTCGGCGAAGACCTGACGAAGCTCACCGGACGGAAGGCGGAGAAGCACGTACTTCCCTTCCTTGGCCATGACCTGCGCGTAGGAGCCCGCCGAGCGACAGAGCTGTCCGCCCCGCCCGTGGGTGAGCTCGACGTTGTGGACCCAGGTCCCGAGCGGGATGGCACGCAACCGCATCGCGTTGCCGGGCTTCACATCGGCACCATCTTGGGTGATGACGGTATCCCCGACTTCGAGCCCCAAGGGGTGCAAGATGTAACGCTTCTCGCCATCTGCAAAGTGGATGAGCGCGATGCGCGCGGATCGGTTGGGATCGTACTCGATCGTCGCAACCTTACCCGGGACGTTCTCTTTGTCGCGGCGGAAGTCGATGATGCGATAGCGCCGCTTATGCCCGCCGCCCCGGTGCCGCACCGTGATCCGGCCCCGGTTGTTCCGGCCGCCAGACTTCGGCGCAGGCGCCAGGAGCGAACGCTCCGGCTTGCTGGTCGTGATCTCTGCGAAGTCCGACACGGTCATGCCGCGGCGGCCAGCGGAGGTCGGCTTGTACTTCTTGTTGCCCATGACGTACCTCAGGCCTCGAAGATGTTGATGGACTCGCCGTCGGCGAGGGTCACGTAGGCCTTCTTCCAGTTGGAGCGCTTAGAGTGATGGCGCCCAAACCGCTTGACCTTTCCGCGCATGACGAGCGTGCGCACGTCGGCGACTGACACGCCGTAGTACTGCTCGATCGCGTGCTTGACCTGATTCTTATTGGCCTTGAGGTTGACCTCGAAGGCATAGGTATTGTCGTTCCCAAGGTGGACCGTGGTCTTCTCGGTGACGATGGGACGCACCAGGATGTCTTTGAGTTCCATGTCAGCCCCCGAGACGTTGAGCGAGCGCCTCGATGGCGGCTCGGGTCAAGATGAGATTGCCGCGATGCAAGACATCGCGCACGTTGACGCCCTCGACGAGGAGGGTGGTGACGTTGGGCAGGTTCCGCGCGCTGAGCTGAACATTGTCGTTCTTCTCGGGGAGCACGAGGAGCGCGTCCTTGACCTCGAAGGTCTTGAGCAGGTCCGCTACTTGGCGAGTCTTGATCTCGGGGAGGTCGAGCTCGTCGAGCACGATGATGGCCCCGGTCGAGACCCGCTGCGAGAGCGCCCCTCGGAGGGCGGCGCGCCGGACCTTCTTGTTGAGCTTGAAGGCGTAGCTACGAGGCGTAGGGCCGTGCACCACGCCACCGCCCCGCCACTGGGGGGCGCGAATGGTGCCTTGACGCGCACGTCCCGTACCCTTCTGCTTCCAGGGCTTGCGGCCACCACCACGAACCTCGGCGCGCCCCTTGACCTTGTGGGTCCCTTGGCGAGCCTTGGCACGCTGATAGCGCACGACGGCGTGGATGAGGTCTTCGCGGATTGGTGCTCCAAAGACCTCATCGCTGAGGTTGAGCTCCGAGACCTTCTCGCGGTTCTTGTTGTAGACGTCGATGGTCGGCATGGGATCCTCCGCGCTGCTCTAGGACAGGTCGATGTCGACGTGCACACCCGCAGACAGGTCGAGCTTCATGAGCGCGTCGACCGTGGCTTGGGTGGGCTCGAGGATGTCGAGCAGACGGTGATGGGTACGGCGCTCGAACTGCTCACGCGACTTCTTGTCGACGTGGGGACCACGGAGCACCGTCCACCGGTTGATGGTGGTAGGAAGCGGGAACGGGCCGCGAATATCGACGCCGGTCCGCTTGGCGGTCTCGACGATCTCTCGCGCAGACTTGTCGAGAAGCTTGTGGTCGTACGCCTTGAGTCGGATTCTGATCTTGTTGCTCGACGACATGGTAACCTCGGGGACCTGCAATCAGGTCAGAGTCGAGAGGGTGCGGCCCGCAGAGCGCGGACAGCGAGAGATGGCCCGGAGAGGCCCCTGGGCGGCCAGAGCGCCTCGTTGTGCGCCTTTCCGCTACGTATACGAGTGAAGGGTGGCAGCGACGCTGCCGAGCAGCCTACCAGCGGTAATGCGAGAAGGCCTTGTTGGCTTCGGCCATGCGATGGACGTCGTCCTTCTTCTTGACCGCGCCGCCTCGCTGGTGCGAGGCTTCGATGAGCTCGTTGGCGAGCTTGTCGTTCATGGTTTTGCCGCCGCGGTTGCGCGCGTGCTGAATGATCCAGCGGATCGCGAGCGCGGTACGACGCGAGGGGCGAACCTCGACCGGAACCTGGTAGGTCGAGCCACCCACCCGGCGGCTCTTGACCTCGACCACCGGCTCGACGTTCTCGACCGCCTTGCGGAACAAGAGGAGGGGATCCTCTTTGGTGCGCTCTTCGACGATGTCGAAGGCACCGTAGACGATCTTCTCGGCTACGGCCTTCTTGCCATCAAGCATGAGCACGTTCATGAACTTGGCGACCAGGAGGTCGTTGTAGCGGGGATCCGGCAGGATCTGACGCTTGGGTACTTCGCGACGACGAGGCATGGTACGTTCCTACTTCTTCGGACGCTTAGCGCCGTACTTGGAGCGGCGCTGGCGGCGAGCATTGACACCCTGGCTGTCGAGGGTGCCGCGAATGATGTGGTAGCGCACGCCGGGAAGGTCCTTGACGCGGCCGCCACGGATCAGCACCGAGCTGTGCTCTTGAAGGTTGTGGCCCTCACCAGGGATGTACGACGTAACCTCGATCCCATTGGTCAGCCGGACGCGCGCGACCTTACGGAGCGCTGAGTTCGGCTTCTTGGGGGTGGTCGCGTACACGCGGGTGCAGACCCCGCGCTTCTGAGGCGAGCCCTTGAGGGCGGGCGCGGTCGACTTTTTGTGAACGCGCTTGCGGCCCTTGCGGATAAGCTGGTTGATGGTCGGCATACGAAATCCTCTGTGTCCGTCGGAGCAGCCCGGCTCCGTCGGCGACGCTGCGGTTTATAGATGCGAGAGCCTCCTGTCAAGCCCTCGCGGGCGATCCGCCCTGCAGCGGAGCGCGGGTGTGGCCCCTCCCCTCTGGAACAGCCTAGAGAGAAGGGGGCGGATCCTGTCTAGAGCGCCTCGGAGTCCGCTTCGGACTTATCGAGGAAACTCATGCCCAGCTTGCTGTAGGCAGCGAAGCCCGTGCCAGCCGGGATCAGTCGGCCCATGATCACGTTCTCTTTGCAGCCCCGCAGCTCGTCGACCTGGCCCTTGATGGCCGCCTCCGTAAGCACGCGGGTGGTCTCTTGGAAGGAGGCCGCCGAGAGGAAGGAGTCCGTTGACAGACTGGCCTTGGTGATACCGAGGAGCAGGGGCTCCTTGTCCGCCGGGATACCGCCCATGGCGATGATGTGGCGGTTGACCTCGTCGAAGCGATGCTTGTCCACCACCTCGTCCACCAAGAAGTCGGTGTCACCAACCTTGCGCACCCGAACCCGCCGCAGCATCTGACGCACGATGACCTCGATGTGCTTGTCGTTGATCTTGACACCCTGCAGGCGGTAGACCTCCTGGATCTCGTCGAGCAGGTAGCGCGCGAGCGCCTCCTCACCCTGGATCTTCAGGATGTCGTGCGGGTTGGCCGCACCATCCATGAGGGCTTCTCCCGCGCGAACGAAGTCCCCTTCGTTGACGGTGATGTTCTTGCCCTTGGGGATGAGGTACTCCTCGGACAGGCCTTCCTCGGTGGTGACCACCACGCGACGTTTGCCCTTCGTGTCCTTGCCAAACGAGACCGTACCGTCGATCTCGGTGATGATTGCGACCTCCTTGGGCTTGCGCGCTTCGAAGAGCTCAGCCACTCGGGGCAGACCACCCGTGATGTCCTTGGTCTTGGTGGTCTCGCGAGGGATCTTGGCCAGGACATCGCCCACCTTGATCTGCGAGCCCGACTTCGCCATGACGTAGGCGTTCACCGGCAGGAAGTACCGCTGAGTGTGGCCTGTCTCATCTTGAATGACGACACGCGGTTTGAGATCCGTGTTCTTGAAGTCGGTGATGACCAGCCGCGCGATGCCCGTGACGTCGACGTCCTCGCGAACGGATTTGCCATCCACGAGATCCTCGAAGATGGCTTCGCCATCCATGGTGCTGAGGATCGGCATGTTGAACGGGTCCCACTGCGCGATCTTCATCTTCGCTGCGACCTTCTTGCCATCTTCGACCAGCAGGGTGGCACCGTAAGGCACCGCGTAGCGCTCGCGCTCCCGACCCTTCGCGTCTTCGACTGTGACCTCGCCGTTGCGGGACATGACCACGATCTCGCCATTCCGGTTCAACGCGGTAATCAGCGTCTCGGAGTAGCGCAGGGTGCCGGTGGTGCGAAGCTCGAGGGTGGACTCCGCCACCTTGGAGGTCGCCGTACCCCCAATGTGGAAGGTACGCATCGTGAGCTGCGTCCCCGGCTCACCGATGGACTGCGCGGCGATGACGCCCACAGCCTCACCGATGTTGACGAGGTTGCCGCGCGCGAGGTCACGCCCGTAGCACTTGGAGCATACGCCCCAGCGCATCTCGCAAGTGAGGACCGAGCGGATCTTGATGCGCTCAACGCCCGCCTGCACGACCCGCTCGACCGCTCGCTCGTCGAGGAGCTCGCCGCGAGTGACGAGGATCTCGTCGGAGTAGGGATCGAGAACGTCCTCGGCCGCGACCCGGCCCAGGACCCGCTCGCCGAGGTGCTCGATGATCTCGCCCCCCTCGATCAAGGATTGGATCTCGAGACCTTCGGTGGTGCCACAGTCGATCGCCGTGACGATGGTGTCTTGGACCACGTCGACCAGGCGCCGGGTCAGATAACCAGAGTTCGCAGTCTTCAGGGCAGTGTCGGCTAGACCCTTTCGCGCACCGTGGGTGGACGTGAAGTATTGAAGGACCGACAGCCCCTCACGGAAGTTCGCGGTAATAGGGGTCTCGATGATCTCACCCGACGGCTTGGCCATCAGGCCGCGCATCCCGGCGAGCTGACGCACCTGAGTAGGCGAGCCACGAGCGCCCGAGTCGACCATCATGAAGACGGAGTTGAAGCTGTCTTGCTCGGCGCTCTCGCCGTTGGGGCCGTGGACGACCTCGGTCGAGATGCTGCTGAGCAGCTCCTCGGAGAGCTGGGCGGTGACCTTGGACCAGATGTCGACCACCTTATTGTACTTCTCGCGCGGCGTGATCAGGCCTTCGCTGTACTGGGTCTCGGTCTCTTGAACCTCGCCGTGCGCGGCGTCGAGCATCGACTGCTTGCTGTCGGGGATCTTCATGTCATCCAGACAGATCGACACCCCAGCCTCGGCGGCCATGCGGAAGCCGAGCTGCATCAGGCCGTCGGCGAAGAGCACGGTAGCCTTGGCGCCAGCTTTGCGGTAGCAACGGTCGATGATCTCGCCAAGAGCCTTCTTGGACATAGGGCGATCGACGAGGTGGAAGGGAAGTTCCCGCGGCACGATCTGGTAGAACAGGACACGACCGACAGTGGTGTCGACGAGCTCGCCCCGCCCCTCGACCACGTTCTCATCGGAGTCCTCGGTCCACACAGGGATGCGGTTCTTGAAACCGAAGTAACCGGCGGGGGCGACGACCATCGTAAGGTTGTCACCATGCTGCGCGCGAAGCCACGCGAGGGCCGACCGAAGCTGCGCCATGCGCCGCGAGGTGTTCAAGCGAGCGTCGAAGTGGATACGACCCCCATCATTGGGAAGCAACGGATTAATCGTCGCGATGACCCGGGTGGTGCCACGAACTTCGGGAAGCTCGTAGACCCAGACGTGGAGCCCGTCGAGCTCTTCCTCGGTGACCTTGACCCCCTTCATCGGGAAGGCGGCGTGCGGCTCCGCGCTCCCTTCGGCGAGCGCCAGGAGGTTGCCGGCGGCGAAGACGAAGCGCTCCTCGCCGACCGCGCCCGCGAGCGGGCCGATGCCGTCCTCACGACCCTGGAAGGCGGCAGGGTTCTTCCCCTCGAGATGGGCCAGATCGAGCACCACCGTGGCCTGATCGTCGAGGAGAGATAGATCGGCCTGAGCACCACCCGCGACAGAGCCCCAGGCATCACCGCCGAGAGCCGCGAACTCACCCAGGTTGACCAGTTCACCACCGCTCACGCGACGGTCGACCTGCCCGCGGTGGGCATGCCAAATCTCGGAGCGCCCTCCGATGTCGACGCCTACCACAAGGTGCGCGTCTTTGAGGTCAGGGAGGGTCTCGGTGAGACGCTGCTCGAGCGGACGGCTCGGCATACGGACCTTGACGCGGGTGTGTAGATCCACCTCGTGACTGTCGTAGGCGACCACCACCTCGTCCGGCCCGCTGAACTCGCGACCTTCCCCACGACCGAACTTGCGCTCGCGGGTCATGTAGTAGGCGCCGAGGACGACGTCCTGTGAAGGCTGGATGATGGGCCGACCGCTCGCGGGGCTCAGGATGTTGTTGGTCGACATCATGAGCACCCGAGCTTCGATCTGTGCCTCGATGGAGAGCGGGAGGTGCACCGCCATCTGGTCGCCGTCGAAGTCGGCGTTGAAGGCGGTACAGACCAACGGGTGCAACCGGATGGCTCCGCCCTCGATCAGCACAGGCTCGAAAGCCTGAATGCCCAGACGGTGAAGGGTCGGTGCCCGGTTGAGCATGACCGGGTGTTCCTTGATGACCTCCTCGAGGATGTCCCAGACCTCCTCACGCTCCTTCTCAACCATCTTCTTGGCGGCCTTGATCGTGGTGACCAGACCGCGCTCTTCGAGCTTATTGTAGATGAAGGGCTTGAAGAGCTCGAGGGCCATCTTCTTGGGAAGGCCGCACTGGTGCAAGCGCAGGTCCGGCCCGACCACGATCACCGAGCGGCCGGAGTAGTCGACCCGCTTACCCAGGAGGTTCTGCCGGAAGCGGCCTTGCTTGCCCTTGAGCATATCGGAGAGCGACCGCAGCGGGCGCTTGTTGGGGCCCGAGAAGACCTTGCCGCGCCGCCCGTTGTCGAAGAGCGCATCGACCGACTCTTGAAGCATGCGCTTCTCGTTTCGGATGATGATCTCGGGTGCGTTCAGATCCACCAGCCGGGTGAGCCGGTTGTTCCGGTTAATCACGCGCCGATAGAGATCGTTAAGGTCCGACGTGGCGAAGCGGCCCCCATCGAGGGGCACGAGCGGCCGGAGGTCCGGGGGAAGGACAGGGATGACCTCGAGCATCATGTGCTCGGGGCTGTTCCCAGAGTCCCGGAAGGCCTCGACGATCTTCAGACGTTTGGCGAACTTCCGACGCTGCGCAGCGGAGGTGGTCTCTTTCATCTCGGTACGGAGTTGATCGGCGAGCGCGACCACGTCGAGGTCCCCGAGCAGGTCACGGACGACATGACCGCCCATGCCGACCTCAAAGGACCCGTAACCGAAGGTCTGGAGCATCTCGTCATAGTCTTCTTCCGAGAGGATCTGACCTTTCTCAAGCGAGGTCTCGCCAGGATCGGTGACGATGTAGCTCTCGCAGTAGAGCACCTTCTCGAGGTCCTTGAGCGAGATGTCGAGGAGGTTGCCGATGCGCGACGGGAGGCTCTTGAGGAACCAGACGTGCGCCACTGGGGTCGCGAGGTCGATGTGACCCATGCGCTCCCGGCGAACCTTGGCCTGAATGACCTCGACTCCGCACTTCTCGCAGGTGATCCCGCGATACTTCATGCGCTTGTACTTGCCGCAGAGGCACTCGTAGTCCTTGATGGGACCGAAGATGCGAGCACAGAAGAGGCCATCTTTCTCGGGCTTGAAGGTCCGGTAGTTGATGGTCTCAGGCTTCTTGACCTCGCCATGGGACCAACTCCGGATCTTCTCCGGGGAGGCCAGGCTGATGCGAACCGCCACATAGTTAAGAGGGTTCTTGGGCTTGTCGTAGAGGTTGTAGATCTCCCGCACGGCGATCTCCTGGGGCAAGAGCAGACCAGAGGTCAGCGAGGGCCGCCCGGAGGGGCGACCCGAGAAAGGAAAAAAGGGCTACTGACGGAGAGCTTGCTTGTCCTCGACCAACTCGACGTCGAGCGCGAGGGCCTGCATCTCCTTGACGAGCACGTTGAACGACTCCGGAAGTCCGGCTTCGAGCACGTTCTCGCCCTTGACAATCGACTCGTACATTCGCGTGCGTCCCGCGACGTCGTCGGACTTGACGGTGAGGAACTCTTGGAGGCCGTAGGCGGCGCCATAGGCTTCGAGCGCCCAGACCTCCATCTCGCCGAGCCGCTGGCCGCCAAACTGAGCCTTGCCGCCGAGGGGCTGCTGCGTGACCAGCGAGTAGGGCCCGATGGATCGCGCGTGGATCTTGTCGTCGACCAAGTGGTGCAGCTTGAGCATGTACATGACGCCGACGGTGACACGCTCGCGGAAGGCCTCACCCGTGCGCCCATCGAAGAGCAGGGTCTGACCGTCCCGGTCGTACCCCGCGATCTCAAGAGCGTTCTTGATCTCCTCTTCTTCGACTCCGCTGAAGACCGGAGTCGCGACGGGCACACCAGCGCGATACTTATCGGCGAAGCGTAGAAGTTCGGCGTCATCGGCGCTTTCGAGCCATTCGAGGATCTCGGGCGACCGGCGGAAGCACTTGCGCAGGTAGTCGCGCACGTGATCGAGCTTGCCCTTCTGCTCGCGATTGTACTCATCGAGCATCTCACCGATGCGAACGCCCATCCCTCGGGCCGCCCACCCCAAGTGGGTCTCGAGGATCTGGCCGACGTTCATCCGTGAAGGAACGCCCAGAGGATTGAGCACGACGTCCACGGGCGTGCCGTCTTCGAGGTAGGGCATATCTTCGAGGGGAAGGACCTTCGAGATGACGCCCTTATTTCCGTGACGACCCGCCATCTTGTCGCCGACCGAGAGCTTGCGCTTGATGGCGATGTAGATCTTGACCATCTTGATCACGCCAGGAGGGAGCTCATCGCCCTTCTTGAGGCGCTCGATCTTCGCTTGGTAGCGCTGGTGGATCTCGTCGACCTTCGCCCGGATCTGGTCAGAGAGCCGCCAGACCTCGTCTTCTTTGTCCGTGTCCTCGACACCGATGCGGTCGTACAGGTCGGTCGGCAGCGCGCGAAGCTTGTCGACGGTGAACTCCTCTCCCGCCGCGATCAGCTCCTCGTTGGTCTCGGGGTCGGCCACGGTGGTCGACGCCTTCTGACCCTTGAGCACCCGATAGAGGGAGCGCAGCGCCGACTCCTTGATGGTCCGAAGGGTCTCTTCGCGGTCGCGAAGGACGGCCCGCTCGGCCTCAGCCTCGATCTCCTGAGCGCGGACGTCCTTCTCAACGCCCTCGCGAGAGAAGACCTGGGCCCCGATGACGGTCCCTTCAGCGCCGGGCTGCACCCGGAGAGAGGTGTCGCGCACATCGCCGGCCTTCTCACCGAAGATAGCCCGGAGGAGCTTCTCTTCGGGAGAGAGCTGCGTCTCACCCTTGGGGGTGATCTTGCCGACCAAGATGTCGCCGGGCTTGACCTCGGCGCCGATGCGCACGATCCCCGCTTCGTCGAGATCCTTCAGCGCTTCATCGCCCACGTTGGGTATGTCGCGCGTGATCTCTTCCTTTCCGAGCTTGGTGTCGCGAGCGGACACCTCGACCTCTTCGATGTGGACGGTCGTATAGAGGTCTTCGCGGGTCAGCCGCTCACTGAGCAGGATGGAGTCCTCGAAGTTGTACCCACCCCAAGGCATGAAGGCGACGACCATGTTCTGGCCGAGCGCGAGCTCACCACGCTCGGTCGCGGGGCCATCGGCGATGACCTCGCCGGGACGCACCCGGTCGCCTGGCTTGACCACCGGGCGCTGGTTGATGCAGGTGTTCTGGTTGGACCGCATGAACTTGGTGAGGTTGTAGATGTCGACGTCCGCGCCGATCTCAGCGTCCGCACCCTCATCCGTCTTCACGACGATCCGGGCCGCGTCGACGGACTCGACGATGCCCGCGCGGCGGCAGGTCACGGTGACGCCTGCGTCGCGGGCGACGACCCGCTCCATGCCCGTGCCGACCAGGGGTGCCTCGGTACGGATGACCGGGACGGCCTGACGCTGCATGTTCGATCCCATGAGGGCGCGGTTGGCGTCGTCGTTCTCAAGGAAGGGGATGAGCGCCGCCGCCACCGAGACAAGCTGGTTGGGCGAGACGTCCATGAGGGTGACCTCGTCGGGCTTGACGAGGGCGAACTCCCCGTCGCGACGCGCCGGGACGAGGTCCTCGGTGTAGGCACCGGCCTCGTCGAGCTTGGCGGCGGCCTGAGCGATGACCTGCTTGCGGCCATCGGGGTTGTTCTCTTCGTCCATGGCATCGAGGAAGATGGGCTTCTCGTCGAGGACCTTGCCATCGATGACCTTGCGGTAGGGGGTCTCGATGAAGCCAAACTCGTTGACGCGAGCATAGGTCGAGAGCGAGGCGATGAGGCCGATGTTCGGGCCTTCAGGGGTCTCGATCGGGCACACCCGGCCATAGTGGGTAGGATGGACGTCGCGCACGTCGAAGCCAGCACGTTCGCGAGTCAGACCGCCAGGCCCGAGGGCCGACAGTCGCCGCTTGTGGGTGATCTCAGAAAGCGGGTTGGTCTGATCCATGAACTGCGAGAGCTGGCTGGACCCGAAGAACTCCTTGATCACTGCCGACACCGGCTTGTTGTTGATGAGATCGTTCGGCATGAGCGACTCGATCTCCGAGAGGCTCATCTTCTCTTTGATGGCCTTGCCCATGCGATCGAGGCCCTTGCGATACTCGTTCTCGAGGAGCTCGCCGACGGCGCGCACCCGGCGGTTGCCGAGGTGATCGATGTCGTCGACAACGCCCTTCTTGTTCTTGAGGTCGATCAGGTACTTGACCACCTGCAGGATGTCGTCTCGGGTGAGGGTGGTCTGGTCGAGGGGCACGTTCAGGCCAAGCTTATGGTTCAGCTTGTGACGCCCGACGCGCGAGAGGTCATAGCGCTCTTCATTGAAGAAGAGGTTCTCAAAGTGCTGCAACGCCGTCTCGTAGCTGGGCGGATCGCCGGAGCGAAGGCGACGGTAGATCTCGATGACCGCCTCCTCGGTGCTGGTGATCTTGTCGACCAAGAGCGTGTCTCGCAGGAAGGAGCCGACCATGACGTTGTCGATAAACAGCACCCGAATGTCGTCGATGCCGTGAGCCAACATCTTGGCAATAGACTCCTGGGTGAGCTCTTCGTTGCACTCGATGAGGATCCGACCGCTGTTCATGTCGACCACGTCGTAGGCGCTGATCTTGCCGATGAGGTCTTCTTCACGGATGGGTACGATCCCGACATCGACCTCGCGCTCGCGGCCATCGATCTCGCGAACCTCGGTGCGAAGCATGTCGGCCTTGCGCATCTTACGGAGGATGTTCTTGAGAAACTTCTTGTCTTTCTTGACGATGATCTTGCCGTCGGCGTCCGCGATGTCGACGCTGGCCTTCTGGTTGAAGAGCAGGTCAGCGGTGGTCTCTTTGAACCAGCCCTCGTCGGTACGGAAGATGCGCTCCCCGTCGTAGAAGTAGTTGAGCAACGCCTCGGTGTCATAGCCGAGCGCGCGAAGCAAGACGGTCGCGGGGAGCTTGCGGCGACGATCGATCCGAACGTAGAGGATGTCCTTGGAGTCGAACTCGAAGTCGATCCAGGAGCCGCGGTTGGGAATAATCCGCGCGGTAAAGATCACCTTGGCCGCGCCCGTCTTGCTCCTCTGGCTGTCGAAGAAGATGCCGGGGCTCCGATGGAGCTGGGAGACGATGACCCGCTCGGTGCCGTTGACAATGAAGGTTCCGTTCTCTGTCATCAGAGGGATCTCGCCGAAGTAGACAGGCTGCTCCTTGATGTTCGAGACGTTGCGGGTGTTGTTCTCGGCGTCGACGTCCCAGACGACGAGGCGGACGGTGACCTTGATCGGGGCGGAGTAGGTCATGCCGCGCTCACGACACTCGTCCACGTCGTACTTGGGCTGCTCGAGCTCATACGACACGAACTGCAGCGAGGCCTGATTCTGGAAGTCTTCAATCGGAAAGACGCCCTTGAAGACGGCCTGCAGACCCGTATCGAGCCGGTCGGCGGGAGGGGTATCTGGCTGAATGAAGGCATCGTACGAGGTCTTCTGGATCTCGATGAGATTGCTTACATCCATGACGCTCAGGGTATTGGCGTAGGAAGTACGGAACCGATAGTTGTTCGCCAGCAGCTGGGACATCAGATGACTCCTCGAAGGGGCGCGGATGTGCGGGAGCACGGATTGCCATCACAAGCACCCAAAGCCGGCGCGCAGCGAGGCGTACCGGCTCGGTGAGCCACGGCGCCGTGAAGCGGGGCTCGAAAGGGGTGATGAAGGCGCGAGAGGGTTGCGGTCAGGATCAGCCCGCTACGATACCGACCTCCTCGCGGCCCCCCGAAGGGGGCACGCGAGCCGCCGGATGGCGGTAGAGATGCTCCGAAGACGGTCGGGTAAACCCCGGAGCAGAGCGGATGATGGGCCATGAAGGCCGAGATCACTTGACCTCGACGCTGGCGCCGGCTTCCTCGAGCTTGGCCGCAGCAGCGTCGGCCTCTTCCTTGGAGATGGCTTCCTTGACCTTGGCAGGAACCTCGTCGACCATGGCCTTGGCCTCCTTGAGACCGAGCCCGGTAAGCTCGCGGACCACCTTGATGACGGCGATCTTCTTGGCGCCGAAGGAGGTCATGATGACGTCGAACTCGGTCTGCTCTTCGGCAGCCTCAGCCGCGCCGCCCGCCGCGGGGCCAGCGATGGCGACCGGGGCGGAGGCCTCGACACCGAGCTCGTCTTCGAGGATCGAGATCAGATCCTTGACCTCGGAGAGCTTGAGGTTCTTGATGTAGTCGACAACTTGATCTTGGGAAACGGACATGGGATTCCTCCGATGGGTGGCCTCGCCTCTTGGGCGGTTGCCCTGACGGGGCCTTAGGACATGAGATGGAGACGAAGAGTCGAATCGGCGGGCTCAGCCCGCGTCCTCGAGCTTCGCAGCGTAGTTGTTGAGAAGGTAGAGCAGGTCGCGAGCGGGGCCCTGAAGGACTCCGAGGACGCGACGCGGGCCCTCTTGGATGGTACGAAGCAAGGTAACGAGCAGTTCTTCGCGAGACGGAAGGTCAGCGACCGTGTCCACGCCCTTTTCGTCGAGGAGCGTGCCCTCGAAGAAACCCACGCGACAGATCAACTTCTCGTTCTCTTTCTTCTGCTCACGGAAGAGCTTGGCGGCGGCGATGGGATCCTCGCCGGCGAAGAACACCCCGATGTTGCCCTTGAAGTGGTCACTGAGCGGCTCGAGCTCGGTGCCTTGGACCGCACGGCGGCACAGGGTGTTCTTGACCACGCGGAACTGGACGCCCACCGGCTCGCAAGCGCGGCGCAGCGTGTCCATCTCGGCGACGGTCGACCCCTTCCAGTCCGTGAGGATGACCAAGGGAGCAGCGAGAAACTGCTCACGGACATCTTCGATGAAAGCTTCTTTTTGTTCACGATTCATCGGTCACCTCACCGGCGTTCGGAGCTAGCGCGGATCACATCGTTGGTGTCGAGGCGGATGCCCGGACCCATCGTTGTGGAGAGCGCGACGCTGCGCATGTAGACGCCCTTGGCCGTCGAAGGCTTGAGCCGAACCAAGGTGCCGATCAATGCGAGAACATTGTCGCGCAGCTGATCGTTGGTCATGCTCGCCTTGCCGACCGACGTGTGCACGATGCCTGCCTTCTCGACTCGGAAGTCGATCCGGCCCCCCTTGACCTCGCGAACGGCTTCAGCCACCGCTTCGGGGGCGACCACCGTCCCAGTCTTGGGGTTGGGCATGAGTCCACGTGGGCCCAGGATCCGGCCGATCCGACCGACCTTGGCCATCATCGCGCGAACGGCGATCGCCTTGTCGAACTCGGTCCAGCCTTCGGTCTGGATCTTCTGAATGAGCTGCATCCCGCCTACGTAGTCAGCGCCAGCTTCCTCGGCGGCACGGGCGGCATCGCCCTCGGCAAAGACCGCCACGCGGATCACTTTGCCAGTGCCATGAGGGAGCGCGACCGCACCACGGACCATCTGGTCCGCCTGGCGGGGGTTCACCCCGAGCCGGACTGCGATGTCGACGGATTCGTCGAACTTCGCAGTGGCTGTCTCCTTCATTATCTCTAGCGCTTCGTCGAGCGAGTACCTTCGGTCGGAATCGACCTTCTGGCGAATCGCCTGGAAACGCTTGCCGGTATTCGGCACGCTGTCCTCTCTTGGGATGGACACGCCTTCAGGCGCGGACACCCCTCTTGGGGCCGGGGTAAGCGGGCGTCGGCCACCCTCCCCCAACGGGTCCAAGTCTAGGTTAGCCCTCGACGATAATTCCCGACGAGAGCGCAGTACCCACCACCTGGTTCACAGCCGACTCCAGGTTGGTGCAGTTAAGATCAGGAAGCTTGATGCGGGCGATCTCTTCGACCTGGGCCATGGTCACCGTACCCACCTTGTTCAGGTTGGGCTCACCCGAGCCCTTCTGGATGCCCGCTGCCTTGAGCAGCAGGCCCGCGACGGGCGGGGTCTTGGTGATGAAGGTGAAGGACCGATCGTTGAAGACCGTGATGACCACGGGGATCACCATGCCGTCCTTGGCCTGCTCTTTGGTGCGGTTGTTGAACTCATCGCAGAACTGCTTGATGTTCACGCCCGCCTGACCCAGGGCAGGGCCGACCGGCGGAGCGGGCCGAGCCTGCCCCGCGGGGATCTGGAGCTTGATTTGGTTGACGACCTTTTTGGCCATGGCGAAACCTCGATCGAATGGAGAACCGAGCCGGTTCGAAATTTAGTGCAGAGTTATCGAGTGATCAGGCGATCTTCTCGACCTGGTGGAAGCCGAGCTCGGTAGAGACTGGGCGCCCGAAGATGGTGATGGTGACCCTGAGCTTGCCGCGCGCTTCGTTGATCTCGTCGACGATGCCGCTCATGGAGGCGTAGGGGCCTTCCGTCAACCGGACCTCTTCGCCAAGCGAGAAGTTGACCACCGGGCGAGGTGCTTCTTCGGTGTCTTTCTTGAGCATGCCCGTGATCTTCTCGACCTCGGACTGGGGCACGGGGGGCGGGTTGCGCTTGTCACCCACGAAGCCGATGATCTTGGGAGTGTCCTGCACGACGTGCAGGGTCTGCTTGTCGAGCTCCATCTCTACCAGCATATAGCCAGGAAAGAACCTGCGGGTGACCTTGCGCTTGGTCTTCGGATCGATCACGGTCTCGGAAGGCACGAGGATGGTTCGAATGCGGTCATCGAGACCGTACATCTTGACCCTCTGCTCCAAGGCCTGTCGGGCTCGCTCTTCGGAGCCAGACAACGTATTGACGGCGTACCAGCGCATGGCCATGAACGATCCCTCAGGGAGTTGGTGAACGAGATGCGCGGCGCGAGCCGGCGCAGGATCCAGAGAGCTGGAGTTCAGCTCTGGTTGAACAAGAAATAGTCGGCGATGTTCTTAAAGACATAGTCGTAGGAGGCCAGGAGCGCTGCGGTGAAGATGGTGGTACCAACCACCGTGATGCTGGCCTTGACGGTCTCTTCGCGGGTGGGCCACGAGACCTTGGCCAGCTCACCGACGACCTCGTCGATGAACGTGACGTACTTGCGGGTCCGAAGTACGACGAGGAATCCGGCCAGACCGACGACGACCGCGATGACCGTGCTGAGCGCCAAGGGGGACCCCAACACCCGAATGTCTGCGATGCCGAAGAACATGAGAGCGGAGTGGAGCGCCGTGCTCACAACCATGGCAGTCAGGATCGCCGAGATGGCGATCGACAGAATGACCCAAGGCAGATGGCGCATGACTGCTGACTCCAGTGAGGGTGCGCGAAGCGCGACGCGCTCTAGCACAGAGTGCTAGCACGCGCAAGGGTGGACGGGAGACCCGCCCACCCTCGAGTGACAAAGCCGAGAGGCTCAGTCGAGAATCTTGGCGACGACACCAGCGCCGACCGTGCGACCACCTTCGCGGATCGCGAAGCGGAGCTTCTCTTCCATGGCGATGGGGGTGATCAGCTCGACCGACATGGTGATGTTGTCGCCCGGCATGACCATCTCGACGCCGTCAGGCAGGGTGATGCTGCCGGTGACGTCGGTGGTGCGGAAGTAGAACTGCGGACGGTAGCCGGCGAAGAAGGGCTTGTGACGACCGCCCTCTTCCTTCTTGAGGATGTAGACCTCTGCGGTGAACTTGGTGTGAGGGTTCACGGTCTTGGGCTTGGCGAGCACCTGGCCACGCTCGATGTCTTCGCGCTTGACGCCACGAAGGAGCGCGCCGATGTTGTCGCCCGCGAGGCCCTCGTCGAGGAGCTTGCGGAACATCTCCACCCCGGTGACCGTGGTGGTGACGGTGTCCTTGATGCCGACGATCTCGATCTGCTCGCCGACCGTGACCTTGCCGCGCTCGACACGACCCGTGGCGACGGTACCGCGCCCCTGGATGGTGAAGACGTCCTCGACGGGCATCAGGAAGGGGAGGTCAATGAGGCGCTCGGGCTCGGGGATGTAGTCGTCGACAGCCTGCATGAGCTCGATGATGGCCTGCTCACCGATCTCGGAGGTGTCGCCCTCGAGAGCCTTGAGCGCAGAGCCCTTGATGACAGGCACGTCGTCGCCGGGGAACTCGTACTCGGAGAGAAGGTCACGGACCTCCATCTCGACGAGCTCAAGGAGCTCCTCGTCGTCGAGCTGGTCGACCTTGTTGAGGAAGACGACGATGTAGGGGACCTGCACCTGACGGGCGAGCAGGACGTGCTCACGGGTCTGGGGCATGGGACCGTCGGAGGCGGAGACCACCAGGATGGCGCCGTCCATCTGGGCCGCGCCGGTGATCATGTTCTTGATGTAGTCGGCGTGGCCGGGACAGTCGACGTGGGCGTAGTGCCGGTTGTCGGTCTCGTACTCGACGTGCGAAGTGTTGATCGTGATGCCGCGAGCCTTCTCCTCGGGCGCCTTGTCGATCTGGCTGTAGTCCATGAATGCGCCGCCACCCTTGGCGGAGAGCACCTTGGTGATCGCTGCGGTGAGGGTGGTCTTGCCGTGGTCAACGTGGCCGATGGTGCCAATGTTGATGTGCGGCTTCGTGCGCTCGAACTTTTCCTTGCCCATGTTGTCTCCTAAGAACCGCCCCTAAGGCGGATTTAGCCGGCTGCGGCCGCGTGCGGTGGTAACGAATGGAGCCCATGACCGGAATTGAACCGGTGACCTCCTCCTTACCAAGGAGGTGCTCTACCTCTGAGCTACATGGGCAACGATGGAGCGGGAAACGGGGCTCGAACCCGCGACCTTCGGCTTGGAAGGCCGATGCTCTTCCAACTGAGCTATTCCCGCGTGGCGACAGCAAAGCTGTCTGGCTCGGGTCAAGGCAGCAGGGCTGCCCTTCGACGAATCGGACGGAAGTCCGCCCGAGAATGGTGGGGGGAACTGGATTCGAACCAGTGTAGGCGTAAGCCGGCGGGTTTACAGCCCGCTCCCTTTGGCCGCTCGGGCATCCCCCCGAAGGATATTGGTGAATCAGAGATCGCGGTGGAGCTGGCGACGGGACTTGAACCCACAACCTGCTGATTACAAATCAGCTGCTCTACCAGTTGAGCTACGCCAGCGATGACCGGTCGGGGACCCTATCGGAGTCCCCATTCGCAGCGCCGCCGTCCTTATGAAGACTGCGCGCCGATGTCAAGGCGGGTGCCTCGATTCAGGGATCGAGGAGACCCGGAGCACCCGAAGATGTTGGTTTATGCCCATCTGTCACAGAGAGTTCCAAGATCTGGATCCGGTCGATCTCGACCCCGCCGCGCCGCGTGATCAGCTCCCGCGGCAGACCCAGCTCGTGCCCGAGGCTACCTCGAAGCTCTCGCATGACCGCGCGCTCGTTCTCGCCGAGCTCGAAGCGGAGCACGCGGGAGAGGTGGGGATCGATCCACAGTCGGGCTGGGCCCGCGAGGTGGTCCCCCTTGAAGGCGTAGAGGACCTCGAGATCTGTCGCGCGCCCCGGGGTGGGGGTCGCCAACGCGAGCTCGCGGCGCTCGATCAGTGCGCGGGACAACAAGAGCACGGGATGCAGCACTCGTTCCGGAGCGAAGCGGGCGATGCGGTCCCTGGTGCGGTGCAGATCGCGCACGGAGAGGTCGCCATCTGGGGTGGCGGAGAAGCCCTGGCCGTCGCGCACGATGAACTCACCACCCGCCCCCGGGACATCGGGCTGCCAGAACTTCAGGTACCCATACCGTCCGTCGCGTACGTACTCGTGGTGGATGGTTCGTCCGTCAGGTGTTCGGCGGATGAATCGGAAGGTGACCGACGTGGCGTGCTCCACGCGCTCCAAGGCGTCTATCGGGCCGTGGTTTCGGCGTGTTCGAAGCATGACGGCGACAGGATCGATGGGCTGATCCAGCTCGATCGGCTCGGCCAGCCTCGGCCCGGTGATCGGCTCCACCCCATAGACGACATAGCTGCGCCCCGTGAGGCTGGAGGCCCGCTCGGCAGTCCCCGTGGCTTCGGCCAGATCGGAGAAGCCCTGGAATACGATCGTCCAACGCCATCCTTCGGCGTGATGAAAGCGGCGCTGAAGCCTCGGGCGCAGCCCTGCAGCCCGAGCCGCCTGGGCGTGAGCTGCCGCGTCGCGACGCTGCTCAAACTGCGGGCCCTGCACGGTGATCGGCTCGGCGGCGAAGGTGGTTCCCGCGACCGACGCCAGCAACATGGATAGGCTGAACAACACGTGCACTCCGGCGCCCCGTCCGAATAAGCGATCCCCTTGCGCGAGGCCAACCCCGTGAACCAGCCAGAGCTCCAAGCGATCGTCTCCGAACTCACCTCGTTCGTAGGAACGCCGGTATCCGGGGCGTGGCAGCCTCGACGGGACCGCCTCTACCTAGGCCTGGGGGAGCGCTTCTTGCTCATCGTACCCCGCGGCCCTTTCGCGAGACTACACCTCGAGGGGCGCCGGCTTCGCAGCCCCCGAAGCCCCTTCAGCTTTCAAGGCGCATGTCGAGCGCACCTTCACGGTCCACTCCGCGATCTACGGCTGACGCCAGGCGACCGGGTGGTGGACATGATCTTCGGTCGTGGTCGGCTCCATGTGCGCCTCACCGGCCGTCGCGGGGGGATCTGGCTCCTCGACGACGACGGAGCGGTCCTCGCAGCCTATGACGGGCCAGCCCCCGCGCAGCTGCCCGCTCTCCCGCCCCCACCCCCTCTCCCTTCCCGCGCGCTCGCCATCCGCTTTCCCATCCCCGAGCGCGCCACGGTCAACGAAGCCGCCGCCCGCTGGTTTGGGCAGCGCGAGAGCGAGGCCCGTCGCACCGAGCGCAGGTCCCAGCTGCGTCGCAGGATGGGCGATCAGCTCCGCCGCGATCGGCGGCTTCTGCAGGCGCTCGAGCGCGATCTCGACAGGGCGGACCAGGTCGAAGTCGAGCGGAGGCGCGCCGACGCCTTGGCCTCTTCTCTCCACTTGCTCCGTCGTGGAGACACCGAGGTCTCGGTGCCCGATCCCTTCGATCCGGATCGTCGCTTCCTCCTCAAGGTGGACCCCACCAAACGTCCCGGAGATAATCTCACGGCGCTCTACGCGAGGGTCCGCCGTCTTGAACGCACCGGAGAGCGCGTGCTGGAGCACATGGAGCGGGTGGAGCGACGCGCGCGCAGCCTCGAGGCGGCCTTGGTCGTATTGGACGAGGTCGATGACCAGACCCTGGACCGACTCGAAACCCTCGTGCCCCACCGTCGAAAGCAGCGCACCCAAAGGGACGCAGGACCTTGGTTCACCTGGGTCTCCGACGGGGGGCAGGAGGTCCTGGTCGGCCGGAACGCATCGGGCAACCGCAGACTCACCTTCCAGAGAGCGCGGTCCAGCGACTTCTGGATGCACCTACGCGAACGACCCGGAGCCCACGTCTTGATCCCCTGTCAGCGCGGTCAGAGCCCCTCTTTGGACACCCTGCTCGCCGCGGCACAGATCGCCGGCACTCACGCGCGCATCCCCGAGGGTGTCGCCTTCGAGGTTCAGTATACGCGCGCCAACCAAGTCCGCTCGATCAAGGGCGCCCCGGACGGCAAGGTGATCGTACATGAGGAACGCGTGCTTCGCGTGGTTCGGGACCCCTCCGTCCTCCAGGCATGGAGCCGGACGGACCTCGACTACCTCGACGTGGATGCATTGGGCGAGATCAGCCAGAGAAGCGAAGGGGAACCGGCGTAAAGGTCAGCACGAACGCGACGAGCGCTCCCAGGGCGACCCAGCGGGCGCGCGAATCAGGTGGGACGGTCGGATCGCGGACCGGCACCGCGTGGCGCGCCCCCATCAGGTGCAAGGCCACGGCCCAGACCGCCCACCCCGGCCAGAGAAGCCCCCCCAAGAGCAGCGCGATGGTGACGACCCAGCCGATCCACCGCGTCCATGTCGGCAGGAGCGCGGAGACGACGTGCCCGCCATCGAGCTGGCCCAGCGGCAGGAGGTTCATCGCGGTCACCAGACATCCGATCCAAGCCGCGAACCCGAGCGGATCCAGGACCGAGACCGGGGGTGCCAGACCTTGGAACAAGCTGAGGTGGACCAGATGGAAGATCAGCGGGGTCGCGAGAGCGACGCTCTCGTCTGCAAGATGGAGGGGTCCGAGAAAGACGCGGAGCCCGATCACCCCCACCACGACCCCCAAGCCCGCCAGGGGACCCGCCGCGCCCATCTCGAGCAAGCCCGTGCGGGTCCGCGGGATCTCGCGAAGCCGGATCACCGCTCCCAAGGTCCCGATAAAGAGGGGGAAGGGCAAGAACCACGGCCAGCCGATCCGAAACCCGTGGCGCATGGCGAGCGCGACATGACCCAGCTCGTGAAGCAGCAAGATCCCCATTAAAGATAAGGTAAACAGCAAGGCGCGCCGCCCTGCTAGCTCGAGAGGCGCCTCCCCCTGCCAACCGATCGCATAGACCAGGAACACGGTACAACAGGTCGAGAAGAACAGCCCCCCGGCGACCCACCGCTCCCGACGCTCCGGATCGGGCTTGTCGATCAGCCCCACGCTCTCCTCCCCTTGCCGCGACGCCCTCGGTCCGTAGACTGACAGTGACACACTTTGCTGGCCTCGGCCGCCTCGTGTCTGACCGCACCCACCGCGGGGGCACCCGGCAGGCCTGCCACCCTACCCCATCCACGAAGAGCGACCCATGAAGGACCCGTACACGGTGCTCGGCGTAGCGCGAGACGCGGAGCACGACACCATCAAGAAGGCCTACAAAAAGCTCGCACGCCGCTACCATCCCGATGTGAGCAAGGAGCCCGACGCCGATCGAAAGTTCAAGGAGGTCAACCAGGCTTGGGATACCCTGAAGGATCCCGAGAAGCGAAGGCGCTTCGACACCTTCGGATCGACAGGCGGCCCCATCCCGGGCGGGGCCGGAGCCGGAGGGCCTGGCTTTTCCGGATTTCGCGTAGACTTTGGCGAGGGCGAGGGGATCGATCTCGACGACATGCTCTCGTCGATGTTCGGTGCGGGAGCGAGCGCCCGTCGAGGCCGACGCGGCGCGGATCACCAGGCAGTGCTCGAGCTGACGCCGATGCTCTCGTTCACCGGGGGCGAGAGTACCGTCAGCGTGGGTCGACCCGGCGGCTACACGGAAGATCTACGGGTGCGGATCCCAGCGGGAGTCACCGATGGAGGCACCTTGCGTCTGCGCGGCAAGGGAGGCCAGCCGCGCGGGAACGGGGAGCCCGGAGACCTGATCCTCCGACTGAACATTCCTGAACACCCCCTCCTTCGGCGCGACGGCCACAACCTCGAGCTCGATCTGCCCGTCACCCTCGGCGAGGCAGCGCGGGGCGCCAAGGTCGAGGTCCCCACCCCCACCGGCGAGATCACCGTCACCGTGCCGGCCGGCGCCACCGACGGACAGCGGCTCCGCGTCCGCGGCAAGGGCGTTCAGCGAAAGGGCGCCCCCGGCGACCTGTACCTGGTGCTGCGCCTGCGCTTACCCGACGTTCTCGATGATGAAGCGCTCCGAGCCATCGACAACCTCGAAGCCAAGTATTCGGGCTCCGTCCGTTCCGAGATCAAGCTCTGAGCACAGGGAGCCGTCTCGCCACGAAGGGTCTCCCAAAAGGCAGCTATCGACTAACCTGGAGCTTCAGCACGGTCTTGCCGCAGCCGATCGTGTCGCCAGACTGGAGCTTCGAGACCGAGATCCGTCGCCCGTTATGATAGGTGCCGTTGGTGCTGCCCAGGTCGCGCAGGAAGATCATCTCGCGACCGAAGACCTCGACGACCGCATGACGGCGACTGACTTCGACGTCCGACAGGGGGACCTCGCCTTGACGACGACCGAAGGTGACGTTGCCACGGGTGAAGCGGAAGACCTTACCCGCATCCTGACCCGCCACGACCTCGACGACAGCGTTCAGTCCCGGCGGGAGCCGAAGATCCTGGCTGATCACATCCGTCGTGCCTCGGGTGCGCTCACCGGAGCCCCGGAGCTCCACCAGCTCTTCGTCGAGGAGCCAGGCAATATCGAGGTGTGAAGAGGGCACCGATGGATCCGAGGTATGGGAGACGGGATCCTCATCGCCGACAAAGAGCACGATGCGGCTCGCGCCGACGCGGATCTCGGCGCCCGGCACGAGCCGAACCTCGCGCACCAACTGATTATCGACCAAGGTGCCGTTCGTACTCCCGAGATCTTCGAGAATGAACGCCCCATCACTGAACTTGATCCGACAGTGTGCGCCGCTCACCAGCGGATCGTCGAGCAGCAGGTCACCCCGCTTCCGCCCCAAGGTGAGCACCTGATCCGAGCGAACAGCTACCGTGTGCCCAGCGCGCGGGCCCGAGATGAACTGTAAGAAGCCCTTGACGATCGCCACAGCTCAGGCCGAGGCCGTTTGGGAGTCGGATTCAGCCTGTTGATCGCGCGCAGCTCCGCGGTCGCGGGCCTTCCAGTATTGTAAGAAGCGACCTGGCAAGGCCCGACCAAGGGCACGCTCCATGAAGGCGGCCGCTTCGCACGTCTGGTCGAGGTCGATCCCCGTGTTCTCGCCCTGCGCAGCGAAGGTGTGCAGCAGGTCTTCGGTGGAGGCGTTGCCGGAGGCTCCCGGGGCGTAGGGGCAGCCACCGATCCCGCCTATCGAACCGTCGAAGGAGCGGATACCCACACCGTGAGCCGCCCAGGCATTGGCCACAGCCGTACCCCGAGTGTCGTGGAAATGACAGGCCACCAGGTCGAGATCGATCCCGCCCGCTTCGAGCCGCCGCAGGATGTGCTGCACCTGGGCGGGCGTTGCCATGCCTGTGGTGTCGCCCAGGGCGATCTCGTGCGCACCCGCTTGAAGCAACTCGTGAGCGAGCTCCAGCGTGCGCTCGACGGGGATCTCTCCTTCGTAGGGGCAACCGAACACGGTCGAGATGTAGGACCGCACCCGCATGCCCTGGGCCGAGGCCGTCTGTACCACCCGGCGAAGATCGGCGAGAGACTCCCGGATCGTGCGGTTGACGTTCTTGAGGTTGTGGGTCTCGGAGGCGGAGAGGAAGGTCGCGATGTGGCCCACCCCCGCGTCGAGGGCGCGATCGAGGCCTCGACTATTCGGCACCAAGGCCCAATACCGGACGCGGTCGCGTTCGGGTAGGCGCTGGAAGAGCTCGTCGGTGTCGGCCATCTGGGGGACGTGCCGAGGCGAGACGAAGGATCCGAACTCGATGTCTCGAAAGCCGGCCTGAACGAGCCGCTCCGCCAACGCCACCTTGGTCGCCGTCGGCACGACCTGATCTTCGTTCTGCAGGCCATCGCGCAGGCTGACCTCGTACATGCGCAAGGTGGTATCCATCCGACCTCCCCCCTCCCTATAACCGATGCGCCAAAGATCAGCCCGTCGAGCAGGAAGGCCTCGGCCCCAAGGGAGCAGAGGGTCAAGTCCCCAAGACTGCGCCCAGCGCACCACTCAAGTCAAAGACCACCAGCCCCAGATAGGCGATGGCCAGCCCATAAGTCAGCGCGCGCGCGACCCAGCCCGTGGGGAGGAGCAGGTCGTGCATCCCATGATAGATCCGATGCGCCGAATGAAAGAGCAAGGCGGAGACGAGGAGGTGTACCCCGAGACGCAGAAACCAGAGCCCCTCGATCTCGGGAAGCCGCGCAACATCGAGGGCGGGCAGCCAGCCCGAGAGGAGAAGCAGCACGAGGAGACCGGGCAGGACCATCGCTGCGAGCACGCCCCCCGCGCCAAAGAGCCCCCACCAGACGGGCTCGATGTGCTCGAAGCGAAAACGTACCCGCCTCATCGGCCCCCTCCCAGCACGAGCGCCACAGCCAAGAGGGTCGCAGCGATGCACAACGTCACGACCCACTGCATCGTCGCGAAGGTCGAGCGCGAGACCCGCCGAGACACGGGGGCGGGGAGCAGCTTGGACGAGACGGAGAACCACGTCGCGGCGTGAAACAAGCAGGACGCCAAGCCCATGACGAGCAAGGCCAGCCCGAGGGGACTGTGCTGCAGGTCGGTCCAGACCTTCCACGCCTCGGCACCAAGACCGAGACAGATCGCGCCCGCCGCCAGATCGAGGGCGACGACCGACAACCCCACGGAGGTGAGCTCCCGTAGAGCATAGAGCCGAAAAGAGGGATTCCTCAAGAACCACGTACGCGCTAAAGAAGGTCGGTAGGCGGTGGACGTCGCGCGCCCGCGTGCATCGGCGACCGGATCAGTCATCTTCACCTCGGACGAAGAGCGACGGAACAAACGAGAGCGCTCCCCTCACCTTCTCGCGCTGGATCGCGGCCGCGGGGTCGACCCCCTTGGGGCATGCCTCGGAGCAGGTGCCTACCAAGGTACACCCCCAGACGCCCTGAAGTCCCTGCACGCTGCCTCGGCGAGCGTGCCCGTGATCCCGGCTGTCGCTCAGATAGCGGTGCGCGGCGGCGAGCGCGGCGGGCCCCAAGAAGGGCTCGTTGACCGCGACCTGGGGACACGCCGCGTAACAGAGCATGCACCCAATGCACTGGGCGGTCTCGAGATACTTTGCCTGTTGGGCTGGAGTCTGAAGGCGCTCTCCGACCGGACCGACCGGGTCAGCATCGGAGGGCTGTAGCCATGGCTCGACCGCCCGAAGACGCCGCAGATAGCCCTCCGTATCGACCATCAAGTCTCGCTCGACCGGCAGGTGTGCCAGGGGAGCGATCCGGGCCGGACGGTCCGGTAGATCGCGAAGAAAGACCTCGCAGCCCAGTCGGGGGACGCCATCGACGAGCACGCCGCAGGAGCCGCACATGCCCATGCGGCATGATGCTCTCCATGCAAGGGTTGGGTCCACGTGATCTTTGATGTAGCCAAGCGCATCGATGAGCGACCAGGCCGGCTCCCCCTCGACCTCGTAGCGCTGCCAGCGCGGCGCCTGGTCCGACTCAGGAAGGTAGCGCTGGATCTCGAGCACCGTCATGAGTCCCCCACCTGGGCCTCCCCCCCGTAGACCCGTTCCTCGGGGGGGTAACTCGTGATTTCCACCGGACCGTAGCGGATTGCAGGCACCCCGGACTCCGCATAGTCGACGAGGCTGTGGGCGAGGAAGCGCTCGTCGTCGCGCACAGAGAAGGCGTCGAGTCGTTGGTGGGACCCTCGGCTCTCTTTCCTGGCGGCCGCGGAGGCCCCGATGGCCAGCGCCACGTCGAGGGCACACGAGAGCTCGAGGGCGGCGATGAGCTCGGTGTTGAACCGCTCACTGGCGTCGCGGAGCTCGAGATCGGACCAGGACTCGCGGAGCTCGACGAGCCGGGAGAGCCCACGCTCCATGTCGGGCCCCAGCCGGTAGATGCCGAAGCACTCGTCCATGATCGACCCCATGGCGTCACGAAGCTCGGCGAGGCGGACCGTACCCTTCTTGGCGCGCAGCGCCTGGATCGCGCACAGGTGCTCTCGCGCGTGGCCCAAGGCTGAACCCGGGGGAGGTGGCGCGCCTGCGCGGGCCCGAGCCGCCGCCCTCTCTCCGGCCGCACGCCCAAAGACGAGCAACTCCGCCAAGGAGTTCGAGCCGAGCCGGTTCGCTCCATGCAGTCCGACGCTGGCGCACTCCCCCGCGGCGTAGAGGCCCGAGATGGCCGTGGAGGTGTCGACGGAAGTCGGCACCCCCCCCATGGTGTAGTGAACCGCAGGTCGGACGGGGATCGGGGCATCTTTGGGGTGGATCCCCACATGCTTCTCGGACAGACTACAGATGAGGGGCAAGCGCTCGGCGAGACGCTCAGCACCAAGGTGGCGTAAGTCGAGATGAACCGCATCGCCTCGGGGAGACGGAACGGTACGCCCCGCGCGCTGCTCATGCCAGAAGGCCTGACTGAGGCGATCGCGAGGGCCGAGCTCCATGGTCTTGTTGCGCGGCTGTCCGGGTGGCGTCTCGGGGCCCAAGCCGTAGTCCTGAAGGTAGCGGCGACCTTCGGCGTTGAGGAGGATCCCGCCCTCGCCGCGACACGCCTCGGTGATCAAGACTCCAGAGCCCGGGAGAGCCGTCGGGTGGACCTGGACGAACTCCATGTCCCGCAAGGGCAGCCCCGCGCGCCAAGCCATGGCCAGCCCATCGCCGGTGACGATGCTGCCGTTGGTGTTGAAGCGATAGACCCGACCGGCCCCCCCGGTGGCGAGAACGACGCTCGGAGCAAGGAAGAGGTAGGGCTCGCCCGTGCTGATCCGAAGCGCCATGACCCCGTGACACACGCCGTCGTGCACCAACAAGCCGGTGCAGAAAAACTCGTCGAAGCGGTCGATCGAGGGGAGAGCCAACGCGGTGTGAAAGAGGGTCTGAAGGATGTGGAACCCTGATTTATCGGCTGCGAACCAGGTTCGTGCGCGCTTCATCCCCCCGAACTTTCGCACGGCTACCCGGCCGTCAGGTTCGCGCGACCAAGGACAGCCGTGGTGTTCGAGCCAGGTCAGCTCCGCGGTGGCGTGAGCGACGAAGTAGGAGACGGCGGACTGATCACAGAGCCAGTCCCCGCCTGCGACGGTGTCGCGGAAGTGAGCCTCGAGATCATCCTCGGGCTGAGCCACCCCCGCTGCCCCCCCCTCGGCGGCGACGGTGTGGCTGCGCATCGGGTAGACCTTGGAGAGCAGGGCCACCCTCGCGCCGGACTCGGCAGCCGCGATGGCGGCCCTCAGCCCAGCCCCGCCTCCTCCGATGACGAGGACTTCGGCATGGACGGTGACGATCTCTCTCATGGCCCCTCACCCGGCAGGCTGTTGTTCATGGTCTCGTCTCTCAGCCTGTCCGAGAGGTCTCGAGCGCGACCTCGGCGCAGGACTTCGATGAAGAACGCAGGGTCGGCGCGCTGCTCGGTCGCTCGTCTCGTCCGACCTCTCATGGCGTAGTCCGCGCGCCCAACTCCGGCCAACCCAGGTCCTCACGGGCCCGGAAGTCGCCCAACTCCTCACCGCTTCGATCTCGCCGATAGGGCTCCAACCGAAGCTCCACGCGACAACAGATCGCTGCAGATCCCAAAGTAGGAGGTCATCGCTCTCAATGATGAAGCTCCACAGCTTGTGTTGATAAAGGCTTTCACTTTCATTCGAGATCCGATACCTCCCCCCCCCAAGAGCGACTTCCTCCTGGAGGGCCGATGTACCGCCGTGGATTGTTCATCTTTTCTCTGCTTCCTTCAATGGCTCTCGCCCAAGAGCCCGAAGAGGAAGACGCGATCGTCGGAGCCGATCCCTACGACGACACCTCTACCAGCGAGATCCCTCGGATCGACGTCATTGGACGCCAGCGCGGGGCGCTACAAGGGGTTCCCGGTGCCGCCTCGGTCATCACCGAAGAGGATCTTCGCGCGCAGTCCCCCCTCTCCGCGAACGAAGCGCTCAGGGTGCTCCCTGGGGTGAACATCCGCGAAGAGGAGGGGATCGGACTTCGGCCGAACATCGGTCTTCGCGGGCTCAACCCCTCGCGCAGCAGCAACCTGCTGGTCCTCGAAGACGGCGTGCCGGTCTCCCTCGCGCCCTACGGAGAGCCCGAACTCTACTACGCCCCCGCCATCGAGGCCATGGAGCGGCTGGAGCTCGTCAAGGGATCGGGGTCCATCCTCTTCGGGCCCCAGACCATCGGCGGCGTGCTCAACTACATTACGGCGGAGCCTCCCCGCGAGCGTACCCTCGACGCCGAGGCCCGGCTCGGCACCTTCGGCTACGGCATGGCCAGGGCCTCCATCGGCGATACCCATGGCGACGTCGGATACCGTCTCTCGGTGATGCACCAGCGCTTCGCGGGTCACCGAGCCCTCAACCTCCGCGTGACGGACGTGCGCGGGGCACTCCGGCTTCAGATCTCGCCGCGGTCTTACGTCGGCGTCAAGCTCAACGTCTACGACGAGCTCTCCAATGCGACCTATCTCGGCCTGACCACCCCGCAGTTCGAGTCTGATCCCCGCGCGAACTTCGCGTCGAACGACGTGCTGCCCGTGCAGCGGTTCAGCGGCTCCGTCACCCACAACGCCTCGCTCAACGACGACCTGCTGCTCCAGACGACCCTCTACGCCAACCGCACCACGCGCGACTGGACCCGACAAGACTTCGACCGCGCCTACGTCGAGGGCCGGGACTACGATCGCATCATCGATGGTCGAGGCCGTGATGTGCTCGGTCAGGGCGGGTACGATGACGACGGCAGCTCCATCTTCTTCCGAAACAGCACCGGCTCACGGATCCGTGCCTTCAACGTGCTCGGAGCGGAGTCGAGGCTGACTTGGTCGTACTCGCTCAGCTCCAGCCTTCGAGGGGAGCTCAAGACCGGCGTTCGGTATCACGCAGAACGTACCGTAGAACAGCGCCTCGACGGCGAGACCCCCTCCTCCACCAGTGGCGTGCTGCGACAAGACGAAAGGCGACAGGGCGACGCCCTCTCCGCCTTCGTGCACAACCGCTTCACCCTCGCCGATCGGCTCAAGCTGAGCCCTGGCCTCCGCGTCGAGAGCTTCTGGCACGGTCGAGACATCCTCCGAAGCCGTGTCGACGGGACGCCCACCGACCACGTCCGACCGCTGCAAGATCGGGATCACATCTTCGCCCTGATCCCCGGACTGGGAACCTCCTTCGACCTCACACCCGACGTGGCGATCTACGCCGGAGCGCACCGAGGCTTCGCACCTCCGCGCACCAAAGATGCCGTCACCGCGACGGGTGAGACCCTCGAGCTCGAGGCCGAGTACTCCTGGAACTACGAGGTCGGCGCACGGGTGCAGCTCGAACAGGGCATACGTGCCGAAGTCACTGGGTACCTCCTCGACTTTCAGAACCAGGTCATCGCCCCGACCGAGGCGAGCGGACTCCTGGGTGTCGACTCCGCTCTCCTTGAGCGTGCGCTGATCAACGGTGGAGAGACACGACATATGGGCGTAGAGACCTCGCTCGTCGTCGATCCTGGCGCGCTGATGGACTGGCGCTTCAACCTGCCCTTGATGGTGAACTACACCTATACCTACGCCGTCTTCGGCGATAGCTGGAAGGAAGGCATCGTCGGCAACCGGCTCCCCTACGCCCCCGAGCACATCATCGCGGGCCAAGCACGGTTCGTTCACCCCTCCGGCCTCTCCGTCCAGGGAAACATCCACTATCTAAGCGAGCAGTACCACGATGTCTTCAACACCCGCGAGGCGGCGATAGACGGCACGAACGGCGTCATCGATGCTCGAACCCTGCTCGACGCCCGGATCGGTTTCAACCTCGAGCGATATGTCAACCAGGACATCGAGCTCTACGTCATGGGGAAGAATCTGACGGACGAGCGCTTCATCGCCGCGCGTGCTCCACAAGGGATCCAGCCAGGGATGTTCCGCCAGGTCCTTGGAGGGGTGCGCGGATCCTTCAAGTAGTGGAACCCGTCGCCGACAGCGAGACCCTCCGCTTCAGTCCGAGAGGAGCCGGAGCCAGGCCTCTTGGGCGGGTCCACGGCCCCGGAGGAGCGGTCCACCATGGCCCTGCCCGGGCACCTCTAGGTAGGTCACCTGAGCAAAGGACTCGGCCAAGCGTCGACCTTGGGTCACGGGCACGACCTCGTCACGGTCTCCGTGCGCGATGAGCACCGGCGCGCCGACCTCCGCTGCACGCGCCTCGCTGTCGAAGGGGTGTCGAAGGAGAAACCTGACAGGATAGATCGGGTACTGACGCTGAGCCACGTCTCGGACCGAGGCGAAGGTACACTCCAAGACGAGGGCGCGAGGCTCGACCTCGGCCGCCAGCGCCGTCGCCACGCCTCCGCCCAGGCTCCGGCCGTGGAGGACGATCTGTTCTGGCTGAAAGCCTAGTTCTGTCGTGGCGTAGCGCCAGGCGGTGCGCGCATCCTCGATGAGGCCTGCCTCCGAAGGCCGCCCTTCGCTCGGGGAATAGCCCCGATAGGAGGGAGAGAGGACATCGTAGCCGAGCGGCGCGACCAGAGCAGCGATCCCAGCCGCCTCGAAGGGGCTGGATCCATTTCCGTGAAAGTAGAGGACCAACTTTGATCCACCTTGCCCGATGTGCCAGCCATACAGGGAGATCCCATCGTCGGCCCGAAGCCAGATCGGCGTGGCCCCATGCTTCTCCGCCTGCTCGTCGAGCGCCTCGACGGTGAGGCCCGGAGCTGGAAAGAGGAGGTAGTCCTGCCCAAGCCAGAGCACGATGGCCGGCGCGGCGTAGAGGGCCAGGAGCGTCCCAAGGAGGAGCGGGATGCGACGGCGGATAGACGGGATGAGGGAGATGAGCACCTCGACAGGAAGCGGGGAGCGGCAGCTTAGCTGGCGGCAGCGTACTTCGGCGTCACGCCATTCGCCCCCGTCCCTCGACATCTCAGGCTAAGTCGACCAACCGCCGTGCTCGGATCGCCCAAGACGCGACCCAGATCGAATATCCTACCGCCTCGCACGTCCACGCTGCCTCCCCTGGTCGAGCTTCTCGATCTTGCCGGATGTAGCACGGGCGGCCTCTGCCGGGCTATCGACCTGAAGTCCTGTTGGTTGCCAACCTTACGGTTCGTCCCGACCTCTTGGAGTCCCTACGATGATAGGTCGCACCATCCCTCTTCTCTGCGCTACTTTGATCATGATTGGCGCCTTCACAAGCGCCAACGCTGAACCTGCCCAGCGGGCCGTCGCGCCCGAGGCGGTCATCCCTGGACTCAAGAAGGTCCTCATCGTCGATGTCGGGGGTGGAACCTCTCTGTCCGTTGCAGACTCCGTCGGAGACCGCACACGACGCAACCTGGGCTTCGACAACCGGATCCCCAACGCTTCCCCCGGGATCGATACCCGAATCGCGGAGCTGGAACGTCACCGCTCACGCAACATCTTGACCACCGATCGGATCCGAAGCCTCGCCGAGCGGAACGAGGCCCAAGGGGTCGTCGAGATCCAGGCTCAGGTCGTACGCTCGACCGATGTACCCTACGAGCGTACCGTGAACCGTTCCGTCAAGGGAGATGACGGCGAGACCGTCACCAAAGAAGTGACCGTCCCATGCATCCGTCGTGAAGTCGAGGTCGGGGCCGACATGCGCGTCTTCGACGCCCAGGGCACGTTGCTCTTCAGCCGTCGCCTCTCCCAGACCGACCAACCGGCAGCCTGCGACATCCCCTGGCAGCGTCAGAGCATCTCGAGCCTCGCGCCTGCCGAAGCCATCTCGTCCCGACGCTTCGAGCGCTTCGCGGACATTCTAGTTCGCGACTTCATGCCCCATTGGCGCCGGTTCGAGTATGAGATTGAGCTCGACCGGGTGGTTCGACCCATTATGCGGCAAGTCGACCGAAACCCCACCGCTGCCGTCACGAAGCTGCTCAACGTCAAGAAGGTCGACCCCTACAACCCCCGCGTCATGTACACCCTCGGGTTGGCGCTCGAGCTCGACGGTCGCCCAGAACAGGCCCAGGTCGTCTTCAAGCTCGCCGATCGCCTGGGTAACAACTCCACCTTCACCGATGCCGCAGCGCGAGCCCAGACCACCCTGCGTCACCACCAGATCCTGGAGCAGGCCTACGGTCTGTCGGTGAAGCCCGTCGTGCGACCTGAGCTCGATCAGCTCATTCGACGGGCCTCGCGGGCCGCCGAGTCCGAGGTCATGGGCAGCCCAGCCAGGACCAAGGGCGGACGAAACCGCCGTAATCCGGTGTTCGAGTCTCCCTCGGGCCAGAGCGCCGTGCTTCTCACCGTTCCGGGGCGTATTCACGTCCGGCGGATCCGTACAGATAACGGCTTTGTCGAGGTTCAACTTCCCGATGGCATGCGCGGCTGGATGCGCGCCCGGAGGATCCGATGAGAAACGTCTTCGCGATCGTCTCGCTCCTGTTCCTGATGGCATGCGGCGGCGCTCGGAGCGGTTCCGTCGGCGGTGCGGCACGCGCCTTCGACTCAGGGGCCATCGACCGGGGTTGCGAGTTGGCCCGCGCAACCTTCCGTCGCCCGCACTCCGCCCGCGACACCATCCAACTTCCTCAGCTCCTTGATCGGTGCGCGTTCGAGCTTGCGGCCCGTGAGAACACCCGCCCCGCCCTCGAAGGCTACCTGAGCGGGGCACCCTCCAACTCCCACTGGGCTCCGATCGCCCGACGCCAGCTCTGCGATGTCGATCCAGCCTATCCAGGCTGCGACAAGGGCAGCCCGGACATCCCAGACTGGTTCGCCCGGACTCCGAACACCTCGGGCCCGACCAACGGACCGTCGCTACCATCCCTCGAAGAGCCCCTTCGTACCGGCGCTGAGCGCTCCCTCGACGCCGCCTTGGTCATCGGGCTGGAGCGCTACCCCTTCGCCACCGACGTCCCCTTCGCGATGCGCGACGCGCAAGCCTTCGCCGACCACCTCCGCTACACCATAGGCGTACCCGACCACCGGATCGAGGTCGTCACCTCGGGCAGCGTCGAGGCCATGCGCGAGGCGGCCAAGCGGGTCGCCGAGCGTACGAAGTCCGGCGGAACGCTCTGGTTCTACTTCGCGGGCCACGGCGCCTCTCACCCCGTCACCCGAGAGCGGCTCCTCTTGGGCGATGACCTACGCCCCGACGCCGTCTCGCTCGGCTCTCGAGGCACACCCGTCGAAGGGCTCATCCGGCAAGCTCGAGGAAACTCGTCCAAGGCGATCGCCGTCCTCGACACCTGCTTTACCGGCACCGGCCGCGATGGAGCTCCACTGGTCGAGGGGGCCCGCTTCCTCATCCCCAGCTCCTCGATACGATCCAACTCGATCATCGAGTGGTCGAGCACCGGCCCAGGAGAGGTCGCGATGCCCCTTCAGGCCCAACGGCACGGCGCCTTTACCTTCTTGGTCCTAGGCGCGCTCCGCGGTTGGGCCGACGGCGAGATCGACGGCGTTCGGGACGGCAAAGTCACCTTGCAAGAGGCCTCGGTCTACGTCCGACGCAAGCTCAGACACCTCGGCTTTGACGGCATGAGCGCTCCCGTCGCAGCCACCGACGAGATGCTCAAGTACATCCTGGTCGAGCCTGCTCCCGAGCACTCTCCCGAGTTCTGAGCCCCCCCCGATCGCCACCTCGGGGGTGGCCGGCCCGATGAGGTGTGGTTAGACACCTGGTGCTCAAGGGGGGGCCCTGCCCCGATCCGAGCCCCGACCCCATCGTCTAGTCAGGTCCAGGACTCTGGATTTTCATTCCAGCAACACGGGTTCGAATCCCGTTGGGGTCATTCTCTTCGAGAATCAAGCTAAAAACAACGAACCCGGCAGGCTCAGGCTTGCCGGGTTTCGTGTCTAGCGGGTCGTAATCCGTCGCTTTCGGGTGGGGTTCGGCGCACGGTCCGGCCAAGAGTCGTCCCAAGACGCTTCAGAGGATCGGCGTTGCACGGTATCGACGCCTTCCCGGCGGACCCTGCGCTCCTCCACCGGCCTGACGGAGCAATAGGCCTTGGTTCTGCTCGATCACGGAGTCGAGACCGAACACCACGCAAATGGCGCAAGGAGTAGAGAGTAGGCCGCACAGGGCTCGAACCTGTGACCATCGGATTAAAAGTCCGGTGCTCTTCCAACTGAGCTAGCGGCCCGAAGAGGGTCCCTTACCAGATCCCGCCCCTGTTGGCGAGGCGAGTCGGAGGGCAACGCGTTCTAGGTCGTAAAGAATGAACCCCGAAGCAGGGTTTGCTCACGCCCCGGCCCAACCGAGATCAGCTCGATGGACACGCCGACGAGCTCCTGAAGCTCCTTGATATAGGCGACACACGCTGGGGGGAGCTGCTCGAAGCTCGTGCACTGGGTGATGTCCTGCGACCACCCTTCGAACTCGGTGTAGACCGGGATCGGGCTCCCGTCGGTGGGATCGCGCTCATACCGGACACAGACGGGGATCTTGGGTAGGCCGCTGAGCACATCGAGCTTGGTCATGGCCAGCCTGGTGAGCCCGTTGAGGCGCGCTGCTCGACGGATCAAGGGCACGTCGAACCAGCCACAGCGGCGCGGTCGGCCCGTCGTCGCGCCAAACTCCTGCCCGACACGGCGAAGCCGCTCCCCCGACTCACCCTGAACTTCGGTAGGAAAGGGGCCCGCGCCTACGCGCGTCGTATAGGCCTTAACGATGCCGATCACTTCATCGATGTCCGTGGGTCCAACCCCCGCTCCAGCACAAGCGCCCCCCGCGACCGTGCTGCTCGAGGTCACATAGGGGTAGGTCCCGTGGTCGACGTCGAGAAACGTGCCCTGCGCGCCCTCGAAGAGCACACTGCCCCCGCGTTCGAGGACGCCGTGAACGAGCTCGATCGCGTCCCCCAGGTACGGGGCGAGGCGCTCCCCAAAGCTCACCATGCGATCCACCAGCTCGTCGAGATCGTAGGCAGGAGCCCCGTACCACTCTGTCAGCATGCGGTTCTTCTCGGGGAGGACGACCTGGAGCCGCGCTTGAAGGGCGGAGCGATGCATGAGATCGCCAAGTCGGATCCCCCGCCGGGCCACCTTGTCTTCGTAGCATGGACCGATGCCACGCTTGGTGGTGCCGATGCCCTGGCCACCGAGCGCTCGCTCGCGCAGTCGATCGAGGTCACAGTGATACGGCAGGATCACATGGGCCTGGCTCGAGACGAGGAGTTGGCCCGGCTCCGGCGGGCGCCCGGCCTCGATGAGCTTGTCGATCTCGCCCAACAAGACCTCGGGGTCGACCACGACGCCCGGACCGATGACGCAGCGGCAGCTCGGTCGAAGGATGCCCGAAGGGATCAGGTGGAAGATCGACTTGATGCCGTCGACTACCAGGGTGTGTCCCGCGTTATTCCCGCCTTGAAAGCGGATGACCGCGTCGCAGTGCCGAGAGAGCACGTCGACGACCTTGCCCTTGCCCTCATCCCCCCACTGCGTACCTACGACCACGATATTCGGCATGCGGAACCACCTCCGGCCGCGTGCGCGGCCCCTCTCGCTCCTATCTCATCGGGAGCACCGCGGCAGGGGTAACGCCCATCGCTCAGGGACGCCCCGCAGGAGCGACCGGAAGATCGCATCTGTCCGTTCAGCGTCAGCAAAGGACTCAGTCCTCGTCGCGCGCCCGCCCGTGTGGGTGCGCCTTGCGGTGCGTGGCGCGCAAGGAGCGCACGCTCACATGGGTGTAGCGCTGGGTGGTACTGAGGCTGCGATGGCCCAGCATCTCTTGCACGGCCCGAAGGTCGGCCCCTCCATCCAGCAGGTGGGTCGCAAAAGCGTGGCGAAAGGCGTGGGGATGAAGTCCGCCTACCCCGGCCTTCAGCCCCAGCTTGCGGACGATCCGCCGCATGGAGCGATCGGTCAGCCGCCCTCCCCTGCGGTTGCGAAAGACCGCCCCCGTCGCTCGGCCCTCGCTCAGCGCCCGAAGCGCCTGGACCGCCGGCGGCGTAAGCGGAACCTGGCGCGGCTTTCCCCCCTTACCCTCGCGGACGTGGACCAGCCCCCGCTTCAGATCGAGATCCTCCCAGCTCAACGCCGCCGCCTCCGAGACGCGAAGGCCCGCGCCATAGAGGAGCTCGACGAGGGCCCGATCGCGGGCCGATGCCGGCTGTTCAAACAGGGTATCGCAAGCCGAGGTCGAGGGAACATGGGGCAGGTGACGCCCGATGCGGGGAGTCCGGAGGCCCTCGGCTGGGCTGGAGGCGATCACGCCTTCGCGCACCAGCCACAGATAGAAGGTTCGTAGCGCCGAGATATGTCGAGCCAACGTCGCGGACTGGTTGCCCTCACTCACCGAGAGCAGGAAGCTCCGCAGGTGGACCGGGGTGGCATGGACCACCGAGAGCTCACGATCCATGAGCCAGGCTTGAAGACGCCGGAGGGTGTGGAGGTAGGCCCGCTCGGTATGCTGCGATGCACCCCGCTCCGCCCGAAGGTGGTCGCGGTAGGCCAAAAGGAGCGCCGAGGGTTCCATCAGCTGAACAGCAGGGGCCAGTCTTCGTTCAGGGGGGTGCGGCCTTGGTCGGCCTCGGAGGCGCTGCGCTCAAAGAGGAGCTTGGCCGCTGCGCGACGGACCTCGAGGACACCGAGAACTGGCTCCGCTCCATCGTCGAGGGGTCGCTCTTCGGGGACGGCCAGGAGGAGCTGGGAGAGCCCCTGTTCGTCGAGGTGCCCGAAGTCACGCAGCAACATCGCGAAGCGAAAGGCGGGCCCGGACAACCTTGCGCGAAGGGGTGGGATCATGAAGCACTCCGAGAAGATGACGAGAACATAGCATGTGCGGGGCGCTCCCGAGGCATCGCGAAGTGGATCGTCTCAGGCCAAGCCAAACCGATGTCCCGACAGCCGGACGACCCGCCCCTCGACTTCGAGCGCTGCGAGTCGGGCGAGGACCGTCGCGACGGGGAGCTCGAGCCGCTCGGCGAGGGCCTGGGCCGTCGGGCCATCGCGCAGCGCGAAGAGGACGGGGTCGCCCAGCTCCGCTTGACGCGACCCGAAGCGATCCGCGAAGGACTCGACGTCGTCCACCACCTGGGCCCCATCGGCCAGCAGTCGCAGACAGCCCGCCGAGCTTGGCTCGCCCAGCCGCCCAGGCACGGCCCAGACCTCGCGGCCGATCGCAGCCGACTCGGTCGCCGTGATCAAAGCTCCGCTTCGGAGCGGTGCCTCGACGACAACGACCGCTTGGCTCAGCCCGGCGATCCATGCGTTTCGCTGAGGGAAGGTCCACCGAGCGGGGCTGAGATCATCGGGGTAGGCGCTCACAATCGCGCCGCCTGCTTCAACGATACTGCGGCGAAGGGGGCGGTTGGAAGGGGGCGCCGTGGTCGCCAGCCCATGCCCGAGCACCGCAAGGGTCTGGCCGGCTCGGAGCGCAGCCCGGTGCGCATGGGTGTCGATCCCGCGGGCCAGGCCCGACACCACGACGATCCCGCGAGCCGAGAGAGCCTGACCCAAGTGCCGCGCGACAGCCGCCCCATAAGGCGTGCAGGTCCGGGTTCCTACCACCGCGACGGCCGAGGACCGCAGCAGTCCTGGGTCCCCCTCGACGCAGAGCACAGCCGGTGGGTCGGGCACCGGCCGCAGCGCCGGTGGATAGCGAGGATCAGACCATGTCAATGGAGTGCCGAGCGTTCGCGCCTCGCCCTCGCCGAGCCACGCCTCGGCCCTGCCCTTGGGGACCCCCACCGCGAGGAGATCGGGTAGCGCCGCCCGAGCGACCTGCTCTCGGCCCCCTAAGCGAGCCGCGAGCAGCCCCAGCTCCGCCCCTCGGGCGAACCGTCGAGCTCCCGCCCAGAAAGGTTCGATGACCCCTACCCCTGACGCCCTGTCAGCTCCCGACCTAGACGGCTGCACTCTCGGCCCTCCCTCTCGATGACCACGACGGCCCCCTATCGCCTCCCGCGTCCGCGCCCCCACTACCCTCCTCTCGTTTCCGCAGCCTTCAAGTGCACGGCCGAGAGAGGCCTCGTCGGGAACACTCGTCGGGTCTGGATCCGGCGCGCGAAGCGAAGGGAGATAGCCCGAAAGGCCCCTACAGTCCGTCAGGCCCACTCTGAGCGATCCGAAGCTCGATCGACGCGGTGATCCCAGCCTGCTCGAGCTCGTTGGCCAGCTCGTCGCGCAGCTCCAAGGCGTCGGCGCGATCCAGGGCGAAGGCGACCCGCAGCCCCCCCTCGACAGGTTCGGGGGCCCAAGACAGCTCTCGCAGCGTAGCGAGGACCCCGGGCTCTTCCTCGGCCTCACGGATCTTCACGATGAGATCGAGGGGTGGCGACACCTCTAGCGAGCCTTCGACCAGGGCAGGCTCAGCATCGGCCGGCTCGAGGAGCGGGACCGCGGGCTCCGGGCCGATGCCCGTGAGCGCATCGGGAAACGTCAGTGTTCCGACCCCATCATCTGCGACCACCTGGCGATCGACCCGCGCAAGCAGGTCGACCAGCGAGGCATCGCTCGCGTGCGCAGCCCGGGTCACCGAGGCTCCACCCTGGCCTCCCCCGGCCCACAGACCCGTCACAAAGCCGACCGCGCCGACCAAGACGAAGGCTGCTCCAATCGCCCAGAGGTGGGCACGAGAGATCCAGATGTCTCGACCTCGGCGGCGACGGGCCAGCTCACTCATCATCACCCTCCCAGAGGTACGCGTCGACATCTCGCTCAGAAGGAGGATGCCAGCCGAAACACTCCACGTCGAGCCCCCCGAGGTGCGACTCGGGGGCGGTCTCGAGAAAGCGCTGGACTTCTCTTATGGATCGCTCGACAACCGATCGATCCCCACCCCCTGTCGTCACCACGATGTCTTGCCGTCCGGGGTGTTCTGGCCCAGGGAGCAGGTGCAAGCTCACCGCGAACCGACTCCGGATCCGATCGCACAGGCTACGAACCACGGAACGTCTCTGCTTAAGAGTCCGCGCCCCTGGCACCACGACCGTTGCCCGCAGAACCCCCAGGTAGACCTTGGCTGCTTGATGCATCATCACCTAGGTCCTTCGCCCGAATCAACCAAACAGCTCTCAGGTGACCTCGACCTGCTCCATGGCGAAGACCTCGAAGATGTCGCCTTCGGCGAGGTCGTTGAAGCCATCGAGGGCGATACCGCACTCGTAGCCTGCGCTGACCTCGCGCACGTCATCCTTGAAGCGCTTGAGAGTCGAGATGGAGCCGCCCCAGATCTCTTGGTTGTCACGGAGCACCCGAACCTTGTTGTTGCGCCCGACCTTGCCGTCGAGGACGTAGCAACCGGCGATGGTGCCGATCCGGCTGATCTTGAACAGGGCCCGGACCTCGACGCTGCCCTTGCGGACCTCTTCGTACTCCGGCTCGAGCATGCCCTTCATCGCCCCTTCGACCCGGTCGAGGATGTCGTAGATGACGGTGTAGAGCTCGGCGTTGACCCCATGCTCGTCGGCGACCTTGCGCGCGTTGGCATCGATGCGGACGTTGAAGCCCAGCAGCAGGCCATCGTTGGCGACGACGAGGTTGACGTCGGACTCGGTGATGTTGCCGACCCCTGCGTGCAGGATGCGGAGATCCGTCCCGTCGACCTCGATGGCCTCGAGCGCGCCCCGCAAGGCCTCGACCGACCCCTGCACATCGCCTTTGAGCACGATGTAGAGGGTCTCCGTCTCGTCCGCGGCTGCCGCTGCGAAGAGATCGTCGGCGGTGCGACGAGTATGGCGACGGAACTGCGCCTCGCGCTTCTGGTCGGCGCGGTGGTCGGCGACGGTTCGCGCATCCTTCTCGTTCTTGACGACGGTGACCACGTCACCGACGGAGGGCACGTCGGAGATCCCGAAGATCTCGACCGGCGCGGAAGGGCCCGCTTCCTTGATGCGCTTGCCCCGGTGGTCCACCATGGCCCGAACTCGCCCGAACGCCGCGCCCAAGACGACGTTATCGCCCTTCTTGAGCGTTCCTCGCTGGATGAGGACGGTGGCGACCGGACCTCGACCGCGCTCGACCTTGGCTTCGATGACTACCCCTTCGGCCGGACGATCGACGGCCGCAGAGAGCTCGAGGAGCTCGGATTGAACCAGGATCGAGTCGAGCAGGTCGTCGATGCCGTCGCCCTTGAGGGCCGAGACCGGCACGAACTGCGTCTCACCGCCCCAGTCCTCGGGGAGAAGGTCGTACTGCGAGAGCGCCTGCATGATCGGCTCGGCCGAAACGCCCGCCTTGTCCATCTTGTTGACAGCGACGATGATCGGGACCTCGGAGGCCTTGGCGTGGTTGATCGCTTCGACGGTCTGAGGTTGCACGCCATCGTCGGCGGCCACCACCAAGATCACGATGTCGGTCACCTGGGCGCCTCGGGCTCGCATGGCACTGAAGGCCGCGTGGCCCGGCGTGTCGAGGAAGGTGATCAGCTCGCCGTCTCGATCCACCTGATACGCACCGATGTGCTGGGTGATACCACCAGCCTCGCCTTGGGCGACGCGGGCCTTGCGGATCGCGTCGAGCAGCGTGGTCTTGCCGTGATCGACGTGACCCATGATGGTGACGACCGCAGGCCTGGGTTCGCCTTCGCCCTCATCTTCGTCGACGTCGAAGTGCTGCAGGAGCTTATCTTCTTGGAAGCCGACGTTCTCGACTTCGTAGTTGAACTCGGCCGCGATGAGGGTCGCGGTATCGAGATCGAGCATCTCGTTGACCGTGGCCATGGTTCCGAGCTCCATGAGGTGCCGAATGACGACCGTGGCCTTGAGACCCATCTCGTGGGCGAGCTGCCCGACCGAGATCACGTTGTCGATCCTGACCTTGCGCTTCTCGGCCTTCATCTCGACGGTGACGTTCCCGCCCCCGCCCCCGCGCTTGGTGCGTCGGCGACGCTTTCGCATGAGCAGCTCGCCGGGGAGCTGTGCACGACCGCGCACCTGACCGGGACGACCGGAGCGACCTGGCCGGCTCTGACCGCCGGTGCCCGATGCCACCCTGCGACGGCGCGAAGGTGGCGGGGGTGCCGCGGCCTGCTCGGCTTCGACTTTACGGCGCCAGGCGTTCGGGTTGGTCGGATCGTAGCCGGGAGGTGGCTTGACCACCGCCGATCCGAGACCGACAAACTTGGGCTCTTCCGTGGCCGGTGCAGCGGACTCCGCAGCGATCGGCTCGGGCGCCTTAGGCGTTGGGGCAGGCTCAGGCTTCGCGACAGCGGGCGACTCCGACACAGCAGGCTCGGACGCAGGGGCCTCGGCGACCTCGGGCTCCGCTGCGACGGGCGGCTCGGGCCGCTCTGGGGCGGCAGCGACCGGCTCGGCGGGAGGCGCTTCAGGCTCTGCGCTCGGCGAGGGCGCCTCTTCGGCGACAGGCTCGGGGGTGCTCCGCTCCGGCTCATCCTTCTTGACAGGCTTGGCGGGAGAGGGCTCCGGGGCGGCGCTCGACGCGGACGACGACTCGTCTTCGGGGGACGCCGCGGCCGCGCTGGCCTCGACCTCGTCGTCCTTCTGGGGACGCTTGCGGCGCGTACGACGACGCACGACCTTATTGCTTACGCGCTTCGTGGTGGTCGCCGCGGCCGGCTCCCCACTGGACGAACCTCCGCGCGACGCAGAGGAGGTGCTCCCCGGCTCACGCGTTACCCGTTCGATCAGATCCTTGTTCGACATAAAGCCCCTTGTGCCTATTCAATGGCCGCGAAGACTTCGCGGCGTTCGTCGACGTCGTCGACCGTTGCTTGCGGCCGACGCCCACCCGCCGTGCGGGCCAACCCGCTCCGGGCCGAGCCCATATCCCACACGAGCGACCTAGCCACCCTGGCCTTGACCGGAGCGCACTCACCCCCACGACGGGGCCGGGCGTCGCCGTTGAGCGACCCGCCGACACCCCCCCTAACGCAGGTCCATCCACCGGCGCAACTGGCGCTCCGCGAACGAGGCACCCTTCGTTCGCTTGAGGCCCAGCGCAGCCCGAGCGCCACGCCCGACCAGGTCGCCGAGGCCCTGCGCATCGAGCGCGATCTGAACGAAGGGGACCTCTGCCGCGACGCTTCGAAGGGAGTCGATCGTTCGATCGCTCGCCCCCCGCGCGACCACCACGAGCCGGATCTCGCCCTGGGTCAGCGCCGCACGGAGCCGATCATGACCTCCGACCAAGGAGCCCGAGGCCGCAGCCAAGCTCAGGCCCTGCATCGCGACTCGCTCGACGGCCGACAGCACCCGCTCATGCAGCCCGTCGACCTGGATCGGGCCTTTGAGCGCATGGGCGAGTCGGCCAGGCTTTCGCTCGAGCGCCGCCAACGCCTCACGGGTGGGACGAACCCACGCCCCGCGGCCAGGGAGCTTCTGCGCAAGGTCCGGCACGACCTCGCCCGTGGTGGGGTGGCGCACGAGCCGGATCAAGCCCTCGGGACGGTCTTGTTCCCGAGTGACGATGCAGGTTCGCAAGGGGCCCACTCAGGCCTCCGCGCGCTCCGGCGCGTCTGGGGTCGGGGCGGGTGCAGCCTGGGCCTGACGACGCCGCTCGGCCTCTTCCATGATCAGGGCCTCGACCACGCTGTCGGCCTGGTCGACGATGCCCTGGGCCTCGTCGTCTTCGATCCCTAGGATGCCCGCGACCTCCTCGGCCGTCGCGTCGGCGATCTCTTGGGCGCTCTGGAAGCCCGCTCCCAGGAGGTACTCGACCTGGGTCTCGTCGAGCAGGGCGATCCGGCTGATCTCGTCGCGCGCGGAATCGAGCATCTCGGCGTGCTTCTGTTCGCTGACGATGTCGATCCGCCAGCCCGTGAGCTGAGCGGCGAGGCGTACGTTCTGCCCGCGACGGCCAATGGCCTTGGCGAGCTGATCGTCGGGGACGATGAGCTCCATGGTGCGGGTGGTCTCGTCGATGTAGACCCGGCTGACCGAGGCAGGGGCGATCGCGTGCACGATGAAGCGCCCGGCGTCGGGGTGCCAGGGGATGATGTCGATGGCTTCACCGCGAAGCTCGGCCACGACCGCCTGGACCCGAGAGCCCTTGAGCCCCACGCAAGCGCCGACGGGATCGACCGCCGGATCGTTGCTCGATACCGCGATCTTCGCCCGATGCCCCGGCTCGCGGGCGCAGGCTTCGATGCGCACGATGCCCTCGGCGACCTCGGGGACTTCACGCTCGAAGAGTTTCATGATCAGGCCCGGGTGGGTCCGCGAGAGCACGACCTGAGCCTGACGGCTGGCCCGAGATATATCAAGCACGTAGGCCTGGATCCGGTCGCCCGGACGATAGGTCTCGGTCATGACCTGCTCGCGGCGGGGAATGACGGCCTCGGCGCGGTTGAGGTCGACGATGATGTTTCCCCGCTCGAAGCGTCGCACGATGCCGGTGATGAGCTCACCCTTGCGATCCTTGAACTCGTTGAAGACCAGCTCACGCTCCGCGTCGCGCATCTTTTGGATGAGCTCCTGCTTGGCGGCCTGTGCGGCGATCCGACCGAGGTGCTCCACCTCGAGCAGCAAGCCGAGCTCGTCGCCGACCTCGCAGTCGGGGTCGTGGCCGCGGGCCGTCTCGAGGTCCATCTCGGTGTCTTCGTCCTCGACCTCCTCCATGACCGTGAAGTACTGGAAGAGCTCAACTTCGCCGGCATCTTCGTTGTAGACGGCTTCGAGCTGGCGATCGCGACCATAGCTGCGACGTGCCGCCGTGACGATGGCGCCTTCGATGATCTCGATCACCACGTCGCGAGGGATGTTCTTTTCGCGGGTGATCGCATCGATGATTCGCTCGAGATCACTGATGATCATCGGATTCCTCCTGCGGGCGCGGCTGGGGAAGCCCTCGTCCAAGAGCTTCGTACTCTTCGACGCTCAAGACGAGGTGGGCGCGCTCGATCATATCCAGGTGAAGGGGGTGCTCTTCGCCATCGACCAGGAGGATCAGATCATCGCCGCGAACGCCGACGATCTGACCCGTATACCGCCTGCGAGGCGGGCCGGGTTCGAGACGAAGTCTTAGGGTATAGCCAACGAACCGCTCAAAGTCGGCGCGGCGCTGCACGGGTCGCTCAATGCCCGGGCTGCTCACTTCGAGGGTGTAGCTGCTCGAGATCGGATCGGCTGCGTCGAGGAGGGGCTCGATGGCGCGGCTCACCCGCGCACATGCCCCCGCCGTAACCGCGGCCTGCACCTGCTCATCGGTGGCTTGGGGGGCCACATCGATGCTTACGCGGAGGACCTGTCCCGCCCACTCGATCGCTACGAGATCAAAACCTAGCCGATGAACGGCCGGCTCGATGAGCTCGCGAAGGGTCTGTCGGAGGGTGATCGGGTCCATGGCCATCACAAAAAAAAGGAAGCGGGCCCGGAAGGGCCGCTCCCCGTGGGGTCTGCGGTTCGGAAGACGTGCACTTAGCACATCGTGGCCAAGGCGGCAACGGGGGAAACGATGTCGCCCGCGACGAGACACGGATGAAGATCGGCTAGCCACGCGCCGCGTCAGGACGGACCTACTGCAACTTCTCAAGCTTCGCTTTGGCCTCTGTGGCGGCTTCTGACTTGGGATAAAGCCGGACGGTGTCCTCGAAGAAGAGGATCGCGCCGTCTCGTCGCCCGAGCTCCAGAAAGGCCTCGCCGGTCCGCAGCATGGACCACGCGGCCCAACTCGACTTGGGGTGGTTCGTAACGACCTGATCAAATGCGTTCGCAGCACGGATCCAAGACTTCTCATTGGCGTAGGTCTCACCGATCCGGTAGCGCATCTCGGCCTCGAGCGCGTGGCCTGCGTGCTCCTCGACGCCACGCTCGAGTACGAAGCGCGCGACCCCCTGTCGCCCCTTCTGCATCTCTTCGATGGCTCGCTCCAGCTTGCCTCCGGCCGACTCCGGCAGGCTCGCGGCGTCGGGGGTCTCGTCCTCGTCTGGCTCATCGTCGGTGAGGCCGTCGAGGAGATCCTCGGGGTCGAGCTCGGGGAGCGGGGGTGCCGTGAGACCCAGCGCGCGCTCGATCTGCTTGAGGCGAAGCTCGTCGTGAAGCTGCCTGCGCTCCTGCTGCTTCATGTAGTCTCGTACATCGCGCTGGAGATCTTCGAGCCCGAAGCGAAGCCCCTCGATGTCGCCCCGGATGGTACGCAGCCGATCGGCGACCTGCTCCAAGTTCTCGAGGGCCTCCGCCTCGGAGCGCCCCCGAGCACGCAGCGCGTCGTGGAGCTGGTCGAGTTTGTCGGACTGCTCCTCGAGGGACTGCTCGAAGACGGCCTGCCGGTTGCTCATCATCGCGACGCGCGACTCGGTGGCTGACTGCGCCTCTTGATAGGTCTTCGGTACACAGCCGACCCCGAAGGAAAGGAGCAAGACCAAGGTGCGGCTCATCGGTCCTCCACCACCACCTCGACCCGACGATTCAGGGCCCAGGCGCGCTCGTTGCTGGCGGGATCGACAGGACGCTCCTCGCCGTAGGAGACGGTGCGGAGCCTATTCAGCGGCACCGCCTGTCCCACGAGGTAGCGATGGACCGCGTCAGCACGACGCTGTCCGAGCGCGAGGTTGTAGTCCGTGCTCCCGCGCTCATCGGTGTGCCCTTCGAGGCGCACCCTACCCTGGACCTCGGCCAGACAAGGCGCCACGGTGTCGAGGGCGTCGCGGCCCTGAGCGGTGACGGTGTCGCGGTCAAACTCGAAGTAGACGGTGACCGGGTCGCAGCGGATGGCTTGAGATGGGCGGACCCGGACCAGCAGCGCCCGGCGGAGGGTCACGACCTCGCCATCGGGGTTGGTCACGGTCAGGTCGTATTCGCCGACCTGCATGGGCGGCATGTTGACCGTGAGGCGCGTGCTGGAGTGGACGGCCACCCCACGAGCCTCGGTCAGTCCGGCCTTGACCTTCGCGCCCCCTTGGATACCCGCCCCGAGCACGTCGGCGGTGAAGGGCTCGTTCGGCGGCACCACGTCGGGCACGATGCGCGAGATCTGAAGCTTGCGCTCCAGATCGATCTGCTGGCGCTCATCGAGCTCTTCGTAGTCGGGATCGGGGGTGTCACGCTTGCACTTGCACCCTTGCTGAGAACCCACCAGGGGCGGAAGCAGCAGCAGGGCCAGGCCCGTGGCGACCAAGAGGCCGGAGCGCGGTAAGAGGGAGGGCATGGGGACCTCGCGAGAGGTAGGGGGGAAGCGATCGGAGGATAATGGTGCGGGGAAGATTCGGCGAGGGGGGAAGGAGCGGTCTTGTGCTGCCTCTGATGTGTATCGGGTGGGCAGCCCTCTCTGCCACTCTGCTCCATCAAGCGGCGGATCGGACCGACGCCGCACTCATCGTCCCTCTGGCTTGGATTTGGGGCTTTACCTGCCTTCTCGCCGCATTCAAGCTCCGTCGGGCAGCGCTTAATCCCGTGCTCGTGATCGGTCTGGCCATCGCGGTGCGCGCTCCGCTGCTGGGCACCCCGACCCTGCTCTCGGATGATGTCTACCGCTACCTCTTCGAGGGTCACGTCCTCAACGCTGGCGTCAACCCCTTCCTGTATCCACCCGCATCCCTGCCGGGCCTGCTCGACGAGGTGCGCTCCCTGGTCAACCACCCCGAGGTCCCCACCGTCTATCCTCCCCTGGCCCTGCTCTGGTTTCGCCTCCTCGACGCGACGGGGGCTGGCGTAGGGGGGGCCCAGGCGTTGGCGGCCCTAGCCGATGTGTTCGTGGTCGGCGCCCTGCTGCGGAGTGGGGGGCGCGCTCGACTCGGCGCCTTGATCTATGCCCTGCATCCCCTCCCTGCCCTCGAGAGTGCCAGCAGCGCACACCTCGAAGCCCCCGCCCTCGCCTTCCTCGCATGGGCCAGCACCTCAGCCCGGCTGGGGCCCGCCCTCGCGATCCTCGGCGCGGGGGTGAAGCTATTTCCAGCCTTGCTCCTCCTACCCTTCCTCGCTCGATCCGGCTGGAGGTGGGGACTCCTCGGCGTCTCCGCCGCGCTTCTCACCTTATTCGCGCTGGCCTGGCCCGTGCTTGACGCCGGCCCTGCCCTCTTCTTCGCGCTGACAAACTACACGAAGCACTGGTCCTTCAACGGACTGATCTGGCCCTGGCTCGCCGTGCTCCTCGGCGGCGGAACCGCGAGGCTCCTCCTGCTCGGCGTGGGCGCAGCCGTCGGGCTGTGGAGCCTGTGGCGAGGCCTTCGGCGACCGCTCCTCGTCTGGCTGATCCTGGGCACAGCCTTTCTCGCCCTCACCCCTACCGCACACCCCTGGTACGGGCTGTGGGCGCTGACCCCGGCCCTCTTCCTGGGGCGATGGGGGTGGGCCGTCGCGGGGGTGGCGATCTTGGGAAGCTACGGAGTGCTCTCGAGCTACGACGCCGAGAGCGGGGCTTGGTCGGAGCCCGTTTGGCTGTGGTTCTTGACTTGGCCCCCGGCGTTGCTGGGGATCGGAGCCGAGCTGTGGTGGCGACGACGCCAGGCCATCAGCCCGCCGACACCTACCAAGGCGTAGCCCGAAGCCAAGAGCGCCAGAAAGGGAGCGGCCGAGGGCAGACCGAAGACCAGAGAGAAGATCGACGCGCACGACAACCAGAGCGCCATCGCCACCTCGAAGAGCACCACCGGACGCACGCGCGCCCGATAGCTCGACCGCCCCGCCGCCCCAGCCTTAGGGGTACGCTCGAAGACCCCAGTGCCCCCGAACAGGCCTTGGATCACCGCCGCCGTCTGAGCCAGCGACAAGCCGACCCCGAGCGCCATCGCCAGGGGGATGAGCCCCAGTCGCTTCGCGAGCCCTGCTCGATCCGCCCGCGCCGCTGCCACCGCGTAGAAGGTGGCGATGGCGAAGGTCGCGGTGGCGAGGATGGCCAGATCCACCACCGGCGGAACCCACAACCAGCCGAGCCCTCGCCCCAACACCACCAAGGGAAGCAGGACCGAGATGAGCGCCACCAGCGGCCAGGCACAGGCGCTCGTGAGGTGCAGGATGGCCTCGAGGCGAGTGGCGAGGGGGGCTTCGGCCCGGATCACGCGACCTCCCGACTTTCGGAGCGCTTGAGCCATGCCCTTGGCCCAGCGGTGTTGTTGCGCCTTGAACGAGATCATGTCCGCAGGGAGCTCCGCCGGAGCGACCAGTTCGTCGAGGTAGACGAAGCGAGAACCGGCGAGCTGAGCGCGATAGGACAGGTCGAGATCCTCGGTCAGGGTGTCTGTCTGCCAGCCTCCCGCCCCGTCGATCGCGGACCGTCGCCAGATCCCTGCCGTGCCGTTGAACTGAAACCAGTGACCCGCCCGGTGCCTCGCCACCTGCTCCACCGCGAAGTGCCCATCCAAGAGGATCGCCTGAAGCCGCGTCAGGAGCCCGGAGTCCTCGTTGAGGTGGCCCCAGCGCGCCTGCACCATGTCCGCCCCACCGAGAAGGTAGGGGATGGTACGACGAAGAAAGTCTTTGGGTGGGATAAAATCGGCATCGAAGATCGCTACGAAGTCGCCCGTGCACTCCGAGAGCCCCGCGGCGAGCGCCCCTGCCTTGAAGCCCGCACGCTCGCTTCGGTGGTGGACCTGCGCATCGAGGCCGCGCTCCCTTAGGGCCCGACAGGCCCACTCCGCACGCTCGGTCGTGTCGTCGGTCGAGTCATCGAGAACCTGGATCTGGAGCGCGTCGAGGGGCCAGTCCAGCGACCCGACAGCATCGATGGCCCGCTCCGCCACATCGCGCTCGTTGAAGAAAGGAAGCTGTACCGTGACCCGGGGGGGAGAGGTGATGGGAACCACCGGATCCTCAGGCGCCGGCCCGAGCGCCACGAGCTGAAGCCAGGCGCGATGCAGACCGTAGACGCACAGCGGGGTGTGCAGCGCGACGTAGAGGACAAGCAGCCACGTTTGTACGTCCATCCAAACTCCTCAGGCCTTGCTCTAACGGTCGGCGGGACCGCCAGCACCGGCCCGAAGCCTCATAGGGGGCTAGACCACAAAGCTCCTGTGTCGGGTCGCGGCGACTTGCGTTACACTAGACCCGCGGAGTGGTTCGAATAGAGCTGCAACAGCGGGGTCCCCCCACAATCATTCTCAGGGATTCGTCCCTCGGCGTGAATCGCAAGCCCTTATGAGAGGGAAGCCTGAAGCACCGACATGAAGCCCACCTCGTCACGAGGTGGGGACCCGTTGCAGGCCGTACGGCCAACTCGGCACCCGCCCCCAGCCCCCCCCGGCTGGGGGCGGGCTTCGTCGGGGGTTCAGAATGTTCCTTCTCTTCTTCGCGCTAACCTTCGCCGCGCCCCCCGTGGAGCCGCGCTCCTTCGACGAGGGAGCCTCCGCGCCCCCCGCCGGGGCGCAGGACCTGATCCGGCTGGCGGTGGACCGCATGGGCCGCCGAGACTTCGAGGGCGCTCGAATCCTCTTCGATCAAGCCGAGACGCGCGTATCCCCCGCGCAAGGCTTCGCGCTCCTCCCCGAGATCACCTACCATCGTGCTGGCCTCGCCGTGCTCGAGGAGCGGTACGACCTCGCGCTTCAGCGCTACCGCCAGATCCCCCAGCGCTGGCCTGAGAGCCACCGACAAGACGATGCCCTCTTTCGCGCAGCCGAGGTCCGTGCGATCCTCGGGGATCCCTCCCGCGCCCTTCGAGATCTCCGCGAACTGCCGCGTCCGCGACGCCTGGAGCCAGCAGACCGAGGCAAGCTCGAGATCCTGCGGGAGATCTGGCGCCTGGACAGCGGCGACGCCCGCCGCCCCCGACGTCTGCGGCGCGCGGTCCGACGGGCGCCGGCCGACGAGATCGCCTTTTACGTCGCCCGAGGCAAGGCCCGCCTGGCCCGCCATGCCATCGAAGACGCAGCCCAGGTCGACCTCGGCGAGCGTCCGCGTGCGATCCGGCGCGGGATCCGGCAGCGAACCCATCCCCTTCGCGAGGCCGAAGAGCTGGTCCGAGAGATCATCGCCCTGCGGGAGCCCGAATGGATCTTCGAAGGCGTGCTGATCCTGATCGAGGGCTTCGAGCGCTTCGGCGACGACCTGCTTCGCGTGCCGATCCCCCAGGAGCTCACAGCCCCTCAGCGCGAGATCTACCTTCGGGGCCTGCAAGAGCACGTCACGGCCCTCTGGTTGCGGGGGATCCGCTATGCCGACACCGGAAGGCAAGTCGCCGCCCGGCTCGAGTGGAGCGGGCGGCGCGTGCGTGAGATCGAGCGGCGCTACGAAGAGCTCGAAGAAAAGATCTCGGCCGGAGGGATCAGTCCCGACCCGTCGTGAAGGTCGGGATGTCATACTCGTTGTAGATCGGCTCATAGCCCGCGTGGAGCTTGGGTGATCCACCCCGACGGCGCCCACCGCCTGCGGCGGCGACCCGCTCACCGATCGCCCGCTCCCGCGCACCGGGGATCTCGAGCCCACGACGAGCGCTCTCGAAGCCCGTCGCGATGACGGTGACCCGCGCCTCATCTTCCATCGACTCGTCGACGACCCAGCCCCAGATGACCTCGACATCCTCGTGGGCTTCCTCTTGGATGAGGGAGCTGGCCTCGTGGATCTCGTACATGGTCAAGTTGGAGTTGCCCGTGATGTTGATCAGTACACTGGTCGCCCCGACGATCGATAGATCATCCAGGAGAGGACTGCTGATCGCACGCTGAGCCGCCTCGACCGTCTTGTGCTCGCCCGAGGCGCGTCCGACGCCCATCAGGGCGACGCCCTTGCTGCTCATCACGGTACGCACGTCGGCGAAGTCGACGTTGACCATGCCCTGGAAGTTGATCAGATCCGAGACGCCCTGGACCGCCTGGAGCAGGACCTCGTCAGCCATACGGAAAGCTTCCTTCATCGAGGTTTTCTCGGAGGCCATACTCACGAGGCGTTGGTTGGGGATCGTGATCAGGGTGTCGACATTCGCGGTCAGCTTCTCGACGCCTTCAGCGGCTTGGCGCAGCCGACGACGCCCCTCAAAGAAGAAGGGGCGCGTGACCACCGCGACGGTGAGCGCGCCACACTCCTTGGCGACCTGCGCGATGACCGGCGCCGCGCCGGTGCCCGTTCCGCCTCCCATGCCCGCGGTGACAAAGACCATGTCCGCGCCCACGACAAGCTCGGCGATCCGGTCACGGTCTTCGAGCGCGGCCTCGCGACCGACCTCGGGATCCGCGCCAGCGCCGAGCCCCTTGGTGAGCTGAGCGCCGAGCTGGAAGCGACGGGGGGCGAGGCTGCGACGGATGTCTTGGGCATCGGTGTTCATCACGATGAACTCGACGCCGGTGAGGCCTGCCGAGATCATCGTGTTTACGGCGTTGCCACCACCGCCACCGACACCGATCACTTTGATGCGGGCACCTTGGGGAAGCTCGTCTTCGACGATCTCGATCATGGGGGACTCCTTTGTGGGCTGGGCTGGGCGAGAGATGAGGGGCGGCGCGGAAGGCGGCCCCGTGAGGGAGGGAGAGGGGGGGGATGCTTCGGGCTTGGCGGGCGACGCCACCGGGGGCGCCGGTGTTGCGGCCGGATCAGAGCCAGCGAGCACCCCGAAGAGGGTGATCTGATCATCCACCCGCATGAGCCACCTCGGCAGGCCGCACGATGGCCATGGTCTGGGGCGCGAGGTCGACGTAGATTGGCTCGTCGAGGCGCACGCCTCGGGCGCGGAGCTCCGCCAGACGCGAGACCTGACGCGGAAAGTCTTCGAGATCGAAGAGCAGCTGCGGTCCACCCAGGAGATGAACGGTGAACCCAGCGGTACGCGAGAAGACCACCTCGGAGACCAGTTCCGCAGGAATGTCGGCACCCTTGAGCTCATCGACCAGCTCGAGCGCGCTGCGCACCACCCGGCCGGGCAGGTCGGGATGGAGCTCGTAGAGGTCCTGCGAGAGTCCACTGAGCACCGGGTAGTCCAGATCGTCGGGGCGGGCCTCGACGATGCGCTCACCGTGGATGTCGACGTAGAACAGTCGGTCGGCGCGAAGCAGCGCGACGGGCACCCGCTCTTCGACCTGGATCCGCACGGTCGCAGGCCACTCGCGCTTGACCTGGGCGCGGGCGACCCAAGGGTGGCGCTCCACCCCTCGCGCCGCGCGTTGATCCTCGAGCTCCCACACCCGAGTCCCGTTGGCGATCACCGCCAGGTGGCGGAGCTCCCCGACCGTGGCGCGCCGCTGCCCCTCGAAGACGACCTGCTCCACGACCTGTAGATCCGGCCGCAGCAGCACGAAGAGCGCCACCACACCGAGGAAGATCGCTGTCGCCCCAACAAGGAAACGACGGATCCAGCGCCAGAATGGCGCCGCTGGACGAGAGAGGAAGGTCACGGGGAGGGCTTGGGGGTGAGAGGAGGGAGGGGTGGGGGGGGAAGGGCTGGGGAGGGATACAGAGAAACTACCCGATGCGAGTCGGTTGATCAACCGGCCGGCGGCAGTTTTTCGCTCCGCGGACACGCCCGGGTCTCCGCGTCGGCTCAGACCTCGGGCTCCATACATTGAGCGGTGGCGAGGATGCGCTCACACAGGCCAGAGAAGTCGATCCCCACCAGCTCCGCCGCCATCGGTGAGAGGCTGGTCGGGGTCATGCCGGGCAGCGTGTTGATCTCGAGGAAGATCGGCACGTCATCGGAGCCGACGATGAAGTCCGCGCGGGCCAGACCTCGGCATCCCAGCGCGCGATAGGCCAGCTTAGCCGCACGCTGGGCGGCTTGGGATACCCTGTCGGGGACCTGGGCAGGCGCATCATAGCGGGTCTGCCCCTTGGAATACTTCGCCTCGAAGTCGAAGAAGCCCTTCTGTGGGACGATGCCGATCGCCGGCAGCGGCTCCCCGTCGAGCACCGCGACGGTGATCTCGGGCCCCTGCACGAAGGCCTCGACCAGCACAGTCGGGTCTAGGGCCAGCGCGGCCCGGATCGCGAGCTCGGCCTCCTCCGGGCGAGTCACGCGCGCTATCCCCAGCGTCGACCCACCGACCGCCGGCTTGACCACCGCAGGAAGCGGGAGTTCGGGGATGGACTCGCCGCGACGGATCGTCACATCCTCGGCCATCACGACCTCGGGCACGCCTCGGAGGGCGCGCTTGGTCGCCGCCTTGTCCATACACACCGCAGAGGCGAGCACCCCCGAGCCCGTGTAGGGGATCCCCATGACCTCGAGCAGGCCCTGAACGCAGCCATCTTCTCCAAAGCGGCCGTGAAGGGCGATCCATGCCACGTCGATCCGATGGTGCAGGAGCTGGGTCGGCAGATCCCGATCGACGACGATGTCGACCACCTCGTGTCCTCGCGCCCGCAGCGCCGCCACCACCGCCGTCCCACTCTTGAGCGAGATGTCCCGCTCCGTCGAGAGCCCGCCCATCAGCACCCCGATCCTGGACCCCATCACGCCCTCCCTAGAAAGGAAATCGCACTCTTGAGCTCGACGCCACGCATACGAGCGACCCGATCGAGCGCGGTACGGTGAAGGAGCTGCAGGTCCGCCGCCGACCCGCGCCCCGCGTTGATGAGCATCTCGGGAGCGACCTCGGGGATCGAGGCGCCCCGGAGCCGGACCCCTGCGACACCGACCCGCACGAGCTCCACGCCGGCCTGACCACGCTTGGGTGGCCGGTACCACGACGGGAGCGATCGTGCGCCCCGGAGCGCGCGGCGGGTACGCTCGAGGATCTGGGCACCCGGCGCGGAGGGGAGTTCGAAGCGCGCCGCGAGGATCAGCTTCGAACCGCACCCCTTAGGCGGAGCGACCCAGCGGGCCCCGCCCCTCGACCAGATCTGGACCTGGGTGAGGCGCTCGCGGATCGACCCTTCATCGAGGGCGAGCGCGGCTCCGACGCTTCCAGGCACCCGCGCCAGGCCCTCGAGGCCGGTGCGCTCCGCCTGAACCAGCCGCCAGGCCAGCGCCGGGCACGGGCAGGCCGCGCCCACCTCGACGAGTCCACCCTGTACCGATACCTCCCGAAAGGACTGTCCCAGGCGGAGGACGGCGCGCTCGTATGGCCCGTCTCGGAAGGCGAGGCGGGTTCCGGCCCCTAGCACCAGCGGACTGCCCGACCGCTCCTTGAGCGCTCCGGTCGCCGCTGCCAAGGCGTCGAGATCGTGGGCGATCGCGAGGACCTCGCAGGGCCCCCCGGTGCGAAGCGCGGTGTGTCGCGCCAAGGGCTCCCCCTCGAGCCACACCAGCCCCTCGGGGATCATCGGGCCTCCAAGTGCGCGACGAGCGGGTCGCAGACGACGTTGACGTTACCGGCTCCGAGGGTAATCACGACATCGCCTGCCCGCACCGTGTCCTGCAGGTGTACGACCGCGCCGTCGAGATCGTCGACGATCTCGACCCCCCTATGGCCCCGATCCCGCATCGCGACGCCGAGATGGTGATGGTCCACCTGCGGCATCGGAGGCTCTCCCGCCCCATAGATCGGACACACCACGACCTCGTTCGCACGGTTGAAGGCCGCGCAGAACGCATCCCACAGGCTGTGCACCCTCGAGTAGCGGTGAGGCTGGAAGACCGCGACGATCCGCCGCTCGGGGAAGGCCTCCTCGGCGGCGCGCAGGGTCGCCTCGATCTCGATGGGGTGATGCCCATAGTCGTCGACCACCAGCACGCCGTCGGCCTCACCTCGCACCGTGAAGCGCCGCTGGATCCCTGTAAACCCATCAAGCGCCTGGCGAGCGATCTCGAAGGAGACCTCGAGCTCCAGAGCGACCGCGATCGCCCCCAGCGCGTTCGAGACGTTGTGCTGACCGGGCATGCCGAGGCGCACCTCGCCCAAGACCTGGTCATGGTGGTGCACGCGAAACGTGGTGTGAAGGCCCTCGGCGATCACCCCGCTCGCCCGATAGTCGGCGTGCTGCGCGAAGCCATAGGTGACGACGCGACGTTCGATCTCGGGGATCATCGCCCGAACCACCGGGTGGTCCGCACAGAGCACCGCGAAGCCATAGAACGGCACCTTCCGCAGGAAGTCGAGGAAGGTCACGCGCAGGGTCTCGAAGCTGCCGTGATGGTCGAGATGCTCCGCGTCCACGTTGGTCACCAAGCCCACGGCCGGCGCCAGGTGCAGGAAGCTTCCATCAGACTCGTCGGCCTCGGCGACCAGGTAGTCCCCACGCCCGAGCTTGGCGTTCGTCCCTCCGAGGCTGTCGAGCCGACCCCCGATGACGACCGTCGGGTCCAGCCCTCCCGCATAAAGCAGCGTCGCGAGCATGGAGGTCGTCGTGGTCTTGCCGTGCGTTCCGGCGATGGCGATGCCGTGCTTGAGCCGCATGAGCTCCGCCAGCATCTCCGCTCGGCGGATCACAGGGATCAAGCGCCGCCGTGCCTCGACGATCTCGACGTTGGACGTCGGGACCGCGGTCGAGCGAACCACCACGTCCGCGCGCCCGACGTTCGAGGCGTCGTGGCCGATCGAGACCTTCACCCCCAGCCGCTCCAGGCGCTTGACCGAGGCGCCGCGCCCCAGATCGGAGCCCGTCACCTCGAAGCCTTGATTGTGCAGGACCTCGGCGATCCCGCTCATGCCGATGCCGCCGATCCCGACGAAGTGGATCGTTCGGATCTTTCCTCGAAACATCATGAGGTACCTCGTTCGGTGGAGGGGCTGTGCGGCAACTCCGTCGAGATCCGTAGCAGCAAGCCGACGCACACCAAGTGGGCGACCACGGCCGACGCACCGTAAGACAAGAACGGGAGGACCAGCCCCTTGGGAGGTGCCCAGCCCACGAGCACCCCGAGGTTCACGACCGCCTGGGAGGCGAGCAAGGTCGTGAGCGCTGCTGCGACGAGCGCTCCGTACAACGAGCTGGCGCGCGCGGCGATGCCGTAGCCTCTCCAGACCAGGATCCCAAAGGCCGAGACGAGCAGGATCATGCCGATCGCCCCGAGATCCTCGCCGACGACGGCGGCGATGAAGTCCGTGTGGGCCTCAGGCAGGTTGCCGCGCTGCGCGATCCCTCCCGCGATCCCCTGCCCCGTCAAACCTCCGCTGGCCATAGCGATCCAGCCTTGGATGACCTGGTGCCCCGCCCCCTCCAGGTCGTCGAAGGGGTTGAGGAAGGAGGTCACGCGCTGTAGTCGATACGGCGCGACGATCGCCCCTAAACCTGCGGCGACCACGAAGGTCACCCCGAGTGAGCCGACCCAGACCCAGTTCAGGCCGCTGATGAAGACCATCACGAAGATCAGCGCACAGGTGAGCACCGTGGTGCCAAAGTCCGGCTGCAACATGAGCAGCACGATCATCGCCGAGGAGATCAGGCCGACCGGGAAGAGCACGCCGACGACATCGTTGATCCGACCCTGGTTCCGATGGAGAAAGCCGGCCAGGGTGAGAACCAGGCCGATACGGGCGAACTCGGAGGGCTGGATCTTGATGGGGCCGAGCGAGATCCAGCGCACCGCACCGTAGGCCTTGTGGCCCAAGGGCGTGAAGACCAGCACCAGCCCCACCAGACCGAAGAGGTAGATCCATGGTCCGTAACGTCGGATCCACCGCATCGGGCAGAAGAGGATCCCGATCATCGCCGTCAAGCCGAAGGCCGCCCCCATGCCCTGCCGCGTCACGAAGTGCATCGAGTCGCCATAGCGATGATCCGCGTAGTTCGAGCTCGCCGAGAGGATCATGATCATGCCGAAGGCGAGCAGGGCCAAGGTGGTGCCGAGAAGCCACCAATCCAGGCGTCGCAGCGTCGCCAGGGGCCCGTGCTCGGGTGGATCCTGTACGACCGGGAGTGAGGCGGTACTCATGAGGCGACCTCCTGGACGAGAGCGGCGAAGACCGTCCCGCGATGCTCGAAGTTTTCGAAGGCGTCGAAGCTGGCGCAGCCGGGGGACAGCAGCACCGCGTCGCCCGATCGGGCCAGGTCCATCGCGTGGCGCACGGCGTCCGAGAGCGAGGCGGTGCGAACAGGCCTCAGCCCAGCCTTCTCAAGCTCGTTCGCGATGGCCTCGCCGGAGCCTCCGAAGGTGATCACGCCCCGATGGTCGCGCAGGGAGGGCGCCAGGGCGGCGAAGCCCTCCCCCTTGGCCTCGCCTCCAAGGAGGACGACGGCGGGGCGGTCCAAGCCGGCGATCCCCACGGCTGCTGCCTCGACATTGGTGGCTTTGGAGTCGTTGATCCATAGGACATGCCGGTATTCTCCGACGATCTGCATGCGATGGGGCAGCCCTCGCAAGCTGGGGATGGCCTGGCGGATCGCCAAGGGGGTGGCGCCGGCCCATAGGGCCAAACTCGCCGCGACGGCCGCATTCAGGCGGTTGTGGACCCCGGGGATCGGCAGGTCCGAGAGGTCGAGATCCAGCGTGACGCCGGGCAGCCGGATCCGTGCGACCGCCCCTTCAAGCCGCACCCCGGGCTCCGCCCCGATCAAGGCCCGAAAGCCCTTCCCGATCCCTTTGGATCGACCGAGGACCAGCGGGTTGTCGGCAGGAAGAAGAGCCAAGTCTCCGGCTCGCTGATGGGCGAAGAGGCGTAGCTTGGCGTCGGCGTAGGCTTGGAGGTTCCCGTGTCGGGCCAGGTGATCGGGCGTCAGGTTGAGCAGGGTGCCTGCGAGGGGTCGGAGCTCTCCGGCCCGTTCGAGCTGGTAGGAGCTGCACTCGACCACCGCGAGCTCGAAGGGCGCAGGCCCCGGCTGCCGCGGTAGCGCCCCACAGAGGGGATCTCCGAGGTTCCCTCCGATGAAGACCTTGAGGCCCGCCGCCCGAAGGAGCTGCCCACACAGCGAGGTGACCGTCGACTTGCCGTTGGTGCCCGTCACGCCGAGGATCGGCACCTCGCCGAGCAGCGCCGCCGCCAGGCCCAGCTCACCGAGGATCGGCACCCCTCTCGCGTCCGCCGCCCGCAGGTCCGGTTGGGACGAAGGGACGCCGGGAGAGACGATGATCTGGTCCGCACCGAGGAAGGTCTCGCGCCGATGAGGACCCAGCTCGAGCTCCACCCCCTCGATGGGGTCGATGGACTCGCGTAGGTCTACCCCGGTGACCCGCGCTCCCCGCGCCGCACACAGCGCCGCAGCGGCCCGGCCCGAGGCTCCGAGCCCGACAACGACGACACGACGGCCATGGAGGTCCATCAGCGCACCTTGAGGGTCGAGAGGGCGACAAGGGCAAGGACAACGCTGATAATCCAGAACCGAACGATAATCTTAGGTTCAGACCACCCCAGCTTTTCATAGTGATGGTGGATGGGCGCCATTCGAAAGATGCGCTTTCCCGTCATCTTGAAGCTCCCAACCTGCAAAATCACGCTCAAGGCCTCGAGCACGAAGATCCCTCCCACCACCGCCAGCAGGAGCTCGTGCTTGGTGAGCACAGCCATCAGCGCGAGCGTGCCGCCGATCGACAAGCTGCCGGTATCACCCATGAAGATACTCGCTGGATAGGCGTTGAACCATAGAAAGCCAAGGCCTGCACCGACCAGGGCGAAGGCGAGAATCGTCAGCTCTCCGGCGTGGGGGACGTAGAGGATCTCGAGGAAGGAAGAGTAGTTTGTGTGCCCGGCGAGGTAGGCGAGCAGGCCATAGGTAGCCGCCACCGTCATACTCGGGCCGATCGCCAGGCCGTCGAGCCCATCGGTGAGGTTTACGGCGTTGGAAGCCCCGACCAAAATGAAGAGCGCGCCCAGCGGGTAGAGCCAGCCGAGCCAAGACGGCGCCCCGATCCAGAGCTGCTCAAAGTTGATCACGAGCGCCGACGTCTTGACGAAGGGAAGGGTCATCTCGGGCACGATCACCCCCGAGAGGTAGCCGTAGGCGAGCACTCCCCCCCCAACCACGATCTGAGCCAGCAGCTTGTAGCGACCCGAGAGGCCCGCGGTGTTCTGATAGAAGACCTTGCGCCAGTCATCGTAGAGCCCGATCAAGCCGTAGCCGACCATGATCGTGAGCATCATCCACGTCAGCGGAGAGTCGAGCCGGGCCCAGAGCAGCACCGAGACCAGCACCCCGAGCAGGAGCGGGATCCCCCCCATGGTGGGCGTACCGACCTTGGTGAGGAGGTGGCTCTCGGGGCCATCATCGCGAATGATCTGCGACACCTTCCGCGTGCGCATCCAGCGGATGAACCATGGGAAGAGTAGGTAGGTGAACAGCAGCGCCGTCACCACTCCCCAGGCGGTTCGAAAGGAGATGTAGACGAAAACATTGACGCCCGGAAGGACGTCGGAGAGCAGGGGCATCAAGTGGTAGAGCATCAGCAGTTCTCCTGCGCGGGGGCGAGGAGCCCCTGCACGATCCGTTCCAAGCGCATTCCTCGGCTCCCCTTGACCAGGACTCGATGGTCCGGCCCCAGGCGGCCTCGAAGCGCGGTGACGATCTCGTCGACCTCGGCGACTCGAACCGCCTTCCACCCCTGGGCCACCTGCGCGAAACGGGGTCCGACCACCCAGATTTCGTCGATTCCGTGCGCTTGGGCGTGCTCCAGCACCCTCTGGTGCAGCGCGCGTTCGAGATCCCCAAGCTCCAGCATATCACCCAAGATCGCTACCCTTTGCCCCGGCATGGCGGCGAGGGTGGTCAGGGCGGCGCACACCGAGTCGGGGTTGGCGTTGTAGGCATCATTCAAGACCAGCGGACCCCCAGGGACGGTCTCGATCCGCTGGCGCATGCCGACGGGGGCGTACCGAGAGAGGGCATCTGCGGCGGCCTGGAGGGGGACCTGAAGGGCGAAAGCGACCGCGATGGCGGCCGTCGCGTTCAGGGCGAAGGGCGCCCCGAAGGCCGGGATCTCGAATGAGATGATCCCGTGGGGTGTCGAGACTCTCCCGTGGGTCGACAAGGTCTGGGGACTCAGCTTGAGGTCGTGCAAACACACGGTCGCCCCGGCGCTCCGGCCGAACGTAATCACCGAGACGCCTCGGGGGAGGCTCGGATTGGACAGGCGTGGATCATCGAGGTTGAGGAAGACGGTGTCGCCGGGTCGAGCGGTGTCGAACAAGGCCCGCTTCTCGCGTCCGACCCCCTCGATGTCACCCAGCTCTTCGAGGTGGCCGTGACCAATGTTCAGGATCAGTCGATGGGAGGGCTCCGCCGTCTTGGCGAGCTTCGCGATCTCGCCAGGCCCTGAAGTACCCATCTCGACCACCACCGCGGCTGGATCCGGGGGCGCCGCGAGCAAGGTCATCGGCACCCCAAGGTGGTTGTTCAGGTTCGCCACCGTCTGGTGGACCAAGCCCAGTGGAGAGAGCGCGAGCGCGATCAGCGCACGCGTGGTGGTCTTGCCCGAGGTCCCCGTCAGACCGACCACCGGGCAGTCGAGCTTGCGGCGCGCGGCGCGCCCCAGATCAGCAAAGGCCTGCGTCGTATCCGCGACCTTGACGAGACCCCCGTCAAAACCTTCGACATCGCGAGCGACGACCGCCCCGATCGCCCCGGCCCTCCGCGCGGCCTGCAAGTAGTCATGACCGTCGAACCTTGGGCCTTGCAAGGCAACGAACCAGCTCCCCGGGGTCAGGGCGCGCGTGTCGGTGAGGACCGGGCCCGCCGCCGCCTCGCGGATCAGCGCTCCCCCCGTCGCCTGCGCGATCTCGTGGGCTGTGAGGATCATGAGCGCTCCAGGAGCAGAGCGGCCGCGACCGCCGCGTCGTCAAACGGGTAGAGACGGTCGCCGATCTGCTGGGTGAGCTCGTGGCCCTTGCCGGCGATCAACACGACATCGCCAGGTCCCGTGAGGGCGATCGCCCGAGCGATGGCGCGACGCCGGTCCAGCTCAACCTCGGCCGGGCCCGCGACTCCTGACATCACCTCGTCGATGATTTGTTGCGGATCTTCATGGCGCGGGTTGTCGGAGGTGATCACCAGCCAATCCGCGAGCTCCGACGCGACCTGTCCCATCACCGGACGCTTCTGGACGTCGCGATCGCCGCCGCACCCGAAGACGACCGCCACGCGCCCTCCCGAGAGCTCTTGTGCGGCCGAGAGGACCGCCCGCAGGGCGTCGGGCGTGTGGGCATAGTCGACGAGCACGATCCGACCGGCCGGGTCGGCTACGGGCTCGAGCCGACCCCGCACGGCTGGGGCCTGGCCGAGCGCGAAGGCTGCGCGATCGAAGGGAAGCCCGAGGGTCGCGAGAAGACCCAGGGCACAGGTCAGGTTCGAGGCGTTGTGTCGACCGATCAAGGCCGAGTCGATGACGATCTCACCTTCGGAGGTCAGGACCGAGACCCGCTGCCGAGCTCCCCGGAGCTCCGTGCGCAAGATCCTCAGGTCGCATCCCTCAGAGAAGCCGTAGGTCCATCGGTCGACGGGAACGTCGAGCTCGCGCCAGACGGGATCGTCTGCGCAGACCACCGCTCGGGGCGGCCCCCCGCGCGATCGAAGCCGAGACTCCCGGAAGAGCGAGCCCTTGGCTCGTGCGTACGATCTCATGTCCTCGTGAAAGTCCAGGTGATCGTGGCCGAGGTTGGTGAAGGCGACCGCGTGAAAGGGCAGCGCATCGACCCGCCCCTGAACGAGCGCGATGCTGCTCACCTCGACAAAGGCGGCCCTGACGTTGGCCTCGAGCATCTCTCGGAGGTGATGGTGGAGCGCCGGCGCCTCGGGGGTCGTGAGCGGAGAGGGGCGGCTCACACCAGGCCAGAACGCGCCGAGGGTCCCGATCCGGCCCGCGCTCATCTGCAGGGCGTCGAGCGCGGTCGCGCACAGGGTCGTGACCGTGGTCTTGCCGTTGGTTCCGGTGACACCGAGCACCGGGAGCCGCTTCGCCGGGTCGCCGTTCAGGGCCGCTGCCAAGGGAGCGAGGCAGGCGCGGGTATCCGCGACGCGCACCCGTGTGACCCCGGCCCGGACCGGGACCTCACGCTCGACGAAGACGACACCTGCCTCGATGCCATGGACGAAGTCATGGCCGTCGACCCGATCGCCTCGGATCGCCACAAAGGCCGCACCCACACCCGCTTCGCGCGAGTCGCGGGTCACCCGATGGACATCGAGGTCGACGGGACCATGGACCGACACCGGGTCCACCCGACGGATCAAGTCAGAGAGCACCATGAGGAGGCGACAGGGGAAGGGAGGCGGGAGGGGAAGGGAGAGGAGGGCGGTGAGCGCGGGGGAAGGAAGAGCGAACACCCCCTTCCTTCTACCCCCAATGACCCCTCCGACGCAAGCGCCCCAAGCCGATCCCGCTGGAACGCGCGTGCGTCGCCACTCCGCCTATGGCATGATGTCCTCAACCTCCTCGGTCGAGGAGGGGCCGATCTGCGGCTGGCGCCATCGCTGGCCGAGCGCAACGACGACATCGAGGCGAGGGCGTGCTGACGCCGAGGAGGGGCCCAGGAAGGGCTCCATGGATCTCGGGGGCAGGGCGCCAGACCCTCCGCCGCGCCTCGAGCGAGGCGCAGTCGCCGACAGGAGCCAGCCGCAGATCGGTGCTTTGGGGAGAGACCTCGAAGGCTTAGTTAAAGGTTAGGCGGACAGGGGTGCCAGGATGGACGGGCACCCCGGGCTCAGGCTCGACGCGCGCGACACGCCCCGAACCCAGCAGCTCGAGCTGAAGGCCCGTGCCCTGCAGCGTCGCGAGCGCCTCGCGCATGGTCTGGCCCGAGAGGTCGGGCAGGATCAAGGCGCGCTCGTCCGCCGCGACCGCGATGGTCTTGCGGACCGACGGCGCTGGGGCGGCCACGATCGCGGGGGGCGCACGACGGGCCGGGTGGGAGGTCGGCAGGAGCTCGGGATCCGGCGCGACCCCCAGAGTGCGCAAGGACTGCGAGGCGATCTCGGCGAAGGCGGGCGCGGCGACGATGCCTCCGTACCGGCTGCCGACGGTGGGCTCATCGACGATCACGACGATGGCCAGCCGGGGATCCTCGGCCGGAACGAAGCCGACGAAGGAGCCGATGCGGCCGTCGCTGTACTTGCCGTCCTTGATCTTCCATGCGGTGCCGGTCTTGCCCGCGACGTTGAACCCGGGGACCCGAGCTCGGGTGGCCGTGCCGCCCTTCTCGGTGACCGTCACCATGGCGCGCGTGATCGCGGTCGCTGTCTCGGACGAGATCACCCGCTGGAGCGGCTCGGGCTCCCGCACCAGCGCAGGCACCCCGTCTTCGTCGACGACCTCGCGCACGAGCCGAGGCTTCATGCGCACGCCATCGTTGGCGATCGCCGAGACCGCAGACGCGAGCTGCACCGCCGTCACCGTGATCCCATGCCCATACGACGTCGTGGCGAGCTCGATGGGCTTGATCTTGTCGGCCGCACGCATGCGCCCTGTGCGCTCGGCAGGAAGTTCGATCCCCGTCTGCTCGCCGAAACCAAAGGCCTTCATGTAGGAGAGGTAGGTCTCGGCACCGAGCATGAAGGCCAGCTTGGCTGAGCCGATGTTGCTGGAGTACTTGATCACTTCGCTGACCGTGATCACCCCCTGCGGGTGGTCATCACCGATGCGGCTTCGGCCGACGCGCCAGCGACCGTTCTCGCAGTCGATGAGGGTCGAGATCTGGACCTTACCCTCCTCGACCGCAGCGGCCGCCACGAAGGGCTTGAGCACCGAGCCCGGCTCGATGGCGTCGACGACGGCCCGATTGCGCCGAGCTTCGGCGTCTTCCGAGAGGGCGTTCGGATTGAACGACGGCGTGTTCGCGAGCGCGAGCACCTCACCCGTGCGGGGATCCATCACCACCGCGGTGGCGGCCACGGGCTTGTGGCGCTCCATGACGTTGTCGAGCGCGCGCTCGGTGATGTGCTGAAGACGTCGATCGAGGGTGAGCTGAACGTCCATGCCCGCGCTGCTCACCCGATCGACATCCCGCAGACGATCGACGTCGAGGCCGCGCCGATCCCGACGCCGCTGGAGGAGTACGCTCGTGCCACGCAGCCAAGGGTCTAACGCCGCTTCAACCCCGGACTGGCCCTCGCCCTCGGAGTTGACGAAGCCAAGGACGTGTCCACCGAGCTCCCCCTCGGTGTAGTAGCGGCGCTGGTCGGACTCGACGAAGAGGGCTTTGTGCCCGATATCGAGGACCTCGGCAGCGATGCGAGGATGGACGCGCGAGGCCAGACGAGCGTAGCGCCCCGAGCGACTCATCTTCCGTTGGATCTCGTCAGGTTCAGCGTCGAGGATGTGGGCGACCCGTCGCGCGAGCTGCCCCCGCTCCTGGGGCTCAACCAGCTCTGGGTCCACGATGACACTGGGGGTGTCGACCGAGACGACCAGCGGATCCCCGTTGCGATCGAGGATGGAGCCGCGGCGCGCTTTGAGCACCATCTGTTCCCAGCGCTGGGTGCTGCCGAGCGTGATGGTCTGGTCATGGGGGCTGACGCAAAGCGCCGCCGACCGTATTCCGATGGCCCCCAGGGTCACGGCGGTGAGCACCGCGAGGACCGTCGCCCGACGACGAGCGCGCGAGAGCACCACCTCGGGTGGCTCGACCCGCGCCTCCACACTCGGGACTTGGATTCGACGGCCGCCCGCGCTGCCGGCTCGCCCCCGACGGGGCGCTCGTCGTGGCGACTCGGGCCTCACCGCGACGCCTCGACCCGCACGATCGGCACCTCGGCCTGGGCCTTGAGCTGTGCGGCGTAGCCCTGCACCGCCTGGAGGCGCCGACGCGAGCGAAGCTCGAGCTCGAGACGCTCGTTGAGCACCGAAGCTGCGCGCTGGGCCCGGTCGTTCCGATCGAGGTTCATCTCGAGCTGCGCGACGTCGAGGCGCACCACCACCGCGACCACCACCACGAAGAAGAGCGCGAGGATCCAGAGCAGGTAGCGCCCGATCGGGCGTAGACGTGCCCAGGTCGAGGCGAGCGCCTGCGACTGCCCAAGGACAGGGAGGGAGACGGGTTGCAAGGTCGTCATGCGTTCCACGGCAGCCTCACAGCGGTGCGGAGCCGCGCGCTGCGCGCACGCGGGTTCGGATCGTTCGGAGAAGAAGAGAGGGACTTGCGGGAGGGAGAGAGGCGGGGAGGGTGAAGGGGATGCCCATAAGGGTCTTTGGGGGAGGTCCGACCGGACTCGTAGGCAATAAACTGCTTGACGATACGGTCTTCGAGGGAATGGAACGAGATCATGGCCAGTCGGCCACCCGGGGAGAGCAGCTCGACCGCCGCGGGGAGCAGCCGCTCCAGCTCGCCCAGCTCGTCGTTGACGAAGATGCGAATCGCTTGAAAGCTACGGGTCGCGGGATGGATACGAGATCCGCGCTGCGACCCGACTGCCTCGGCGATGGCCTGGGAGAGGCTGAGGGTGTCTGCCCACGGGCGACCGCGAACGATGGATCGGGCGACCCTTCGCGCGCGGCGCTCCTCACCATAACGCGAGATGATGTCGCGGATCCGATCTTCTTCAAAAGAATTGACGACGTCGAGCGCCGAAAGGTCTGCATCGGGATCCATGCGCATGTCGATGGGACCGCTGCGCTGAAAGCTAAACCCGCGCTCTGGTTGGTCGAGCTGGGGACTGCTGACCCCGAGGTCCGCTAGGACCCCGTCGACCGAGGTGAGCTCGAGCTGCGCTGCGACCTGAGCCAGCCGCGAGAAGGAGGACCGCACCGCGACGAAGCGAGGACCGAAGCGCGCGAGCCGCTCCGTGGCGGCCTCGATCGCTGAGGGATCTCGGTCAAGACCCACGACGCGGCAGTCTGCCGCCTCAAGCAGGGCCTCGGCGTGCCCCCCGCCACCCAGGGTACAGTCGAAGAAGACTTCGCCGGCTGCCGGTGCGAGGACCTGGACCACCTCGTCTCGCATGACTGGGATGTGCGCAAAGGAGCTCACGACCCGCCTCCGGGCATGCCGGAGAGCCGCGGAACGGCGTGCAGATCCTGAAGGAACTGCGCATTCCAGGTCTCCCGGTCCCAGAACTCGAGTCGGTCGAGCATGGAGTTGACCACGACCTCTTTCTCGAGCCGCGCGAGCTCGCGCAGCATCGGCGGGATGCGAATGCGCCCTTGCTTGTCGACCTCGACCTCCTGAGCCGGAGCGAGCACCGCGCGGGTGAACTGCAGCACCTCGGGCTTGAAGGGGTCCTGGCGCAGGATGGGAGCCTCGATCTTCTGCTCGAAGTCTTCGAGCGTCCATGCCCAGACCGCGCCGGTGTGGAAGGTCAGCACCAAGGCATCGACGTCGTGCCCCTCGAGGGCGCGACGGAGGACAGCGGGGAGCGCGATGCGCCCCTTGTTGTCCAATGTCACCGTCGCCTGGCATCGCGTCCGAAGCACCCTCGCTCCCCGGCCGGACCCAACAGGACAAATTGGCGCGAACTTCCTTGGACTCTCGCGTCGATCCTGCGTTCCCGACCTTCATTCACCGCCCCTGAGATCAGATCGATCCGATCCTCAGCTCACCACTCTTCTCCACTCTACTCCACTTTGTTCCACAATCAACCCCCCGCGTTGATCCTGACCCCATCCAGGCAAGAAGGTCGCTTATTTCACAATAAGAACCATCGTTGTGTCAGTAGAAAAAATAGCGAGTACCGCTCATGACTTCGCTTCAACATCTCGACCATCCGGCGCAAGCTCGACGCGCTGTCCGCGATCCCCTTCGTGCGCGCTCGAACAAACCTAGCTATTACTGTGTTTATACGTTCTTTTTTCCCATGAATCGCTCGTTCACCCAGGGTGGAACAAAGTGGATCATATGCCTGAAACGCAGCCCATGCGCGGGGTGAACCTCCCATCGAGGCTTCCAGCACACCGGAGGAGCGATGCCGCGCCATCGCGGTTAGGAGCGGGGCCCGGCCTCGAGGAGACCCCCTTGTCCAAGCCCACGCCCCACAAAGATCTGGTCGTCAATCGGCGAGCGAGGTTCGAGTACCACCTTCTAGATCACTTCGAAGCTGGAATCGCGCTGCTCGGCTCCGAGGTCAAGTCGCTCCGGGCAGGGCGCGGAAGCTTGCAAGAGGCCTTCGTGAGCATCAAGAACGGCAGCGCCTATCTCCACGGCTGCCACATCTCACCGTATGCGCAGGCGAATCGCAATAATCACGAGCCGTTGCGAGTGCGCCCTCTCTTGCTCCATCCCGCCGAGATCGAAAAGATCCAGAAGGGCACTCAACAAAAGGGCATGACAGCCGTGCCGGTACGGATCTACCTTAAAGGTCGGCTCATCAAGGTCGAGGTCGCGCTCGCCAAGGGCAAGAAGCTCCACGACAAGCGCCAGACCATGAAGGAGCGTGATGCGCGACGCGACATGGAGCGAGGTCGCTGAGCCCGGTGAACGCTGGTCGGGCGTTGCGCTAAGGCCCGACGATGAGATACAGCGACCCGCTCTTTGCCCTCGGATGCCGACATGAAGCTCACCCTTGAGACCATCCTCTACGTCTGCGCTGTGCTCGCTATCATCGTGGGGATCAGCCTGGGACTCGCGGGCGAAGACCTCGTGGACTTTGCCATCTTCGGCTGGGTCGGCGGCGCGTTGCTCGCGGCCGCTGGTCTGGTGGTGCGATCCCCGCGCTGGGGCACCCTCGGCTCGGCCTCGATCGGGCTCTCGGCTGGCCTCTACCTATACTGGCTCAAGGTGCGTCCGACCGAAGGTCCTGCGCTGTGCTCGGTCAACGAGACGATCGACTGCGTCTCGATCAACGACAGCTCCTACTCCGTCATCTTCGCGGGGACAGGGCTCGAGACCCCGATCACTCTGCTGGGTGCCGGCTATTACTTGGGCCTGATCGTCGCCTCCCTCTCGGCCCCCAAGAAGGCGCCACGATTCTTCGTGATTTCAGCGGGCTTGGCCCTCTTCGCCTTGATGACCTCGCTCTACCTGGCCTCGGTGCTCCTCGTCGAACAAAAGATCTGCGTCTTCTGTATCGCGATGTACCTCTCCAACGCCCTGATCCTCTGGGCGGCCCTCAAGGGAGTGTCCCAGAGCGAGGTTCGGCCGCTCGACGAGCTGAGCAAGGCCTGGTCTGACAAGAGCTTCTGGACCGTCGCCGGATGCTTCTTCGGAGTGGTCGTCGCTGGGCACCTGGTCTACCCCGCCTCATCCCCCGAGCCGCATGCCCCTGTGGACCTGGCTGGCGAAGAGGCCAAGGATCGCCTGCTTCGCGTCGACCTCGACAAGCTCAGCCGGCCGCTCAGCGCCCCGCTCGAGCTCCATGGCGCCGAGCCCGCCAAGGGGGCCTCAAACCCACGCTACATCCTGGTGGAGTTCGCCGATTACAGCTGCCCCTTCTGCCGAGGCGCCACCCTCGAGGTCATGGCTGCCCTGGATCAGCACCCCGACGTTCAGGTCCTCTTCAAGAGCTTTCCCCGAACCAAGGAGTGCAACCCTTCGATCCCCCGCGACGCTCCTTCGGGGGGCGCCCAGCTCTGCGCCCCCTTCCTCTATGCGGAGTGCGCGCGGCAACAGGGCCGGTTCTGGGACGTCAACCGCGACATCTTCTTCAACCAGCAGGCCCTCATCCAGACGGGCTTCCGCTCCGATGACCTCGATGTGCTCGTTCGCAACCGCGGCGTTGATCTCGCGTCCCTTCGACGCTGCCTCGACGACCCCGAGTCCCACCGGATCGTGCAGCTCGACGCCCTCGCCGGCGCCCGAGCGGGCCTCCAAGGGACCCCCTCCTTCTACATCAAAGGCATCCGCGAAGACGGTGGCTGGTCCCAGGTCCAGATCCGAGAGGGCGTCCGAGAGATCTTCACGCTGATCGCCGCCCATCGGGCTCAGAATCCGCTCGAAGCGGAGCCGAGCGATAGCGAAGCCGCCCCCCGCGACCCCGCTCAGAGGGGCAATTCGGCTGACGACGGGTTCGAGTCTCCCTCCAAGGCGGAGCCCAAGGTCCACGACCAAGAAGATCCGGCTGACGACGACGGGGTGGACCCTTCCCGTGAAGGGGCTCCCCCCTCCGACGACGCGGTCCCGCCGAAGGAAGAGGGCTAGCGCCGTGAGCTGGCGCGAGCTCCGGGTCACCATCCCCAGCGGCCTGGTCGAGTCCGTGGCGACGCTCCTCTTCGCGCAGGGAGCTGCGGGTGTTCAAGAAGACTTCTTGCCGGGCCAGGCACCGCCACCACGCCAACCCTGGGACACCGGCTCCCCCCCTCCCCTCCCCCGCCAGCGGGTCCTCGTGGCGTGGTTCGAAGATCCCGATCCGGCGCTCGTGGTCCGCTGCTTGCCCAAACAGGCCACCGATCCCCGCTGGACTGAGGTACCCGAGGTCGACTGGGAGACCTCGTGGCAGCAAGGGTTCGAACCCATCACCATCTCGGAGCAGCTCACCGTCTCTCCGCCCTGGTGCGCACCCGCGGGCGCTCTGCTCATCGAGCCGGGCCAGGGTTTCGGCACGGGTCTTCACCCCTCGACCCAAGGCGCCCTCCGCTTGATGGAGCCCGTCTATGCGGCGTGCTCCACGTGCTTGGACCTGGGGTGCGGCTCTGGGATCCTGGCCCTCGCCGCGGCCCGTCGAGGGCTAAGGGCACACGGGGTAGACGTCGAAGAGAGCGCGGTGGTCGAAGCCCGGCGTCACGCCTCCCTGAACGGCTTGAGCGCGACCTTCGACACGACCCCCATCCTGGAGCTCGAAGACCGATGGGATCTGGTCGCGGCCAACCTGCACGCGGAGCTGCTCGCACGGCTTGCCCCGAGTATTCTAGAGCGGACGGGAGCATACCTGATCTGCGCCGGCATCCTCGCCGACCGCGAGCCCTTGGTCCGCGAGGCGCTCGACGCGCACCTCAGCCTCGAGCAGTCCCTGCGCGACGGGGAGTGGGTCGCGCTGCGCTACGCTCGGCGGACCCCATGAGCCCGCGACGCGCAAGGGTGGTCTCCCTCCCCGACGCCGGAGAGGTCGCGCTCTCCACGGAGGCCAGCCACCACCTCCTCCATGTGCTCCGCCTCAGCGTCCAGGCCGAAGTCGTCCTCTTCGATGGGCGGGGGAACCAGGCTTTAGGTCGCATCGTCGCGATCGATCAAGGTCGAGCGACAATCCGGCTGGTCGAAGTGCCCTCGGCAGCACGACCCGAGCGCGACGCTCACCTCCTCCTCGCCCAGATCAAGCCCAAGGGGCTCGACCTAGCCCTGCGCATGGGGGTCGAGGTCGGGCTCACCCACGTGCACGTCTTCGCGGCGACGCGCTCTCAAGGGCGCCCCCCTAGACCGGATCGGTGGACGAAGATCCTCGAAGCTGCCGCCACCCAGTGTGGTCGTGCCGACCTGCCGCAGGTCACCTTCTCCAGCGACCTGAGGACCGCCCTCGACCTCTTGCCCGACGGGATCACCCTCTTTCTGGCTTTACCAGGAGCAGATCGTCCCGAGCCTCCCACTCTTGTCAGCGCCGCTATCGTAGGCCCTGAAGGAGGGCTCACTCAGGCCGAGATCCATCTCTCTATCGACCAGGGAGCCCACCCGCTAGGCCTGGGTGCGTGGACCCTACGCGCCGAGACGGCAGCCGCCCTCGCAGCGGGCTTCGTCTGCCCCCCTCGTTGAGTAGCGCCCATCCGCCACCTACAGGAGGTGGCCGCTCTTGTGCTTCTTGGTACGCAGGTAGCGCTCGTTGTGCGGGTTGGGCTCCATGCGGTGAGGGATGCGTCCGTCGACCTCGATGCCGTTCGACCTGAGCCCCTGGACCTTTTGAGGGTTGTTGGTGATGAGTCGAACGCTCTCGATCCCCAACTCTTCGATCATCTGTGCGGCGATGTCGTAGCGTCGCTCGTCGTCCTGAAAGCCGAGGGCATGGTTGGCCTCGACCGTGTCGAGACCCGCGTCTTGAAGCGCATAGGCTCGGATCTTGTTGACGAGCCCGATGCCTCGACCTTCTTGGCGAAGGTAGAGGACCACCCCGAACTCTTGCTGACCGATGTAGTCGAGGGCAGCCTCGAGTTGCTCACGACAGTCACACTTGAGGCTCCCCATGACGTCGCCCGTGAAGCACTCGCTGTGGATCCGGAGCGGAACGCCACGCTGCCCCACGACATCTCCCTTGATGACCGCCCCGTGCTCCTTGCCGTCGATGGACTCGAACGCCACCACGGTGAAGCCGCCATGTCGGCTGGGAAGCTGCGCGCTGGCGCCGATCCGGATCAAGCGCGAGGTGATCGTTGCGTGGTCGATGTGGGGCAAGGCTTCCATAGGCCGATCCTGGGCTGGAGAGTGGAGCGGGAGAGCCCCCGCCAGCGGTGAATGTAGTCACGCGCGGTCGACGCTGAAAGGCCACGAGCTGAGAGCTGGACCACATCTTACGTCGGCTAGACGCGTCGTTCCGCTCGAGGGTAATGGAGGCCACTAGAGCACGCAAAGGATTGAAGAGGCCGACTCACGAGGCCCGCTCCAACGAAGCGCGGCCGACCCCCTCAGGAGGCCGGCCGCGGGCGTCCGCTCCTCGGTTCGAGGAGCCCGACGATCAGTTGTCGGCGTTCAGGGCGTTCTTGAGGCCCTTGCCGGCACGAAAGACGGGGATGCGACGGGGCGGAACCTGCATCTGCTGACCATTCTTGGGGTTGTGGCCAGTGAAGGCGCGACGACGGGACACAGTAAAGGTGCCGAAGTCAGAGATGGTGACCTTCTCGTCGCGCACGAGGGCCTCTTGAATGGCCTCGGTCAGGATGTTGATGTAATTCGCTGCGCGGACCTTGGGGATCCCGGCACGCTCAGCAAGCTTCTCGGTAAGATCGGCCTTGTTCATGGTCTTTCTCCTACTTTGGTTGAAGCCCCTAGGATTATCCAAGTTCTCCAAGTTCCCGCACCATGCGGGGGGAGCCGTGATGACTACCTTGGGGGGAGATTCGGTCTGGCACGATGGCACCAGACAATGGGGGGAAGGGGCGCCCGGCCTCAACGGACGGACGCTCTTTCTTTACGATGGTTGACCCGCAAGGCGCAAGTGGCTTGGACGGATTTTTCGCCCGTTCATCCTGCATAGGCCATGCATAGTATAAATAATCCATGTACGCGACGGGTCTACCATGAAAACGAGGAAAGCCGGGTTATGAAACAGGAACCGTTATAAGCATATTTATATTTATGATATAACTTAGATATGAAAAAACGGTATCAGTTATTCCGACGAGCCACAGATTGACACCGAGTCCATCTCTGCCGATTGTCAAAAAATATCACTCGCGCCTCCCGGCTCCCTTGAGCCTCCGCGAACGAGTCCCATCATCCCCCGGCCAGGTCGCTCGAGTGAGCAGAGTCCACACGGTCTCCTCACGCGCGTTCAGAGTAGACGGGTCCTCGGCAGCGTGCCGACCCCACCCTGAGTGGGGTGGCGCCGTCACCAGCACAAAGAAAAACGCCCGGCCAGTCTCCTGGCCGGGCGTCTCGCGGTGCCGGTCGTGCCGGTCTCGCATGTGCTCTTACGTCTCGCCCTCTATCATGCACGTTCCGTGCCAGTTGCAAGACGTGTCCGATAACAGCTTTACCAAGGCTATTCCTATCTTAGGAGTCTCCACCATGAACACAACTCACCCGAAAACCACGACATTCGTGTCACACTTCGATCGAGTCATGGGCCCGACCGCTCGTGGTCGGTGGGGACACCACTCGGGGCTCGAGTCAACGTGCGGTGCTGGGCACCTGCCTCTTCCCAAGTCACGCACGAAGGACATCTTCACGCGCGCTCCGAAGCGCTCATGTCCCCAGTCGGCACCAAGAGGGGGCAGGTGGCCACGCAACAAGGGCGATGCTAAAGGAAGCTCGGGAATACGCCCTTCGCCCGGCTTGCCTCGCGGTCCCTGGCCTCTGTCGGTTCGTCGGGCATCAGCCCCCGCATGATCTCTCATCCCTTCTGGTCCAGAAACCGCCACCCAGGGCAGTGCTCGGTCCTCACTCCCAACAGCCCACGAGCTGACACGGCTGCGCCTACGACCGCGCATCCTCTTCTGCCTCCCGAGAGCGGCTTGAGCGCTCCCCTACTCTTCTGAGCGAGAGGAAATCTTGTACGACCTCATCATTCGAGACGCAACGATCCTAGCCCCCACCGGCCGTCAGGTCGCGGATGTCGCGGTCCAAGATGGCCGAATCAGCTACGTCGGCCCTCGGCCCCCCAAGCGCCGCTCCCGCGAAGAGATCTCTGCGATCGGCCGCTTCCTCATGCCCGGCGTGATCGATACCAGCGTCCAGTTCGAGCCGAACGGTGACCCATCGGTCTGGGCGCGCGAGAGCCGCGCGGCGGTCACCGGGGGCGTGACGACCGTCATCGCCCACCCTGGGGGCCAGCAGCCCGTCGTCGACCCGGCGAGCGCTCGCGCCCGGATCTCTCGGATCGGAGATCAATCCTGGACTCACTTCGCCCTTTGGGGTGCGGCCAACGGCCAAAACGCCAAAGCGCTGACCTCGGCCTATCGACAAGGCCTGCTCGTGGGAGCCCTCGGACTGTTTGGCAACAACCCCGTCGACGCGCCCCATGCGCTCCCGACCTCGAAGCTCAAGCACTATCTCGATCACCCCGGAGTGCTCGGCCTGCAGCTCGAGAACCTGCTCGGCGCCCCCGACAGCCTCCGTCGCTCGCTGCGCGAAGCCGCTGATCGCTGGGTTCACCTCGTACACCTCTCCACCACCGAGGAGCTCGTCTTCCTCGACCCCGTGCGCGGCGAACAACAGCTCACGGCCAGCGTCACCCCCCACCACCTCTTCTTGTGCGATGAAGACACCACACCGCTCAACGGAGCGACCACGGTCCCCCCCGTCCGCAGCGAGACCGACCGGCGCACCTTGTGGACCGCGGTCAAGCGTGGGCGACTCGACTGCCTCGCCTCGGACCATCACCCGACCCCCGCCGGTGGAACAGAGCAGGGGATTCCTGGATCCGAGCTCCTGCTCCCTCTCCTACTCGCCGCGGTTCACGCCGGACGAATCAGCCTGGAGCGCATGGTCGACCTCTGCGCTACGACCCCTGCTCGGATCTTCGGCCTCTCGACAAAAGGGCAGATAGCCCCTGGCTTCGACGCCGATCTGGTGCTTCTCACCGAAGGGGAGCTCGACCGCGTCAACACCGCCGAGCTGGCGTCCTCCGCCGGCTGGAGCCCCTACGCGGATCGCGAGGTCGCGCCCAAGCCTGATCTGGTCGTGGTCGGGGGCCAGATCGCTTCCCAGCGCGGCTTTATCGTCGCGGAAGGCCCCAACGGGCGCCACGTCGGAGCGACCTCTTCCGCCGCGAGCTGAAGGTCCGTCGCGACGGCACCCCGACTGGGTCCAGGTCCAGTCATGAGGTCCAGGGCCGAGCCGACACGTCTGGGTGTCCAGTGACGGAGGTCTGACGACGACCGTCGGTCACCCGATGCGGATCACTACCGAGCATCAGCTTCCAGAGCAAGGAAGAATCCACTATATCCTGCGGCCTACCCCGCCGACAGGTGTGGCACAGCCTCTGCATTGCGTTGCGCCCAACGCGGAGGTCGAGATGACGGTCAGCGTGCAATCTGGCGCGTTAGAAGGTGTACATGCGGTGCCCATCGAGGTCGAGGTCGATCTCCTGCGACGCTTGCCAAGTGTCTCGGTGGTGGGGCTCGCCGCCAGCGCCGTCAAAGAGAGCGCCGAGCGCGTCCGCTCCGCGATCGCCAGCAGCGGCCTCGAGTTTCCGCGCAAGCGGGTCGTGGTCAACCTCGCACCCGCCGACGTCCGCAAAGACGGGACAGCCTTCGACCTGCCCGTGGCGCTCGCCATCCTGGCCGCCGACGGTCAGGTCCCCGCCAAAGCACTCGATGACTGGCTCATCGCCGGTGAGCTCTCACTCGGAGGCCTGCTCCGCCCGATTCGAGGCGCACTCTCGCTCGCCCTGCTCGCGCGCGACCAGGATCGAGGCCTCCTTGTGCCCCGATCGTGTGCGAGTGTCGCCTCGGCGGTGCCCGGTCTTCGTCTCGCCTGCGCCGACTCTCTTGCCGAGGTGGTCGAGCACTTCGTCGACGGAGAGCCTCTCGCTGAGAGCCCAGCCCTCGGTCCCGACGTGCTCGGACATCCCGTCGACTTGGCGGATGTCAAAGGGCAGGGCCCCGCACGGCGAGCGCTCGAGATCGCCGCCGCCGGGGGCCACCACCTCCTGATGATGGGCCCACCAGGCTGCGGAAAGTCGATGCTCGCCCGTCGGCTACCGACCTTGCTCCCCGAGCTGACCTTCGACGAGGCCCTCGAGGTCAGTCAGGTCTTCAACGCGGCAGGGCTGCTCCCGACCGACGCGGGGCTGATGCGTCAACGCCCCTTCCGCGCGCCGCACCACTCCGTCAGCGTCGCCGGACTGGTCGGGGACCGAACGCTGCGACCCGGCGAGGTGAGCCTCGCTCACCGTGGGGTCCTCTTTCTTGATGAAGCCACGGAGTTCTCTCGGCGTGCGCTCGAGGTCCTGCGTGAACCCCTGGAAGAGGGGGTAGTGCGCTTGACCCGCGCGGCGGGCACGGTCGAGCATCCCGCCGAGCTGACGCTGGTGATGGCGAGCAACCCCTGCCCGTGTGGGCGACGCGGGAGCCCGCTACCGTGCGTCTGCCCCGACGGTTCGGTCATCCGCTACCGAAACAAGCTGTCTGGACCCCTGCTCGATCGGATCGATCTCCATGTCGAGCTCGAGCCAGTGCCAGCGTCCGAGCTGTTGAGTCAACCCCTGGGCGAGTCTTCGGCTGCCGTGCGTGAGCGCGTGCTCGTGGCGCGCGCTCGCCAAGCGGATCGAGGCCAGCCATGCACCAACGGGCGCCTCCACCCCGCCGAGATCGAGCGCGCGTGCGCACCGAGCCCCGCGGCTCGGTCGCTGCTGCGTGCCGGGATGGAGCGCCACCACCTCTCGGGGCGGGCGGCCATGCGGCTCCTCAAGGTGGCTCGAACCATCGCCGACCTGGCCGGCCATCCGACCGTCGAAGACAGCCATGTGGCGGAAGCCTTGGCCTTTCGTCCAGCGATCGACGTGATCTAGCCCTCGGGTCGAGACCCGCCCGAGTCCGGTGGTCTCACGGCTCCAAGCCTTCGCCCCTTCGTCGGTCACGCGATCCACCGTTCACCCCCCGGGGCCCAGGGCCCCTCTCACCCCAAGCGACGGGACTTCCCGTCTTAGGAGACGACCATGCAGTTCGAACAGAGCGAGCAGCGCACCCGCGCCCTCGACGCAACCCTCAAGAACCTCGACAAGCGCTTCGGCACGGGGATCCTCATGCGGCTCACCGACGACATCAACACCGCCGAAGCGACCCTATCCACCGGACTGATCAGCCTAGACTTCGCGCTAGGATGCGGTGGGTGGCCCAAGGGTCGGCTGATCGAGATCTTCGGCCCCGAGTCCAGCGGAAAGACCACCCTCACCCTGCAGGCGATCAGCCAGGTGCAAAACGCGGGGGGCACAGCAGCCTTCATCGACGCCGAGCATGCCCTCGACGTCAGCTATGCGAAAAAACTAGGAGTGAACCTAGATGAACTCCTGATAAGCCAGCCGGACTCCGGGGAGCAGGCCCTCGAGGTCACCGAGGCGCTCGTGCGCTCCGGCGCGGTAGACTTGGTCGTGGTCGACTCGGTCGCAGCGCTCGTTCCGCAGGCAGAGCTCGAGGGCGACATGGGTGACGCCCATGTAGGGCTGCAAGCCCGGCTGATGTCCCAGGCCCTCCGCAAGCTGGCCGGTGCGGTCCGGCGCTCTGGCACCATCGTGATCTTCGTCAACCAGGTCCGTCAGAAGATCGGGGTCACGTTCGGAAACGGCGAGGTGACCACCGGAGGCAACGCCCTGAAGTTCTACGCCTCCGTGCGTATCGACATCCGCCGGATCGGCTCCGTCAAGGGCCGAGACGAGGTGCTGGGCAACAAGACAAGGATCCGCGTCGTGAAGAACAAGCTGGCCCCACCCTTCCGCTCGGTCGAGACCGAGATCCGCTTCGGCGAGGGGATCTGCCCGGTCTCAGACCTGATCTCGATGGCCGAGAGCTACGGCGCCCTGAACAAGAACGGCTCCTGGTATAGCTACGGCGATGAGCGACTGGGCCAGGGTCGCGATCAGGCGCGCGCGACCCTGCTCGAAACGCCCGATCTTCGTTCTCGGATCGAGCAAGACGTGCGCGGACGGATGGGTCTGAGCCTGGCCGAAGGTCCGATCCCCGAGGCCAAGTGATCGAAGGACCGCGCCCTTCCGCACAACCTCAGGGCGCGGTCCGCCCCACCCATGACAGAAAATCGTAAGATGAAGCACCGAGAGTTGACTGTGCACCGTGGCGAACGGCTTGGTGAATCGGTCGAGGCTTGATGATCGCCGCTCTCGGGAGCAAGTAGCGAGTCGGAATCATCCCCGAATCACCCGATCCCGGAGTGCTCATGCGTTCGCTCATCCCTGCCCTTCTGCTCCTCTCCCTGGCCGCTTGCGTCGAAGACGTCGGAAAAGGCCGTGTCGCCGCCGATGTTCAAGAGGTGACCGAAGACGCGGAAGCCGAAGCCGCCACCCCCAGCGAGTCGGCAAAGACCCTCAAGGTCGACAAGAAGGGCTCTACGATCCAAGCCCTCGGCGCCAAGATCACGGCGACCCACCCCGTCGACTTCAAGGACTTCGAGGGGGAGGTCACCCTCGACGGCGATGAGGTCACCGCGGCCTCGTTCACCGTCACCATGGAGACCCTCGAGTCCGATCATCCCAAGCTCACCGAGCACCTGAAGAACGAAGACTTCTTCGACGTGCCGAACCATCCGACCTCGGTCTTCAAGAGCACCGAGATCAAGAAGGGCTCCAACGCCGAGGGCGACTGGACCCATACGGTGACCGGGAACTTCACCATTCGGGGCAACACCAAGCGAGTCAGCTTCCCCGCCCGGATCAAGGTCGAGGGAGACAAGGTCAGCGCCGACACCGAGTTCGTGATCAACCGCAAAGACTTCGGGGTGGTCTACCCTGGCCGACCCGACGATCTCGTGCAAGACAACGTCCGTATGACCATCAAGCTCAAGGCCAAGGCCTCCTGATCCTGCCGATCTCCTCGGCCGCGTTAGACCCGTCGCTCTCCCCGTGAGGCGGCGGGTCTCTCTGTTGGCCTCTCTTCGCACCCGAGGCTCCCATGTCCTCTTCAAAGGTCTCTCCTGCGGTCGGAATCCTCGCGCTATTCATGGGGCTCTGGACGGGCTGCGGGGGCTGCATGAACGCCCTCTCGAGCCTGAGCTCCGATCCCACCGATCAGTCCTTCGCCCTCTTTGGGGCCGAACTCGAAGACGCCATGCGACAGTTCGAGCTCGCCCTCCAGTCGCAGGCGCCCGTCGCAGGCGCCATCAGCCTCTTGGCCTCGCTCGTCGGCTTTGCGCTGCTCTTCGCCGGGATTGGGGTCTTGATGGGAGGGGCTCATCACGCCGCCATCGGTCGGGCCGCCTTCCTCTTGTCGGCCCTGGTCGACGGGATCCAGCTACTGTGGGCCCTGATCTCCTTCATGCTGATCTGGACGAGCTTCATCGACTACATGAGCGCTGTCGCGCGTTTCGTCGACAGCGGCTCGGGCGAGGCGCAAGGAACCGCCCTCATCTCGGGGGTCGCCCTCGTCGTGCTCACGGTAGGCTACTACGGGATCAAGATCGCGCTCGGCCTGGGCGGCGCATGGGCCAGCCGGCAGCGTGGGGCCGAGCCAGAGCCCCCCACCGAGGGGCTGGACTGGGCCTGAACAGCCTACGCTCCAACGAAGCGACGCCGCTCTCGCGCTCGACGAGGCGGCGTCCGTCGCTTGAGCGGATGGGGTCGGGGGGAGTTGAACCCCCACTCCCGAAGGAACTGGATCCTTAGTCCAGCGCGTCTGCCAATTCCGCCACGACCCCGGATCCGCTCAGCGATGTGGGCCGCAGGGCTCTGCCCCCCGGCGCGGACGGCTCATAACCGATTCTGCGCGCGCGCAACACCTTCAGTTCACTTCGACGTTGACCGCTGAACTCTCCGGCTCGTTCGAGGCTGGTTCAAGAGGATCTTCTGTCGGTTCGGCAGAGGGTGGCACCACGGGATCGGGGTAGACATGGCCCATGCGCGTGAGCACCGCGACCCACCAAGCCTTGACGTGGCGCATCGTGGCCAGGGTCATGAGGACTGCGACCGCGATGACCACGACCTCGGAGCCCGCCGCGAGCCCGTTGACGAACCACATGACCACCATCGCCGCCACCGCCGAGGCCGCACCGATTCCGTAGCCAAACGCGGTCGGTGCGGTCCAGTTCCCCGGATCACGGAAGTAGCGCGCCCCGCAGACCTCGCAGGTCTCGTGAAGCGAGAGCCAGCCCTTGAAGAGCGCTCCTTGCCCACAACAAGGGCAGCGGTTCAACCCGACGGCGAGATGAAAGGGGTCCATGCGCAGAGCCTAATCACCCCAAGTCCGGTGTCACCATCGACCGGCGACGACCGCGCCCGCCCCGAAAGGAGAGATGCAGGGCGATACGGTCATCTCAAGTCCGCGGCGAGGCGGAGGGTGCAGCCCCTCGCTGCTCGACCACCGACGGATCGCGTCTCGGTTGAAGGCATCGACCAGCTCCTCGGCCTGCTCGGGGCTGTAGTAGGTCGAGACCCGCACCGGACGCTGATCAAACAGAAGGCCAAGCCCTCCGATCAACGCCGCCGTACCCATGAGCAAGGAAGCCCCGCCCACGGCTTCGAGGTAAGGGCCTCCACGCCAAGAGCTCTGTCCGACCTGAGCCGTTCCAACGATCAACAGCACGGGACCCGTGGCCAATAGCGCCCCCCCGACGTTGCGGTGCCGGCGACGGAGCTGGGTGGCGCGCTCCTGGGTGGTGCGGTCGCCGAAGGCCCACGCTGCTTCGATGGCATGCAGCTTTCGACCCCGCTCGGTCTCGATCTCGAAGCCAGCGGGAACCCGCTCGAGCCGAAGCAGCTCCGGCCCCGCGAACAGGGAAGAAGGCTCCGCGTATGCAATCACTGGACCTAGCAAGAGCTGGATGACAAGATAGAGCATGGTCGACCGCCTCGCCGGGTCATCCTAACTCAACGATCGCGCGTCGCGTTGCCAGGAGGTCCCCTTGGCCCAAAAACCATCCGACCCCAGCCTTTCGGGCCAGCTCGTCGGGGGGCGCTATCTGCTCATGAAGCCCATCGGACGCGGGGGCATGGGCACGGTCTATCGGGCCATCGACCAAGAAAAGTCCGGCGAAAAATCCCACGTCGCGGTGAAGGTCCTCAGCCGGGAACGCGCCGACAACCGCCGCCACGGAGACCGCTTCCAGCGTGAGATCGAGGCGCTCTCGTTGGTCGAGCACCAAAACACCGTCGCGATCCACAGCTGCGGCGAAACCGACGAGGGCCATCTGTGGTTCTCGATGGAGCTCGTGCGCGGAAAGACCCTCTCGAGAGTGGTCGATGCGCCCATGGACGTGCCCTTCATCACCTCGGTGATCCGCCAGATCCTCGGTGCCCTCCAAGCGATTCATGACAAGGGGCTGGTTCATCGCGACCTCAAACCCGCCAACATCATGGTCGAGACCCTCGACGGCGCTCCGAAGGTCAAGGTGCTCGACTTCGGCGTGGTCCGGTTCATCGACCCCGATCGGTCCGTCCTGACGGCGCAGAACACCCTGCTCGGCACGCCCGCCTTCATCGCCCCCGAGCTCGTCAAGGGGGAGCCCGTCGACGCCCGGTCGGATCTGTACGCGGTCGGGGTCTGCCTGCACTATCTAGCGACAGGAAAGTACCCCTTTCATGCTGATAACGCGAACGCCATCTTGCGCATGCACGTCAAGGAGCCGCCCCCGCCTGTCCAGGCCCTTCGCCCCGAGCCCCTGCCTGAACGCCTCGAGAAGCTCCGCATCGCCCTCTTGCAGAAAAAGCCCGACGATCGTCCACAGACCGCGAGCGAGGCCTTGGACATTCTGGAAGGCCGAGCCGAAGCCCCAGAGCCCACGCCCGCAGCGAGCGGACCGTCTTGGGTGAAGATTGGACTAGGGGGGGCGGCAGGTATCGCACTCGGCCTGACGATCATCGCGGCGCTGCTCACCTACCTCCTGTGGTCATGAGCGACGCTCGACCGCCTTCACCATGCGCTTGACGTAGGCGCCCATCTGCTGGGAAATCGAGGCTTTGACCACCGGCTCGAGTACGGGCGCCAGCATCTTGTTGACGTCGATGTCGAGGGTCATGGAGGCTTGGTAGCGCAGGGTCGTGGTTCCGGGCTCCGGGCCCGCCGCGACCGAGGCGTGCCCTGTGGTCTCGATATTTCCTCCTTGACCTTCGCTTCGCCACGAGACCGCGTCGTCGCCATCGGGGACGTAGCGGCAGTCGTAGCGCCCCTGAAAGGAGAACACGCCGTGGTTCTGCTTGGTCAGGACAAAGCGGAGGGTCTGCGCGTCGAGGCGCTCCGCCGACTCAAGATCGCCGTAGTGTTCCACGATCTGATCGAGGTCGCGAAACTGCGCCAGCACGTCGTCGGGGGTCGCTGAGACCGTGAGAGACTCTTCGTAGGATCCAGAGAACTTCGCCATCAGATGGCTCCCAGAGTGACTATTGAATGGCTTCCATCTCGGCGCGCGCGATCTGGCCCTGCTTGATGAGACCGAACACGATCAGCACGAGGATGATCAGAAAGAGCACCAAGGCGATCACCACCGGCACGATGACGTAGGGGTGAAGGGGCTCAAACAATACATAGTAGCGAAGGAGATCATCGAACGGTGCCGGCGGGGGCTCCGAGAAGAGCCCTTGGTCGAGGGTCGCCTTGGCGGCCGTCGCGACCGGGGCGTTGCTCCCCACTCCCGACACGGCCACCACCTTGACCAGCCCCTTCTCGTTGGGGATCGCCGCGATATTCAGCTCGCGCTGCCCAATCTGGGCTTCCCACCAAAATGACGAGCGCCCGATGAAGTCGACGAGTTCCCCCGGATCCTGGTCCTCGCCGATCCAGTCGGTGCGCAGCTCAAGCTCTTGCCCAGGGAAGGTTCGCTCGTTGACGATGGAATAGACGTGACGGACATCTTGGCAGGCGACCATGACATCGGCCTTTCCCGGGGGATGGGGGTGGATGGCGGCCCAGCAGTTGCGGAGCGAGGACACGCCGAGCCGCGAGGCTTCTTCGACGACGAGGGCGCGCTCCCGCCCGACAGGCTTGCGCCAGTAGGAGTCGAGCTCGGCGTCGAGGCCCTCAGCCTCGACCTTGCCACCCCAGGTCAGCTCGGGCACGTCCTTGAGGAACTCGAGATCCGACATGACCTGATCGAGCTCCGACTTCGCGACGCTCCCCTTGGCCGCGGCCGTGGCGGTCGCGACATGCGCGGTGAGCCCCTCGACGGAGAAGCTGTAGACGTGCATGGCGAGCTCGCCGCCTTCGGAGTTGCTCACAGTGAGCTCGTGTAGGGCCATGTCGCGGTCACGCAGGTTGACGACCGACCGCTCTTTGACCTCGGCCTCGCCGGCTCCCTCGACCTTCGCCTTTCGTTGAAAGGCTTCGGTCCAGCCGTCGAGGTTGTCTTCGCTGATGGTGACTTGGTAGGGCGTGGCCCAGACCAGCAGCATGACGCCCGAGCGCGACCGCGCTCGCAGGCTCAGGTCGGTCGCGTCTTCCATCGCGACCTGCCAGGACCGCTCGGGGAGCTCGACTCGGATCCCCAACTCGCTCAGGGTGTAGGGCGGGAGCTCCTCGGGCGCATCGTCGGCGGCATCGCCCGCGTCCTGGGCCGCCGCAGGAGCCGAGATCAGCGTGGGATTGAGCCCCATGATCAGGCAGATACCGGCAAGGGCAAGACCGAGGCGACGGAGGGCCACCGAGGGGGAGCGGAGCAGTCCAGGAAGCATGTTCAGGTCCGTGAGGCTGGAGGGGAGTGCAAGCTTGGCGCTGGCGAGCTGAGAGGTCAAGGCAAGCCGGCCGCCGCGAGGAGGGCATCGACGAGCGGGCCCAAGCGCGCGTGGGCCCTTAGCGCGTTAGAAGCGAGCGTGTTGCTCGGCTCGAAAACCTCGCAAACCTCGGCATAGAACTTTATCTTTGGCTCGGTACCAGAGGGTCGAGCGACCAGGCGGGACCCATCGCCGAGCTTCCAACACAGGACGTCGCTGGGGGGTAGGTCGACGCCCGTGACGACCCCGGAGGCCAGGTCGTGATGCTCGCCGCGCATGACGTCGGTGAAGCTGTGGACCGGGTGTCCGCACAGCTCGCGGGGAGGCGAGGCCCGCAGCCGATCCATGGCAGCAGAGATCCGTTCGCGGCCGTCGAGGCCCGGCATCTTGATGCTCTGCTGCGCCGTGACGTGGACTCCATGGGCGGCCCAGAGCTCGCCCAGCCGACCGAGCAACGAGGTGCCGTGGGCCTTGGCGTGGGCCGCCAGGTCCGCGAGGAGGAGGATGGCGCTGACCCCATCCTTGTCGCGGGCCACGTCGCCCGCCGAGTATCCGAGCGCCTCTTCGAAGCCGAGCACGAATCGACCGCCGCGCGCGTCGTGCGTGATGGCGGCGCTGGCGATCCACTTGAACCCGGTGAGGGTCTCGGCGTAGCGGGCGCCGTGAGCAGCGGCGATCCGCGCCAGCAGCCGCGAGGAGACCACGGTGGTCGCGACCAGACGCTCTCCCCCTTCGGACGGGCCATAACGGAGGAGGTCCTCGGCGAGCAGGCAGCCGACTTCATTGCCCGTGAGGCTGCGGTAGCCTCCGTCGGGATCGGGCACCGCGACCGCGACGCGATCGCCGTCGGGATCGTTCGCCAACACCAAGTCTGCTTCGAGCTCTTCCGCCAGCGCCAGCGCCAGGTCCATCGCTCCAGGCTCTTCGGGGTTGGGGAAGGCCACTGTAGGGAAAGAGCCATCGGGCTCGGCTTGCTCGCTCACCTCGTGCAGATCCACGTAGCCCGCCTCGCTGAGCGCCCGGCGAACCGAGGCGCCCCCCACGCCGTGCATGGCGCTATAGACGATGCGAAGGGGCTGGGTCTGGTGGACGCGAAGCGCCTGGACCCGCTGGAAGTAGTCGCGCGTGACCTCATCAGGGGGGAGCCGGATCAGCCCGCCGATGCGATGTGCGGCGAGGTCGCCGATCTCACGCGGGTCGAAGCCTTGGAGCCGATCGATCGCCGCGCTGATCCCGTGGTCGTGGGGGGGGATGATCTGGGCGCCATCGCTCCAATAGACCTTGTAGCCATTGTCGCTCGGCGGGTTGTGGCTCGCGGTGACCATGACCCCCGCACAGGCCCCCAAGTGTACGACGGCGTGCGCCAGCCGCGGCGTGGGGATGGTCCGGTCAAAGAGAAAGACCTTGATACCGTGATCCGCGAAGATCACGGCCGAGTCTTCGGCGAAGTCGGTGGAGCCTCTGCGCGCATCGAACGCGATAACCACGCCCTGCTCGCGGGCCTGGGGCACCTGTTCGAGCAGATACGCGGCGAGCCCAGCGGCCACCTTGCGCACGAGGGCGCGGTTCATGCGGTTGGGCCCAGGCCCCAGGGCGCCGCGGAGCCCTGCGGTGCCAAACTCGAGGCGAGCCCCGAAACACTCGCGCAGCGCCGCTGCGTCGCCCGCCTCGATCAGGTCCAGGGTGGCCTGGCGAGTCTGCGGATCGGGATCGGACGCGGCCCAGGCGCGGGCGAGAGCAACGAGGGAGTCATCGGCGGCCAAGGCATCCTCCAAGCGGCGGCGTAGGATGGTAGCCCAGCGGGGCCTCGAGGGAAGGCCCCTCGTCATGTGATGCCTTACAATATCCATGTTGTAGAGAGCTGCCGAGGCGCATCGCCGGGATCGCGGCGCGAGCGCGCTCGATCTCACCTCGACAGCGCTCGCTCCACAGAAGGCAGCAGGGGTATGTCGGCCGGGGCCCAGGGCACCGAGCCCAGCTCGTGCGGCCTGAGCCACGCCAGCGCTTCATGCTCGGTGGCGATGGGCTCACCGAGCGTCAAGACGCACCGATAGGCTACGAGCAAGATCGGGCGTCGCCCCCCGCTCCACCGCGAGATCCCGAGCCGCTCCCCAACCTCGACGTCGATGTCGAGCTCCTCGCGGAGCTCCCGACGTAGGGCTGCCCGATCCGACTCACCGTCTTCGACCTTGCCCCCCGGGAACTCCCAAGACCCTGCGAGCGGGCGTCCCGGCCCACGCAGGGCCGCTAGCACGGCCCCTCGGCGGATCAGCACCCCTGCGACGACGCGCAGCGGCGAGAGAGAGGCGGAGGGGGTGTTTGGATCCATGGCGTACCGGGGCTGGGGGACGACCCGAACATCTTATCGAACCCCCGTGTAGCCGCGCTGGTCCGATTCGTGTAGCGGGGCTACGTCCTGAGTCATGGCCAGCGCCTATCCCCTTCTCCCGACCCTCGAGCCCTGGCTGAGGGTTGCCCTTCAGGCCGCTCACGGCGAGACCTGGCCGGGGCACGAGATCCTGATCCTCACCGCCCACAAGAGCGCGACCACGCTGGTGCGGCGCACGGTGGAGGCCCTGATCGACGGACGGCGCCGCACCTCCGGTGAGCCCGTCCGTCTGCTCGTGGTGGAAGAACCCGAGACGCACCTGGGCAACCTCATCGGCACGGTCCGCGCCTTCGAGCAGGCCCAGGCGCTCGCCCGAGCCGAGGGCTGGGATCTGACTCGAGCGGTCCATGATGGACGTCCCACCTGTATCCTGCATGGCGCGGGGAGCGGGAGGCGCGCCAGAGCGCTCACCTTGGCCGAAGCGCTCCCTCGGAGCTTGCTTCCACTGCCCGGCTGCCTTCGCGGAGCCCCACCCCGTGTCCTGACGGCGGTCCTCTCGCAGGCGGCCCCCCTGGCCCTGTCTTGCGCGCCGGGCATCATCGACGTGCTCTGGGTCTCTCAGCTCTTCTTTCCTACCCTTGACCCCCTGGCGCTCTCCCGTCCCTCCGCCCCCCTCTCCAAGCTCGCGACCCGGCGCGAGGCCCCACCGTCGGGACCCCACGACCGCGCAGATCTCGGTCTCTTCCACCTCGATCCCGCCGGCTCGGTGTGCGGCTTCACCCCCCAGGGCGCCCCTCTGACCCACCACGCACCCTCCGCGGCCGACCTCGGATCGTGCAGGATCCGCCTCGACCTGATCGACGTCCTCTCCTCGCTGCTGCGGCGAGTGCCTCCGCGTCCCCTCGACCTCGACCCGGACCTCACGGCCCCCCTGCTCGGGGGCGCTGCCCCGAGCCACCTCTCCGACGGTGTCCTCGAGGCCTTCGCCGCAGAGCCCCTCGTGCACGTGGAGCTCTTGGGCACCGACATCCCTTGGTTTCGACTGCGGCGACCCGAGGAGTTTCGAGCCCTGGCGATGGCGATCCGTCCCAGTCGCCCCGAGGGCGAACCTGTGCGCCGAACACTCGGGATCTCTTCGCCGATCCTTCGATCCTGGGTCGCAGATCGATGGTTCGAAGGCTCCGAGATCGGCTGGGGCGAGGCGCGATCTGGCATCCAACTCGGCGACGTCTGGCTGCGCGACTCGGTGATCCACGACTGTGCCGTCCCCGAAGGGCATCTCGAGGGAAGCGTGCTGTCGTGGTGTTGCGGCCCATGTGACGCGACCGACAGCCTGCTCGTGGCCAGCGGCTCTCGAGGGGGTCACATCGAGGCTTCCGTCGTGTGGCGCGGGCGAGGTGCCCCCCGAAGCTCCGCTCGTCCCCCGCTGCCCTTCGAGGCCAAGTCGCGCGAGGAGCTGGACGCTGCCTCGGTCCCGACCGTCCCCATCCCCCCAGCGGTGATCGAGCTCATCGCGCGAAAGGCGCCCTTCGGCACCCTGAGAACCCTCCGTCAGCTCGCCGAGGGCGGCGCGTTCCTCCTCCACCTGCACGAGGGGGCCAGAGGCCTGGACGTCGACGTGCCACCAAGACCGGGTCTCACCCTAATACAAGGCACCTTGCCTCTGCACATCGACGTGGCGTGCTACCAGCGCTACCGCCACGCTCCCCAGGCCCTCGCCGAGGCCCTGCTCCGTTGCTGGCTACGGTTCTTCGTCGGACCCGCCGCGATGGGCCGCGAGCCCTACCTCGCCCATCGGCTCACAGCGCTGCGCGCCGACCCCGATCCTATCCTTCCGACCTCCCCCGCGGAGCTGCTGGAGGCGGTCGCAGAGTGGTGCTGGGCCGCGGACCCCGATCGGAGCCGACTCGAGCCCCTCTTGCTCGCGCTCGACGCCACCAACCCCGTGCCTGCCGATCTGCAGTCGCCCCACCAAGTCCGAGCCTGGCTGAGGCTCCAGCTCGCGCATCGGCACGCTTCCGCCGACGAGGTTAGCCGCACCCTGGCGCAGCTTCCCCGACAGCTCCAACAGGCCGTCGGAGCCTCCTATCCCGCGCTGGGTCTGCGAGGCCCCTTGCCCACCTGCGACCTTCGCCCCCCGATCCCCCCAGTGTGCGCGCTCACCTCCGATCAGCTCCTCGAGGGGATCGCTCGCTGGGCTGTGGCCCGCTCTACCCCTCCAAAGATCGGACTGTGCGGCCCCGCCGCCGCCGGCAAGAGCACCCTGGCCCACGGGCTCTGCGCCATCCTGGGACTCCCAGCGCTCCAGGCCGACGCGATGACCTGGCCAGGGGACGGCTTTCGATACCGGCAGCACCTCCACCACCGAGACGTCTTCCTCTACGGACCCGGCATCTACGACGACGACCGGATCGCCACGGCGCTGGCTCGGACCCCCGAAGGGGGCGTCGCGGATGGCGTCTACCTGGGCCTCGACCCCCGCGTCGCTGCGCAGCTCGACCTGAGCGTCGGGGTCATCGCCGATGACCGGCAGCGCCTCCGCGACAAGATCGCCCGCGACGATCGCCCCGGCGGGCGACGCATAGACCTCCACACGGACTTCATGCACAAGATCCTGCACGAGAGCCACGACGCGCTCCGGCCCCTGCTGCCGCGGTGCGACCTGATCTGGGATCGGTCCTCGGGAGCCGTGTGGGCGTCGGGAACCGACCTGCGCGAGGCCCTCGTCAGGGCGAGCCGGACAGGCTAGACCGCGGGGCGCAGTAGGAGGGGCCCAGCGCAGGGTCGCTGTCGAGGGCCACCCCCTCCGCGCGCTAACCCCACGCTGGAGTGCCCGTGCCCGTCATCGCCATGCAAGTGGTCGAAAAGACCGCCCACGAGAAGACCGATCAGCTCTTCATCTACACCTTCGAGAGCCCCGAGCTCGGCCGCAGGACCATCGTCGCCAACCTCACCAACATCTACGAGATCGGAGATGTCGCCGCGATAGCCCAGCTCGGCACTTTCCTTCCCGAAGGCGAGATCAAGCCGCGCAAGGTCTTCGGGATCGACAGCGAGGGTATGGCGCTCGGCCCGGTCGACGTCTCCCCCGACACGGACCTCACCCAGCAGTTCGACGCAGACGCCCCGGTGCGCCCCTTCACCCTCACCTTTCGCATCGAGGCCGAGGGTCGCTACCCCAGCGACGCCGAGAAAGCTGGCCGCAAGCTGCTGAAGAGCGGCTCGGGGGAGCTGATCTCGGCCGAGTGAGGTGTGTCAATCCTGGGACGGGGAGGCCGGATCGTCCGACGCGTCCTGGGGGGGGCCTTCGTCGGAGGGCGCAGCGGCGGGCTCCTCGTGGGGCATCAGGACGGGGGCCACCGCCCTCCCCTTGGCTGGCGCGCTCGGGGGCGCTTGGGCGACATCGACCGCGGTCTGGACCACGATCCCGAAGAGTCGACGCGCCCCCTCTCGCACCTGATCGACCGGGATGCGCTCCCGATGTCCGTGCATGGTCTCGAGGAGCTCTCGATCGATCACGAAGGGCGCATAGCCGTAGGCTCTCGCCCCCTTGTGCCGAGCAAAGATCGAGTCCGTGAAGCCGATCGACAAGAACGGTCCCGCCACCGCATCAGGACGACCGTCGATCGCATGGGAGGCGATCGCCTCGTAGACCGGGTCGCCGCGCCACTCCGAGACAGCGCCTCCGAAGGTTCGCGCCACCTTGACCTCGATGGTCGGGATCCCAGCGACGAGCTCTTCGATCTCGGCGACGACCTCTTCGGCGGTGACCTCGGGCTGAAGTCGGATGTCGTATCGGGCGACCGCGCGATGAGGGACGACGTTGAAGCCTTCGGCCCCCTGGAGGCCGGTGAGGTTGAAGGTGGTGGTCAGCGAGGCGCGCGTGAGCGGGTTCGCGAGGATCTTGCCGCGCGCGAGGCTCTTGACCATCGCCGGGCGGCGGAGCACCCCCCCGGAGAAACCCCCTCGGTGGTTCCCGACGTTCGCCAGGAGCTCCATCATCATCGGGTGCCAGTCCGGCTTGGCCGTGCGCTCGTCGATGCGCGCCATGGCCTGACGCAGTCGATCGATCGCGGTGTCGGGGAGCGGGGTGGAGCCATGCCCCGGCTCGCCTCGCGCGATGACCTCGAGCCAGAGCGCCCCCTTCTCGCCGACGCTGATCGCGTGCACGGTCTGGCCCTCGAAGAGCGCGTCGACCACTCCATAAGCCCCTTCGTTGATCACGTAGGCGCAGTTGAGATCGTCCCAGTGATCCTCGACGAGCTGGATCATTCCCAGGTTGTTGACCTCTTCGTCAGCGACGGCCACCAAGAGGACGTCACGTCGGAGCGGCGCGTCGAGGCGCTTGAGCAGCGCCATCACCTGGAGCTCTGCGGTGCCTAGGCCCTTCATGTCGAGGGCGCCCCTCCCCCAGAGCATGCCCTCCTCATCGATGACCCCCGAGAAGGGACCGCTCTCTTCCGGCCACTCCGCCGCATCGGCGGGCACCACGTCGATATGAGAGACCAGACAGAGGGGCGGTGCGGTGGGGTCCTTCGCCGCGAGACGCCCGACGATCGAGGTTCGGCCCGGTGCGATCTCGTAGGTCTTCCATGGGATGTCATCGCGATCGAGCTGGGCTGCGAGATACATCGCGCCCTCGAACTCTCCACCTGGAGGGTTGGAGGTATCGATCTTGAGATACTCGGCGAGGAGATCCACCGCCTCGTCCCCCGCCTCGTCCCAGTCCACGGCATCCTGCCACGCCCGCACCTCGGCGGGGATCGGGGGGAGAGGTGCCTGACGGGTGGCGCAGGCTCCACAGAGCATGAAGGCGGCAGCGAAGACGAGACGCACGGGTCCTCCAGAGAGGAGCGGTCGGTAACGCGGAGCGCATGGAGCTGGCGAGGCGGGCGAGGCGGGCGAGGCGGGCGAGAGGCCCCTCAAGGCAGCGCTTCGAGATAGGCGCGCGCCACTTCGACGGGATCGCCCCGGTGGAAGGGGCTCAGGGCAGCGACCCCGGCCGCACCCGCTGCGAGACAGTCCCCAACGCGCTCCGGCGAGATCCCTCCGAGCGCTACGACGGGCCGACCCGCCTGGGCGCAAAGCCGAGCCAAGGCGTCGAGCCCACGCCCGCTCCCACCCTTGCCGCGAGGCGCGAACACCGGGGCAAAGACCAGGATGTCTGCCCCAACGAAGGCGGCCGCCCGAGCTCCTTCGAGATCGTGTACCGCCGCCGAGACCCACGTCAGCGATCGCCGGTGGGGACAGGGGGCACCGGGACGGACCCGCTCAGGCCAGTGCACCGCGCGGTAGCCAAGCTCGAGGGCCCGCGCGCTGGGCCCATTGTGCAGCACCCGATCCGGGGGCAGGGCTCCGAGATCGAGCCTCGCGCGACCACAGCCGCGGATCTGGAGCCACAGCCGCTCGTCATCGCCCATCAGCGGCCCCAGGGCGCGCGCTCGGTGCGCCGCCCGTCTCGCCGAGCCGGAGCGCTCCGCATCGAGGATGGCCAGCAAGACCGGGGTCGACGGCGTGGGCCGAGCGAGGCTCAGGGCTTGGCCCAGGGTACGCCCTGTGTCGGCGAAGAGGCCTCCGCGTAGCGCTTGATGGGAACACGGCCCGCGAGAAAGGCCTCGCGGCCCGCGCGGGCGGCCAGCCCGACTGCCCTGGCCATGCGCACCGGATCATCGGCGCGGGCAACCGCGGTGTTCAGCAAGACGGCGTCCATGCCGAGCTCGAAGGCCTGCGCGACGTCGGAGGCAGTTCCAAGACCCGCATCGACGATGAGAGGGACGCGGACCGACCGTCGGATCAGCTCGAGGTTGTGAGGATTGCGGATCCCCAGCCCGGTGCCGATCGGCGCAGCGAGGGGCATGACCGCTGCGCACCCGATCTGCTCCAGCTTTCGGGCCAGGACGGGATCGTCGTTGGTGTACGGCAGGACGACGAAGCCCTGGCGCACCAGGCGCTCGCAGGCGTCGAGGAGCTGTTCCCCGTCGGGGAGTAAGGTCTCATGGTCGGCGGTCACTTCGACCTTGATGAAGGGAGTATCCAGGGCTTCGCGCGCCAGCTCCGCGGTGCGCACCGCATCGTCGGCGGTGTGACATCCCGCCGTGTTCGGGAGGAGGTGGTAGCCTGCCTCGGCGAGCGCCACATAGAGGTCATCGCCGGGCGTGCCCGGCCTGACCCTGCGGAGCGAGACGGTGACCATTCGGGTTCCCGAGGCGCCCAAGGCGTCGAGGAGGACTTGGCGGGTCGGGTAGCGGGCCGTTCCGAGCAAGACTCGGCTCGACAGTTTAAGCGGACCCAGCGTCCAGGTGTCGGAGCTCACCTCAGCCCCCCTGCATGACACCGACGAGCTCCAGCTCATCGTCTTCTTGGACCTGGACGTCGAACCACTGGCTCCGAGGGACGACCGCTCCGTTCCGTGCGACGGCGATCCCCATCGGGGCGCGCTGCCCTGTGCGCTGCTCGACGATCGCGGCGACGGTGCACGGCCCGTCGACCTGGACCGGCTCTCCATTGATGCGGATCTCCAAGGCACCTCCTCCGACGCGCGCTAACCGATCGACCCTCGCGGTGCGACCACGTTCCACCTGGACGATCGAAACGAGCTGGCTCAACCCTGGAGCAGCTCGAGCACCCGCTGGCCGGTCCACGGCGCGAGCAGGATGCCGTGACGGTGATGCCCCGTCGCGACCAGCAGACCGGGAGGCCCTAAGCGGGAGATCCGCGGCCGACCATCGCGAAGGCAGGGTCGGTGGCCCACCACGCAGGCCTCCAGCTCGAGCTCGTAGGTCCCCGGCAGCAGCCTCCAGGCTTCATAGAGAAGATCCATGGTGACCCCCGCCAGAGGCTGATCGTGCTCGCCGAGCTCCTCTTCGGAGGCGCCAACGATCAGGCGGTCGCGGTGAGGCACCAGGTACACGCGCGGGGATCGCACGACCCGCTCGATCAGAGACTCGCCGCGCAGATGAAGGACCTGCCCCTTGACGGGACGCAGCGGCAGAGGCTCGAAAGCGCGGACCAGCGCGGCAGAACGGAGCCCACCGGCCACCAGCACGCGGGGAGCCCAGAGCTCAGTCCCATGACAACCCACGCCCTTCACGACCTCCTGGCCCAAGATCTCGGTCACCTCCCACCCTTGCCGGACCTCTCCCCCAAGCTCGACCACCGCGTGCGCGAGCGCCTGACACAGCGCCACCGGCTCGACGGCGTGGGCGTCGGGCAGGAACAGCCCCCCGGCGAGGCGGGGGCTGAGCCGGGGCTCGGCGCGCAGGATCTCCCGCACACTGTGCCACCTCACCGACAGTCCCATGCGCTCGTGTGCCCGCGCGAGCTGCTCCAGGTCGGCCGCTTGATCCCGATCGGCGGCGACCATGAGCGTGCCGCGTGCGCGGAACCCGGTGGCGAGCCCGTGGGCCTCGATCCGTCGGATGAAAGAAGGATAAGATGCCGCGCTCTCGATGCCCGCCCGCAGGACGTCTTCGGGCATGTCTTGGGCCTCTGCCGGCGGTGCCAGCATGCCCGCAGCCACCCGACTCGCCCCGGCCGCGACCCGACTGCGCTCCAGCACCAGGACTCTCAGCCCCGAAGAGGCCGCTTCAAAGGCCGAAGCAAGACCGACGATCCCCGCGCCGACGACAATCAGATCCCAAGTCATCGCGCCTCCTGCGGGTCCGCTGTATCGGAGCCACGCTGCACCGCCCAGCCAGGCTACCGCAGCGGGTAGATGCCAAGAGAAGACTTTCCTTACTCTTGCATCGGGCGAGGCGTGACCCTACGGACAGCTCTCTCCCCGACGAGAGGACGCGTTACGTTCTCCCCGATGTTCCGAGCCACGCTCTCGCTACCCGCTCGCCCCCGAGGCCTGTCGCCCCTGACTCCCCAGGTCGCGGAACAAGTTCAGCGCGCAGGCATCCAAGAGGGGCTCTGCAACCTCTTTCTTCACCACACCTCGGCCTCTCTCCTCATCCAAGAGAACGCCGACCCCGACGTCCTGCACGATCTCGAGGCCTTCCTCTCGCGCCTGATACCCGATGGAGATCCTCTCTTTCGTCACGTGGCCGAGGGTGCCGACGACATGCCGGCCCATCTGAAGACAGCGTTGACCGCGTCCTCGTTGACCGTCCCGCTCGGGCGAGGCCGACTGCTCCTGGGCACCTGGCAGGGGATCTTCCTGTGGGAACACCGAGACAGGGCTCCCCCTCGAAGACTGACGATCACAATCATCGGCTGACCCAGGCTCGATCTGGCGGCCGGCCAAGCTCCGTGCTACCCTTGGATCATATCTTGTTTGGTTCTCCTCAACCCCCATGGTGTTTTCATGAAACAACGTATTCAGCGCCGTTCCAAGCCATCTGCCGGCGGCGGCTCTCCCTCTGCCGGGCCCGCGAGCGACTCTCCTTCCCACGGTAACGCCGCTGGGGCCAGCGCTATCGCCGCCAAGGGCACCAAGGGCCCTGGCGGGTCCTACCCCCATCTCGAACAGATCCAGGCCTCCTTCGGCGATCACGACATCAGCGGGCTCCGCGCGCACGTCGGCGCCGAGGCCGAGGAAGCGACCGAGACCCTCGACGCCGTGGCCTTTGCCTACGGCGAGGACGTCGCGTTTGGCGAGAGCCCCGATCTCTTCACCGCCGCGCACGAGGCTGCGCACGCTTGCCTGCAGTCTGCCGGCGTCGGTCCCGACGGCGAGATGGGCTCCGAAGGTGACGCGGGGGAGCAGATCGCCGACCAGATCGCGTCGCGCGTCGTCGCCGGCGAATCCGCCGCAGACCTGCTCGACCAGGCGGCCGGACCCGGGGTGGGCGCCGCGCCGGCCCCCAAGGTCCAGCTTCGCGCCAAGCCCAAGAAGGCCGTGTCGGCTCAGGCCATGGGTCGCCTCGCCCTCTCCGCGAACGCGATCAAGCACACCGAGCAGGTCATGTCCGAAGGGCGGGGCAACCAATACGAAGACCTCAAGGCGAGCAACTTCAACTCCTACTTCCGCATGGCCGCCATGCGCGATCCCGAGTGCTGGCACATCTCGCCCAGCGTCATGCACTTGGCCCGCGCCCACCCCGATGCCCTCACCCACGCCAAGGCCGGCCTGGCCCAGTCGGGCAACTGTGGTGAATACGCGGCGGTGGCCATGGACTACCTTCGGGTCAACGCGGCCGGTGAGCACCTGCACTACTCGGTCAAGGAAGGGCTCGACCACGCCTTCGTCGTGATGGGCGACCTCGACAAGGACCCTGACAACGAGCTCGTGGTGGCCGACGCTTGGCCCACGGCCCCCACGGCCTGCCTGTGGGAAGACTTCTTCGCCTACACCAGCGACCGCTCCCAGCTCCAAGCGCAGCGCTCCCTCTTCGGCGACGGCGAAGACATCGCGGCGATCATCGCCACGGGCCTGAGCCTCACTCCCAAGGGTCGAGCCTGGATCAACCACTCCTTCGATGATGAGCAGACCGCTGACGAGCTCAAGAAGGGCCGAGAGCGCAACCCAGAGACCGATAGCGGCCCGTGGATCTGGCGCCACGCCAACACGGCCCGCGTCGAGTACGACTACCACAGCCCCGAAGCCGAGCAGGCCGAAGCCGACCGCCTCGCCGCCGAGCAGGCCGAAGCCGACCGCCTCGCCGCAGAACAGGCTGCGGCAGAGCAGGCTGCGGCAGAGCAGGCTGCGGCAGAACAAGCCGCGTCGGAGCAAGCCGAAGAGGTCCTGCCCGAAACCCCCGAAGAGATGGTCCAAGAGCAGGTCGCCCAAGCCGAGACCGAAGAGCAAGAGGCTGCTCCCGCCCGTCGCCCTTCCATCTGGGAGCGAATCTTTGGCTTCCTCCGCGGTGGCTCGCGCACCGAGACCGCCTCGACCGAGCGCGAGCGTCCCACGCAGCGCGACGAGGCGCAGGAGCAGGCCGCCGAGCAGGAGCAGGTGGTCGAGGCCGAGCCCGAGCGTGTGGCCGAGACCACGGCGCCGAGCGCCCAGCTCGTCGATGTCAACAGCGCCACGGCCAGCGAGCTGGAGCGACTGCCGGGCATCGGTCCGGTTATCGCCGACCGGATCGTGGCCTACCGGGAGCGCCATGGCGACTTCCAGCGCGTCGAAGAGCTGCTTCGGGTCACGGGCATCGCCGCCCGCCGCCTCGAAGACATCCGGCACCTCATCACCGCCTGACCGTAGCTGGGAGAGGGCCTAGGTAGGAGAGCGCCCTTCTTTCGCGCGGGCCACCGAGCCACCCGTCCCCCTCGCCTTGGCCTCGAGGCGCTGGCGCGGGGCGAGTCTTGGCCCAGTCGGACCCTGTTCGCCTTAGGCGCGGTCGAACTACGCGCGACACCGTAAGGCGCATGACTCGCCCTATCGCGAGGAAGGTCCCCTGGCCTAGCGGTGACCGGCAAGCGGTCAGATAGCCCGGCCATCCGGCACTGGACGCGGATGGTAGAGTGCGGATCCCTGAGGCCATCGGCCCGGCGGAGTCCACGATGCCCCACCCCCTAGCACCGCCGTTCTCTCGGCGAGACCTAGACGACGCGCTCCGCTTCTCGGGCGTGGGCGTCTTCGCCTGGGATATCGAGGCGGGCACGATCACTTGGAGCGATACACTCCACGAGCTCTTCGGCTTCAATCCAGGTGATTTTGGCGGCGACCTCTCAGCCTACCAGCAGTGTATTCACCCCGACGACCGCGCCCGCGTCATGCAAGTGGTCACCCAGGCCCTCGAGCGCGCCACCGAGTATACGTTGACGCATCGCATCGTCCGCAGGAACGACGGCCAGATCCGGCATGTGGAGTGTCGGGGTGGCGTGCTCAGCTCACCCCAAGGGCGCCCCCTTCGCATGACCGGCTCGGTGGTCGACGTCACCCCGCGGATCGAGTCGGAGGAGCGGGCGCGCGAACACGAGGAGATCACCGCGCTGCTCAACGAGCTCGCGAGCGACTACGTCTACATCGTCGACCTGACGGCTCCTTCCCTTGCCCCCTCGGCGGTCGCGGGGAGCTTCGCCCGACTCACCGGCTACGAGCCCGAGGAGGTCGCTGCCCTAGGTGGATGGCTTCAGATCGTGCACCCTGAGGACCGCGAGGCCCTCAGCCGCGATCTCGGCGCGGGTCTGGGACCTCAGCCCTTCATCTCGGAGTACCGGATCTACACGAAAGCGGGGGATCTCCGATGGCTACGGGACCATGTCCGCCCGCAGCTCAACGCCTCGGGAGACGTGGTGCGGCTGGTAGGCGGGGTCATAGACATCACGGAGCCGCGTGCCCTTGAGGATCGAGTGCGCGCGGCGCAACGGGTCGAGGCCGTCGCACAGCTCGCCGGCACGGTGGCTCACGACTTCAACAACCTGCTGACCATCATCTACGGCGCAGCCGCCCAGCTCGTGCGCGAGGACGATGCCCGCAGCGCGCAGGCCTTCTCGGCGCTCACCACCGCCACGGAGCGCGCCGCGGAGCTCTCTCGGGGACTGCTCGCGATGGGACCGAGACCCGCTCGCCCGCCGCGTCCCCTCGAGCTCAGGACAGCCATGACCGAGATCGAGCCTCTCCTGCGCCGGGCCGTCGGAGAGGCCTCCTTGAGCTTCGCCCTCCCCGACCGACCGTGCCGTGTCTTCGCCGATTCGGGGCAGCTCCAGCTGGTCCTTCTCAATCTCTTGATCAACGCGGCACAGGCCTCCAATCAGGGGAACATCCAGGTCCGTGTTCAGACTCGAGACCTGAAGCCAGAGGACCCGGCGCGGCCACCCGAGCTCAACCCCGGCTCCTACGGTCTGATCGAGGTCTCCGACGACGGCCCTGGGATCCCCGCCGACCTCCTCCCGCAGATCTTCGACCCTTTCGTCACCTCTCGACCGAGCGGGACGGGGCTCGGGCTCGCGATCGCGCGGAACATCGTGCATCGACACGACGGTGCGCTCACGGCGCAGAGTTCGCCCGGCACGGGCGCGACCTTCACCGTCTACCTCCCGTCGGCCTGCGCTTCAAGGACTCGGCCGGCGAAGCGTGGGGCGCGCATCACGAACGGCGGAACCGAGTGCGTCCTGCTCATCGAGCCGGATCCCTGGCTCCGGGAGCAGACCCAACGCGGGCTCGCAGCCCTTGGGTACCGCGTGCACGCCGCCCCGGATCCCTGCCTCGCCCTGGAGCTGCCCTGGGCCGATCTCGAACAAGCGGCCCTGGTCCTGGCGGACGAGACCGCCGACCCCCACCCCGACTCACCCCTGATCTGCGCGCTGCGGAAACGAGACATGGTACCGCCGATCCTCACCATGACCCACCCCAGGGGTACACAGGGGGGCCGACATGATCCGGCCGCCCATACCGTGGCCAAGCCCTTCACGATCTCCGGGCTCGCCCGACGGATCCGCGATGTGTTGGACGCCGTCCAGCCGAACCCGCTATCGGGCCGCCCCTAGCACACCGAGGCTTCCTCGATCGCGCGCACAAAGCGCGCCGTCATCTCGGCGGGGTCCTCAGCCAAGGCGATGGCCCCCAAGATCGCGACGCCGTGCGCGCCCGCCCGAAGGACCTCGGGCACCCGCTCGACGCGGAGGCCTCCGATCGCGATCACCGGCAGCGAGACCGCGTCGCAGATCCCAGCCAAGGCCTCGAGGCCCAGACGCGGCGGGGGACGCTCCCCCTTAGATGTCGTACCGAAGACGGGACCACAGCCCAGGTAGTCCGCCCTCGCGAGCTCAGGATCGGTCGCCCTGTCGAGGCGATTGGCCGTGGCGCCGATGGGTCCGCGCACCAGGGTTCGGGCACGATCTACCGGAACGTCGTTCGGGCCGACGTGAAGCCCCACTCCGACCAGTGCGGCGAGATCGGCACGGTCGTCGATGATGAGGGTCGCCCCGCGATCGGCGCAGAGCTGGGCCAAGGACTCCGCAACAGCCAGCCGCGCCCGGTCCGCCAAGGGGCGCTTCTCGCGGTATTGGATGACGGTGGCCCCGCCGTCGATGGCCAGACGAGCCAGGCTGAGGTGGTCGAAGCGATCTTGGATGACCTCGTCGGTGATGACGTGGAGCCGGCCGATCACGCTCAAGGGACCTCCTTCAAGACCGGGGTGGCGTCGATCCAGGGGTGGGCAACCTCGAGCTGCGACGCCACCCGAAGCAGGCGAGCTTCGGCTCCGAGGGGAGCCATGAGCTGCACGCCGACCGGCATGCCCGCGCCGTTTCGGTGGAGGGGAATCGAGATCGCGGGGATCCCCGACAGGTTGGCGAGCTGGGTGTTCGGGGTCGCCGAGAGGGCCTCGGCGGCGAGGCGATCGAGGGCGCTCAGAAGCACCGTGCGGGTGCCGACGAAGCGCAGGGCCTTCATCAACCGCTCCTTGCTCGCGTCGGGGTAGAGCTCCCCGACCCGCGCGGGGGGACGCGCGCACGTGGCGGTGAGCCAGAGATCGTAGGTCCCGAAGAAGGCTGCGAGCGAGAAACCCAGGGCGTGGGCCGCCCGGTGATGCTGCTCGACATCGGCGCCACGCAAGGCGTGGCCGATCTGGTTGAAGACCCAGGTGGTGGGTTCGACGTCGGAGGGGCTCGCGGCTCGGCCCTGGCGGCGGGCCAAGGCCTGGAGATCCCCAGCCACCCCGCAAGCGACATAGCCGAAGTAGGCGCGCCGCAAGGCGATGGGGTCGAAGGTGGGTTCAGCGATCTCGACCTCATGTCCGAGCTCGCTGAGCATCGTGGCCGCGCGCTCGACCGCCGTGACACAGTCCCCGTGCGCCTCGCCGGCTAGGAGCGCGCGAGGGGTGAACGCGATGCGCAGCTTGCCAGGATCGACCCCCACCTCGTCGAGGAAGGGGCGGTCTGGAGGCACCACCTGGTAGGGAGCCCCCGGCTCCGAGCCATGAGAGGCGTCGAGCAAGGCGGCGGAGTCCCGCACGGTCCGACTCACGACGTGCTCGACCGAGAGCCCGCCCCATCCCGGCCCGTGGAGCGGGCCCGAGGGGGTGCGGGCGCGGGAGGGCTTGAGGCCCACGAGTCCGCAGTGACTCGCCGGAATGCGTATACTACCGCCACCATCGGAGGCGTGGGCCACAGGCACCATGCGCGCCGCCACGGCCGCGGCGGCCCCGCCCGAGGAGCCTCCGGGCGTGTGATCGGGGTTCCACGGGTTCCGGGCGGGCCCCAAGTGCCGTGACTCTGTGACCCCCATGATGCCTAGCTCGGGCACGTTGGTCTTGCCGAGCAGGACCAGCCCGGCGCGACGATAGCGCTCGACCAGGGTGGAGTCCTCTGAAGCGAGCAGGCCTTCGCTCAGCGCGGAGCCCGCCGTGGTCGGGTGGCCCGCCACGTCCGCGTGGAGGTCCTTGAGCAGAAAGGGCACTCCTCGCATCGGCCCTTCGGGGAGCCCCTGGGACACGGCCTGCCGCGCCTGCTCGAACATCGTGTGAACCACGGCGTTCAGCTCCGGGTTCCTCGCCTCGACGCGAGCGATGGCTGCCTCGACGAGCTCCGCCGGGCTGACCTCGCCTGCGCGCACCAGCTCCGCGAGCCCCACCGCATCGTAGTTCTCAAACTCTGCAAAGGGCATCTCACCCACCTCCAGCGACCTTCCTAACGACCTGCCGACCTTCTGCGTAGCGCAGACGCGAGGGCGCTCGATCCGAAGTTCCAGTTCATCGAAAGGGCATCGCAAGCCCAAGCGTACCCTGCCTCGTTGACACGGCCCTGACCGCACGATACCCGGCCGACCGATTGGAGTGCCCATGCCCATTCGAACCCACCATGGCACAACCAACGCTGGCAGCACGGTCGCGGCCCGCTCACGTCCCCCTTCATGTCCTGGGGCCCGGCGTGTTGTGGTCGTGCTCTACCCCCGGTACAGCCCTCGGCCCACCTACAGGTAGCAGGCTTCCTTTCGGCTACGTCTCGCCGCGCCGCCCCTCACCGTCCCGCTCCATCCGTGCTTCGGTCTCTTCAAGAGCCGGACCCCTCTGGATGCGAAGCTCAGACGTCCGCCCACACATCGCGCGCGCCTTCGGCGCCGTACGCGATCCGTCCGACAGGGCTGGGTCATCCGACACCCAACCCCTCCGTCTCCCGCAGGGCTAGCCCTGCTCCAACAACGGGCGCTCCAGCCCCTCCAACACCGCGAGGATCACCATGCGATTCGCACCCCTGTTCGTTCTAGCTCTGCTTCCAACTCTGGCACTCGCGACGCCCGAGAGCGCAGCCGAGCCGACCACCACACCCGAGCCCTCTGCGCCGCCCGGCGACGAGGCACCGCCCGGCGACGAGGCACCGCCTGGCGACGAGGCACCGCCTGGCGAGCTCCAGCCAGAACCCGAAGCCCAGACCCCCTCCGAGCCCATGGCGGAGCCTGCCGCGGCGACGACCGAGCCGGAGCCCACCTCCGAAGACGACGAAGCGAAGCCCGCACGCGAGCTCCCCTTCTTCATCCACCCCTCCAAGCGCCTCCCCGACTTCGAACGCGAGGAGAAGAAGGAAGGCACCTTCATCACCGGACTGCCCGAGCTTGGCTTCGATCCCATCCGCGGCTTCGGGGTCGGAGGCACCCTCAACCTCTTCGTCAACAAAGACCGCAGCGACCCCTTCTTCGACTACACCCCCTACCGTCACCGCATCAAGACCCAGCTCTTCATCTTCCAGAACGGCCGGATCCGGTACGAGCTGAACTACGACGCCCCCTACATCGCAGACTCTCGGTGGAGGCTTCGGGCCGATGCCGTGCTCTGGGAAGATCCCGAGGCCCAGTTCTGGGGCATCGGACGCGACAATATTCGCCGCCTGCGGTTCCGTGACAAGCGCTCCGGGCAGGAGCGAGATTTCCGAAATGTCAATGACTACGAAGATAACCTCGCGTTAGCCCTACAGGACGGCGATGGCGTGTACCGCACCGACCTGCACCACCACCACATGCTGCAGCGGGAACAGCTCTACAACCTGCTCGGCGAGCGGGTCATGTTGGGGGGCCGGCTGCGCTTCATGTTCGGCTATGAGGCCTTGCTCACGAGTTTCCAGTCCTACGGGGGACGGGTGACGGACGAAGCGGTCAACCTCGACGGCGAGGAAGTCGACGCCATCAACAACGAGACGCTGGTCGATCGTCAGCTGGCCGACGGCACCTTCGATCGGTTCAACCTGGGGGGCTTCAACAACAGCAGCCAGTACCAGTTCACCAGTATGCTTGCCTTCGCCCTCATCTATGATACTCGTGACTACGAGCCGGACCCGACCAAGGGCGTCTTCGTTGAGTACTCTCATGAGTATTCTGCTCCCTGGCTCGGCTCCCAGTTCGACTTCAACAAGTTCATGCTGCAAGGTCAGGGCATCACGACCCCCATCACCTGGAACAACGGCCGAGGGCGACTGACCCTCGCCGGCATGGCTTCTCTCGGCTACATCTTCGGACCCAACATCAACTTCATCGAGATGTGGGACTTGTCCAGCCAGGCGGAAGCAGGCGGGATCATGGTCATGGGCGGAGAACGATCCCTACGGGGGTATCGTGAAGCCCGGTACATGGCGCCCTTGGCCACCCTGGTCAACTTTGAGGTTCGTACTCGACTCTACGACTTCAACCTGTTTAAGCAGCACTTCGGCTTGGGCCTGACCCCCTTCCTCGACGCGGGCAGCGTCTTCGACGACTGGTCGCAGCTCAGTTTCGAGCGCTGGCGGGTCAACGGAGGCCTCGGCGCGCGGATCGCCTGGAACCAGTCCACGATCCTTCGACTCGACTACGCGGTCGGACGCGAAGGCTCCCAGACCTTCTTCGGCTTCGGTCATATCTTCTGATGACGACCCCGCCGCCGCGTCGACCTCAAGCGCGGCGGCGGCCGAGCCTGCCTTGTTGCCTTCACAAGTGCAGATCGACGACGACCGGCGGCTGGCTCGCCCGATAATGAAGATCACAGCTACACGCGTTGACGAAGATCGTGCCGCCGCGTTCCAGGCGTCCCGCCGATTCGTGGATGTGGCCAAAGACGTGGACCTTGGGTCGGACTCGCTCTACCGCCGCGAGCAGGTCCTCGCACCCGACCCTCTGACCGCGAGAGGTCCGATCGAGCACGCCGAGGGGCGGTCCGTGCGTCAGGAGAACATCGGTCTCGGGGGGTATCTTGCGCCACACCTCGCGCAGAGGGGCGCCCCGATCGAGGTTGAAGGCCCAATCGAAGAAGCGAGCCTGCCAGGGGCTGCCGTAGAACCGCACCCCCTCGATCTCGACCGCTTCATCTTGTAGGTAGGTCGCGTTCGTGATCCAATCGCGCGCCTGCGGGTTCCGCTCGAAGCAGAAATCGTGGTTGCCCGCGATCACGATCTTGTGAGGATGGGCCAGCCCTCCGAGCCAGCCATCGAAGTCCCGCACGTCCTCTGGAGCTCCGCGGCGGGACAAGTCCCCGGCGTGGAGCAGCACGTCGCCGTCGGGCACTCGGAGCTGCCGGTGGCGAGCGTGGGTGTCGCTGATGCAGACAAGCCGCATGCCCTAGCCTCGCAGCTCGGCATAGTTTCGCTTGCGGATCTTCATGCCCTGCGCGTCGTAGAGGAAGGGCACCACCGCCAGCCGCCGCCCCGAGGTCACGGGATCGACCGCATGAAGCAGCGAGCACGAGAACACCAGCGCCCCGCCGGTCGGCGCGCGGTACCGCCGGGTCCCGTACTCGGGAAACCAGAGATCACCGCCTTCGTAGTCTTCGGCGTTCAGGTTGAGGGTCAGCGCGAACTGTCGGTGGGCGGTAGCCTTTCCCTGGTTGTCACGGTGCGCACCGAACCAGCCCCCCTCACTGGCTAGGTAGCAGACCAGCGCGAAGCGCTCGACGTGCGCCAGCTTGAACTGAAAGGCCTTCCGTAGCTCGGGAGCGATCCGTCGCTGGATGCGCTGATGCACCGCCTGAAGCAAGGGCTTGTGACGCAGCTGGATGTCGCGTCGGGTCTTGCGCTTGGGATCGACGACCAGCTCCCCGGTGCCATCGGGACGGTTCACCACGACGCCGGTGGGCTGGGCATCGCTCCGATCGTAATGTTCGATCAGGGCCCGACACAGCTCCGGCTCGAGCACCACGGGCAGCATCAGAACCGGCGCGATCCCGCCGAGCGTCAGCCCTTCAGGCTCTGGCTCCGGCGGCATGGCCGCGAGGACCTCCTCGACGTGATCTTCGCTTCGGATAGGCAGGGCCGCGACCACACGAAGGTCGGGACCGAGCACGAAGCTCGTCGCGCGCACCGTCGCGATGGCCGAGCGGTCGGATCCCACCAAGCCGAGCGCACGAGCCAGTCGGCCCTCGACGTCGGCGACGAGCAAGCGCCCTGGGGGCGAGGGCTGAAAGCGCTCGTTCTCTTCGTCGGAGGGGTCGCAGGTGACGATGAGGTGTAGCGCGCGCTGCCCGTCGAAGTGCTCCCGGTAGGCTTCAAAACGCTCGACCAAAGAGAGGGTCTGCGGCCGCCCCGCGGAGACCAGGTAGGTGATCACGAGGGGTTTACCCGCGAGTGCCTGAAGGGGCATCAGCCCGCCCCGAAGAAACCGGAGCACCAGCCATGGCACGGGGTCCCCTACACGCAACGCCGACAAAGAACCTCCTATGTGCTGTAGGCTAGCCGCTCCACCGTTCAGAGGTCGACCCCAGAGAGGCCCGAGCCCGTAGCCCCCGCACTTCTAAGGATGCGGGTCGACGTCGGGCTCGAAGAGGAAGTAGCCGACGGCCTGCTGGTCGAGCTCTTCGTAGTAGTCGGTGATCCAGAGGTGGATCCGAGGCCCTACCACCCGAGCGCCGACGGCGCTCATACGACCGGGGCTGGTGAGGTTGAGGGGGATTGGGTTGGTCGATTCCTTATTCCAGGACTGACCGCCATCGGTGGAGGTCGCCAAGGCGAAGTTACGGATCGTGGCCGACCGGAAGCCCACCCCGGGGATCCAGTCTTCGAAGCCGATGTAGAACATGTACTGCACGTCATTGAGCTCAGCCACCGACGCGCTGACCACCCCTTCGGTCTCGTACCAGTTGTCGCCGGTGAGCACCGGGCGAGGGTGGATCTCCCACCGGCTCGGGTGCTCGGCCGACATCGCATAGATCTCGCACTTATGGTCGCCGAACTGCGCCTCGCCCGCGTGTCCCGCGGCGAGGTAGCCCCGGAAGCCCTCCGGGGTCTTGGTCATGGTGAGCGGCCAACAGGGCCGGATGTCGCCTTCGACCTCGTCGAAGTTGATCACCGGGTTGTTAGGCAGCTTGCTCCAACGGATCCCATCGGGGGAGGTGGCGATGCCGAGGCCCCAGATCCCGGGATCGGCGGCGCTCTGCCTGAGGGTGAAGCCCTGGAAAGCCATGACGTACTGGGACGTGTCGGGATCCCAGACCACGACCTGACCCGCGAGGGAGTCGCTGTCCCACTCTCCGCGCTCCGCTTCCATGAGGGGGTTGGCGTGATGGGCTTCCCACTCCGTACCGTTGCCCGAGACCGCGTAGCCGAGCGCCCACTCACCGAACCCCGCGCCGCGTGGCCGCGCGGTGTACCACATCTGGTAGAAGGGGTGGCCGAGGATCTCGGTGGTGTGGAAGCCGATCGAGCCGACCCCCGTGCCCCAGGTGTCCACCGGACCCGTGAAGACAGGGTTGCAGTCGTAGCGCGAGAACTGCGTTCCCGAGATCGGCGTAAAGCCGCACTCGGTCACGTCTTCGGGGTGGAGGGTGGGAGGAAACGGAGACAGCCCGATCTCTTGGCCACAGCTCGCCGCCGCGAGCGCTGTGCAGATCAGGCTGGCGAGAGCGGCGCGACTAGGGGCGACCGTAGGCATTTTCACACTCCAGAATCGTAAAGGTATCGCAGCCCGCGCGCTCGACGCAGGCGAGCTGGGACTCGATGTCGGCGCCCTCGGAGAAGTTGTAGCCACAGCCGCTCATGCACGAGTCGACGCTAGGGAAGGCGCCGTACTCGCACTCGACCACGAGCATCATGCACAGGCTCTCGCAAGTATCAACCTCGGCGGCGGTGCGGTCATCGCAGGCTCCGCTGAACAGCAGGACGAGGAGGGGCAGGATTCGCATGCAGGGGCTCGCCGGGGTGGATGGAGGGCAGATCGACAGGCCGCGACTGTAGCACCCGCCTAGGGAGCCGTCAACGAAAAGGTCAGGGGCCTCACACCCGACCTCTAGGGAAGTATTCTCGGCGACAATCCCTAGGTTCTGACGCTTCACGAACCAGACCAGCGCGTGCGGGCCACCGGCGGCACGATGCGACGATCACGACGGCTAAGGTCAGGGGCGCAGCGGGATCTCGTCGAGCCGCCAGCGGGCCGTATCGTAGCCCCGCTGAAAGGACACGACGTTGTAGCCCCGCACTGCGAACCAGTCACCCGAGAGGAAGTGCCCAGGAGGGTCGCTTGTAATCGAGAAGTGAGCGCACTCCCAACCGACCTCGAAGGACTGATCACAGCGGGCGTTGATGGTGACCCACTCGGACTCGAAGTCGTGCCCATCGACTGCCTGAGACTCGGCGATCTCGGTGGGGAAGGAGCGGGGCGGAGCGATCAACAGGGGCGGATCGAGCTCCACGAGCCCGTCTTCGGGCGTCTCGTAGGCGTGGACCTGCACGCCGTTGATGGCGTCGGCCGACATGGTGTAGGCCCAAGCGAAGCCTTCGTCACAGCTCTCGACCGACGGCTTGCAGCGACGCGACGCGCGGAGGGTGTGGCGCTGCTCACTGCCGACCGAGACCGTCTCACTCGGGTCGAAGGTCTGCACGATCTGGTGGTCGAAGCTCTCGTCGCGAGTGCCGAAGGTCCAGCCGACAACCTGGCCATCGAAGGGAAAGAGCTCGTGGGTGAGGTAGCCGCTGAAGCTGGTGTCGTTGTCGCAAGAGCACAGGGCGAGCGGGAGCAAGAACGTAAGCGCGCGAATAGACATGGGAGCGCCTCCAGGAAACGGGACGACCGCTCGTATAACGCTGTGGTGAGGATTTGCGAAAGGGGTGCGCACGGGGAGAGACTCTGCTACGCTCGCCGTCACGGAGGAGGGCAGGTTCATGGCTCGCGCCCTGATCGCGTTGATCACGCTCACCAGCGTCGCCTGCTCGGAGTCCCTGGACGGCTTCGAGTGGGACGTCACGCTCACCGCCATCGAAGATGGCTGCAACCCAGAGCCCATCGGCTACCAAGAGACCTTGCGGTACCGCATCGTCTTCGAAGGGGCGAACGCACGCCTGCACATCGGCCCCAACGGCTTCGCCAACGGCAGCCTCTCGGGCTGCTCCATCTCGTACAGCTCCGTCACCTGGGGCGAGGAGCGCGAAGACTACACCTATCGCTGGGTCTTGTCCGGCCAGGCGGCCTACCGGCAGTCCTCGGGCTGCGACGCGCAGCTCCCCGGACCCAACATCGACTGGTCCGGCACCGAGACGTTCACGATCGTCGACACGGACGACCCCGACATTCCCCCTGGTTGTGAGTATGTCATGGAGGCCGAAGGCGTCTACCTCGGGCCATCAGCCCCATGACCCCCCCCCTGCGCGCCCCCAGGTACGTCCTACTCAGCCTGCTGGTCGTCGGGCTCCTCGCCTGTGGCTCCGAACCGGAGTCCGACGCGAGCACCGACCGACCCGACCTCCCCTCCACCGACGGTCCCCGCTTCGGGATCGCCGACCAAAGGGTGCGCGTCCGGCTGAACGAGGTCCCCATCGAAGGCGCCATCGTGACCCAGCCAGGCGTCGGCACACAGCTCATCACCGACGAGGCCGGCGAGGTGATCATCCCCGTCGACTTCGACACCCCCTTCGAGGTCTGGGTCACCGCCGCCCACCCCGAGGCCCGCACCGGAGGCGCTCACCTGCGACAGCCCTCCGACGCCCTGCTCGTCCTCGACCTCCGTCGGTACCACGCGACCGACAACTCGAGCTATGTCTTCGATGATCCCGGCTCCCCGACCCGGAGCAGCAGCGTCCAGACCTGCTCCCACTGCCACCAGGGCATGAACGAAGACTGGTATGGCTCTTCTCACGCTGGGAGCGCCTCGAACCCCGCCCTCGCCGACCTCTACCTGGGCACCGCCTCCTACGACAGCCAGTCCGCCTGCGAAGAGGTGGGCGGACGCTGGGAGCTCGGACCCGCCGTCGGCACGACCGACGAGGTGGCGCAGTGCTACCTGGGCCCCGGCGTGGCCCACGATCTCGATCCGTCCTGCGACGAGCCCCCTTGCGGCCCCTCGGTGAGTCAGCGCGGAGGATGCGCGGACTGCCACGCCCCTGGGATCGACGGCCAGCTCGGAGGGCGCGATCTGCTCTCGGCTCGGGGCGTCGCCTTCGAGTCCGGCGTGCACTGCGATGTGTGTCACAAGGTCGCGTCGATCCACCTCGATCAGCCCGGCGGGGTCGGCGGCGCTCTTCGCATTCACCGCCCCCTCGAGACCGGCCCGATCCAAGAGTACGGCGACTACATGCCCCTGCACTTCGGTCCACGCGCCGACGTCGTCAGCGATCGGATGGGGGCGGTGGTCCGCGATCACTTCGTGCAAGGTGAGTTCTGCGGTGCTTGCCACGAACAGCGCACCCCCCCGAGCCTGCCGGACGCCGAGCTCGACGACGGCCGGTGGCCCGATGGCACCCTACCTCTCATGACCACCTACACCGAGTGGAGAGACAGCCCCGGCGCGCCCGAGGCGACGTGTCAGTCCTGCCATATGCCCGCCGACGAGTCCTCGCTGAACGCCGCGGATCTCCAGAGCGATGAGCTCGGGGCCCGAGCCACAGGCTGGCCCCGACCGGCGGGCTCGATCCGTCGGCATACCTTCACCGGCCCGCGCAGCCCCGACGCCCACCAGCTACCCGACGTCCTGCAAGCCGACATCTCCGCGCGTCTCGACGACGATCGCCTCATCGCCTCGGTCACCGTCTCCAATGGAGGTAGCGGCCACGCCTTCCCCACCGGCGAGGCCCTCCGCAACGCTGTGCTCCGCGTCGCAGCCCGCTGCGGCGATGCGGCCCTCCCAGCGATCGGAGGGCTCGCCATCCCCGACTTCGGAGGGGCGATCGCGGTCCGCGATTCCACCGAGGGCTTCGATCACTGGCCCCAGGCCCGCGTCGGGCACTCCGTCCGGGTCGTGCGCGATACCGGCGACTTCCTCGATCCGGTGGGCTTCGGCCCCTTTGGCGATGGCCGCTTCGACGCACCCGAGAAAGGCCTGCGGGCCTACAACGTGGTCGGAACCGCGAACATCGTGGCGGTCGAAGACGGATCCGTCACCTTCGACGCGCCCCTACCCGACGGCGACCTCGCGTACCTCGTAGACGAAGCCGCGTGGCCTGAGTCCGGGTCCGCCGCCACCACAGCGGCAGGAGGGCCGGGATACGCCTTCGCCCGTGTGACCGTCGGGCCCACCGGAGCGCGGCAAGTGCCGGGTCACCGCGCCGTAGACATCGCCAGCGACAACCGACTGCTTCCGGGGGCAGCCCACACCTCAGAGCACACCTTCGCCCTCGATGGCTGCGCCGAGCCGCAGGTCGCGGCCCAGGTGACCTGGCGACCCTATCCCGTCGCCCTGGCCCGCCAAAAAGGCTGGGAGAACCTCGAGCGAGAGGTCGCGAGTACCGATTGGGTGGGCCTGAGCGACTGAGCGAGCGCGCTGCCCACCCCGACAAATCGGGCCCCCAAGACCCCTTCCGAGGGGATCGCCAGCTGGTTGTGAGCGCCGCTCCACCTCGGTCGGTCCTGAAAAGTCGTTGTTGCGGTTCCTCAGGTCCACCGCTATACTGCGGGCCGTTCCCGGTGGAGGAGGATCCATGTCCCGAGCGCTCGCCAACACGGTCCTAGTCTCGGCTCTCGCGGCACCGCTGGTGTTCGCAGCCTGCAATGAAGACGAGATCGAGACCGATGCCGGTGTGACGGCCAGCCTCTCGCTCACGCCCTCGGTCGCGGGCCAGGGACAGACGCTCAACGTGCGCATGTCTTCTGTCAACTCCCGCTTCGCCTTCGGAGACACCGAGCTGGACCTGGGTGCGGGCATCAACGTCCAGAGCGTCACCGTCGAAGATGGCTTCAGCGCCGTCGCGCTGGTCTCCGTCGACCCCGACGCAGAGCTTGGCCTGCGCGACGCGGTGATCGAGATTGAAGGCGTGCGCAACAACCTGACCGACGCCTTCGAGGTCCGCGCCGACTCGATCCTAAACATTGAGCCGAATAATGGCAAGATGGGCGAAGTCCTCGATGTCGCGATCGTCGGTTCGGGCACCGACTGGGAAGATGGCTACAGCTGGCTCGACCTCGGTCGAGGGATCCGAGTGCGTGACTTTCAGGTGCTCAGCCCCACGCTGGCGACCGCCAACCTCATCATCCGCGCCGACGCGCGCCCCGGCCCGCGCGATGTCGTCGTCGAGACCGGGCCCAACTTCGTGACCCTGCACGAAGGCTTCACCGTCGACCGATCCATGATCTCCTGCGACTTCCAGCCCGAGGTCGGCTACCAAGGGGAGACCAAAGACTTCACCATCACCTGCCTCGACACCGACTGGGGTCCCGACACCCGCATCGAGTTCTGGGACTCCACCGGCCTCAACCGCGACATCGCCGTCACCACCATGACCGCCCTCGACGGCGAGAACATGTTTGGGCGTATCCGGTTGTCCAACGCCGCCTTCGTCGGCATGCGCGACGTCTACATCACCAACGGCGACGAAGCGGTGCTCCTGCCCGACGCCTTCGAGGTCCTCGACGCCCCACCTCGGCTGGACAACGTGGCGGTGAGCCTGCTCTTCGACATCCAGCGCCAGATCGACAACTCTAGCGGCGAGCTGATCGAGCAGGTGCGGGGGCAGGCCGCCTTCGTCGTCCCCCTCGACCCTCCATGCGGTGCCGCCTCCCCTCCGGGCGATGGCCCGATGCCCTACGATATCAACGGCGTCTTCCCTATCCCGCCGCCGCCCGATCCCGTCGACTGCCCCTCCCCCCAGACCGTCCCGGCGGGCGACTTCGTCTACTTCGACAGCGACGAAAACTCGGTGCCTCTGGCACGGACGATCAACAACACCACGGGACAGGTCGTCTACGTCGGGCAGAACCTCACCCTCGACGACTATCGCTTCAACAAGCTCTACGACCTGCGCACCGAAGGCGAGCCCGACGGGATCCCCGAGCTGGTGCTCGAGCGCGTCCAGCCCACCGTGCCTGCGGACTACTACCTGCTGACCCCGAACCTCTACGGTAGCTACGCCCAGTCCAGGCTCGACGACTTCAACTACACCTGGACCCCGGCGGAGACCTATCCCGACGCGATCTTCATCACCCAGATCAGCGCGACCCTCGCGGTGAATGGGGAGCCCGGTTTCGCGGGCTCCATCCCCTGGGACGACGGCGACCACACCTACACCCCTGCCGAGCTGACCCAGCTCGAGCCCGGCCCGGTCACCTTCTTGCTGGTCAGCGTGATCGAGGGCCCCTTCTTCGGGCTGCCTTTCTCGACGATTCAGACCAACCAGTCGAGCTCCCAGCTCTTGACCTTCGGTCGCATGGTCTTGGAGTAAAGCTATGAACGCCCGACTCCTCCTCGGCCCCAAGGCCCTCGCTGCCGCGCTCCTCAGCGGTGCGGTCGCCCTGTCCGCGTGCAACGACGGCCCCGGCTTCACCTACCTGCGCGGCGACACCATCGCCGTCACGGTCGGCGACTTCGACGACGTGCAAGCCCCATTCAACCGGATGGCCATCGATACGGTTCGCTACGAGGGCCTGATCTCGTACCCGACCTGGGTCGAGCACGAGCTCGACTACAACCCTCCCTCCCTCAACGTCGAGGGTCTGCTGCTCGCCGACAACAACGACGAGCTACGCAACCACCGCATCGTCTTTCTGTCTTCGGGTACCCGCGGCTTCGGCATGCGCGAGTACAACTCCCTTCAGCCCGACGATCACCTGGTGACCGACCCCGATGTGGTCAGCAATGTTCGGGCCTACGTCAACGGGGGCGGCAAGCTCTGGCTGACCGACTGGACCTACGACCTGATCCCCCGCACCTTCCCCGGCCACGTCACGTTCCTCGGCGACGACAGCGTGCTCGACGCCGCTCAGCGGGGCGACATCGGCTCGATTCAGGCCTCGGTCGTGGATGATCAGCTCCGCGAGGCCCTCGACACCGACGTGCTCAACCTGAACATGAACTACTCCAACTGGGCCGTACCTGAGGCCCTGCGCGGCGAGGCCGGGGTGCGCGTCTACCTCGAAGGCGACGTCACCTACCGAGCGACCGATGGCGGAGGCACCCAGGAGCTCTCTCGCGTGCCGCTGCTCTTCTCGATCAGCGCCGGCGAGCTGGGCGGCACGGTCATCTACAGCGCCTTTCATATCGACGCGCAGCAGCCCGTGGTCATCGATTCCATCTTGAACACCGTCTTGGGCGACATCGACCTTGAGGTGAGCGTCCGAGATCGCGGCACCGACTGAGCCCTCGGGCCCCCACCTGACCTCGAGGCGAATGTCTTCCGATCCGACCCCCCTGGAGTACCGCCATGCGTCACCGCCTCCTCCTCACTGCGCTCCTGCTCGCGACATCCGGGTGCAGTCCCGAGGCCCTCGATAGTGACTCCGCCGACGAGATCGCGGGCGGTCCAAGCCTCTCGTGGCAGGCCGTCGACAGCGTCAATGTCGGAGATCCTCTCCCCTTGCAGGTCACGGCCTCGGCCCCTACCGGAGTGGCTCGCGTCGCGGCGTTCTTTCGGACCGCCGGCGACCAGTCTTGGCGGACGGCGCCGACCATGGAGCGCGACGGAGAGATCTGGACCACCGAGATCCCTTCCGAGCAGATCGGGGCCCCGGCCATGGAGCTCTACTTCCGCGGCGAGACCGTCGATGGGCTGATCTCCTACCTACCCGAGGAGGGGGTGCAGGGCCCCTTCCAGCTCAGCGTGAACCGGGTCGGACAGCCCATCCCCTTCGCGCAAGACTTCGACGGGCTCTCCGAAGGGGGGCTGGCGGAGGTCGGCTGGACCTCCGAGTCCACGCTGCTCCGGGGCTACGAGTGGCGGCTGACCACCCAAGAGTCCTTCAGCGGCACCACCTCGGCCTACCACCGACGGATCCCATCTTCCATCCTCGGTGAGGTCGAGGACTGGCTCATCAGCCCGCCCATCGACCTGAGCACCGTCGACGCCGCCATGATCAGCTGGGTCGAGCGGGGCACGAACAGCGATCTGGCCGACAACAGCCTGTGGGTCAGCACGGGCTCTCCCGACCCCGGTCGCGGCGAGTTCGTCGAGTTCACCCAGCTCGACCCTCCCCCCGAGGGCGAGTGGAGGCGCATCCGGGCCGTCGATCTCTCGGATCTCGCGGGCGAGACCGCCGTGACTTTCGCATGGAAGTACCGACAGATAGGCGCGAACGAGTGGTGGATCGACGATGTCCGGGTCGACGCCCTGAGCGCCGACCTGCACGTGCGTGATGTCACCTGGGAGCCGAACCCCGTGGCTCCAGGAGAGTCGGGTGAGCTGATCGTGCTGCTCGACAACCTCAGCCCCGTGGCCGCCTCCGGTGTCACCCTCACCGCGATCCCCGACGCGCACGTCGAGTTCGGCGAGCCCGTCCCCGTAGGTCCCATCGCCTCCGAGGCCCAGGCCGAGGTCCGCCTGCCCTTCACCGTGCACGCCGACGCCCCCGAGAACGTGCGCGTCAACCTCGACATGGTCTTCGAAGACCCCCGTCGTTCCTGGTTTGAACCACAGTCAATGCTGGTCGGTCAGGCTTCGATCGCGCGGGTCGACTACCAGCTCGATCCCGCCGGCGAAGGCGACGCCGTTCAGCTCGTGCGCATGACTATCGGTGCGGGCGATCCAGACGATCCCGACTTCTCGGTCCCCATCGAGAACGAGCTGCGTACCGGCGGAGAACACATCGCCGAGATCGACGTCACCGACTTCTACCCCTATCTGCCTCCGCAACCTGGCCCGAACCGCTGGTGGCTCCGGGTCGAGTCGGGGCCCTCGGGCGCGGTCCGAGACTTCTCGATCACCCACAGCGCCGAGCCCTACGAGTCGACCGATACCGGCGGTTTCACCGGCTTTGCCCCTGCGGTCTATTTCTTGCCGGAGCGGGCCAACCCGACCTTGGGGAGCCAGAGCACCACGCCCAGCCCGGTTCAGCCGGGCGACTCCGTGACCTGGCGGCCCACGCTCCGAAACTCGGGGGCTTCGACCACCGGGCCCACCCACGTCACGGTCCACACCGATGACCCCGACATCACCCTGGTCGACAGCGGTCCACAGCTCATCCACTCGACCGGCTTCGCCCGGAACACGACCTTCACGCCAACCTTCAGCTTCGACGTCTCGGCCGACCGGACGAGCTCGATCCCAGCGCGCTTCATCGCAACGGTCGAAGACGACTTCGAAGCCTACGAGATCCCGATCGACGTGCCCATCCCCTACCCCTTCCTGGCGGTCACGGGCGTCGTCATCGACGACCGCAGCGGCAACGACGACGGTCGACTCGACGAAGGGGAGCGCGCCCGCCTCGAGATCACGCTCACCAACGTAGGAGGCCTCGCCACCGATGGTCCGATCGCTTGCCTCCTCTCGAAAGAGACCGGCGATCCCGAGGTCACGCTGCATGTGTTCGACGGGCTGTATTCCTCTCTCAGCGCTGGCTCGAGCAGCATGCAACGAGACTTCGACATTGAGGTGACCAGCGGGAATACGGGAGAGAGCATCGGCTTTCTGCTCGACTGTGAAGACCGAAGCAAGTCCTACCAAGTGCCCTTCGACCTCGTCTTGGGCCAGCGTCCCTGGCTGAGGATCACCACCCTGCCCGATCCGGTAGGTGACAACCTCAACGACTATCGCTTCGACGTCTTACAAGGCTACTTCAGGGCCACCGACGACAGCCTCGAGCTGATGCTGGAGTCCGCCGAGCCCTTCGGCTCGCTCGACGGGCTCTTCATCGATGTCTGGGGGAGCAGTCCAGGCAGCCCCTACAGCTTCCACAACATCACCATCAACGGCACCCGTGGCTCCATCCGGGGCTTTGCCTCTCGCTTCCAGGCCTTGGGCCCGATCGAGGTCGAGCAGGTCGATGAGCGTCGCGTGCTCGCCCGGATCCCCCTAGAGGCGATGGACCTGCGAACCAACCAGTTCAACCTCGGCTTTGGCGTTGGATTCTGCGGTGGAACGGCGCAGTTCTGCGACCACTACCCCGATGGGTGGGGAGCCCCCTACACGGGCTTGGTTACCTCGCGCTGGGCCCTCATCCGCTGGTAGGAACTCAGGCACGACCTCGCCAGCAGGTAGCCCGATCGCGGTGATGGAGGTCGGAGGAGCGGCCTCGGCACGAAGGCGCGTGGCCGTAGCCAGGGAAGATGGGGTATACTGAAGTCCCCCACACCCCTCCCGCCCCATGTCCCTCCTGATCCTCCTGATCTACCTGACAGGACCCGCTTGGTCCGCGTCGACCGGCGACGAGATCGCTGAGGTCGCGCTGCGGTATCGCGATCAGCGCCCGAAGCTACGCATCGAGGCGTGCAACGGGCTGATCGAAGATGTTCTGCGCGACAGCGGCTACGAGATCCGAGGAAACGTGCGCACGCTCTTCGCGACCATGAAGGACGCCGGCTGGGTTCATCGTCGCAAGGTGCCGCACCCGGGCGACGTCGTGTTCTTCGACAACACCTACGACAGCAACCGCAACGGCAAGCAGGATGACCCCCTGTCTCATGTCGCTATCGTGACCAGCGTCGACGAGGACGGCACGGTACACATGGTGCACCGAGGGAGCAAGGGCATCCGGCCACTCCTCATGAACCTCCACCACCCGAGCGAACGTCGCGCGGAGGACGGCAAGGTGCTCAACTCCTGGCTCGGTCAACCTGGCTACGCCAAGGAAGGAAAGCGGCTCTCGGGGGAGCTCTGGCGCGCCTTCGCCACTCCCCACACCCAGGAAGAGCCCGAGCAGACCCGCCGAACGACGCCAACCCCTCCCCCCGTGGCGACCTCAGCCCCCCACGCCTCGCTTCCGATGGCGCTCACCGACGACGCGTTCGTTCGAGCCTTCTCGGGCCAGCGACTCCGCCCCCGCCACCTCGACGGCCGGAGCTGCGCCGAGCTGTGGTTCCTGCGAAACGCCATCTTCGCCCGGCACGGCTACCCCTTCCAGAACCCCGCCGTGCGTCAGATCTTCGCCGACGTGCCCGCCTACCGCCCGAAGGCTCTGAGCCCTACCCAGATCACCAAGAGGCTCAAGCGGCGCGACCGTCGCAACCTCGACGCGATCATGGAGCGGGAGCGACGATGCCGATGATTCCCATGATGCTTCGGAGCCTGCTCTTGGTGCTGGTGAGCGCCATCGCCTGCACCCCCCGGCCTGCGAGCCCGCCTCCGACACCGACCGCTGTCCCCGAGGCGCCGTCCACAGCGCCCAAGGGCGCCGAGGGAGATCAGGAGCCTCCCCCTCCTCTGGAGCCCCCGATCCCCACCAGTCCCAGCGGCGTGCCCATCCCACCCTGCCCCGCCGACGGGATCCCAGGCATGGTCTGCCTCGAGGGCGGGCCCAGCGCTCGGGGTGACACGGGGGAGCACGCCTGCGATCAAGGCGAGGCCAAGATGAGCCTCACCCACCACAACCCGCCCGAGACCGTCTGGCTCAGCAGCTTCTTCCTAGACACCCACGAGGTCAGCTACGCGGAGTATCAGGCTTGTGTCGCCGAGGGGGCCTGTCCCGCCCGCCAGCCAGGTTACCTCGACTTCCGCCGAGACGAGCTCCCAATGACGGGCGTGAGCTGGTACGAAGCCCGCGCATACTGCACCCACCACGGCAAGCGACTGCCCACCGAGGCCGAGTTCGAGCGGGCCGCCCGTCTCGAGGGGGCGGTCCACCCCTGGGGCCCTGAGCCCGCCGACTGCACGCGGGCGATCGTCAAAGATGAGCGTGGCCGTGGCTGTGGCACCCCGATGAGGGGAAGCCGACCCGACACCGGACGGCCCGCTCCGAGCGGCTCTCGCCCCGCCTTCTTCGGGGTCTACGACATCCTCGGCAACGTCGAGGAGTGGGTCGAGGACTGGTACCAGCCCTTCGAGAGCTGCGGCGAGGCCTGTATGGGCACCGATCCGGCCGGGCCCTGTGCAGGGGAAGCGCGCTGTCCGCCCTTCGATCGAAAGGTCGTGAAGGGGGGGTCATGGTACTGGGGTTCCACCTGTGCTACGGCGACCAACCGACGGCCTCATGTGCCGAGCAACGATCCCTACCACCACTTCGGCTTTCGGTGCGCCGCATCGGTCGAGCAAGCGCTTTCCCAGACCGCCCCCTCGCAGTAGGCTGTCCCCTCCCCACCGGAGCCCCCATGCGCCCACTCACGAGCCTCGCTCTCGTCATGCTGCTCGGCACCTCGTGCCGCCCCTCCTGCGACACCACGACCCTCCTCCAGTCTCTGCGTGCCGGCCTCTCCCCTCGCGAGGCGAGCGCGAGCCTCGTGGCCAACTGCAAGCTTGAACCGGAGCTCGCCTCCTGGCTCTCGCAGCCTCAGGACCCACCTCCGCCCGCCGTGTGGGCCGCGGTCTGCCCCGACGGCCCACCGCCACCGGGCGACCTCGACGCCCGTCCGCTGCTCGCCGAGCGCACGGCGGTCTACGAGGCCTGCAACCTCTCCGACCTCGACCTCGGCAGCGCCCACGACTTCGTCACCGCCTCGGGTCCGGCGACGTTGGCGATCGTCGCGACCCACGCCCTGAGCCAACGCGACGACGTCAGCAGGGCCGAGGCTGCCGAGATCGGCCGCACGCTCCTGGGCTCGGCCGCCTTCTCGATCCCGGATCTGCCCCTTGCGGAGCTCCCCCTCGCGGGGGCCTCCCCCCCCGGGCCGCTCGGAGGCTCGCTCTCCGCCAGCCGAGTAACCATCGGCGACACCTCCTTCGATCCCAGCGCGCTCGTGCTCAGCCCTCCGGCCGGCGCTTCGGGCCACCGAGTCCACGAGAAGTTGGGGCTTCCTGCCCATCTCGAGGGCCCGCTCGCGCTGGCCCCGGACACCCCCATGGGGCTACTCCATCGAATAGCCAGTACCTACGCGAACGAAGGGACCTTCTCGGTGGTCGTCATGGCGACCGAAGACGGCCGGGCCGATCGACCCCATCCGCTCCCGATCGCCGTCCCCGACGCCCCGCCCACGGTTGGGATCCACCCTGCCCACAGAGGGTTCGTCGTTCGGGTCGCCGACGCGCCGCTCCCGGCCCAGACCGGCTGCCCAACGCCTGGCCCCACAACCTGCCCCGAGCTCGGCGATCCCCTCGACGCGGCGATCGCGCTGGCCTCGACTCAGGGGGACGGGCCCGTAGGGCTCGATCTCGGCCCCACCCTCCCCGCCCAGCGCTGGCTCCTGGCAGCCCACAAGCTCCTCGACGCCGGGCGCCAGCCCGCTCTCGACCCCTCCTTCGCCCCCTGCGTCGAGCCCCCGACCGGCATGGTCTGCGTGCCCGGCGGCTATCAGCGGGTCGGTAGCCCCGAGGCCCACCCCGGCGACGGGCCGGCTCTCGTCAGCCTCTCCACCTTCTACCTCGACGCCCAAGAAGCGACGGGCGCCCAGGCCCTCGCCTGCATCGAAGACGGTGGCTGCAACAAGATCTATGACGCCCCCTCCGACGAGGCCCCCGTCCACCGCACCTCCTACCTCCACGCCGAGGTCTACTGCGCCCACCAGGGCAAGCGCCCCCCTACCGAGTGGCAGTGGGAGCGCGCCGCCGACCTCGCGCCCGAGGGGCTCCGCGGCATGTTCGAGGCCCCGGCGGAGTTTACCTCGACGCTGGCCCTCCGCCCGCGCGAGATCTGTGGCTCCGAGTGCCAGGGCCGAGATCCCCTGGGCTACCTCGCGGCCGCCTCGCTCTCCAAAAACCGTCCGGGTCGGGTGGTGCGGGGTCTACCCGATAAGGGGCTTCACGGACGCAGAACCGGGCCCAACTTCACCGCGACCGCTGGGCTTGGCATCCGCTGCGCGAGCGCGGCGCCGATCCTTTCGACCTTTCCCCCCGCCTGGACCCAGCAGCTCCCGCCCCCTCCCCCGTCACCACCCGCCCTCACCGAGGACCAGCGCCAGACGATGCGCGGGATCGCCGAAGACAACATCGACACGATCCCCATCTGCGACGATGGCCGGCGCGGATCGAGCCGGACCGACTGCAAGGATCCCACCCACTACATCTACCCGAACGAAGATCGGGCGCACATCACCTACCCCTACCTCCAGCATCGCGGCGGCGCCCTGATCGGGGTGGGCTCGGATCAGAACTACACCTTCGCCGGGATCGCCCGAAGCTCCCTGGTCTTCCTGCTCGACTACGACATCGTCGTCGTGAACATCCACCGGATCAACCAAGCCTTCATCCTTCGGAGCGAAACGCCCCAAGACTTCGTCGCCTACTGGGATCCCGCTAATCGGGAGCGCGCTGAGCAGGCGATCGAGGAGGAGTGGAAGGATCATGCCGACCTGCCGAGGCTGCTGCGAGCGCGGCGGTCCTTCAACCGCCCGATGCACCGTCACTACACCTCGATCATGGAGCCTCATCCCAAGGGAGCGCCGGGTTGGCTCCGAGACCCTGAGCTCTTCACCTGGATCCGTGACCTGTGGCGAGCAGGCCGGGTCGTCTCGCTCAAGGGGGACCTGATGGGTCCTCACGCGATGCAGGGAGCCGCCAAAGCCGCCGAGGCCCTGAACACGCCGGTTCGGATCTTCTACACCTCCAACGCACCGAACGCGTGGGGCTCCGAGCTGACCGAGGGCTATCGACACAACGTGCGCGCCCTGCCGATGGACGAGCACAGCGTGGTGCTGCAGGCCTTGGGCTGGACCAATGAGTTTGGGCAGACCGGGCACTGGCACTACAACGTGCAGAACGGCCCGGAGCTCCAGGATCGAATGGGGCACGAGGGCTACGGGTTCCTCTGGCAGATCGTCCGCCCCTACCGCAACACCGATGACATCGATCTCTCGCTGACCAGCCTCCCCGGCACCTGGGAAGACGCGCACCGATAAGCCAAGGACCCCTATGCTCCTCCTCTTCCTCCTCACCTGGCTCGCTGCCGCGGAGCCCCCCGGTCGGGCGGTCGCTTCGACGGATCGCGCCGAGGTCCGAGGGACGTGGACTCGGGGGAGCGAAGGCTGGCGACTCGCCCAAGCCGCGCCAGGTCACATGGACGTACGCCTCGCAGCCGGCCCCGACTGGACCGACGGCACCGCCCAGGCTGCGCTGCGCTTAGGGGCTCGGCCCCACGTTACGCTGCTCGTCCGGACGACCCACCCCGGCGAGCTCGAGGCCCTGTCGGGGATAGGCTTGACCCTCCGGGCCAACCGCGTGCAGTGGGAGCGTTGGGATCACGGGGTCAGCCTGCCGGTCGCGCCGGCGGTGAGCGTGGCAGCCGGCCTCGCAGGGCGGGCCGTGACCGTCCAGATCGAGGCCCAGGATGATCGGTTCGACGCCAAGGTCCTAGACCGTCAGGGTGCGGTCCTGGCCCAGGCGGCGGTGCGGGACGCGCGCTGGCCTTCAGGCGGAGCAGCGGTGCGCGTCCAAGGCGACACCTCGACAGCCATCGGCGCGATCGCGGTCCAGGCGGAGCCGATCGATCCCAAGGCTCCCCGCGCGCAGGGCGATCCCAGAGCGCCGATGGGGCAACGACGCTTCGTGCTGGTCCCTCCTGAGCACCTGGCCGAGCTCTCCAAGGATCTGAGGGCTGCGGATCTGGGAACGTGGCCCTACGACGACTCCGGTCGACGCGGCCTGCTCCTCAGCGTCGCCCAAGCCGAGCGGCTGCGCGCGGGTCGCGTCGCCCACGAGGTCTGGCCTCTCGTCCCCTTCTGGGCTCTCGATGCTGACATCCGCGCCGCAGGTCGCGAGGTGCCTCTCGACGCCGGGCGCCCCGACCTGCGCGCCTCCTACAAAGATCCCGACATGGTGCGCGCCGTGCTGGAGGCCTGGGCGGCGCAGGCCCCCGATCGCGTCAGCCTGCACTCCCTCGGCGAGAGCCACCAGGGTCGGGGGGTGTACGCCCTCCGGCTCTCCGCCCACCCCGATCCCGATCGAGCGCCCGCCGTGCTGATCCTCGGAGGCATCCACGGCAGCGAGCTGCTCGCCACCGAGTACGCGCTGCACGCCGCTGAGCGACTGCTCTACGGACCTCCCGAACAGGTCGACCCCCTGCTGCAAGGGCTCGACCTGTGGTTCGTGCCACTGCTCAACCCCGACGGGAACGTCATCACCCACCAGCTCACGCGCTTCTCGGGGCGAAAGAATGGGCGGCCCACCGCGCCCGAGCGCAGCTTCGACCCCTTCGGCGGGGTGGACCTCAACCGCAACTTCCCCGTCGGCTGGGGCCGAGACGAGCAGGCCAGCCGCTCCTTCGTGGGTGCATCGAGCTACCGCGGCCCAGAGCCGGCCTCAGAGCCCGAGACCCAGGCCCTAATGCGACTCGCGGACGCCCGACGCTTCGTCGCCGCGATCAGCTTTCACACGCAAGCCTCGATGATCCTCGTCCCCTACACCCTCGACGGGTTCCCCAACCCCGAGCCCAACGTCGCGCAGTCCATCGCTCAGGCCATCTCCGCCGCCACTCCGACCCTCCCCTCGGGCAAGGATCTGCGCGTGCGGCGTCAGATCTACCCCGTCGACGGCACCGAACAGGACTGGCTACGCTTCGCCCACGGCACCGTGGCCTACAACGTCGAGGGCAGCCACCACAACCCGACGAGCCGGGCGCTGCGCCACGCCAGCATCGACGCGCTCGAGCCCGTCGTACCCACGCTGCTGCAGCGGGTGCTGAGCGGGCCTCGGATCTCGGGCAGGGTGACCGATCCACACGGCGTGCCCATCCAGGCCGAGATCACGCTGAGCACCGAGACGCTCCGAGCTGGGGAACGGTGGACCTCCCGCCCCACCGATGGCCGGTTCGATCGTCTCGTGACAGCCGACGGTCCCGTCACGATCACCGCCCGCGCCGAGGGCTTTTCCCCCGCGACTCTGGCGATCGATCTACAGGGCGTCGCCGACGTCACGATCCTGCTCGAGCCTGCGCCATGAGCGCCGCCACGCCTTCGGGCACCATCGGGCTGCGCACGGGCATCGGCATCGTCATCGCCAATATGGTGGGTTCAGGAGTCTTTCTCTCGGCCGGCTTCATGGCGCAGGATCTGGACCCGCTCTGGCTCATGCTGTCGTGGGTCGTCGGCAGCGCGCTGGCGCTGATCGGGGCCCGGACCTACGCCGAAGTCGCGAGCCTGATCGGTCGCTCCGGAGGAGAGTATCGCTACCTCTCCGATCTGCTCCACCCCTGGCTGGGCTCCCTGGCGGGTTGGGCCTCGCTGCTCATCGGCTTCGCCGCCAGCATCGCGGTCGACGCCCTCTCCGCCGGGGCCTTCCTCAAGACCCTTCTGCCGTGGATCGAGCCGCGCTGGCTAGGGGCGGCGCTGATCCTGATCCTCTCGCTGGTGCACGCCTCGCGCCTGGACTGGTCGAAGTGGTCGCAGAACGCGCTCGTGATCGGCAAGATCCTGCTCGTGGTCGGCTTCGTCGCCGTGGGGCTCACCCTCGGCCAGCACGCCTGGCCCACCTGGACCGCGCCGTCCAGGCCCCCCGATGGCAGCTTCCCCCTCGACGCCTTCCTGGGTCACCAATACTGGGTCGCCTTCACCTTCAGCGGATGGAACGCGGCGATCTACGTCGCAGGTGAGTTCCGAACCGCCCGCCGCGACGTCCCCCGCGCCATGCTCGTGGGCTGCGCGGCCGTGGCCGTGCTCTACCTGCTCGTCAACTGGGTCTTCGTCGCGAACCTGACGCCCGAGCAGTCGGCGGTCGTCACGACCTCCGAGACCGAGGCGATCACCCTCGGTCACCTCGTGATTCAAGAGCTGCTCGGCCCGGTCGGCGGCGCGATCATGTCAGGCTGCGCCGTGCTCATCTTCGTCAGTGCCCTTTCAGCCATGATCCTGGTAGGGCCTCGCGTCTATGCCGAGATGGCCCGCGACGGCGTACTCCCCTCCTGGCTCATCGGCGCCGAGGGCCGGCCTCCCACCGGATCCATCCTCCTCCAAGCAGGGTTGGCGCTGGGGCTGCTCTTCGGCGAGAGCCTGCTCGAGCTGGTACAGAGCGCCGCTATCATCCTCCTGCTCTTCTCGGGACTGACCGCCCTGGCCGTCCTATGGATCCGCTGGAAGAGGCCCGATCTTCCCAGCCCCTCCCTCACCGGCCAGATCTGCGCCGCGATCTACCTTCTCAGCGTGATCGTCCTCATGGCTTGGGGCCTGCAAGCCTCACTGCTCTTGGGGATCACCCTACTCGTGATCACCCTCTGCGCCACCGTCGCCTGGTGGATCGCCAAGCGCCGCGCCCCGCCTTCCGCCGTGGCGTCCGAGTAGCCGAGCGCCGAGCGCCCTGCCTCCGGCGATCAGCCCGCCGTCGCGATGAAGAGCGGGGGTCCCTTGGCGCCGGGCTCCGCGGGGAGGGCGCGCCAGCGAGCCTCGCAGAAGCCGCTGCGGGCGAGGGCCTGCCGTAGGGTCTGCTCCGAGAAGCCCAGGTGGTGATGGCCCATGCTGGCGCGGTATTCGGCGCGGTCGTGTTCGACCATGTCCAAGATGACGACGCGCCCCCCAGGCTTGAGCACCCGTCGTGCCTCGGCGAGGATGGGATCCAGGCGGGCCTGGTGGTGGAGAACCAGCGAGCAGAGCGCCGCGTCGACCGAGGCGTCGGGCAGGGGGAGATCGTGCAGCGAGGCGCGGATGAGATCGACGTTGTCGAGCCCCTCCAGGCGGGCGCGGGCGGCGTCCAGCATGGCTTGCTCGCGATCGACCGCGATCACCCGCCGCACGGCATGCGCCAGCTCCGCCGCCATCGATCCGGTGCCCGTCCCCAGGTCGAGCACCGTCCAGGCCTCGGGGAGCAGCGCGAGCAGGGTCGGCAGCACGTAGGTGGTGCCGAACAGGCCCGACCGAACCTCCTCCCAGCGACCCGCGACCTGCCCGAAGAAGGCCTCGGCGTCGACGACGCGAGCGTCGAGGACCGCGCGCAGGCGCAGATCGTCTTCGAGGGCCCAGCGGGCCTCGGTCGCCTCTCGCACCACCTCCCACAGGGCCGCTGCACCTGGAGGAAGGACCTCGGCCATGCGGAAGAGACTCGCCGTGCCCTCGCGGCGGTTGTCGAGCCAACCGTCGGTGTGAAGCACCTTGAGGTGCCGGCTGACCGTGCTCTGGGGGAGCTGGACGACCATCGCGATCTCGCCCACCCCGAGCTCCTCGCGGCTCAAGGTGCGGAGGAGTCGGGCTCGGGTCGGCTCGACGATGGCAGGGAGTCGATCGAGCACGTCGGACATCGGGAGGCTCCGGTGGGCTTCGTCACCCGAAGTTCACGAGAAGGGGGATGACTTCATCCACCTATCCGGATAAACGGATAAAGTCTCGCGCGCGCTGCGCGAACCCCCACCACCCGCTTCGCCCTGGAGCCCCGATGACCGCCAATACTCCCGACGTGCCGATGTTCATGGACACCGGCCTCCCCCTGTTCGCTGGCTTCCCCCACAAGGTCGCCGACCTCTCCAACAAGAGCGTCACCTTCGGCCGCAAAGAGATCGATCTGGCCCTGCACGAGATGCCCGGCCTCGCCGCGCTGCGCGAGGAGTACGGCGACAGCAAGCCCCTGAAAGGCGCCCGCATCATGGGCTCGCTGCACATGACCATCCAGACCGCCGTGCTCATCGAGACCCTCGTGCACCTCGGCGCCGAGGTCCGGTGGGTCTCGTGCAACATCTTCTCCACGCAGGACCACGCCGCCGCCGCCACCGTCGTCGGCCCCACCGGCACTCCCGAAGACCCCAAGGGCGTGCCCGTCTACGCCTGGAAGGGCGAGACCCTCGCCGAGTACTGGTGGTGCACCCTTCAAGCCCTCGACTGGCCCGGCCAGACGGGTCCGAACCTGATCCTCGACGACGGCGGCGACGCCACCATGCTGCTTCACCTCGGCTACGAGTTCGAGCAGCGCGGCGAAATGCCTGACCCCTCCACCACCGACAACGCCGAGTTCAAGTGCGTGCTCAGCATCCTGCGCGACGTGCGCAAGGCCAAGGGCGACCGCTACTGGACCGAGATGGCCCCCCACGTGCGCGGCGTCTCCGAAGAGACCACCACCGGCGTGCACCGTCTCTATGAGCGCGCCAAGGCCGGCACCCTGCTCTTCCCGGCGATCAACGTCAACGACAGCGTGACCAAGTCCAAGTTCGACAACGTCTACGGCTGCCGCCACTCCCTCGTCGACGCCATCATGCGCGCCACCGACGTGCAGATCGCCGGAAAGAAGGCGCTCGTTCTCGGCTACGGCGATGTCGGCAAGGGATCCGTACAGAGCCTCCAGGGCCAGTACGCCCGCGTCGCCATCACCGAGATCGACCCCATCTGCGCCTTGCAGGCGTGCATGATGGGCCTCGACGTCGTCACCCTCGACGACGTGGTCGAGAGCACCGACATCTTCGTCACCGCTACGGGCAACTTCAACCTGATCACCGCTGAGCACATGAAGCGCATGAAGCACAACGCCATCGTGTGCAACATCGGGCACTTCGACAACGAGATCGAGATCGCCGGCCTCGAGGCGATGCTGGCGCGTGGCGAGGTCGAAAAGATCGAGATCAAGCCCCAGGTCCACGAGTGGCACTTCAAGGAGACGGGGCGGAGCATCATCATGCTCGCCGAAGGCCGCTTGGTGAACCTCGGCTGCGCCACCGGCCACCCGAGCCTGGTCATGAGCGCGAGCTTCACCAACCAGACCATCGCGCAGCTCGAGCTCCACAAGAACGCCGAGACCTATGGCGTGAACCAGGTCGCACAGCCCGGCGGCAAGGCCCCCGAGGTCATCACGCTGCCCAAGCACCTCGACGAGAAGGTCGCCCGCCTTCACCTCGGTCGCTTTGGCGCCCAGCTCACTCAGCTCACCCCAGAGCAGGCCAAATACATCGGCGTGAAGGTCGAGGGCCCCTACAAGCCCGACCACTACCGCTACTGAGCCGAGCCCTCAGGCCCAACCGCGCCCCGCACCCCTCCCAGGGTGGCGGGGCTTGGTGCATGGGGGGTCCCTACTCTTTGGAGGAAGGGGTCTCGAGGAAGCGGAGGGACCGATACCACTCTTGGATCTGCTCCGGCTTCATCTCCGGCTCGGTGGCCGTGAGGATGACGAAGTGCCCGATGTCTCCGTTGGCGATGATCCGAGTGAAGGTCAACTTCTGACCTTGAGTCTGCTCGATGCGATAGTCTTTGGAGAAGACCTCGATCCGACCCTGACCGACCGTGGACCAAGAGAGCTCTACGGCCCGCGGCGTGATCTCTTCGAACAAGGCGTCGGCCACCTTGGCGTCGGCCTCGCGCCCTGCGTCGTTATGAAGGATGAAGGTTGCTTGTAGAGGGTGGAGCGACTGGATCAAGCGCCACTCCTGTTCGAAGAGCGACAGGGTATGGATCGTGGTCTCGGCCCCCTTGAGGGCTCGGAACTGCACCCCCTTCTCGTGAGAGGTGAGCACCTGCCAGTTCTCGAGGTTGCTCACGTCGACGTCCTTCTTGGATGGAGGTGGCTTATCGACCTCGCCCGTCGCTTCGAGCTCGCCTGCCGCCGCCTTGGCCTGCTCGTCGGGCCCGAGCAAGGCGGTGAACTCGCAGCGGCCCTGGGCAGGGGCGGCGGTAGCGCGGACCGCTTTGCGCACGCAGTCGGCCTGGACCCCAGGGCTCGTCTTGAGGATGCGGGTGCGGTCATCATCGCCCCAGACCACCGAGACCCGGGCGGCGCCGCCCTCGGGCGCACAGGCGTGAAGGGCGTCTTTCTTGGAGGCGATGGCTCCGACGATGGCGATGCCCGCGAAGAGGCCGCCTCCACGGGACAAGGTGCAGTTGAGATCGTGAACCGTCATGCCATCGGCGGTCAGCGAGCTGACGTTGACCTCACTGTTGGCGCTGGCAGGGCCCCCAAAGCTGGCGCCCACGAGGGCCGCCGCCAGCAGAAGGTGGCGCATCGACCGACCCAAGAGAGCGCGAGGGGGTGGTACGGCAGCTCCGTGCCCCTCGGGGATGCCTATGGGCGCGCGACCGATCGTCATAGCCTTCTCAAGTTCGAACATTGGACCTCCGAGTCAAACCTCAGCCTACTACAAGCGCAGCCATGATCATGGGAGAGCCCCTTCGACATGAACCCCATCGCCCAGCCCCCCGTCCGTACGCTAGACAGGTGTGCGACGAGCCCGCGTGCAGCCCCTCGCACCAAAGGTGTATAATGGGGGTACCAACGAAGGGGGGGCACCCATGAACCAGCAACTACAAAGGTATAAACATAACTTATACCGAGTCTTCCTTCCAGGGCTCCTCGGCGTCTGCCTGCTCCCTGGCTGCCTGAGCGCCGCCGACTGTGGTCCGCTCTCCTCCTACGGCCCCGTCCAGGCTCAAGTCTGCGAAAACGATGGTCTCTTCGGGCCACAGACCTGGGTCACCCTAACGAATACGGGCGACGCGGTCGTCGATCCTCGGGACTGGGTCGAGATCGAGGGAGCGCCGACGCAGAGCACGCCGTCCAGCCTAGACATCGACCGGACCGCGACGGTGAGCCTCGACGACGCGCGCACGCAGGCTTCGGCCCTGCTCTTGCCTGGGCCCAAGCTGCAGGAGCGGGCCAGGAACGGTGCAGACTCCCCCAAGTCGCCGACAGGGCTCGCCCCTCGCTGACCCGCCGCGCGCGGGAGCCCATCGCTCGGATCGCGCGACCTGTGCAAGGTCCATGTAAGTGCACCGCTCGCGTGGGTAAGGCAACGGGGCCGGTCATTATGTAGATGAACAGGTGCGACTGCCACCCGCCACTCGACCGCTGCGGCTAGGATGGCCTAGGCGACCCGCCGCCGCTCTCTCGCCCTGCTGACTCGCTCCTCTGATCGGGGTCGTTCGATGCTCCTGCTCTTGCTCAGCTTCTTCGCTCGCGCCGAGCCGACGGTCTTTGATTTCGGGCCTGAGCGGGATGAGGCATTCGCGAGCGGCGCGACTTGCAGCGACTGGGCAACCCTAGAAGCTCTCGTTGTCGTAACGACCAACTTCGAGCTCCACCACAGAGTCGCTTTTCGAGACCTCGACATCACGGCCCGAGGTCGCCATGCTATCTGCCCGGTCTACGTCAGCGGCACGGGGCTCTTCCTGTTCTCGTTCGAGGAATCCGAAGTCGTCGACACCCCCTGGTACGAGGCAATAGAACAGTCTGGTTCGGGCTCAACACCCGGGGCCTGGAGAATCGTCAGGAGTTTCCAGCCAGACAACCTCGAAGACTATGTCTACCCTCCTGGGAGTCACGCCATCGTGTTCGGCACCGTGGGCTTCGGCACCACCCCCTCCACGGCCGTCGACATCGAGGCCAGCGCTACGATCGTTTACGGCCGAGACTGGGACGGCGACGGCTACGCCAGCAACCTCCTGCCCGACTGCGACCAGGGCTGCTCCGACGAGATTCGCGCCCTCCACGACGGAGATTGTCCCTGCGACTGCGACGACGACAACCCCCTCATCTACCCCGGCGCTCCCGAGCAGTGTGACGACGTCGACTGGAACTGCAACGGTGAGACCAACGAAGGCCTCGAGCTTCTCCAGTGGTACGTCGACGCCGACAACGACGGCTGGGGCAGCGACCTCATCGCCCCGATCGAGTCCTGCTTTCCTCCTGATGAGTCGACGAACTGGGTCCACCGCGGCGGGGACTGCGACGACGCCGACGAAGACATCAACCCCGACGCCACCGAGATCCCCTACGACCGCATCGATCAAGACTGTAGCGGACACGACCTCGTCGACATCGACGGCGACACCTACGCCGGCATCCGCGAGGAGGACTGGCTCGCCAAGCCCGACGGCGACCCCACCTTGGACTGGCCCAGCCACCTCTCCGAAGGCCTGGACTGCGTCGACACCAACCCCAGCATCAACCCCGGCGCAGAGGAGGTCGCCTACGATCGCATCGACCAGAACTGCGACGGGCAGGACCTCCTCAACATCGACGGCGACCCCTACGCCGGGACCCTCCAGTCGACCTGGGAGAGCCTGGACAACCCGCAGGGGCTCACCTGGCCGGAGGGTCTCAAGGGGGACGAAGTCGACTGCAACGACGAGGTCGCCTCGATCTATCCCGGTGCGCCCGAGGTCGCCTATGACCGCATCGATCAGAGCTGCGACGGGCAGGACCTCCTCGATGTCGACACCGATGGCTACCCCGGGATCTCCCAGGCCGCCTACCTCGCCATCGACGACGGCGATGACCTGCCCTGGCCCGCGGTCTTCCTCGACAAGGCCGAGGACTGCGACGACAGCGACGAGGACATCCACCCCGATGCTCCCGAGATCCTCTACGACCGCATCGATCAGGACTGCGACACCTTCGATCTCGTCGATTTCGACGGAGATAGCTACCCTGGTATCCTGCGCACCGCGTGGGAAGCGCTCCCCGTCCACCCCAACGCCCCTGGGCTCTGGCCGCCCGAGGTGCGGGACGAGCCGCTGGACTGCGACGACTTCAACGCCTCGATCTCTCCTGAGGGTGTCGAGATCCCCTACGACCGCATCGACCAGGACTGCACCAACGCCGATCTGGTCGACGTCGACGGCGACACCTTCCCCGGCATCCTGCAGGCCGAGTGGGAGGCCATCGAAGGCGCCGATGACAGCCTCGTCTGGCCCGGGGGTCTCAACGACGAGCTCGACTGCAACGATGAAGACGAGCTGGTCTACCCCGACGCCCCCGAGATCCCCTACGACCGCGTCGACCAGAGCTGCGACGGGCAAGACCTCCTCGATGTCGACACCGATGGTTTCCCCGGGATCTCCCAGACGGCCTACCTCGCCATCGACGACGGCGATGACCTGCCCTGGCCCGACCCCTTCATCGACAAGGCCGAGGACTGCGACGACAAGAACCCGAGCATCTTTCCGGGCGCGATCGAGACCCCCTATGACCGCATCGATCAGAGCTGCGACGGGCAAGACCTCCTCGACCTCGACAAAGACGCCTACGCCGGCATCGCTCGGGCCACCTGGGAAGCCCTGCCCGATCCGAGCGGCCTGACGTGGCCCTCCGAGCTCTTCGGCGAAGAAGACTGCGACGACGACGACCCCTTGATCAACCCCGGCGTGGACGAGGTCCCCTACGACCGAATCGACCAGAACTGTACGGGCTTCGATCTGGTCGACGTCGACGGCGATGCGTTCCCAGGCATTCTCCAGACCGAGTGGGAGGCCATCGAAGACGGTGACGACAGCCTCGTCTGGCCCGGGGGCCTCGAGGGGGAGCTCGACTGCAACGACGAGGACGACACCGTCTATCCCGGCGCCGAAGAGCTCCCCTACGACCGCATCGACCAGAGCTGCGACGGGCAAGACCTCCTCGATGTCGATGAAGATGGATTCCCCGGGATCTCCGAGCTGGCGTACCTCGACATCCACGACGCCGATGACCTCCCCTGGCCCGAGATCTTCGACGACAAGCCCGAAGATTGCGACGACAAAGACGAGACGATCTTCCCAGGAGCCACCGAGATCCCCTACGACCGCATCGACCAGAGCTGCGACGGCCAGGACCTCCTCGACCGGGACTCCGACCGCTACGCAGGCATCGAGCGCTCCACCTGGGAAGCCCTACCCGACGGCGATCCCACCCTGCACTGGCCCGAGGGACTGAACGAGGCCCTGGACTGCGACGACACCGACCCCACCATCAACCCCGGCGCCGAGGAGGTCCCCTACGACCGCATCGATCAGGACTGCGACCGCCTCGATCTCGTCGATGTCGACGGTGACACCTGGCCCGGGATCCTCCGCGCGGACTGGGAGCTGCTCGACCTCCACCCCAACGCGCCCGGCGACTGGCAGCCTGGCGTGCGCGACGAGCCGCTCGACTGCGACGACAACGACCCCGAGATCAACCCCGGCGCCACCGAACAGTGCGACGAGATCGACTGGAACTGCGATGGCGATCCCTACCTGGGGGCCGAGGGGGCCAATGACTGGTACCCCGACAACGACGGCGACGGCTTCGGCGACCTCGAAGCCCTGGAGCCTGAGGTCGCGTGCCAGAGCCCCGAAGAAGGGGATTGGGTCACGAACAACGAAGACTGCGACGACAACGACGACACCATCTACCCCGGCGCCGAGGAGGTCCCCTACGATCGCGTCGACCAGAGCTGCGATGGGCAGGACTTGCTCGACCTCGACGCCGACGGCTTCGCGGGCATCGAGCGCGACACCTGGGAGGCCCTGCCCGACCCCAGCGGCCTGAGCTGGCCCGAGGGGCTCGACCCCCGCGAGGACTGCGACGACAACGACAAGACCATCTATCCCGACGCCGAGGAGGTCCCCTACGATCGCGTCGACCAGAGCTGCGATGGGCAGGAC
>REDI01000007.1 GCA_007693595.1 Deltaproteobacteria bacterium | reverse complement strand
GCCTCCACGCCTTCGTGGTTTCGGGGACGGCGATCCCCTCCAGCGGTGCGGGCCGCACCTCCGCATCGAGATCCCCCAGCACGCCTCTGGCAAACACGTCCTCGTCGCAGGGGGGCAGGCCCATGTCGGCGAGGAGCGACGCCTGTTCTACGGTCACGGCATGACCGATGGAGCCCAGAGCGTCGGCCATCAACCGCCCCTGGAGCGCCGAGGAGTCGAGGTCGCTGCGCGCGTCGAGCTCGACGTTGGCCTCAAGGGCGAAGCGGGTGAGGCAGTCCTGGGTGAAGCTGTGGATCGTCGAGATCATCGCACGGTCGTAGGCGGCGATCGCGAGATCGATTCGACTCTGGCATGCTTGGCGGTCCAGCTTCAGGATGTGTGGGATGAGCTCGTCATTCTCGGGGGCCTTCCCGGTGCGCAGAGCCTCTCGCGCGGCGACCAGACGAGCACGGATCCGTCCTCGGAGCTCCGCAGCGGCGGCGCGGGTAAAGGTGATCACCAGGATCTGCTCGATCGAGAGGCCCTGCTCCACCACCAGCCGCAGGACGAGCCCCTCCATCTGGTAGGTCTTGCCCGTGCCGGCCGAGGCCTCGATGAGGGTGTTGGAGCCTTCGGGGAGGGCCGTTGTCGGGGTCCACGGTTTGGTGGTCATGGGTTGCCCCCCGCGAGAAAGTGATTCTTGAATTTGTCTGAAGTGACCCTCGCGCACGCCACAGGCCACCAGACGTGGAGGGCGAGAGACAGGGCACAGGAGAGGTCGGGTCCGGTTGAGGGTCGAAGAGAGACGTTCTCGACCATTAACCGCTCGAGATCCCGGACGAGGTCGTAGCTGGGGTGAAGACGTGAGACGTAGGGGTCTTCGCAGTCTCCCTTCGAGTAGTAAGTGGGAAACCACTGGTCACCGGCTTTACCGATCGCGGAGCTGAGAAGGTCAGCCGGGGAGAGGCTGGCCGCTTTGGGGTCGCGGCCTTTCGTTACGAGTTCTTTGGCCAGGGCGTGGCTACTCTCCTCGAAGAGGGGCAGGGGCATTCTCTCGGAGAGAAGGGCGAGGCGCACGAGCTGCTCCAGAGTGTCTCGGGCTGTGCTGACGCGACGAGAGTCTGCCAGCCAAGTCTCCTCGTCGGTGCCATTGGGGACCGCAGGTGAGATGGCCTCTTGTTCAGCGTGCCACAGACCGTTCTCCGCCGGTCGGATACAGAGGCCGATCAAAGTGGGTTTACGCTTGTCTACATAAGCGATAAACGCCGCCGGCGCCGGACGCCCTACCGCATTGGCCAGCAGGAGCTCGAGCCAACCCTTCAGCAGATGCTTGCTCTTGTCTGCTTTCGAGGCAGAGGCCCGGCCGAAGATGTGCATGGCCTGCCCCTCGGAGGTCTGCCGGATGAAGGCTTCGGGTAGCTCGCCTGTTAGGGTGATCTCCTGCCCGTCGATGTCGAAGGTCGTGGCTGCCACGCAGGAGGGCTCAGGGGTGCTCCCCATCCACTCCCGATACTGGACCACCAGCTCCCGACACTCCTCGGCGTAGGCATCGAACTGCGCTCTCCCCAACGCATTCGCGGGCAGCAGCCCATCGCCAACCGTGACTTCGAACGCCGTCGCATCGTCCGCATCCGGGTCCTCGAGCAGCAGACGGATGAGCGTGTCCTTGAGCATCCAGCTCTCAAGCGCAGAAGCGAGCTTTCGGGGGTCAGCGTCGCTCAGGTCGCGCTCGTCGTTGTCGAGCCACACCCCGAGCCCCTTTGTCAGCAGGGTCTTGCTGGGGTTGAGCAGGGCATTTCGGAGCTCCAACAGACTTATGGTTCGTGGTGGGGGCCCCGAGGCATCGTCCGCGGTCGGCACAACTTGGTCGCCCCAGGAGAGTTCTTCCTCGGTCTTGGCTCCCCGTGAGACGGCTTCGGCCGCAGCGACCATCGAGGTGCCCCAGGGCTCGCCTGCGCTCACCGACCACCGATGCCGGCCATGAGGCTGGACGGCGTTGCGACGCTCGTCTTTGTCAAGCCGCAGCGCGTCGATCAGATCCTCGACCAGGCTGCTCGGCGGGACCTCCTCGCCCCGGCGCGGCTCGCGGGCGGTCCAGGTGAGCCAGACCTCTCGCTTGGCGGCGAGCACGGCGGCGGTGAAGGCTTGCTGGTCGCGGTCGGTGCGGGACGGGCGGTCGCCCTCGGGCATCCACGACGGGCGGTCGTCGCGACGGGGGAAGGTGCCGGAGTTCAGGCCCATCAGGATCACCAGCTCGGCCGGCAGGGCGTTGGCCTCGTCGAGGCTCATGACCTGCACGCCGGGCAGTCCCTTGGCGTCGCCCTTGAGGCCCCGGTCGAAGCGCTCGCGCAGCAGGGAGGCGACGGTCGTGGCGGACGGGCTCGTGTCCTCGCCGAGCACCTCGAGCAGGACCTCGTTGACATCCTGGCGGAGAAACTGGGTGCTACTTCCGGTCTGGAGGAGATCGTCGAGCAGCTCTCCTAGCAAGGCGGGCCAGGTCCCGGAGCCCTCGGCGGCGGGACCGTTCCAGAGGCGCTTGTGCCAGATCCGGAGGGTCTCGAAGGCGATCTGGAGGCGTGCGCTCGCCTGCATGCCCTCGCTCCCGCCGACATCGGTGGGAAAGAGGAGCGCGTTGGCGTGGCCCCAGCGGGTCGGGACCTCGCCCTTGGCCGGGTCGAGCTCTTGATGCACGAAGGCGCTCAGGGCCATGCGCTGCAGGCCGAAGTCGACGCTGTGCACCGGAGCCTCGATGCCGTAGACCTCGCCGCGCTCGGCACCGTTGAAGCCCCAGCGGGCTCCGGAGCTCGCGAGGAGCTTGCGCAGGCTGTCGTTGTCGAGGTGCGTGAGCCCGAACCGTCGCTTAACCTGCGGAATACACAGCAGCTCAAACCAGCCCGACACGGTCAGGCGGTCGGTGAGCAGGTCGAGGGCCTTGAGCAGGGCCGCGGCGACGGGGTTGGTCGAGGTCAGCCCCAGGCCGATGAGCTGGAGGGGGATCTTGGGCACCTGCCCCTTGGCCTTGGGAGGGGACCCCGCGTCAGCGAAGGTTGCCAGCGGCTTGCGACCATCGCCCGATTCCGAGAAGACATCGAGGATCAGCGGGCCATAGGTGGCGAGGTCCGGGGTCAGGATCCGCACCTGGCGAGGCTCGAAGTCTTCATTGTTGAACCGCCGTAGCAGCTCGTCGCGCACCTGCTCGACCTCGCGGCGGGGCGTCCAGGCGGGAAACAAGACGCGGCCTTCTTCGGCGGGGGCCTCAGGCGGGGTGCCGCTGGTCATCCACGCTCGCCAGTTCGCGAGGGTCGGGCAGGGGGACGATGAACCGGGATCGCCGGGCGTGAACGCAGGTAAGGTCTTGAGGCGCGCGATCTCGACCCCTTGGGCCCGCGTGACCGAAGAGGGGGGCGTGTCAGCGACGCCCAAGGCGGTGCTCGGCCGTATCCAGCACACGTCCTGGATCTCGGCGATGGCCTCGATCAGTCCGATCGTCGCGGGATCGGCGTCGGCCAGCCCGACGATCACGACGGGGCGGTCGAGGAGCGGGCGAAGGCGCTCGGGGTCGGGCGCGGTCCTCCAACCAGCCGGGCTGTCCTGGACGCCGAGCTTGCGCAGGGTGAACCTGAACCAGGCGTCAGACCCCTCGGAAGGCTCCGAGGCCCACGGGAGCACCGCGGCGGCGTCGTGGGACATCGCCTCGCGCAACAGGCGACCGGCGCGCTCCGCGAGCAGGGTACGGCGTACATCGGCCCGGGGGGAGGCGCTGGCATCGGTGTAGGCGTGAACGGCTTTGAGCTCAGGCGCGCCCGGGTGGTCTCGCCAGACCCCCAGGATCCGGTGGGTTAGCGCCGCAGCGCTCCACGGGTCGTCGCGGCGCAGGCCCTCCCACCACTGGATCCGCGCGCCCGCTGGGGCCTCGGACGCGTAGGCGACGGCGATCAGGCCATCGAGCGCATCCCAGGCCGGCACCACCGCCACGCCCGCCGAGGTGCCCGACGGGTCATGTTGGGCGAGCCAGCTGCGCACCCAGGCGCCGTGGGTCGCGCGGTCGATGAGCACCGGCAGGCTGATCAGCGGGCGGCTCTGCGGGCGGTGCCGCCCAAGAAAGTCGGAGACCTTGGCCAGGGCGCGGTCGAGGTCGGCAGGGCGGGCACAGGTGAGTTCGAGCACGGGGGCTCCTTGCAGGGTTCGGGCTCGGAGGCGGTACTAGAACCTCGAGGGTTCATCAAGAGCCCGCCTCCATGGTCCCCGACACGCCGTCCTCGCCGGGTCGGAACTTCGAGGAAGGGGAGGGGCCCGGGCGGGGCAGGCTCAACGCGCTCGCCACCCACAAGTTCCGACCCGCGGGGCCGGGCGTTGAGGAGGCACGCCCCCAGTTGCGGGGCAGCACACGAGGCCCCGAACCGGGCCCAAACCCTCACGGAGATCCTGATGCCGAACCTTGAGCCCTATCGTTCCGCCCTCGAGCACCTCGAAGATCACCAGCGCTGGCTGCGTCATCAAGCGACGTGGATCGCGCCTCGCAAGAACGGTCGCCGCTGCGCGAGCTGCTTTGACGAGGTGGAGGCGAACCCGGAAGCCCAGTCCAAGGACAAGGCGCGGTCGACCCGCGCTCACATCGAAGCTCGCTTGCGCCGAACCCGCGAGCTGGGACTGACCCTGCCCATCGACGCCCTGGCCGCGCAGGAGGGCCTCACCGCCTTCGACCGGGAGGTCTTGCTGAACAGCGCTGCCGTCGCCCTCGATCCGACCCTCGAAGATCTGTTCGAGCACTTTCCTTCGTGCATGCTCACCGTGCTCTCTGTGCTTCAGCTCGCGGAGCTCGACCTCGCGGATCAGGTCGCCGAGCGCGCCCGCTTCCGCGCCGACGCCCCCCTCCGCCGCCTCGACCTGATCCAACTCGACATGGGGCGCCGCGCCGCCTCCGCCGACGACCTGCTGCGGGCCTCGATCAACATCACCACCTACGGGCTGTCCTCAGTGCTCGGTGATGACCGGCTCAGCGACGAGGTCGTCGAGCTGTCGAGCATCGGGGCGCCGCTGGCGAGCTTCGAGCGGCTCGTGCTCCGCGAGGAGGACCGCGCTCGACTGCTGCCTCTCATCGACGACCGCCAGGGCTGGCTCGCCGCTCGGGCGACGTGGGGCCTCGACCGCGTGATCCCCTATGGTCGGGGCACGTACCTGCTGTTCAGCGGGCCTCCGGGGACGGGCAAGACGATGACCGCCCACGCCATCGCCGATCGGCTGGGTCTGCGGGTGCTCTCGGTCGATCTGCCGACGCTGGCGCGCCACGTCGATCACCAGCGCCTGCTCCCGGGGCTGTTCCGCGAGGCACGCCTGCGCGACGCCCTGCTGTTCTTCGACGAGTGTGAGTCGGTCTTCATGAGCCGCTCCCGAGGCAACGACCTCATGCCGATCCTGCTCGCCGAGCTGGAGCGCTTCGACGGGGTCGCGGTGCTCGCGACCAACCTCCCCGAACACCTCGATGAGGCGCTTCACCGGCGCATCTTGCTCCACCTCCGGTTCAGCGCTCCCGAGGCGGATCAGCGCGAGGAGATCTGGCGCGCCCACCTGCCGCCGGAGCTGCCGCTGGCCGAAGACGTCGATCTTGAACGGCTGGCCTCACGCTTTCCGCTGACCGGCGGGGAGATCAAGAACGCGGTCCTGACCGCCAGCGCCCGCGCCTTCGCGAGCCGAGGACTGCACGGCCCGATCCGGGTTGCCGATCTGGCCTCTGCCGCCCGTGACGCCCGAACCGGGATCGCGCCGGAGGGGACGCTGCGGTCCTCCATCACCCTCGACGATCTCTTTGTCCCGACGGATGCGAGGCTGGAGATCGAGGAGGTGCTCCACCTCGCGCGTTGGGCGGACACGTGGGGGATCGGGGGCAAGGCCACCTCGGCGACGGCGCTCCTGCTGCACGGGCCTCCCGGAACCGGAAAGACCCACGGCGCTCGCGCGATCGCTGGCGAGCTGGGTCGCGGGGCGCTGCTGGTCTCGGCAGCCTCGGTGCGGTCCAAGTGGGTCGGGGAGAGCGAGCGCCGCCTCTCCGAGCTCTTTGCCCAGGCCGATCGCGAAGACGCGGTCCTCGTGCTCGACGAGGTGGACGCCATCGCCGGCCTTCGGGGATCCTCCCGCAGCGCCCATCACGACGACGTGCTCACCTCCGCGCTGCTGACGCTGCTCGACAGCCACGAGGGCCTCGTGGTGATGACCACCAACCGCCAGGACGCCCTCGATCCGGCCCTGACGCGGCGGCTGCTGTGGACGATCCACCTCCCGATGCCCGACCGCGAGGCCCGCGAGGCGCTGTGGCAGGCGATGCTGCCCCAAGACCGCCGCGCCCCCGGCGTCGACCTCCGCAGGTTGGCCGCGCTCTATCCGCTCTCCGGCGCCGACATTCGCGCCATCGTGCTGCGCGCCGCCGCCCATGGGGTGCCCGTCCACCACGACCGGCTGGAGGGACTGGCCGTCACCTGGCGGCACGACGCCGCCCGAGCGACCGCGTGACCGAAGTTCCAACCCGACCCGAGACCCGTAGTGAACCTGGAGGAAGAGATGACCAAACGACAAGATGATGACAAGATGCCGTCCCACCAGATCTTGCTCGCCGGCGATGAGGTCGGTTGGTGGGGCTGGACGGTCGACCCCGTGCCCGCCTCGCCGGTGCGCATGTACCTTAGGCGGTTCACCGGGGGCCCGCTCACAGTCGAGCTCGAGGGTCCCAAGGGTCAGCGCCAGCTCGTGCCGTCGGAGGAGCTGCCGCTGGCCTTGGAGGCCAACCTGGCTCTGCACCTCGCGCGCCTGCGTCCCGAGCTCGAGGCGCGCTGGCTGGAGCTGATCCGAGGCTGGGGCTGGGTTCGGATCGAGGAGTCGGAGGTGGAGCTCTACCCTGGCTCACCGCTCGCCTTCTCCCGCACGGTGCAGGTGCAGGGCCGCGAGGTCGCGAGCATGACCTCCGAGGAGCTCGCGCCGTGGGTCTGGTGGCCACAGGTGTAGCGAGGGAGACGGGGCGTGGAGGCCGGGGGGACCTTGGCCCGCGCCCGTGGTCGCCAGAGACGATGCGGCCCCTCGGGGTCTTCAAGGGTGGAGATCGCTGGGGCCCGGTCGTGGGCTTAAGGCTCGTGAGAGGGTTGGGGCTTTCTCCTCGCCCTCCGGGGCCTCCAGGCCCTCTGTGGCCGCGTCGAAGGCGCTCCGCGGAGGGAGGGTAGTCCGCGTAACTTCGGAGGTGAAGGGCCGAAGTGGGCTTAACTTCGGAGTTGGAGGCGCTGGACGGGGCCTTCGGTGAGGGCGCGAACGATAGAGGCTTCGTTTTCGGATGGCGGTTGAGGCTGGACGGGGTCGAGGTCCGACGTTGCGTCGACTACGGGGGTCGAGGTCCGACGTTGCGTCGACTACGGGGGGCGCGGCGGTCTTCGCCCATCGGAACCGATGCCTGCGGCACATCTCGTGCCCCCCGGCCTGTCAAGGCTTGCCCGGTCGGCTGCGCCTGTCCCGTCGGGGGCGCCCGCTAGAGTCGCTGCCCTCGATCCGCAGTATTCACCCTATACTTCCATCCCTTTCGAGGGCCGTCCTCCGCCACGATCAGCCCGAATCGTCGGTCGCCGAACACCCGACGGAGGATCTTCTCGCCCCCTGGATCAAGCTGCGCTGCGTTCTCCACGGTCCTCCGACTCACCCCTACCGCCTCGGCGATCTCCCTGTTGTTCAGGGGCGTGAGGCTCTTGGCGGCGCGGATCAGCGTCCTCCTGGCTGACGTCTTACGCCGAAGCTCGTCGTCGGTACACCGAACCAGCGCGCTCACCGCATCGACCAGCTCATCGAAGGTTGGCTTCTCCAGAATGTTGTAGGGCAGCATCGTGCCCTCTACGCGCACCTTCGGGTCGGAGCTGACGTAGCGATGGAACCCAGCCGGATCGCGGCGCACGGGAGTGACGGGTCTCAGCGTCAGCCCGACCAGGTCTCGATGGGTCGAGAGGGGCCACGCCAGCGGGTCGTCGACCAGTCCGGCCCGGCAGGGGTTGAGGTGCACGTACCGAATGTTCCTCTCCCACTTCTCGCGCCCGAGGATCGCGCCGGTGTCGGACAGAGGGCGCCACAGTGGACCGCAGAGCTTTCGCCGGTGGTTCAGCCAGCGCGCATGAGAGGACATGGCTCCCCGGATCGCACCTCGCCCTTCCTCGGGTGCGAGCACGTGAACATGGTTCGGCATCAGACAGACTACCGCGCCGGGCAGTCTGGATGTCAGCACGCTCCAGAGGTGGAGCCCCTCCTCCCAGGTAAGAAAGAGGAGGCGGTCGTCGACAGCATGGGCGGCAAAGTGTCTCATGGCCATCTCGAATGCATGAGCCATGCCAGTAGATCTTGCGTTTTCCACCGTCTGTTGCGCTGTGGAGTGACGGACGTCCGTCGACGAACCGACACCCGTCGGCGGCCGGTCCACTTCGGTCCGCGCATGTCGCCGGCATGAGCCGAGCGCCATCGCCGCGGGCCGGCGCGAGCCTCGTGTCCGTACCGACCATGAGATCGGCACCACGCCGCCGAACCGAAGTCGGCTTAACTTCGGAGGTGAAGGACCGAAGTCAGCTTAACTTCGGAGGTCAGGCGGCTGGAGGGCCCCTTCGGTCGAGGTGCCGACGATAGAGGCTACGTTATCGGGAGGTCGGTCGCGTCAGTGGGGGTCGAGGTCCGAAGTTGCGTCGACTACGGGGGTCGAGGTCCGAAGTTGCGTCGACTACGGTGGTCGAGGTCCGAAGTTGCGTCGACTACGGTGGCCGCGGCGGAGCTCGCCTCCATGGCGCCCGCCCCGTCCCTGGCGCCCGCCCCGTCCCTGGCGGCCGCCCCGTCGAAGGCGCCTGCCCGCCGAGAGCGCCGGCATCCAGCCCGCCCCGCCGAGAGCGTCGCCCTGCGCCTCCCGACTGCCCCCTTCGGCTCTGCTATCGACGAACCGAAGTCGACGCTCGCCCTCCCCCAGCGCATCGAATGCGCCCGCCGTTCTCTTCGTCCCTGTCCTGCCCCGGAGCCCCCATGTCCACTCTCCGCATTGTGCTGGCGCTCGGCGCTCTCGCCCTCGGCACGACCTCGCCGGCCTGGGCCCAGTGCCAGTCGGTAGATCCCGATCCCCTCACCGGCGAGCGCGGCAAGGTCCATCGTTGGTACTGGATCCAGCCCTACGACCTGATCGCTCAGACCTTGGTTCCGCCCGGGCCCGTGTCCTCGACCGTCACGTCGTTCAGCGGTCAGGTTCGTTGGGCCTACGATCTCACCGAGTTGGGCTTTATGGATCGTCCGATCTCCAAGGGCACACCCGTCGTGCTCACCCTCGGCGATGGCTCGACGGTGAACCTCCCCATCTCCCGAGAGGCGCCCGCCCGCCTGATGAATCGCGAGTCTCACACCCAGACCCTCTGGCGCGTCACCCTGGACGTTCCCATGGACGTCGCTCGTCGCTTGGCCGGCGAGCCTCCGCTCGGGCTCCGCGTGGATCTGGAGCACGACACCCTTCACGGCGTCTTTCGACCGGCCCCCGCGCGCCGGATCAGCGGAGCGTTCTCGTGCGTGCTGGACCCCTGATCCCGCGCTCAGCAGGCTCCGCCCTCACACGACCTGGGGGCCGCTCACCGGCGTTACGAGGGGGAGCGATGCGTTGTCTGGATCGCCGGGGCCATGCCCGCGCCGTCGCTCCGGGCGCAGCGATTTCTGCGCCACGTCGCTCTGGGGCTCGCCCTAAGGAAACAGGGGTCCACCCTTATCGATGGCCCGCTGATACGCTGGTCGCCCTCGGACCTGCTCCAGCCAGCGGTGGAGGTTCGGGTGGCTCTGTTTCGTCAGCCCTGCGCGCAGCGGCGCGGCGGCGACGGGGTAGACCATCTGAATGTCGGCCGCCGAGAACGCGGGGCCCGCGAACCACTCGTTCTCCGCGAGGTGCGCCTCGACGAAGCCGAAGTGGGCGTCGAACTCGCCTCGGATGAACTTGGCGTGCACCCCGGCAGCGATCCCCTTGACAACCGGCCGGACGAAGAACGGAGCGCCCTCTACCGCCTTGGAGAAGATCAGGCTGATCAGCAGCGGTGGCATGAGCGATCCCTCAGCGTAGTGCAGAAAGAACCTGTAATGATCGAAGTCGGCCGTGCCTGGCTCGGGCCGCAGGCGTCCCTGCCCGATCCGGTCGAGCACTCCCTCCATGATCGCCCCGGACTCCGCGAGCGCGACCCCGTCGATCTCGACGATCGGTGCCCGGCCGAGCGGAGAGACGGACTTCAGCGCTGGGTCTGCACGAAAGGTTCTGGGGTTTCGCCGATAGCGACGCAGCTCATAGGGCGCCTCCAGCTCCTCCAAGAGCCAAATGGCACGGGCGGATCGCGAGTGTTCCAGGTGATGCACGGTGAGGTTCATGGGGGCTCCAGGGGGGAGGGGAGGTTAGCGTGCGGAGACCCTCACTCCCACCTGAGTCTCGTGGCGCGCTCCACGGCGGGTCCCACGCTGGGGGGCCTCGCCTTCGGGGTTGCCCTGCCGAAGTGCGTTGGTAGCGAGGGACCCAATCTTGGGTTTTCGTAAGTTCGCCCCCTCAGTAGGAGCTTGGAGTGGGCGGACGAGATAAGCCTTGGGCATGCTTTGCCAGAATGGCACCGAGGGGAGCCTTGACCTCCTTCCGCGATCATTTTTCGGGACACGCCTCGGCCTACGCGGCCCATCGGCCCTCCTACCCCGCGTCGCTCATCGACTGGCTCACCCAGAGCCTGCCTGCCGATGCGGTCATCTGGGACTGCGGCACCGGCTCGGGTCAGGCGGCGCTGGCGCTGGCTGAAAGGGGCTTCTCGGTCTGGGCCACCGACGCGTCGGCCGCGCAGATCGAGCGTGCCACGCCGCACCCCCGGGTGAGGTATCGTGCAGCCCCCGCCGAGGCGTCGGGTCTTGCTTCACGGTCGGTCGAGCTGGTGACCGTAGCTCAGGCGCTGCATTGGTTCGACATCGACGGGTTCAACCGCGAGGTCCGTCGCGTGGTGCGGCCGGGAGGGCGGGTCGCGGTGTGGTGCTACCAGCTCTTCCGCATCGCCCCGGCTGTCGACGCGCTCGTCGCCGAGCTCTACCACGAGATCTTGCGCGCGGACTGGCCGCCGGAGCGCAAGATCTTGGAAGGGGGCTATCGAGACGTGCCTTGGCCCTACGAGCCAGCCGACACCCCGTCCTTGACGATGGAGGCAGACTGGGATCTGCCACAGGTGGTGGGCTACCTCGATACCTGGTCGGCCTGCCGCCGTCATCGCACCCGCACGGGAGCGGATCCCCTCGAACAGATCGGCGCACGGCTTCGAGCGGCCTGGGGGCCGCCCGAGACCCTGCGAACGGTCCGCTGGCCGTTGGCGATGAGGGTCGGAACGGTCCGCTGAACGGGTCCACCCCCTGCGCCTCGACCCGATGCGGGTCCTTGTCGGCGATGCGCGTGGCGGGTGCTTCCTCTCGACGTCTGGAGCTTGACCATGTCCCAGATAGGCCTCTTCTCGCCCCCTTCCCGGCCGGCCGCTTCGCGCCGGGGGTTCGACCTGCCCGACGCGGAGATCTGGCTCGACCCGGACTGGCTCCCGCCTGATCGCGCCTCGGTGCTCTTCGACCGGCTCATGGACGAGGTCCCATGGCGTCAGGATCAGATCACGATGTACGGCAAGACCCACCACGTCCCGCGACTCAACGCCTGGTACGGCGATCCGGGAACGGTCTACACCTGGTCGGGGATCCGCATGGAGCCGCACCCTTGGGAGGGCGGAGTCGGCGAGATCAAGGCGCGCCTCGAGGCCGAGGTCGGCCTCCGGTTTAACAGCGCCCTGCTCAACCTCTACCGCGACGGGCAGGACTCGGTGGCCTGGCACGCCGACGACGAACCCGAGCTGGGCCCCGACCCGGTGATCGCCAGCGTGAGCCTGGGCGCGACCCGCACCTTTCGGCTCCGCCACCTCGACGGCGCCCACGATCCGGTCAATATCGACCTCGATCATGGCTCCTTGCTGTTCATGGGCGGTCGGACCCAGCGGTGCTGGCATCACTGCGTCCCACGCCGCAAGCGGGTCGATGGGCCCAGAATCAACCTAACCTTTCGTCAGATGGTGGGGTAGGGGACTCCGGAGCCACTCGGGGGCGTCTGCGGCCCAGGAGCCCTCGCGGATACGGGTGGTTCGACCTCGGTGCGCGCGCTCGACCCCCACTCCCAGGCCCCACTCTCACTCCCCACTCCCAGCGCGCCAGCCTCCTGAAGTGGAGCTCGTCGCCCGACCGCCTCGGACCTACGGGCACGGGGTAGCGAGTGTGGATAGTCTTTCCCCTTGCAACTGGAGCGCCATGACCACGACCCTCTCGCCCATCGTCTCGGATCAGATCTGGGAGCTCGGTCACGAGATCCGCATGCTCCCCGGCGTCTTCCTTCCTGCGCGCATGTTGGTGGTCCGCCTCGAAGGCTCGGATCTCGCCTTGTGGTCCCCCGTGCCCTTCGACGACGAGATCGCAGCCCGCATCGACGCCCTAGGACAGGTGACGACCCTGATCGCGCCGAATGACCTCCATCACCTCTATCTTCGCCCGGCTATGGAGCGCTACCCTCAGGCTGAGACCTGGGCGGCTCCTGGCCTCCCCGCCAAGCGCCCCGAGCTCGGGCTGGAGCGCACGCTGGGTCCTGGCGCAGAGGTCCCCTTCGCCAAGGTGCTCGCCCCTATCTTCTTGCACGGATCGCCCAAGTCGCAAGAGACGGCCTTCCTCCATCGCCCGACCCGGACCTTGATCCTGACCGACGCCCTCTTCAACTTGCGCCGGGTGCGCGGTTTCCTGAGCCCCCTGATGTTCCGACTCACCGGGTCCATCGGAGCCCCTGTCCAGAGTCGACTCTGGCGGAGCACCGTCCAAGACAAAGGAGCCATGGGGCGCAGCATCGCGGCCCTGCTCGAGGAAGACTTCGAACGCATCGTGATGGCGCATGGCGAGGTGGTGCCTTCGGATGGACCCGCGGTGCTCCGCAGCGCAGCGTCCTGGCTGCCAGGGATCTGAGCGGTCCCGACCTGCCCGCCGGGGCCCAATCCGGGCCGCGACGTCGGGAGCGGTGTGGGATCGTGCGCCCGGGGATTGTGCCTGGCGCGGCCATGCGGTAGGGTCTCGGCCAAACAGAGGAGCAGCGACCCATGGAAATCGTGCAAGAAGATGTCGAGACTGTCGTAGCGCGCACACGCAGCAAGGAGGTCTGGAGTCAGGCGTGGGGCAGTTTGATGGCTGCGCTGTTGTCCTGGTTCCTCGTCTGTGCCTGCTCGCCCGAGATGTTGGTGCCTCCGTCGATGCCCATGTACACCCTCCTCTACATCGTGGGTGTGGCCGGAACCTTCTTGCAGCCGGTCATGGTCGTGGCGGCCTGGGGCTTCGGCCTCGGCGCCTTCGTTCGTGCCTTCTCGAGGCCCAAGAGCATCTCCAAGGCCATCTCACCGTCGAAGTGGCTCATCTTGCCGTTGTGGATCTTCACCTCGGGGGTCGCCCTCGCAGCGCTCGGGCTCCAGATCCGCTTGCTCATCGCCTCAAGCGTTTGAGGGCGCTGCGGCTCGGCGGTGGGCTCAGCCCATCAACTCTTGGGTGAGCACCTCGTCGGAGGCGCGAAAGCCGACGCGGGTGGGCGCTCCGTCGCGCTCGATGATCGGTCGCTTGATCAGCATGGGATCGCTCGCGAAGGCTCGGGACCAGCGGGTGTCGTCCCAGGTCTTCTTCTCGTCGCCCAAGGCGCGGTACGCCCCCCCGGAGGTGTTGCGCATGGCCTTGGCGCCGAAGGCTTGAACCCAGGCGTCGACCTTCGCTTGGCTGGGCGGGTGCTCGCGAAAGTCGACGAAGGTGTGGTCGACACCGCGGTCGTGGAGCCACTTTCTGGCTTTCTTGACGGTGCCACAGGTGGGGATGCCGTAGAGGGTGAGGGACACGGGGGCTCCTTATTGGATGCGGACCGAGACCTTCTCATCGACGCAGAAGGTCTCGCTGGTGGGGCAGATAGCGCCGGTGAAGGTCTGCTCGCCGCGCGACGTGGCGGTGGCGGCGAAGGTGATGCGTGTGGACTCGGAAGGGTCAAGATCGAGGTTGTAGAGCCAGGTCTCGCGGCCGAGGTTGCGCCCCTTGTCGCGGGCCTTGGGGTCGAGGGGGGCGATGTCGAGCCACTGGGTGACGTTCTGGTGGACGCCCGCGCTGGTGAGGCGGTCGGGGCCCCCGGAGACGTTCTCGATCGTGAGGGCGATCTCGAAGGGCTCATCGAGGACGATAGACTCGGGGAGCTCCCAGGTCTGACGCATGGCGCGGTCCACCCCGCCGAGCACGATGGCGCCTACGGCGCCGCGGTGGCAGGTGCCGCTGGGTTCGCAGAACTCGAGGCGTCCCCCGGCTGCGCCGCTGACGAAGGGAACGCCCGAGAAGTCGGCCACCCGCTCTTCGGCGCCGGGGGCGATGGTGACGGGAGGGATCCAGGCCCGCAGGCCATCGCCGAAGGGCTCCTTGCGCTGGGCGTTCTCGACGACGAGTTGGAGGTTGCGGGCCAGGGAGGCGGGTACGACCACCGACTCGATCGTGACGGGTGCGCGCGTGTTGTTCGTCAGTCGCATGGTGAAGGGGAACATCTGCCCGGCGTGGACCCGGCCTGGCCCGTCGTAGCGGGCTTCGACGGGGGCGGGGGCGCGACTGCACATGCCGCAGCACAGGCTCATCGTGACCACGGCGGCGCCAGAGAGAGTCAGCAGGGCCTTCACGAGGACCTCCGGGTGGAGTCGGCTCCTATTGCCCGCGACACCGGGCGTCAATCGTTCGAGGGGGCGGCCGAGCGGTCGAGCTTGCGTGCAAGCTGGGCGGGGCGCGATATTCCTGCGCGCCCACTGTTGCATGGAGGCTCTACGTGTCTACCCATACCCCCATCACCGTCGCGCGCGGCGACGGTATCGGCCCCGAGATCACCGACGCGGTCCTGCGCATCCTCGATGCGGCCGGCGCCTCGCTCGACATCGAAGAGATCACCATCGGCGAGTCGGTCTGGAACGCTGGCCATCCGGCGGGCATCACCCCCGACTGCTGGGACAGCTTGCGGCGCACCAAGGTCTTCCTCAAGGGCCCCGTCACCACGCCCTATGGCAAAGGGGTCAAGAGCCTCAACGTCACGGTGCGCAAGAGCCTCGGGCTCTATGCCAACGTGCGCCCTGTCCGGGCCTACGCCCCCTTTGTTCGCACCAAGCATCCCGGCATGGACGTGGTCGTGGTCCGCGAGAACGAAGAAGATCTCTACGCCGGCATCGAGCACCGCCAGACCGACGAGGTCCGCCAGTGCCTCAAGCTCGTCAGTCGCCCTGGCACCGAGCGAATCGTGCGCTATGCCTTCGAGTTTGCGCGCAGCCAAGGCCGCAAGAAGGTCGCCTCCTTCGTCAAAGACAACATCATGAAGATCACCGATGGGTTGTTTACCGAGGTCTTCGAAGAGGTCGCTGCCGAATACGATGACGTCGAGAAAGAGCGGTATATTGTCGATATCGGGAGCGCCTTGTTGGCGGATCGCCCCGGAATGTTCGACGTGATCGTCACCACCAACCTCTACGGCGACATCATCTCCGACATCGCCGCCCAGATCGCGGGCTCTGTCGGCCTTGCCGGCTCGGCTAACATCGGGGACTCCTGCGCCATGTTCGAGGCGGTGCACGGCAGCGCCCCCGACATCGCGGGTCAGGGCATCGCCAACCCCTCGGGGCTGCTCAACGGGGCCTTGCTCATGCTCCGCCACATCGGCCAGGGAGATGTCGCCACAAAGGTTGAGAACGCCTGGCTCAAGACCCTCGAAGACGGCGTCCACACCGGCGACATCTACGATGCGACCGTCAGCTCCGAGCGGGTAGGCACCGCCGCCTTCGCCGACGCGGTCATCGCGCGCCTCGGTCAGGAGCCCTCGACGCTGCCCAAGGCTCGCGCTGGAACGGGCGCCCCGAGCCTTCCCGTGCTCAAGCCGCGCCCCCCCCAGGTCAAAAAGCACCTCGGCGCTGATGTCTTCGTCGATTGGGCCGAAGGGGAGCGCAGCCCCGACGCCCTGGCCCAAGGCCTTATCGCCGCCGCCGACGGGGTGCTGCCGCTCATCATGATCAGCAACCGGGGGGTCAAGGTCTGGCCCGACGGCATGCCCGAGACCTTCTGCACCGATCACTGGCGCTGCCGCTTTCAGGCCGAGGAGCCTATCGACTCCAAGAAGGTCGGCGTGCTGATCAGCCGCCTGATCGATGCCGGCTTCGACGTCATCAAGCACGAAGGCCTGTGCACCTTCGATGGCCAGCCCGGCTTCAGCCGCGGTCAGGGTCAGTAGGTCCGAACACCCGGCCGTGGCGCGGGGGACTGCGCGCAGGCCCGCCTCCCCATCAGCCCTTGGTGATCTGATGCAGCCGCTCGACGGTGGGGCTCTCGCGCAGCAGGGCGGCCTGATCGCGGCGACGTAGCGCGGCGGCGAGGCGAGTCAGGCGGTCGAGGTGGACGTCGCTCGGTCGGGCGGCGCACGAGAGCAGGACGAGGAAGATCTTGACATCTTCGCGCGTCTGCGGGAAGGCGACGCCCTCGGCGCTCGAGGCCACGATCTGTACCGAGGCGGGGATCTCGGCGCGGTGAAGGTCCAAGAGCACGATGCCGGGTTCGAGCTCGGTCGAGCCCCTGCGGGCGGTCTTGACCATCGCGCGATGGAGCGTCTGGCGGGCGGAGTCGGGCAGGCTGGGCACGGCATCGAGGATCTCGCGTAGCGCGGGCTCGAAGGTCAAGGTCTGCAGAGAGATCGCGAGGTCGTCGGCGACGGGCCCGTCGGCGGCCTCGAGCAAGGCGGGCTCCGCAGGATACGACACCACGAGGTTCAGCTCCTCGAAGCGGCGGGTGATTTTGCTCGGGAGGTGATCGAGGTTCTGGTCGAAGGCCAGGGTGCCGGGTCGGGCGCTGACGAGCATGAGCAGGGTGTCTTCTTCGACCTGCTCCGCGACGGCGCCGAGCACCCCGCTCCATGAGGGCAAGGTGTGGGCCGTCAGGGGCACCGTGGGCTTGGCTCGCTTGATCGTGGCGATGGCCTCCTCGGCGTTCTCGGGGGGGACGAGGACCACGAGGGGGGCGGCGATGCGCTGTACGATGCGCTTGAGGTCGTGGATCTGCTGCGCGAAGCCGGGGTGGCGATGGGCGAAAGGCGGCAGGGTCAGCACCACCTTGGCCAGCGTGTTGGGGGGCTGGCGCAGATGGCAGACCAGCAAGGCGCACTCGCCCTCGCGCACGACGGGGTCGAGCACCCGCCCGAACGTATGGCCGTAGCGCGAGCGTCGCCCATCCCACCCTACGATCACGTGCGAGCTGCGGGTGTCACGCGCGGCGCTGAGCATGGTGGTGGAGACGTTCTTGTGTACGCGGGTGATCGGCTGGACAGGCACCTGCACCGAGGCACCGTGATGGATGGCGTTGGCGAGAAGGCCCTCGGCGGCGGCGAGACGGGCGTCGGCGTCTTCGGAGTCATCGACGACCACCAAGGGGTAGATCGGCTGCTCGCTCAGCCCGTCGCGTGCCATCAGGGCCATGTCGAGCAAGACACTCACGCTCTCGGGGTTCGAGAGCGGGATCAGCAAGCGCTGGGGCGCGTCGTGGGCGTCGGGGGGCGTGCTCGCGATCAGCTTGGCGATCTGCCGGCCGGCCCGGTCGACCATGGCGGGGCCGACCAGACAGGTGACGATGATCATGATGATGGTTCCGTTCAGGACGTTGTCGTCGAAGAACTCGAGCTTGTAGCCGACCGTGACCGTGGCGAGGGTGGCGGCGGCCTGGGGCACGGAGAGGCCGAACATGAGGTTTCGCTCGTCGGAGCTGTACCCCAGGAGCAGGCCGCCGAGCTGGGCTGCCGCCCACTTGGTCGAGACGACCGCCACGCTCATGGTGATCGAGATCACCCAGGCCATGTAGCCCTCAAGCAGCACCCACAGGTTCGTGAGCATGCCGACCGAGATCAGAAAGAAGGGGATAAACAGGGCGTTCCCGACGAACTGAAGCCGATTCGAGAGCACGCTCGTCGAGGGGATCATGCGATTGAGCGCGATGCCCGCCAGGAAGGATCCGATGATGGAGACGAGGCCGGTCAGCTCGGCGATCCACGAGGCGGCGAAGACCGAGGCCAGCACGAAGAGGAAGGCCTCGATGCCGTCCGCGTCGCGCTTGACGAAGAACCACTTGGCCAGGCGCGGCAAAGCCACCACCACCAAGGCGAGGAAGATCGCAGCACCCACCGCGAGCTGGATCCAGAACCAGGCATCGAGATCGCCGTGCTTGGTGTTGGCGATGATCGCGAGCACCAGAAGGGCGCTGACGTCGGTGACCAAGGTGGCTCCCACCGTCACCGTCACGGTCTCGTGTTTGGCGAGCCCCAGGCGGCTGGCCACGGGGTAGGCGAGCAGGGTGTGACTGCCAAAGACGCTTCCCAGGAGGATGGCGGAGTTGAGGTCGAAGTTCAGCAAGGTCAGCGCGGCGAAAGTCCCGACGGTGATCGGAATGAGAAAGGAGATCATCCCGAAGAAGGCGGACTTGAGTTTGACCTTGTTGAACCCTGCCAGGTCGAGCTCGAGGCCCGCCGTGAACACGATGTATTGCAGGCCCACCGCGCCGAAGAGCTCAAAGGTCGAGTCCCGCTCGAGCAGGTTGAACATATTGGGCCCCAAGATGAGCCCGGTCAGGATCAGCCCCACGACGCCCGGGAGCTTGAGCCGCTGCATACCGATCGGCACGAGCAGAAGGAGGAACATCACAAGGAAGAAGATCGTGATCGGCTCGCTGAGCGGCCAGGTCAGCGTCTCCATAGGAACGCTCCAGACAGGGGTGTGGGCGAGGTCGGTCGCTCCCCTTGTAAGGGAGCGCCCAGGTTCCGACTATCGTGCTCTTAGCCCGAGCGTGAGCGTGAGGGTGTGCAGCCAGTTCACGGTGAAGCCATCGCCGGTTCCTTGGGGGGTTCCCGTTCCCGAGGCACCGCCGCCCAGGTAGCGAAGACCGAGCCAGGCCTCGGCGGGGGCGGACAGGGGCAGACCGGCGCGGACCTGCAGGTCTGCGATGGCGCCCTCGACGTCGACATCGCGGGCGTTCAGGTAGCGGATCGGGGCGTAGAAGCCGTCTGTCTCGACCTCGATAAAGGCGCCCTTCTCGAAGCGGTGGCGGAACTGCCCCTTGAGCAGAGGGACGGGCCCGATGTCGCGCTGGACCTCGCCGAGGGCGCCGTCGGTGCTCACGAAGCTGATGGTCGCGTTTCGGATCTGAAGCCCGAGGCCGAGGTGGAGTGTGCTGCCCCCTTTCTCGAAGACTCGCTGCTCCCAGCCCAGTCGCCAGAACGAGAAGCCGTATCGAAAGTCCATGGGGGTGTCGGCTGGAAAGACCCGCTCGTTCACCTGGAGGTCGCGCCCTGGGATCGCGGTGGTGCGCAGGTCGAGGGGCTGCCAGAGGGCGGTGAATCGGGCGCCCTTATACGAGAAGCGGGCGGTAGGTCGGAAGAAAGCGAAGAGGTTGTCCTGGCCGCCCTCGGCGATGTAGTTGATTCGGCTGCCGTCTTGACCGAACTGGATCTTGTGCGAGAGGGGCGCGAGGAACCCTAGCTCCGCGTCGAGCTCGAGGTGATGATCGGCCTCGGGATCGTTGAGTGGGGCGGCCAGGCTGAAGCTCACGAGCGCGGAGAGAAGGATCATGGAGCACTTTGGGGTCAAGGTTGGGGGCCGGCGCGCCTGGCGCCACGACCGAGTGACCACGCCGGGGAAGCGACCCCGGTGCTCTATCGCATCGGCCTGTCGCAGGGAGCAGGGTTGTCGGCGAGGGCTACGACTTTCTGCTCACCCTGAGGGCATGGTCACGTCGGGGGGCGCGGGCGGGCCAGCCAAGCCCTCGGCCTCTGATCGGAGGACCCCGGCCCGAGATCAGCGGAAGCTGAACAGCTCGACCCGCGAGGGGAGGACGAGCCCGAGCTGCTCTCCGTGGAAGGAGCTGATGACGTCGGCGCTCTGCGAGAGCTCGGTCTCGATCGCGAGCTCGCCGGTCTCGCCATCGAGCATGATCAGGCTCGGCTCCTCGCTCTCGAGGGTCAGCCCCAGCAGCCCCTGGCTCCCGAAGTCCGCGGCGCTCCGGATCCGACCGTCGTTCCCGAGATCCTTACTCCACACAAGATCCCCATCGCGGCTGATGAAGCGGACCTCGGTATCCCACGCGTCGAGGAGGAGCAGCCCGTTCAGCGCCTGGCTGAAGACGATCTGGTCGGCCTCGTGACCGAGGGGGTGGGTCCCGTGCTCATCGACCCGAATGACCTCGCCGCCTGCGGTGACGAAGGCCGCTCCCGTGCGTCGGTCGACTGCGAGCTGTGCGTTCTCGCAGTTTTCACTCTCTAGGTTCAGGTTGCGCTGGCCACTGATGGGGCCTCCCATCCAGCGAAGGGTGCAGCCGCCGATCGCGACGACGTGGTCGCGAGTCAGGAAGGCTTGAGAGAGGCGATCGAAGGAGGCGACTTCGGTCTCATGCAGGTTGGACCCGTTCCCTGCGATGACATGGAGCAAACCCTCGGTCGATGCGAGGACGAGGGTGCCCTCGTTATCCTTGACGCCGTCGAGCACCTTGGGCTGGCGGGCGGAGGTCGAGACGTCGGTTCCGAGGTGGCCTCCGCGAGAGAACTGGCAGGTCGTGCCGCTCATGCCGGCGAAGCCTCCGCCCTGGTCGTAGAGGGTGACGCCGTTGGTCGTCGCATAAACGGCTCCATGGCGTTGAAACTCGGGTGAGTCCATCACGACACAGCCGAGGGTGGCGAGGGCAAAGGGTACGAGACTCAAGGTTCGAAGCGAGCGCATGGGGACCTCCTGTCGTGTCCGTTAGACGTGGCGCCTTCGAGGCCTGTTCGAACGCCTTCCGTTGGGTGACAACGTGTGACAGGGCTTTAGCGAGGGCGTCGTCGCCAGAGCAGCGCGAGCAAGGTCGGGGCGCCCAGCGCGGCGGTGAGCACACCCACGGGGAGCTCCCGCCCGGGCCAGGCGACGCGGGCGAGGCCGTCGGCCAGCGGAAGGAAGCCCGCGCCCGCGATCAGCGAGAGCCAGAGCAGGCGCCTCGGCCCTCCGCCGACGAAGAGGCGGACCAAGTGGGGGACCACGAGCCCGATGAAGGCGATGGGGCCCGCCACCGCGACGCAGCCTGCGACCGCGAGGGAGCCCGCGCCCAGGACCAGCGTTCGGGTTCGGACCACGTCGACCCCCTGCGTGCGTGCGCGCTCGCTGCCCGCCACCATGCTGTGCAGGCTCCCCGTCTGGGCCAGCACGGCGATCGAACCGAGGCCGGCGAAGGGCAGGACAGCGATCAGGCGCTCATATCCGACGATCGAGAGGGATCCCAGCGACCAGCGCACGCTGGCGAGGGTGGCTGAGGCGTCGGCCTGGAGCTGGAGGCCGGTGATCGCCGCTCCTGCGCCCAGGCTGATGGCGATCCCGGCGAGGAGGAGCTCTTCGGTGCGGAAGCGGCGCAGGGTGGCGAGGCTGGCGATGGCCAGGGAGACGAAGAGAGCCCCGGCGAAGGCACCCAGCGCGACGGTGGTGGAGCCGACCGCAGCGGCGGGGAGGAGCACGAGCACGGCGAGCGCTCCCAGGCTGGCACCCGCGGTGGTGCCGATGGTGCTCGGGGTCGCGAGCGGGTTCTCGAGAACAGCCTGGAAGGCTGCGCCGGTGAGCGCGAGGGTGCCGCCGATCACCGCTCCGAGCAGCGCGCGGGGAAGCCGCAGCTCGAGCAGCACGAAGGGCCCGGTCTCGGCGTCGAGAGAGAGCCCGATCCACGGTGCCACGAGGACTCCGACCAGCGAGAGACCGATCACCGCCGCCATGCCCTGAAGAGTCGAGGAGGGGCGCGCTCCTTCCTCTGAGGCAGAGGCCTCGCTTGGCGGGGGCTCCCCGCGCGGTCCGCGCACCACGAGCGCGCCGTCGGACGTCGCCAGCTCGAGTCCGAGCAGGGCGCCGAGCGCCGCGGGGAGCTGGGGATCGGGAGCGCGGAGATCGAAGCGCACCTCACCCTCGCTCAGCCCGATCACGCGCGCTTGTGGCAGGTGGGCGAGGGCGCCGATGTCGTGAGTGACGATGACCACGCCTCCGCCCTGCTGAGCGCGGGTGCAGACGGCCTCGTAGACCCGCAAGCGCACGGCGGGATCGAGGTGGTTGCCCGGCTCATCGAGCAGCCACCAGTCCGCTTCCTGAGCCGAGAGCGAGGCGAGCCGTACCCGCTGCGCCTCGCCGCCGGAGAGCGTGGTCATGCGCCGATGGGCCCAGGCCTCGGCCCCGAGACGCCGGAGGTGTTCTCGCGCGGCCTCGAGGGCCACCCGCCAGGGCTCCCGGTGGCGAAACCTCGCGGCTGCCACGACCTCGATCCCGGTGAGGCCCTCTTCGAGCCGGGTCTGCTGCGGGAGCCAAGCGATGTGCGCGGCGCGCTGGCCGCGATCGAGGCGGTCCTGGGGCGTGCCCCCGATCCGTAGGTCCCCGCTGTCGGTGCCTGCCGCGCCGGTGATGGCTTGGATCAAGGTCGACTTTCCTGCGCCATTCGGACCGATCAGGACCACCATCTCGCCGCTGCGCAGCTCGAGGTCGATCCCCCTCAGGCGGGGGCGCGGGTCGCCGCCGATGTGCAGCCCACGGATCTCGATGGCGCTCATCGCGGCTCGCTGCGGGGCAGGGTCTGGACGACCTCGCGCACCCGCTCCACGGTGTCGAGGATCTGCGGCCCGGTGGAGTAGATCTTGGGGTCGGCCACCACCTTCACCCGGTCCTGCTGGACGGCGCGCAGCGGCTTGAGCCGTCGCCAGGCCTTCAGGAGGGGCTCGGCGGACGCGGGATCGTCGGAGGCGTGCAGGATCACCACCGCCTGGGGGTCGAGCTTGATGAGGGCCTCGAGGGAGAGGGTCGGCGCGCCGCCGATGTCGCGATCAATGGCGTTCCTGGCTCCGGCTGCCTGCATCATCGCGCCGTGCAGGCTGTCGCGGCGCACGAACCAGATCTCGCGTTGAAGATCGCTACTGCCCAGAACGGCGAGCACCTCGGGGGCGTCGGGGGGAGGGGATGTGCCCAGGACCTCTGAGAGGCGATCCGCGAGCCGATCGGCGCTCTCGGCGCGGTCGCTGAGCTCGCCCAGTCGCCGGATCGAGGCGCCGACCTGATCGACGGTGAGCCAAGGAAGGCGCTCGGTGGGGGCGATACGCTCGAGCTGCTCGGTCTGCGTTCCCGCGCTGTCGTCGACTAGGATCGCCCTAGGGCGCAGGCGTGCCAGGCGCTCGAGGTCGGGTGTGAGCGAGCTGCCGACCGTGGGCAAGGCGCGGGCCTCGGGGGGCTCGACGCAGAACTCGCTCCGCGCGATCAGGGTGTCGAGGGCGTCGAGGGCGCCCAGCGTCTCGGTGAGAGCGGGCGAGAGGCTCGCGATCCGGGGTCCGGGATCCGGCGGCGGTGCACCCAGGCTGCACCCCACGAGCAGCAGGGCAGCGACCAGGGCCCTCATGTGCGCTCCTTCGTTCGTTTAAGCTCGACCATGAGTCGCCGACGATCCCTCCAGGTGTAGGAGGTGGTGGGCACGCCCAGGGCGTCGGCGATGAGCTGCTGCGAGCGCTTGGCGAAGTCTTCAAACGACTCATCGGGGCCAGGGGTGTGTACGCCGAGGCACTCGATCTCGGCGACGATCCACGGCTGGAAGAGTTCGAAGAAGACTTGGATGATCAGCTTCTCGCGTAGGGCGCTCGGGTGGATGAAGGGCAGCGGCCGGCGGTGGCGGATCGCGACGAGCACTACGCGGGCGTCGAGGCTGAAGGCCATGCGCTCGAAGCGCAGCAGGCCCGAGCCGTCGGTGACGGTGGCCTCGGGGAAGAGCAGCACGTTGCCTTTGCGGAGGTAGGTCTTGATCTTCTCTGTGAGCTGCCGGTTCTTCCCCGACTCCATGACAGGGATGCTCGGTCGCGCCATGATCTTGTTGAGGCGGTTGACCTTGTGCCAGAGCAAGGTCGCCAGCGGCTTGGTGCTCCGGACGGCGGCGCGGACCGTCATGCCGTCGAGGTAGCTGATGTGGTTGCTCACGACGACGACGCCGTGATCACGGATCTTGGTCTTGTTCCTGACGACCAGGAAGATCCCGGTCAGGAACGTCACCCACCACGCGCGGTAGCGAGGCGGCACCACCAGGCTGGCCCCGATGGCCAAGGCGGCCCGCACCGCCATGAGGGGCAGTCCGATGGGGGTCCACAGCGCCAGCAGGATCCAGCGCAGGGGAGTCATTTGGTCGAGATCGAGGTTGTCTCTGTAGAAGAGATCCTCGGCCTGGAGGGCCTGCTCCGGCGTTGGGGGCACGTTCACGAGGGATCCACGGTGAGGGTGCAGCGCTGAAAGGTGGCTTGATGGGCCTTGTGCGGGGTGCGATCGAACATGGGATCGCCCTCGACGTCGGCCGAGCTGTGGGGGCCTTGCTGGTGCGGGGCCATGGGGGCGAAGAGGCGCCGCTTCAGGGGGGCTTCGAGGTCCTCGTCCGAGATCCAGGCGGTGGGCTCGCCCTGGCTTGGCTGGAAGAGGGCCGCGCGCAGGGTCTCTTCGGCGTGTCCCTCGCCCTGGACGATGCGGAAGCGGACCTGATCGCCGAGGGCATCGGCGACCAAGCGCTGGGAGGGGCCGCCTTCGTCGGTGCCGTGCCAGGTCCAGACGGGCTCGTCGCGGTCGGGATCGAGGGCGAAGACGTGGTGGGCGGGAGAGCTGGTCATGGCCGAGAGGCTGATCAGCGCCAGGTTGCCAGGGCCGGATCGTAGGGTCCACGCCCAAGGACCGTCGAAGAGGTCGGCGGGAAGCTCGATGATGTGGCGGGTCGCTAGATCGTCGAGGGAGGTGTCAGGCCTCAGGTAGATCACGGAGATGCCCTCGTTGTCGGGGGCCGCGAGGGCGGCGACGGTGGGGCGGGAGTCGCTGTGACGGCCCAGGCTGATGAGCCTGCAGCTCGGGCAGGGGCGCCGCTGCAGCAGGGTGAGGGTGTCGCTGAAGCGCACCAGGTTGGATCCGAGCTCGAGCGCGAGCACTCTCGCGGGCTTCGAGGGAGGATGCATCGCCGCGATCTCGGCGGACCAGACTGCGGCGCTGCGCACGACCTGCCGCGCCTTGAGGTCGATGGCGTAGCTGTTTCCGCCGTAGGTGTAGACGATCGTGTGCTCGCCGGTGGGGCTGAGCCGGGGCGGGCCGTTGCCCTTGTAAGGGCTCCGGTCTCGCCAGACCTTCTCGTGGGCGACGGGGTTGGGCAGGGTGATGGGCTCGGGCGTGCTGTCGCTGCCGTCCAAGACGTAGAGCGCGTTGACGCCGTTGACGTTGAGCGCCGCAGCGATGCCTCCGCCGGGCAGGGCGTGTAGCTCAAGGATCAATGCGCGAGGAAGGAGCCAGACCTGAGGCTCGCCCTGGCTGGGATCATGGGCGATGAGCTGCATGATCCGCATCTGGGTCCGCTGCTCGAGCATGGCGCCGCGCGCCTTGTGGCTCATCGCGTCGAGGGCGGCGGCACGGGTGAAGATCAGCCGCCCGTCGCTCAGGGTCGCGACGGGCTCGATCCCCTCCCAGGCCAGCCCCTTAGGCGCCTTGAAGGGAAGCTTGGGCTTGGGTAGGTCGATCTGCTCCTCGACGCAGGAGAGGCCCGGAGAGGCCTGGGCGTTCAAGAACAGGGCGAGCAGGGCTGGGATCATGCGTCCTCGGCGCGAAGGGATAGAAGGGGTAACCGTCGGGGCCTGGGTAGGCATTCCCTGGGGCAGACCTGGAAGGGGGGCCGCTCAGGCGGGGCTCACCGGGCGTGCTTGCTCACCCAGCCCTCGGGCGGCCAGGCCTGGCCGGTTCGGGTGAGCTCGATCGCGTAGACCGGCAGCCCGCGCTTGCGGAACTTGGACTGGTAGTTTGTCTCGATGTCGTCGGGCCAGAGGCCCTCGCCTTGGGTCACGTCCTCGCAGCGGCCGGTGATCTGAAACGGCAGAGCAGGCATCGGGGCGCCGTCGCCGTCGGCGTCGAGCAGGCGGGGCACCCGGGCGACGTTGTCTTCGAAGTCGCTCTTGAGGCGGAGGGTGGCCCCCTCGCGCAGGAAGATGGCGGCCTCCTCCAAGAACCACCGGCTGATCAGGCGGTTCTTCTCGTGCTTGTCCTTGGGCCAGGGGTCGGGGTGGTTGATGTAGAGGCCCGAGAGGCTGCCGGGCTCGAAGAGGTCGTCGAGGAACCAGGCGTCGTAGCGGGTGATCAGGGCATTGCTGAGTCCCGCATTGCGGATCTTTCGCGCGCAGAGCACGGTGCGCTTGTAGCGGATCTCGATGCCGAGGAGGTTGATCTCGGGGTGTTTCTGGGCGAAGCCCGCAAGAAAGAAGCCGTTGCCGGCCCCGATCTCGACGTGGAGGGGGGCGTGGCGCCCGAAGGCTTCGTGCCAGCGGCCGTAGTAGGTGGCGGCCTGGGTGGCGGTGAGCAGGGGCGGGCCAAACTCGCGGTGGCCAATCAGGTAGGGGTTGAGTTTTGGATCGTTGAACCGCTCCGGGGGGCGGTCGACGAATCGGGGGCGCTCTTCGCTGGAGGGCTGGGGCATGCGCTGGCTGGTCGCCATGAGTACTCCGGGGCTGGCGCCACGATGTAGCGCGGCGGGGCGCACATGGGGAGTCCGGGCGCTCAGCGTCGGCGGCGGGCGAGCAGGCCCAAGCCGATCAGGAGCCCCCATCCCAGGCTGGATGCGGGGACGGCGCTACACCGGCACCCTCCGCCTCGGAGCTTGGGAGCGCCATCGCAGACGTCCCCGATCCCGTTCCCGTTGGAGTCTTCTTGGTTGGGGTTGAAGACGAAGGGGCAGTTGTCGCAGGCGTCGCCGACGCCGTCGCCGTCGCTGTCGAGCTGGTCGGGGTTGTATTCGTCGGGACAGTTGTCGCAGGCGTCGCCGACGCCGTCGCCGCTGGTGTCGGTCTGGTCAGGGTTGTAGACGTCGGGGCAGTTGTCGCAAATATCGCCTACTTGGTCCGTGTCGCGGTCTTCTTGCTCGGGGTTGTAGTCGTCGGGGCAGTTGTCGCAGATGTCGCCATGCCCGTCCTCATCGGTGTCGAGCTGGAACTGGTTGAAGCGGGTTGGGCAGTTGTCGCAGAGGTCGCCCCAGCCGTCGCCGTCGATGTCGGACTGATCGGGGTTGGGAATGTCGACACAGTTGTCGCAGGCGTCGCCGACGCCGTCGCCGTCGCTGTCGGTCTGGTCGGGGTTGTAGACGAAGGGGCAGTTGTCGCACACATCGCCCAGGCCATCGCCGTCGGACTCGGCCTGATCGGGGTTGTAGTCGTCGGGGCAGTTGTCGCAGATGTCGCCGACGTTGTCACAGTCCCGATCCATCTGATCGGGGTTGTAGTCTTCGGGGCAGTTGTCGCACTGCAGGGTGATCACGCGATCGGGGGGCTGGCCCTCGGGCCCGACCTCGATGCTGCCGTAGGAGAAGCCGTCTTCGTCTTCGTCGAAGCCCATGGCTTGCAGGTTGTACCTGCACTTGAAGGAGGTATAGTCGTAGAACCAGTCGGCGTTGGCGTTCTCGCCGTCTTCGCGGCCAGGCCAGATGCACTCCGGGTCGTCGAGGTCGACGTCGAGCTCGAGATCCCAGTTGATGTAGTTGCAGTTCAGGTCCTGCTCGAGATCTGTGTCGCAGACCTCGTCGGCTGCGCCATCGCCCGCCCAGGCGGGGCCAGCGAGGAGCAGGCTCAGCGTGAGGAGGTGAATCATGGAAACTCTGGGGAAGAGGGTTGGATCTCGGGAGGGGGCGGCAGGGGCGCGTCGTCTTCGGGCTCGGGCTCGGGTGTTGACTCAGGCTCGGGCTCGGGTGCTGACTCGGGCTCGAACGAGGGTTCTACCGTATCCGATTCAGGCTCAGGTTCAGGTGTAGACGATGGCGGCGCCCCTGTCGACCCTTCGCTGGGCTCGGCGGTGGGCTGGCTACCGGGGGGAGTGGGCTCGAGAGGCTCGGGCTCGGGGGAGACCGGCTCGGTCGCCGAGTCATCGAGGAGGTCTGGGGGAGGCGCTGGACGGACCTTGACCGCAGGGATCTCGGTGGGGGTCTGCACGGTGGCGCTCTCGCCGCTCCATGGCAGCTTGACCTCAGGGGACAGCTCGGGCAGCTCGTCGCCCGGGGCGCGCTGGTAGAGGATCTGAAACTCGACACGACGGTTCTCGGCGAGGCTCTCTTCGTCGGTGCGGTCGCTGAGGGGGACGACCTTGCCCATGCCGCGGTAGCTCATGCGCGAGGGGTGCACTCCCAGCACCAAAAGCTGCTCGTACACCGCCTTTGCTCGTCGGATCGAGAGATCGTAGTTGTAGCTGTGGCTCCCTTCCTGGCTGGCGTGGCCCTCGATGAGCAGGTGGCCGATCCGGGCGTCGCGGTTGAGTAGCCCAGCGACCTGGCGGAGCAGCGGGAGCGAGACCGGCAAGATCCGCGGCGTGGCGAACTCGAACTGGATCGGCTCGCGGATCTCGATCCGGTCGACGGCGACGCGCGCGAGCTGGCCCTCGCGCCACTCCCCAGGCTCCTGGGTGGGGGTGATGACGACGGTGGTGGGCTCGGGATCGGGCTCGTCGATGAGGTCGTCGGGGATGTCGATGATGTCGACGATGTAGTCGGGCTCCTCGACGGGCGGGGGTGGGGTGCGCTGGTAGCGGATCGAGAAGAGGCCGCGGAAAGAGGAGGTGCCGTAGCCCGCCGTGATCCCTCGTCCGACGCCGAGGTGCATGCCGAAGCTGTCGCTCAGCGGGACTTGCGTGCCCAGGATCCACTCCATCGAGGACTCAGCCCCTCCGACGAACAGGCGGGACATGCCGAAGCGCGAGAGCAGCTCGGCGCTGAAGGCGATCTCGTCGCCCGGCATCGTGTAGACGAGGGCGGTGTTCGCCACGAGCTCATTGCCGAGGTTGAAGTCGAGCTGGGTGTCGAGGTTGGATCGGGTCTCGGCGCCTAGGGTCCCGAGGATGAGCAGGGGGCCTGATTCGTAGGCGGTGAGGAGGCCGAAGGAGGTGCGGGGCTGGGTCTCGCCGAGGTAGGCGTTGCGGGTGCCCACGTTCAGAACGAAGTCGCCGTGGGCCCCGATGGTGAAGCCGCCGCCTTCCCAGATGAGGTAGCGCAGTCCGGCCCGCAGGTCCCCGACGCCGGGCCCGTCGGCGCGGTACTCGTCGATGCTGGAACCCCACTGCCAGACCAGCGGCAGCGAGGCCCGGAGCGAGAGGCGGTCCGAGGGGGCCCACGCGAGGCCGAGGTGGTTGCCGAAGCGGTTGCGCACCACCGGCCCCGAGAGCCGGTCGAACTCGATGAGCCGGAGGGGGTCGCGGGCGTATGCGCTTTGCAGCCCGAGGGTGAGGTGGCCCTCGCCCCCGATGAAGGGGCTGTCGACGCCGAGGGTGCTCCGAGGCGAGAAGGTTGGGCGAACCAACTCGATGTCGGTGGAGAATCCCTGGGCCCAGGCGCTCGCGGGGACCAGGGAGGTGAGCGCGCCCAGCGCCAAGGGGTAGCAGAACGGTCGAAGCTTCAAGATCGTCTCGCGTCGCGGGTCGACGCGCATAGTAGCCAAGGGAAGGGCCGCCGTCAGCCCTGGTGGCGCCCATTGACAAGGGGTGTCAGCGCTCGGTGAAGGCCGTCGCGCCCGCGACGGACTCGGCGCGGAGGGCTTCGATTCCGTGGCCAAGCTCGACTTGTAGGGCGACGCCTTCGGGCAGCGACCACTGCTCGAGCACGCTGGCGCGATCGCCTCGCAGGCAGCGCTGGGGGTGTTGGGCGATCTCGGCCGCCAAGGCCTCGGCGCGCGCGCGTGCCTCCCCGTCGGGGACGACCCGGGTCGCCAGGCCGATCTGGACCGCTTCTTGGGCTCGCACGGGGCGGCCGGTGAGGATGAGATCGAGCGCCCGCGCCTGTCCGATCAAGCGCGGAAGGCGGATCGTGCCGCCGTCGATCAGCGGGACGCCCCACCGGCGGCAGAAGACACCCAGCACCGCGCTCTCTTCGACGATGCGCAGGTCGCACCAACAGGCCAGCTCGAGCCCCCCCGCGACCGCGTAGCCCGAGATCGCGGCGATCACCGGCTTGCGGGTCCGCATGCGGGTCGGGCCCATGGGGCCGTCTCCGGTCGGTTCGACCCGGTTGGGCTGACCGGCGGCGATGGCCTTGAGGTCGGCGCCCGCGCAGAAGTGTCCACCGTTGCCCCAGAGCACGGCGACCGCCGCGCCCTCGTCTGCCTCGAAGCGCCGCACCGCGTCGGCGAGGGCCTCGGCGTGCGCTCGGTCGACGGCGTTGCGCACCTCGGGCCGGTCGAGGATGATGGTGGTGACGGCGCCGTTGCGCTCCAGATGAACGGGCATCTCCTGCTCCTTGATCGCGGGGGGCTCGCACGCCGCCCCTGGGTTGTTGTGCTTCTGGTAGCGTGCGCATCCGGATTGAGGGAGTCGCTTCATGGGTCTGTTCGGCGAGAAAAAGCCTACTGGTCACGGGATCCGAGGTCCCGCAGCCGATCTGATCGAGCTCGAGGGCCCCGATGGCCGCCTGCACACGGCGCTCCTCTTTGCCGAGACCTTTCTCGAAGAGCCCGCGATCCACGATGGGGTGGCCGCGGTCCGCGCCTTCCTCGACATGCCGATGGTGCCGGGGGTCGTCGCGCTGGGCGACTGGGTCGAGCGCGAGGGGCTCTTCGTCTACCCGACCGGGGAGTGCTGGTCGCTCGCCGAGATCGGGGTGATGCTCAAGGAGCTCGATCGGCTCATGCCGCTTCGGGCTGGGGCGGAGCTGTTGCGGGCCTCGGCCCGAGTGCTGATCGAGGCCGGCGACGCTGGAGACGCTCAAGGGGTGCCCAGCCACGGCGCCCTCAGCCCGTGGCGCATCCTGGTCGACCCGGACGGGGTGCCCATGCTCATCGGCTACGGCGTCCTGCAGCCCGAGTTCTCGCGCTTTCATGCCGACGAGACCTATCTGCCGACCGCGCGCTCCCTTCGCTACGCCCCCCCCGAGCGCTTCGCGCGTCGGCCCGAGGACGTGCGTTCCGACCTCTTCAGCCTGGGTCTCATCGGGCTCGAGCTGCTCCTGGGGGAGCCCGCCTACCTCGGGAGCGCCGAAGACGTGCTCGATCAGGCGCAGGCCGGCGCGACCCGCGAGATCCTCGACGAGGTGGGGGCAGAGCTGCCCGAGCCCCTCCTCGATGCCCTCGCGGCTATGCTGGCCTCCAAGGTGAGTGATCGGGCTGATCCCCAAGAGCTGCTCCAGCGGCTTGACGAGCTGTTGGATGGCGAGCTCGAGGGCGATGATCTGCCCGCCTTCATGGCGAGCATCCTCGAAGAGCCTCGCCTCACCGACGTCGAACTCCCACCAGAGGACGATCCCGAGGCGGCCCCGGCGGAGTCCGCCGACGTCCCCGCCGCCGACACGGCGGCCGAGCTCGACGCGGCGGCCCGCGACGCCGACGAAGCGGCCGCCAAGTGCGAAGAGGAGGTCGACCGCGTGCGCGAGCTCATCGAGGGGCTGAGCGACGCCCTCCTCGACACCGGCCTAGCCGAGGTCGTGGCGCTCCGTGAAGAGATCGACGCCCTGCACATCGAGGCCGAGACCGCCGCGCGCAACGCCGCGCAGGCCGCCGAGATCACCGAGACCAGCGAAGACGCTCAAGAAGTCTTCGATGCCGCGGATCGGGCGGTCGACATCTGGGAGGCTGTGCGCGGGGTGGCCGACGAGGTCGCCCAGAAGATCGATCGGGCGGAAGAGCTGCTCGCCGAGGGTGGCGAGGCTGCGTCGTCCGACGAAGGACCGGAGCCGCCGGAACAGGACGACGAGGACGACCCCGAGGCCCGCTCGCAGGCGTTGAGCGAGGGCGAGTCGCTGCTGTCCACTGCCCGCGAACAAGCGGGAGACTTCGCCGATGCGGAGCCGGTGACGGCGGCGCTGAGCGCGCTGTCGGAGGCGGTGGAGGCGATCGCGGGTGCCGAGGATCCGGCCGAGGCGCTGGCTGCGGCGACGTCGGAGGCCGAGGCGCTTTCGGAGGCGGTTTCCCAAGCCCGTGCGGCGAAGGAAGCGGCCGAGGCGGCGGCGGCCGAGGCGGCGGCGGCTGAAGCGGCGGCGGCCGAGGCCCGCTCGCAGGCGTTGAGCGAGGGCGAGTCGCTGCTGTCCACTGCCCGCGAACAAGCGGGAGACTTCGCCGATGCGGAGCCGGTGACGGCGGCGCTGA
>REDI01000013.1 GCA_007693595.1 Deltaproteobacteria bacterium | reverse complement strand
GCCACCGGCGGCGCTGAGCGAGACGGAACTGGGGCGGACGGGTGGGATGAGACAGTAAGCGGCCCCGACCCGCCCGCGCCCAGGGGCCAACGGTCGCCGGAGAGGTGTGTCCGGCGCAGCCGCGGTGCACGGGAACCGTGGTTTTCGGGGGACGGCGCGGGGCGCGGAGGGGGCGTAGCGGGGGTTGCGCGTCGTCAGGAAGCCCGTCGTTGCGGTCGGCTGAGGCTTGGGGAGGCCCTGCGGGCGCTTGACGATCCCAAACCCATGTACCCAGTATTTGAGCGTATCGCACATCGACACCGGCGAGGCGCTCAGCTTGCCTCAAATCCCATGAACCCGTATGGCCGGCGCGAATCCACGGGTCTACACGAGTCTTCGATGGTTGGTCGGCCTGGTTGGATGCCCATAGAACTCGGTCGATCGAGTTGGACCCGCGAACCGCGTCCTTTAATCCGACCATGGGTTGACGACGTCGAGGCCGCAGTCCGCGAAATCGGTTTCGTTCCGAGTCGCCACCGCGCTCCCGCGCGACCTCGCGATGGACGCAATGAGCCCGTCGAGCTGAGAGATGGGTCTGCCGAGAGAGCGCCGGTGGGCCGCGATCTCCGCATAGATGACCGCTGCGTCGCCATCGAAGGGAATCACACGGCCGCTGAGGTCCACCTCGAAGAGGTCGCGGACGGCTGTGCGCAGATCGTCGCGTCGCCTCCCGGCCGGCATCACCGCGACGCCGTACAACATCTCCGCCTGGGTGATCGTCGTCGTGTAGAGGCTCGACGTGGGCTGCTTCCGCACCCAGGCGACGACCGCAGGGTCAGGACGGGGCCGGATCAGCTCCGACAAGACGTTGGTGTCGAGGACCCTCACCCCTCGTACCCGGGAGGGTCCCGGATGGGCTCGCGCTCGGGGAGCTCGAGATCCACCCCCCCCAGCGGGGCGAACCGGTCGCGAATGGCGGAGAACAGGTCGCTGTGCGGCTGCTCGTCGGTCAGGGCCAGGCGCAGGATATCGCGCGCCTCCGCTTCCATGGAGCGACCATGCGTCGCCGCCCGTACGCGAAGTCGCTCCTTGAGAGAGTCCTCGAGGTTGCGGATCGTGATACTCGCCATGGAGGCCTCCGATGACCTCATCGTAATCATTGACATCAATGATGGCAAGCTGGGTATACGAAGGGCCATCAGAAGGCGAGCCGATCCTGTGGGCAGGTCGACTTCGGCCTGTTCGCAGGATCGGCTCACTCGAACCCGAAGGGCCCGCCGGGATCAGCCTTCCCGACGGGCTCATTAGAGTGGTCGGGCTGGCTTGATGATTATAGAACTTTTTGGGTGGACCCTGGGATGGACTGGGACGAGGGGAAGGTGGCGGAGGTGCTGGGCCTTGACGTGACAGCGACGAACCGAAGAGCTCCCGCCTCCGGCCAGCGAGCAGGACGAGCGCTTCGAGGGAGCGCGGCGAGGGTTGACGCGTGTCTTCGCGGGGTATAGATTTTTCTAGAGGTGTCCCATGGCTGCCAAACACGTCCAAATCTCCGCGATCGTCTCGGAGGAGACCCGCGCCCTGCTCGATCACGCCACCGAGGCGCGCGGACTGAAGAAGGGGCATGTCATCGAGGAGGCGCTGCTCCACTACCTGCACGCGCTGCGCGAGCTGCCGAGCGACGTCATCATCCCCAGTCGGCTCGTGCTGAACAAGGCCTCGGGGCGTGAGGTGGTCGATCTTGTGCTTCACCCCCGCGAGCCGACTGACGCCATGAAGGCCCTCATGTCAGTCGAGGACGGAGACGATGTCCCCACCTGACGAGCTCGTGATCAGGCCGCTCGAGCCTTCCGACGACCGCTCGGCCTTCCGCTCCGGCAACATCGACCTCGACCGCTTCTTCCAGCGCTACGCCGGGCAGAACCAGTTCCGCCACCACATCGGCACCACCTGGGTCGCGGTCACCGAGGCGCGCATCCTCGGCTTCGCGACCATCAGCGCGGCACACCTTGAGGTGGGAGCGCTGCCCGCAGCGCTGCGCCGGAAGCTGCCGGCGTACCCGCTGCCCGTGTTGCGTCTCGCCCGGCTGGCGGTGGCAGAGGAGTCGAAGGGGCTGGGGATTGGCCGCGAGTTGCTCCGAGCCGTCTTCAACTTGGCGTGGCGCATGGCCGGCGACTTCGGCTGTGTCGGCGTGGTGGTGGACGCGAAGCCGAACGCGGTGGACTTCTACGAGCGCCTGGGCTTCAGCGCGCTCGCCCACGGCAAGGGTGGCCTGGGTGATCGCCCGGAGCCGACGGCGATGTTCCTGGAACTAGGAGCGATTCCCAAGCCAACAGTGGGGAAGTCATGACCCTCCACAGCTCGCTCCTACGTCGCCAGCCCCGCGCCGAGGGTCGCTCCGAGCGTGACCCCGGGCCCTCCGACGCATGAGTAGATGGATGAACCGCCGAAGTCGTCGTCGACAGTCTGCGAGGTGTCCGGCTCGCACCAGCCTTCTTCCAGATGGTGGTCTGCGACCACGGCTTCCGCTCACGACGCGGCGCTGGTGGCTGGGGCGTGGCGCTGGCCACAGGGATGGGCCGATCGGCTGACGGTTCGTTCGGAGACCTCGTGGCGGTGCTCGACCGGGCGACTCGGCCGTGGATCGTGGCCTCATTCGCGACGCTCTCGAACCAGAATGACGTTGGATGAACAGTGATTTACACGATATCCAGGACCCGACCTCGTGAGTGGTCGCGGAGATCTCGAACTCCAAGAACCAGGAGAGCCCTCGTGGATCCCTGATCCGCGAGGGCCCTGAGCTGAGTGGTCGGGCTGGCTTGATGAGTATAGAACTCTTTGGGTCGACCCGTGGATGGACTGGGATGAGGGGAAGGTGGCGGAGGTGCTGAATCTTGGGGCGACGAGAGCATGACTTCGGGCCCTCGTCGCCCGCGTACGTTCGCGGAGCTCCGCGCGGCACGTCTCCTCGCGCGCGTGGCATCACGTCCCGTCTCCACGCGTCGTCCGCCTCCTTGATGTCGATGGACCCCGACCTTGAAGAACATGGGCGATGACCTGCGGCGCGTGGGACGCGGGAGCGGCCCGCGCGAAGCAAGGTACATCGCCGTGTCGGGCTGTCCATGGACCATGAGCTACGAGAACAGCGTATCCCCGAACGCGGCTGCGCTGCGGAGAGCCGACTTGAGCGGCCCGTCCCCATTCGTCTGTCCGTAGCATGCGCCTCCGTAGCCCATGTCGAGATACCTGGCCGTCTCCTGGAACGGCACCTCGAACCCACTGGGCAGTTCCCGATCCGTACCGCACGCCAGCACAAACAGAGTCCGGCCTTTCAATCGGCGACCAATGTCCTTTCGGACCGTGACCAGATCCGTAAATCGATCGAAGAGTACCTTCATGCGACCGCTCATCGAGTACCAGTAGACGGGCGTCGCGAAAAGGATTCGCGTGTGATCAGCGATAGCCTCCGCCACGCTACCGAACTCGTCGCGCTCCACAGCACCACCATAGGTATAGTGGCCTACATCGAGGTCTCGCAGATCGAATTCGCTGTGCGGGCGCCCCGCGACGACAGCATCGAGCAGAGTCCTGGTGTGGCTTTCGCCACGCGCGCTGCCAAGAATCACCAGAACACTCACCTTGACCCCTTGTCGGCCCAACGTCGACTCGACAACCTATCCGATCCTGACCAAGCCGCCCATCTCGACCCTCTTTGCCTGTAACAGCACGGATCTGTGCCCGTCGGCGGCACGAGCGTCCCAGGAGCCGCACCCGCTCTCATCTTCTGCCGCTCACGTCGTGGGTCCCCGCCGCGTCAGGGCCGCGGAATCGCGACGACGTCTCGACGGTTCGGGTGCTCGGCGGGGGTCTAGAGACGGTCCTGCGCGTCGCGGTAGAGCGAGGCGCCGCTGTGCCTTCAGACCGCACTCGCGCATCACGAGCTGACCGACCGCATCCCGGCGGCGATCGATGTCACACTCCCTCGCCGCCAGTGCCATCCTGTCGCCGCAGCTCCGGTGCGGGCGCACCGATTCAACGAGTCCACCTACGATGTCGGACGTGAGGAGATCGAGCTGGAACCTGGGCTGATGTTGGACTGCTACCGCGCCGAGCGCACCTTCGTCCGTGTGTTCAGCCTCATGCACCAAGAAGGCTCGAACCTGGCGTACGAGGCGCTGCGCACCTGGCTCCGCGCACCGAGGTCTACCCCTGCCGCGCTGCTTCGGCTCCCCCGTCGCCCCCCCCACGCGAAGAAGCCGCGGCGCCACGCCCTCGAGGTGTTGCTGTGACGAGACCTATACGGGACATGCCGAAGGGTCCGAACGACGAGGTCGCGCGATCCCCGAAGACACCCAGAGGCTCCTTCAGGGTGGTCGGGCTGGTCAAACGACTCTCAAGCAGGCCGGCGATACTGAGCGAAGAGGAGGTAGATTGGTTCACGGCGGTACGCGGATCAGACTCGGCAAAGTCACCCACGAACGCGTAGGCGCGTCCGGCCCAGAACCGAAAAAGCGGACTGGAGGTCAGCACCATGCTCCCCGAGCGCATGTACGACTAGGTCCGCCTGCTCGTCGAACGGCATGTCGCCTAGCCGAAGCAGCAGGACGCCTGCATGGCGTGCGCCTCGCATGAACACCAACTCGCCGAAGTCCGTGTCGTTCGTGATCAGGAGCGCGCGGCGCGCAACGGCCAGTTCGAGCACCTCGTCGTCCGTGATGCTTGGCGAGAGTTCGCCGATGCGCACGACGTCATGCCCGGCCCCCAAAAGACGCAGGGCGATCCCTTGGTGGACGTTCTCGTCGGCGAGGACGATCACCCTGCCGCCGTCGCCACCACCCTCTCTGCGCGAAGGGCGTCGATCGCGTAGCTGACGGCCGCCTCGATCCCCTCCCTCGTCAGGCGAGGGTGGCCCTCCAGCAACTCAACGACGGAGTGGCCGTGGCCGAGCTGATCGAGGACGTACTCCACGGTGACGCGGGTGCCAGCGATGACGGGCTTACCGCCCATGATCTTGGGGTCGACGGTGATGAGGTCCGGCATGGAGCACCTCCAGCGCAGATCATACCACGCCATCGCCAGACCGGCGCGATGGCGTGCGCCAAGACCGTGCAGCAGCGGAACGGCCTCGAACGGCGAAGCCGGCGTTCGTCGAGGTGAAGGCGGTCCGGCCAGAGTACCAAAGACGGCACGACCCAGCGAGCACCAAGGTTAAAGCTCGTCCGGAAAGGTGGTCGGGGTAGCAGGATTCGAACCTGCGGCCTCCTGCTCCCGGCTACTAGACCGCTCACTCCTCGGACTGCGCGACGGCCAGTATCGCACAGACAAGCTGTGCAAAGGCCGTCGCTTCGCCCTCCGGGGCTCGACTACGCTTCGGGAGCAGAAGACCCACGAAAAAGCGCCGCCCCAGCCTGGAGCGGCGCTCTAGCATAAAAGATCGGGGTAGCAGGATTCGAACCTGCGGCCTCCTGCTCCCGAAGCAGGCGCGCTACCAGGCTGCGCTATACCCCGATGGTCGGCGGCACCTACCCGGCTGGGGCGGGGGCGTCAAGGAGGGTGGCGCCGAGGCGGCTGGAGCGGGCTCGCCGGACCTGGCGGCGCTGGATCGGCTATGCCCTCGGCATGAACTCCTGGATCGCTCTGCCGCTGTGGATCGCCCTGTCTTTCCTCCCGAGCCTGACCGGCCTGCTCGCTCAGCCGGGCGCCTGGTACGCGGGCCTAGACAAACCTTGGTTCACCCCGCCCAACTGGCTTTTCGGACCGGCCTGGACCACCCTATACCTGCTCATGGGGATCGCGGCCTGGCTCGTGTGGCGCGAGGCGGGCTTATCCGGCGCCAAGGTCGCGCTCGGGCTCTTCCTGGCGCAGCTCGTGCTCAACGCGGCGTGGTCGCCAGTGTTCTTCGGGCTGCACCGCATGGGGTGGGCCCTGGTGGTGATCGTGGCGATGGCGGCGGCGATCGTGGCCACGATGGTCGCCTTCTACCCGCACAGCAAGGTCGCAGCGGGGCTCCTCCTCCCCTATCTGGGCTGGGTGAGCTTCGCGACGGCCCTCAACCTCGCGCTCTGGCGGCTCAACGGCTGAGGCTCGGGGCCCTCCCCTGCCGTTAGGGGTCGGCCTTGGGTCGCCCGAGCCATGAGAGGCGCAGGCTGTCGAGCCCGACGCGCTCGACCGAGATCCCCCGGTGGACCGCCGAGACCTCGAAGCTGTGCAGCATGTCGAGCACGTCGCGATCGATGAACGAGGCGCGCTGCCCGTCGAAGACCACCTTGGCGCCGTCCGGGATCGTCGCGAGGGCGCGCCGCAGCCGGGTCTTGGCGAGAAAGCTCATGTCCTTGTCGAACACCACATGCCAGACGCCGTCGTGCTCCTCACAGTGTAGCGAGGTCGTGACCTGACTCCACAGCAACAGGAGCACGCCGATCACCGCCCCGAAGGCGACGCCCACCAGCAAGTCCACGTAGACCGTGACTACAAAGGTGACGACGAAAGGGAGGAACTGTTCCACGCCGTGCCGAGCCATGCTCCGGAACAGGCCGATCCGGGCGAGGCGGTAGCCGACCACGATCAGGACCGCGGCCAGGGCCGCCAGTGGGATCCGGTTGAGCAGGACGGGGAGCGCGACGACGGCGATCAGGATCAGCAGGCCGTGGAGGAAGGCCGAGAACCACGTCCGACCGCCAGCGTAGACGTTGGCCGAGGAGCGCACGATCACCGACGTCATCGGCAAGCCCCCCGCCGCCCCGGCAGCGAGGTTGCCGACGCCCTGGGCGATCAGCTCGCGGCTCGCCCCGGAGGTTCGGTGGAAGGGATCGATCTTGTCGGTGGCCTCGATCGAGAGGAGCGTCTCGAGGCTGGCGACCGCGGCGAGGGTCAGGGCGAGGGTCCAGAGCTCGGGCGACCACAGCTTGTCGAAGCTCGGTCGCGGGAGGGCATCGAGGAGCGCCCAGGGGGTCTCGAGCACGGGGATGGCGACGTTGTGCGTCGTAGGCTCCAGCGCGAGTCCACCGCCCACGAGCTGAAGGACCTCGCCGAGCGCCACGCCCACCACGACCGCGACCAAGGGACCGGGGACGAAGCGCCCGACCCCCGAGGCGGCGATCCAAGGGCGCTGCCAGATCAGCAGGACGACCAAGGCGGCAGCCCCCACCAGGGTCGGCCCGAGCGCAGGCGTAGCCACGGCCTCGGTGATCTTGGCGACGTTCTCGGCCTGGTGACCGAACATCCACAGCCCCTCGTGCGGGGCGGGCCCCATCGGGCGGCCAAGGGCGAAGGGGATCTGCTGAAGGACGAGGATCACGCCGATCCCCGCCAACATGCCCTCGACCACCGCGTGAGGGACGAGGTTGGAGACAAAGCCAAGCCTGGCGATCCCAGCCGCGAGCTGGAGGGCGCCGGCGATCATGGTCGCGAGCAGGACGTGCTCAAAGCCACCGAGGGCGGGGATCCCCACCAGCAGGATCACCGTGAGGCCCGCGGCGGGACCGCTCACGGAGAGCTGGGAGCCCGAGATCGGGGCGACGAGGAGGCCGGCGATGGCGCCGGTGATCAGGCCGGCGAGGAGGGGGGCGCCCGAGGCGAGCGCGATCCCGAGACACAAGGGCAAGGCCACGAGGAAGACCACGAGACCCGCCGGCACATCGTACTTGAGGTTCGGGATCAGGCCGCGCTGAAGCGGCGAAGGCTCGGGCATGGACAAAGGACGACTCCGCGACGGCTCTCAGAGCAAGCATGAGTTCGTGGACCTGGGCGGTCGTTCGCCCCCTCTGGGACCTGAAAAACCTGACCCCCCAACTGAGCCACCCTCCGTTCCCTAACGCGTCGCCCTCCTCCTCACCTGAAGGGCGCGGTGGTTCGGCGGAGCGCTGGGCCGCGTCACCCCCATCACGGTCCCTTTGGACCCCGCAGCCCCCATGGGGATCCCCCCTTGGCTGAGGGGCTACCGAGGTCGCGCCGCCTCGCAATCTCGCTGTCATCAGGCCGGTGAACGAGGGCGGTCTACCCTTGTACGGCAACGACAGTCGGCGTCAACCTTGACCTCGCGCCAGCCTTCCCTTAACCGACCTCCTTCACCACCCGTCGCTCCTCCCCGACACCGATGCCATGAACAGCTCAACCTCAACGACCATCTCCTTGTTTGGCGGACGTCGCGCATCGACCGGCGGCAGCGCCCGGAACCCGGCGCCTCCACCATCGGGGCGCTCGTGACTCGAGTCGGATCGAAGCTCTCGCTGGGGACATGCCTCGCGCTCTCCTTGGTCTGTGGCCGCGCCATCGCACAAGACACGGACGGCTCCGAGCAGCAAGAACAGGCGGAAGGCACCGAAGACGAGACCGGAACTCCGAGTGATTCCCAGGATCCTCCCCCCGAAGCTCTAGGCCCCACCGACGAGAGCGCCGGCGAAGGAGGCCCTAGCCCCGACCGCGCCGACCTAACCACTCCGCGGGTCGAGCCTACCGCCCGCCGCGAGACCCTCCCCGGCTTCTACCCCGAGGCTCTGGGTATGTTCAAGGGCAAGGGCGTTTGGTTCGGTACACCCGACCGGCGCTACGTGATGCGTATGTCGGGGTTCATCCACTTCGACAGCCGGTTCACCTCCGACTTCGACGGGGACTACAAAGAAGACCAGGTCTTCTTCCGTCGGGTACGGATCGCGCTCGATGGCCGCTTCCTCGGCGACTTCGAGTATCGCTTGATGTGGGACACGCTGATCGATCCCCTCTCGCCCTACGACTGGCACATCGACTGGCGCCCCCGACACGAGCTCAACCTCCGGGTGGGAGGCTTCAAAGACCCTTTTAGCCTCGAGCGCCGAATGCGTAGCTTCGCGCTCTTGTTCTCTGAACGCACCTTCACCAACGCCCTCTCGCCGAACCGAGGTATGGGCGGCTTCGTGTACGGCCAGACCGAAGACGGCTTCTTCTCTTACGAAGCGTCGGTCACCTCCGGGGCGGCCAACGGCGAGACCCGGTACTACTGGCGTGGCTCACCGGACCTTGCGGGCCGGGTCTACTTCCTACCCTTCCGCCGCCTCGCCGAAGACAAGGCTGCGCTGCACCACCTCGGCTTCGGCGCCTCCTTCACCATCGGCGAAGACTTTGGCGATGCCGAGCGCACCGGCGTCGCAGGGATCCGCCCCCCCTCGCGCGGCACCCGGCTCTTCGGCTACCGAGGCGGCGAGGATCCGGTGGTCGTCAACGGCATTCGGGACCGGCAGGCCCTCCAGTTCCACTGGCAATATGACCAGTGGCAGGCCATGGCCGAGCTCACCCGCTCCGCCCACCGAGTCAGCCTAGACTCCGTCGCTCGTCGAGACCGCGAGAACACAACTTATCTCGCCAACTACGCGTGGCACATCCTAGGCAGCTACACCCACAACAAGAACGACGAGAACCGCTTCTACGGCGTGAGCCCGGCCGAGCCCTTCAGCCTCCAGAAGCGACAGTGGGGCGGCTTCACGTCGTCGGTCCGCTACACCCAGATCTTCATGGATCCTGCCAGCTTTCCCCTCTACGCCGACCCCGACGCCAACATCCGATCGGGTCACGGCTTCAGCTACAGCTTCCAGTGGCACGTCAACTCCTCCCTCGAGTTCCAGGTCGACGGCGACCTGAGCCTGCCGATCGGGGGCGCTCCACAAGGCGCCAACCTGCCCCCAGAGGTCTCGCTGGGGACCCGGGTCGAGTTCAGGTACTAACCGTCGGCAGAGACCTCTTCCGTCGCCCAAGTGTTCCTGCGATTCCCAACCTTCATCGAAGGTGGCTCGGGAAGCCGAAACGCCGCGATGTCCGGTTCCGCGTCAGGAGGGTCTGCCCGGTCAGGTCCCCGCCTCGTCTTCGCCGCCGGCCTCGTCGGGTTGGGGGACAGTCGTCGAGATCACGGTGAGGACGCGTGCGGCCTCGGCATCGGTGCGGTGGAGCAGATAGCTGTGCCGATCAAAGGACCTATTCATCGAGGTCTCGGGAATCTTGAGCTCCTTCACGGTCTCATTGAGGCCGTCTTGAAGCCCGCGCACCGCCGGCGCGAGCGACCAGCGCCCCGAGCGCGCGACCTCTTCGCGCATGGCGTCGACGTCGACCCAGTGAGTACGGGTAATATCGAGGCTCCAGGTCTCGACCTCGTCGTAGAATAAGGACAGCGCACCTCGGGTGGACTCCGTGGCGCTGACATCGGAGAGAAAGAGCTCGTCGCTGTCTTCGTCGAGGTTCATTTTGCCGGTGAAGAAGATGTCACCGGAACCCGCCCCGTTCACGCCGAACTGCACCACGGCAAACTGCTTTGCCCCAAAGACCGAGGCCTCGGTGATGTGAAGCGAGTTCGAGGGGCGGTTGGGGAAGCGGCGCCCGACAAAGGTCGCGGAGAGCGGCGCGGCGAGCTCCTGGGCCGAGAGCGCGATCTCGCCCAAGACGCTGATGCCCGTGGGCTCAATAGCCTCGACCGGCGCTGGAAGATCCGTGGGTTCCGCCTCGCTCTTTTCGACGAGGATCGGACGGAGTTGGAGCTGGAGGTCGACGAGGAGGGACGCGTCGTCGATGCGCAACCCCTGGAACGCGACCCCCCTGGGCTGCCAGTTCACCTGCCAGCCTGAGCGATGCGCAAAGGGCGTGGGGCGAGCCGCAGACTCCCAGACCTCTCGGACGGCCTTGGATGTGGCCTTGGAGCGCTGAAGACCCGCAACCCAGCGATTGCCGACGTCTTCGGAGGCGACGCGGAACTGCTCTTCGATCAGCTCAGCGGCGTCGATCGAAGCGGTGCGCGTGTAGAAGATCTTGCAGGAGTCCGCAAGCTCAAAGCTGAACTCTGGCTCACCAGCGAGCCGCCACTCTTCGTCGAAGGTCGGGCTGAGGGCCCATCGGGCCTTCGCCTTTTTGAGCGGACGTTCACGGCCACCGCACCACTCCGAGCCATCGCAAGCACAGGTGAAGGGAGTGCCGCGCTGGTTGGACACGAACCGGGCGAGCGCGGCGGCGACCTCGAAGTGGGCCTCGAGGACGAGCTGACCCTCCTCTTCGACCGTGCGGACCGCAACGGGGAAGAACATGACCCGGAAGTCTCGGTCGTCTTCGCGCTCGATCCAGCCAGGGGCAAGATAGTCTTCGCCCGGTTGAGGGACCCCGACGAAAGAGGGCCACTGACGTGGGTCACCGAACTCGATCTCTTCGGGCTCGGGCTCGGGCTCGGGCTCGGGCTCGGGCTCGGGCTCGGGCTCGGGCTCGGAAGGTAAGGGCTCGACCTCGCCTGGCTCCTGCTCTTCGTCGACTTCGTCGTTCCCTTCTTCTTCAGCTTGTGCGCCTTCGCCCTCGTCCGAGGAGCCCTCGCCGTCTTCTCGCCCTTCGGCTTCACCCTCGCCTTCGCTCCCTGAGGACTCGGGCTCGTCGCCTTCGGCGTCATCGTCGCGCGCTTCGTCTTGGGCGCGTCGTGTCTCGACCAGGGCTTCGACCGTGGCCTCGAACGAGGCACGATCTTCTTCGGAGAGGTAGGGCAGGTAGTAGTTCTGCACCAGGCCGAAGACGACATCGACCTCGGCTTCGCCCAGGACGTCGTCGGCTTCGAGGGTGCGCCGAACGTCGAGCGTGGACCGAGGGAGCATCGCGCCCGCGGGGTCGAGGTGGCTCACGGCCAAGGCCGCCGGGGGCTCCGTGCGGAGCCTAACCTTGCAGCCGGTCAACACCGCAGGAGCGGCCAAGGCCAGCACCAAGGCGCTCAGGATCGGGAGAGTGGCGGAGCGGCGTGGAGTCATGAGTGGCGTGGAAAAGGTCATGGGTAGGTTCGACCAGCATGGGTGTAGACGCCAGCCGGCGCCAGACGCCGACCTGGACAGCCTTAAGACCCGCTCCGCGGGGATGGGCTTCCACGGATCCGTTAGCGCGTTGAGGCACACACGGGTAGTAGATTCCGCCCCGCCCGGTGCGGGCGACAGTCCATACCTCAACCTACCATGTACGGAGCCCGCCCTCGACCCATGGGTGACCTCACGACCCAACACAAGCGCTCAGCTCCGCCCAAGGTGGACCTTCGCTGTGTGCCTGGACCCCCAGAGTCTCGGGAGTCCGGCCCAGCCGTGATGGGCCAGAGGATCGGCGCCGGGCCGTTGGTCTCACCCTCGAGGTGCGCCGAGCCGTCTCCTCTACGCGAGCTCGGGCGGGCTTTGCCCACCCACCTCTGGGTCGTGTCGCTCGCTTGGGGGCTGGGCGTCGCGATCCTCGGTCCCACAATCGCGCCCGCCGCCGCCCAGGAGCCCGAAGCCGACCCGCCCTCGGAGCAGTCTGAGCCCGTCGACGGCGCCGAAGATTCCTCTGAGCAGGAAGAGCCCTCCGAAGAGTCGGCTAAAGGCAACGACAACGACGAAGAGCAAGGCGAAACGTCCGACCGAGATGCCCCCGAGGACGAGGAGCGTGTCTCCGTACGAGACCGACTCCACCAGGCGGCCAAGGCGGGGCGCGGCCTGGACCCCCAAGACCAGCGCTACCGCGATCGACGCGAGCTCTTGCAGCCGACCTGGGTCGGCCCCATCGGGGGTCTCCGGGTCATCGACGCCGGCTCGGGCTACCCGCAGTCGGTGCGGGTCATCGCCGCGGGGAGCTTCTCAGGCACCCACAACTGGCTCGTCGAGGGCAGCAACGCCGAGTGGGGCTCGGTGATCGGCGTCAACTGGTCGCCGATCCCGTGGCTCGAGGTCTACGGGATCCACAACCACAACACCAACAGCTCCATCTCGCTGAACTCGTCCTTCGTGCGAAACAACAGTCGAACCCGGCTCGGCGCCAAGGCCTTCGCCAACCCCGAACCCTGGCTCTTTTTTGGGGGGGATGTCAGGCTGCAAGCCCCTCTCAACGCCGCGGGCAACATCAAAGCGGTCCTCGGCTCCACCAGCCCCGCCTTTCGCGCCAACGTGACCGCCGATCTGAGGGAGCGCAGCTCCACCCCCCTGCCGATCATCGGTCGCTTCAACCTCGGCTACCTCTTCGAGAACAGCGCCAGGACGATCGAGCCCTGGGAGCTCGACAACCACGCCAACCTCGACCCCGAGCTCGATCCCGCCCCCCGGCCCCTCCAAGGGGAAGACCGACACTACCTGAGCCGCGCCCAGCGCTTCGCATGGCACCTCGACCGGGTCGACATCCTCAGCGTGGGCCTCGGGCTCGAGGCCCCCCTCGATCTCACCGGGCTTGCTCCCCTGACCCTGAGCCCCATCGCGGAGTGGGTCCTCGAGGCCCCCGTCAACCGCCAGGGCTTCATCTGCTTGTCGAACCCCTCGCCCGGCGTCGACGGATGCGCCGGACCGGGCAACTTTCGGGTCCGCCAAGCCACCCTCTTCGGCACCCGCGTCATCCCCCACGGCACACGCCTGGGGATCACCCTCGCAGGGGAGTTCGGACTCTCGGGCATCGAAGGCGACACGCAGCACCTCCACGCCCAGGCTCCTTACCGGCTCTACTTCAGCCTGACCTACGTCACCGACATGTTCAAGGGCGGGTGAGCCTCCCCGAACGACCCGGCGGACACAGTCTGTTTCCACCCTCTACCCTGGACCATCGGCGCGGCCGTGATGAGACTCCTGGCGAACCCGAAGCCCCGGAGGCACCCATGAGCAACAAAGAACGAGTCCTCGACCTGATCGACGGCATCACCAGCGGCAAGCTGCTCGAGAAGTTCGAGCAATACTACGCCGAGAATGTGGTCATGTCCGAGAACAAGGACCCGGAGCAGACCCGAGAAGGTAAGGTCGCGAATCGCGAGTATGAGACCTGGTTCGTCAACAACTCCACCTGGCACGGCGTCGAGGTCGGCCCGGTCCTCGCAGACGGCGACCACACAGCCTACGAGATGACCATGGACGCCACCGTCGGCGGCCAGCGCATCCAGCGCACCCAGTGGGCGGTGCAGCAGTGGAAGGACGGGCAGATCGTACGAGAGACCTTCTACTACAACGCCTGACCGCAGCGCCTCGGGCGCGCTGCGCGGCTTCCAGCGGGCGAGCAGCGCGCCCGGGCGAGCCCCTTCGGGCGTCAGCCTTCCTACACAGGGTGACCCCCTCCGAAGAAGAGCGCTACTCCCAGCTTTCTTCCCAGCCGTCCGGGTCGAGTCCTTCGGCGACCGCGAACACCACCACCAGGGCGGCGAAGAGCGCGACGAAGAGGAGCACGGTGGCGACGGCCACCGCCAAGAAGCCGTAGCCTCCTCGCGCCCGGTCGAGGAGCTGCCCCTCGGCGTTGTGCTGACCGACAGGCGCCTGAGCGACTCTCCCCGAGGAGTCGTAGTAGAGCAACGTGCAGACCAAGAGCACCGACGATCCGAAGAGGTTCACGGGTGCAGAGACCACGACCTCGGCGAGCACGGCGAGCCAGGACCCCGGCTCGATCCCCAGGACCTCGAGGGTCGCGCCCCCGAGCCCACCCCAGATCATGACCACCATGAGGTAGACGAACCCAAGCGAGAGGAAGACCCCAAGGATCGAGAGCATACCTCGCGTCTTGGCGAGCTCGTGGCCCCGCTTGATCGCGTCGACCACCCCGAGCCGCTCCACGATGAGCGCCGGCAAGGCCATCGTGAGCGCGATCGCCACGTAGACCCCAGGGACGACGAACAAGAACAGCCCAAGGACGGTCAAGAGGCCTCCGATCAAGCTGACACCGAAGATGCCGGGCCAGCGTGACAAGCTCTGAGCGAGGATCATCGAGAACGGCAACACCTCCCCTTCCGCGTGAGCGCGCAGAGTGTGGAGGGCCACGGAGGCGATGAAGTAGCCCACCACCAAGTTCCCTAACGAAGTAATCCAGTTCGAGGTTCTGATATCGGCGAGAAGATCCTGCCCTGCCTGCGGCTGCAAATAGGCGGAGAGCATGTCGAAGGGCGCCCAGAGCACCAAGGGCATCGCGACAAAGATCAGAGGGTAGCGCCAGATCAGCGCCCAGGCATCGCGGTGCAAGGCCGACACGCCGCGAAAGAGGTGCGCGTCTTGGACCGGGGCCAGGACCTCGCTCGGCGCGGTCGGGGCGACGGGTGGCTCAAACGGATTTTCCAAGCTCATCCCTTCTCCCCTCGTCGAAGGCGTGCACAGCCCCCTCACGAACGGCGCCCGTCTAACCGACTCCCAGGCGAGTTGCTGCAGAACTGACCTTGGCCAACCTTGACGAGATCCCCGCGCGCGGTGTCCGGGTTAGCCACGCCGCATGACACCCCCAGCCATTCCCGGACTAGGCCCCCGCTGGGCGCGCATCGGCGCGGCGGTCCTCTTCTCCGCCTACCTCTTCACGATGCTCGCGGGCTCCGTCAAGGCGAGCTGGCCTCAGCAGCTCCCAGGGCCAGTGCTCTACTTTACCCAAGTGGCCTGCCTCTTCCCCAAGGCTGCCCGCATGGCGATCGAGTATCGCGTCGAGGCGTGGAGCTGTTCCGACCAGGCCTTCTACGAGCTCGACCCCACCCCCTACTTTCCCATCCATGCCAACAACAAAGAGAGCCGCCTGCATCGGGCCGGCTTCTTCTATCGACGAGAGCGGGTCGTGATGGAGGCCCTCGAGGACTACCTGGTCCGCCGCGTCAACGAGGACGTGGCCCAAGCGGAACGGATCGGTGGGATCCGCCTGAGCAGCGTGCGTCACCCCCTCCCCGCCTTCGACGAGCGCCCCGTGGCACGGTTTGAGCGCACGGAGCTGTCGGCCCTTCCTGAGGACCGCCTCAAGGCCTGGTTCTACACCCCGGTCTCGCGACGCGCCCGAACCTGCCGGGTGTCGCCATGAGCGAGCTCTGGGCCCCCGCACCGCTCGAGCGGCTCGCCTTTCTACGCATCACAGCACCCCTGGCGATCCTCGGGTTCATGTCCCACCGACTGTGGTTCGCTGATCACTGGCTCGGGCGCACGGGATTCTCCGTGCCCCAGCTCGACACTCCCGACTGGCGACAGCCCCTCTACCTGCCCGCCCTCCCCGATCCCCTGGCCTGGCTGCTGGCGACGGTCATGGTCGTCTCGGGGCTGTGCCTCTCCCTGGGGTACAAGACCCGAGCGGCGGGCGTGATCTTCGCCGGCACGCTCTTCTACGTCGCCCTCGCCGACCGGCTCGCCGCCTTCACCGTGAGCAAGATCGGCGGAATCATCGCCTTGTGCCTCGCGCTCTCGGTAGCCGGCTCACGGTGGGGCCTCGACGCCTGGCTCAAATACCGCGACACTCCCCCCGCCGAGCGCCCTACCCACGGCGCCCCGGGCGAGCTCCGCGCCATCCAGGCCCTGGTCCTCATCCTCTACACCAGCAGTGGCCTGTGCAAGGCGCGTGGCGAGTGGCTGACCCGCGACGATCTGCTCTGGACCCACCTCCACGACAGCTACCAGACCGCGATCGCGCACGGGCTGGCCAACCTGCTCCCACCTCTCCTGTGGACCAGCATGCAGTGGTCGACCCTCATCTTCGAGGTCTTCGCGCTCGCCTTCTTCTGCGTGGCCGCGACCCGCCTGCCCGCCTTGATCTTCGGGCTGTTGCTCCATCTGCTCATCGGGGTGCTCTTCGGGCCGCTGATCTGGTTCAGCCTGCTGATGATGGCCCTTCTGCTCGGCGGCTTCGCACCCCTATCCTGGCTCTCGGCGCTCTTCCGGCGCCTGCCTGGCTGAGGGGCCGCTTCGCTAGCTCATGGTCGTTGTTGAGGTGGATGGGGGTGTCGATGAGAAGGCCCGGGGGCATAGGGGCTCCTCGGGTTGGGCTACCCTACAGGCTCCGAGGGCCCCTGACGACCTCGCGGCCCTGGGTGAGCCGCTCAGGCGGTCCCGCGAGAGGCCGTGTGTCGGCGCGGGGCCAAGGGGCCCGAGAGCCCGTGCAGGTCGCGGCACGGGCGGACGGAACGCGCTCGTCCTGGGCCAGCGCTGGGAGTGCGCCCCCCAAAGCGATAGGGAGAGGCTGGCCCGCCGGAGGACCGAGAGGCACATGCACGCCAAGCCCAGCACATCGATGAGAAACCCGGAACGATGGTTCCAGATCGGGGCCCTCTCGACACTCAGCCTCCTTGCCGCTCCCGCATCGGCCGAGGAACCGGACCCAAGGTCCCATCGCCTCACCGTCGGCGGGGGGGTCGTCTCGGCCGCACAGCTCGAGCGCGGCTACTCGCCGCTGATCTTCGCCGGCCCCCTGGCCGCCGCGGAGCTGACCTATCATCGCGGAAGAGGAGGCCGAGAGAACCTTTTCCGCCTCGGCTTCTCGTCGGGCGCGCTCCAAAACCGCCACGGCCGGAGCCTCGACACCCTCACCCTGAGGTTCTTGGTCGTCAACCTCTTTCCGATCGGCGACGACAGCCCGTTCCGCGTCGGCTTCTCCAACGACAACCAGTTCAACTCCAGGAATATCCAAGGGTTCATCAACTTCACGGGACGCTCGGACTACTTCACCTCCTTCGGCCCCGCCGCCACGTTCGACCACGACTTCGCCGTCTTCGGGCAAACCTTCTCGTTCAACGCGCTCGGCCACATCCAACTCTTGGGCTTCTACCTTCCCTCCGGCTACGTCTCCTCACTGCCCAGGGGGTTCGGATACGAGCCTGGTGGCTTCGTAGGCTCGCTACTCGGGTCCTCCTTTCTCTTTCACCCCGGCTCAGCGATCAGCCTGGGGCTTCGACCGGAGCTCGAGTGGAGCTGGCGACCCAGCTCCAGCCTGGTCGTCTCGTACAACTACGACCTCGTGGCCCTCAGGCACGTCCACCCCTCACGACGAAGCCAAGGGCACCTCCTCCTCTCGCTGAGGGTCGATCTATGAGCCGGAGTCCTCGGTGCATCGTCACGACCAGTCTGGTACTGCTGGCTGGGCTCGCCGCGTGCGAGCGGGTGCTGCTCGGCCGCGATGCGCCGCAGGAGCCCACCGAGAACTTCGAGTTCCTCTGGACCGACCTCCATGAGCGCTACTCCTACTTCGAGCTCAAAGCGATCGACTGGCATGAAGTGGGCGAGGCGTACCGCCCCCTCATCACCGACGATATGGACGAGGAAGCGCTGTTCGAGGTCCTAGCCGACCTGCTCTTCGAGCTCGAAGACGGGCACGTCAACCTCTCGAGCGCCTTCAATCGCAGCCGAAACTGGGACTTCTTTCAGGACTACCCGCTTGATTACAGCCAGGGGCTCATCGATCGGCACTACCTGGGGCGAGACTTCTGGATCACCGGGCCGGTGCGCAGTCAGATCCTCGATGATATCTTGTACCTAAACTATCGCTCCTTCGCCGATGGGATCACCCCGGCCCAGGTCGACGCCCTCATGGCGCGCGCCGAGGGTAAGCGAGGGATGATCATCGATGTCCGGAGCAACGGCGGGGGCTCGCTCGACAACGCGACCCGCCTCGCGGGCGCCTTGACCGATGAGGACTACGTCTACGGGCAGGTGCGCATCAAGAACGGCCCTTGTGAGGACTGTTTCTCATCCTGGACCGACCTCGAGGTGCGCGCGCGCTCAGGGCCCCGATTCGACGGGCCGGTGGTGGTCTTGACCGATCGGGCTTCCTACAGCACCACCACTTACTTCGCCGAGATGATGCGACAGAACCCTAATGTCACCCTGATTGGCAGCCCCACTGGAGGGGGTGGAGGCACGCCGGCCTACGGCGAGCTCCCCAATGGGTGGATCTACCGCTTCTCGTCGACCCAAGCGATCAACAACGACGAAGAGCACCTCGAGCTCGGGGTGCCGGTCGAGGAACAGGTCCACCTCGACGCCGAAGACGAGCGCGACGGCATCGACACGATCCTCGAGCACGGGCTCCGCCTGCTCCGCTGAGCGAGACCGATCCGGGGAGGGTCCAAGATCGGCCGGACCGAGGCGACCTCGCTGGCGTGGATGTCGCCGTCGAGGAGCCGCCGCGCCGCCAGGGTCTCGCCCGGGGCCGCCTGGGAGGGGTCGAGGGCGGCGCTATCGATCGGGGCCACCTCGCTGTCGTCGTGGGTATCTGAGTCGGAGTCGTCGCCCCAGTCCCAGGCGTCGCGGTCTTCAAAGCCACCGCGCCAGTCGCAACCGTCACAGCGAAGAGATCGGCGTCCGTCTCGTCGCGGAACCGACTCCTGGGCCGGACCAGCGCCGATTCGAGTAGACCTCGATCTCTGACCCCATGTGAGCCGCCATGCTCCTGAACCTGACTGGCGTGAATCGCCAGGATCAAGTTGGCACTGAGCCACCGCGGCTCCTTCACTTGGCAAGCTCACGCATGGCGTTGCGGTATTGCTTGGCGCCTTCGTCGTAGAGGGTCATGGCTTCAGCGAAGTCAGGATCGAAGGGCGTGATGAGGATCCCCTCGTCTGTCTCGACGAGGTGGATGCGATCCCCCTCTGCCAGCCGATACCGCTCCAACATCGCCTTTGGAATCGTGGTGCCAGCCGAGTTACCGATGGCGCGGATCGTGGTCTCCTTGGTCATGGCGGCCTCCTGTTATTACATTCGTCATCACGGGAAGGATGGAGTGTCAAGCAGCAGCGGCCCTGGCGGGTCACTCACGCGCGGTCACGAAGGTTCGAAACGGACTCAGAACCTGCAAGCCACGACCTGGACCTCCCCCTCGGCGGTAGCGGTGTAGACATCGAACCAACCATCACCCCCGGTTCGGAAGTGAACGCCCCATGGCCACAGGGCGAGCGCGGCGTCGGGGGCAAAGAAGATCGAACGCTCTGCGGTATCGGGTGGACACCCAACCACCGCCAGCAGACCGGACTCGACACGAGCAGCGCCAACCCGCTCGAGCGGTAGGGGCTCTCGATCGTCTACACGAACGGTGAGGGTCGCCGTTGGCTTGGAACCCAGCCATCCTCGGATGCGGTCCACCCACGACCGCGGCCACTCGGCCAGCTCCACACGGGCCGCTGGGCCACGCACCAGAAGGACCCAGGAGACCAATACACCAGCCACGATACGCCCATTCACCATCGTATCTGGATATTCGGGATCGGGCACCGCGACGGCGGCTACGGTCCACAGGGACCGTGACACGGGGACCTTGACATCGTCGACCGGCTCGTTCACCCACAGCGCATCGCCAACCACAAGGGGGCCATCGAGGGTGATCTCTCCCAGGATGCCCGAACCGTCCTCCTGCGGCAGGTCGCACAGCGCGTCGGGCTGCGGAGGAGGATCAGGCGCCGGCACCACCTCCGAACGGCTACCCTGGGCTCGGACCTTCGTGAAGTGCTCCATGAGTTCGAGCGACGCAAGGGACAGGCCCAGGGCATGGCCCCACTCTGCGAAGCGGGAGATCCCCAGTCGCAAGAGGGACGAGGTCGCGGCGGACCAGTCCGGATCGGTGTCGAGTTGCTCAGCGCGCTCTTCATGAGGCGGGACGGTCGACCACCAGTCCAGCATCGTGCCGATCGAGGCCAGCTGCTGGTCCAGGGTACCCTCCAAGGCCAGACGAACGGCCAGTCGCCGGTGCTCGCCGGTATACGGTGCCAACGCCTTCATCCTCTCAATCTGACGACTGGCTTCCTCGGCATCGGCAGGATCTCGCAGGTCATCCATGGACTGCACCGGGAGCATGAGATGCCGAAATCTATTGTTCAAGGACAGCACCTGGCCATCTGGACCCTCGTGGATGGCCTCGACCTGAAAGAAAAACCCGGAAGGGATGTGTACCTTGTACGTCCCGATCCAACTCGACAAGTCCACCACAGGAGCCTCGCTTGTTTTTTTTCGACGAACAGAGGAGAGGACGTGCGACGCGTAAGCGAACGCGAACGCGAACGCGAACGCAAACCAGAACCCTTGCGAGGCTCCGAGGGTTAGGGGCCCACCCCCAAAGACCAGATATTCTCGACATATCCATCCATCAACGCCAGCAAGACGGTCAGCGCCCCGGCCGCGAGCAGGATCGGCACCGCCGCGGTCGAGGCGATCCGCAGGTCGAGCTCGCCCGTGGGGCGGACCTCGCGCAGAGATGCCCTTGTCGGCGACCATTTCAGATCTTAGTATAAGACATGCTTCATCCGCTAGACATCGTCGTTGGGCTCAAAGCTCACCTCTGGGCAGAGGCTGACCCATGGTCGTTCCAGCGGCTCGCGGCGCGCTTGGCGATATCCCCTTCGCAAGCCCACACCTCGTTACGACGCCTCGAAGCCGCCAACCTCTACCGCAGATCGGACCGCAGCTTACGGTCCCTGGCCTTTGTCTCGTTCGCAGCCTACGGCATTCCCCACATCTTTCCAGCCACGCCGGGACCCGTCGCGCTCGGTATGCCTACGGCACACGCAGCCCTGCCGCTGCGCGAGCGGCTGATCTTCGCGGAGCCCTTCGTCTGGCCTGCTGATGGCGGGGTCAAGGGCCGCGCGGTCGAGCCCCTACACCCTTGCGTCCCAGGCGCTTGCTCGGCGGACCCGGACTTGTACGCGGCGCTCGCGCTGCTCGACGCGCTGCGGGTCGGTCGGGCACGCGACCGCAGCTTGGCCGTTGAGGAGCTCGAGCAGCTCCTCGCCAAGCCAGGGCGCGACCTTGACTGGCTCGCGCGACAACGCGACGCGTTGGCGGCACGGTGAGCCGCAAGGAACTTCTCGATCGCTTAGACCAAGCGGCCATGGACCTCGAGTTCGTGGATCTGCCGATGGTCTTCGTCGGCGGGGCGACCATGCCGCTCTATGTCGATGAGCAGGCAGGCGCGGTCCTCCGCGAGACCCGAGACGTGGATGTCATGGTCGAGGCATCCTACGGCGAATTCACCGCCCTAGAAGGCCGACTGCGAGCGAATGGCTTTCACCAGGACCTCATCAGCCAGGGGCCGCGGTGTCGGTGGTTCAAGGAAGACCGGGTCTACGACATCGTCGACATCCGCACAGATCATCCCGACGATCGGTGGGCAAGGCCAACCGGCGCAGGTATCCGCCGGCACAGCCTACCTAGCGGACGCGTGATCCCAGTCCTCAGCCCGGGCCGGTTCCTCGCCGCGAAGGTCGCCGCGCTCCAGCAGCGGGGTGGGCGATATTGGTATGAGAGCCCGGACTTCGAAGATATCGTGTTGATCCTAGAGTCGAATCCCCAGCTGCAACCTTGGCTCGCGGACACGCCTCGAGCCGCGGTCCTAGCCGTCGCCGCGTGGGCCGAGGCCGCCATCCGGCGCCCGCAGCTCCGCGACGAGATCGAGGGAACGGTCACGCGTGGTGCGGATCGCGAAGACCGGGTCCTGACCGTGTTCGAGCGCCTGCATTGGCTCGCCTTCGCTTGGCCGAACCTGTAGCAGCGTCGACGGACTGCACCCTTGGGAAGACGGTAGGACCCTGCGAGCCGGGTTCCCGAACCGTCGGACCGATGGCCGGCCTTGGAAGGCAAGTCATGACCCGGAAGGGATGTGTACCTTGCACGTCCCGATCCAACTCGACAAGTCAACTACAGGAGCCTCGCTTGTTTTTCGACGAACAGATTAAAGGACGTGCGACGCGAACGCGAACCAGAACCCTTGCGAGGCCCCGAGGGTTAAGACCCCACCCCCAAAGACCAGATGTTCTCGACATATCCATCCATCAACGCCAGCAAGACGGTTAGCACCCCGGCCGCGAGCAGGATCGGCACCGCCGCGAACAGGCCGTTCCAGCCCCAACGGCCCCACTCCGTCGGTCGTTGAACCGCCCAGCGCCCTCCCCCGAGGGCGATCGCGAGGACGGCGCCGACGACCCCATGCCACGGCCCCACCAAGCCGAGCCCGAGCAAGGAGACGCCGGCCCCGCCGACCATGGCGCTGATCCGGGTCGAGCGTCGGCCTCCGACGGCACCTGCGAGCCCGATCCCGAGCAGCCCGACGAGCCAGGAGAGCCGAAGCACCGAGGCGGCCGCGATCCACCCGAAGGGGGAGGCGGAGACTCGGAGATCCGATGGCTCCCCCGCGAGCACCGACTCCGCGGCGGGGCCCCACTCGACGGAGACATCGGTGATGGTCGGCGAGCCGCACAGGGCGACCACCACGTCGTCGTCCGGAGACCAGCGGAGGTAGGCGTAGATCCCGAGCGGGACCAGCGCCCCGTTATGCCAGGCGTGATGATCGCGGCGAATAAAGCCGAGTGCCGTCGGGTCGTCGGGGTGGGGGGTGAGCATGGTCGCGCGCACCTCGTCGGACAGCAGGCCGGGCTCGCGCAGACCACGCGCAAAGGCGGCGAGATCGGCGGTCGTGGAGGAGAGGCCTCCGTCGCCGGCGTAGGGCCAGCGGTAGTCGTAGGCGATGACCCTGGGCAGCGCTGCCTGGGCGTCGATCAGGCCGAGGGGAGAGGCGAGCCGGCCTCGGATAAGCCGGGCCTCATCGGGGTTCAGGCCGGTGTCGGCCAGATCGAGGGGGTCGAGGATCTCGCGCCGGAGGACCTCCTCGTAGGTGCCCTGGCCGACCACCGCCACGACCCGTGCGAGCAGGGTGTAGCCGAAGTTGCTGTACCGCATGCGCGCGCCGGGGGCGGCCTCGACCTCGACCTGTGGCCCGACGACGGCGAGGTAAGCCTGAAAGTCGGGAGGTGGCGCCATCCACGGGTTGACCATCGGCTCGGAGAGCCCGCCCCGGTGCTGGAGGAGGTGGCGCAGGGTCGGCCCCTCGCCGTCGAGGCGGTCGCGCAGCTCCGGGACGTAGCGCTGGACCGGATCGTCGAGCTCGACAAGCCCCTTGCCGACCAGCGCCATCAGCGCGGCCGCGGTGAAGCTCTTGCTGACCGATCCGATACGACAGACGGCGCGGTCAGCTACGTCGCCGTAGGTCGCATCGAGCAGGACCTCGCCCCCTGCCTCGACCCGGGCCGCGCCGACGAAGGTGCCGGATTCCGCGTGGCTGCGCAGGAAGGCGTCGAGGGCTTCGGCGTCGGGCGGGCTGGCGAAGGCGAGGGCCATCAAGGCGATCATGGGCGTCTCCAGCAGGCAGTCCGCCTGGGCTAAGCGGGCCGTACCACAACCGCTGCGATGGTTCGACCCTCGATCTCACGTTAGCCGCGCCCCATGTCTCCCCCTCCTCTCACAGGGCTCAGCCCCCGATGGGCCCGTATCGGCGGCGCCGCGCTGTTCAGCGCCTACCTGTTCACGATCCTCGCCGGCTCGGTGGGGGCGACCTGGCCTCGGCAGCTGCCCGGTCCCATCCTCTATTTTACGCAGGTCGCCTGCCTCTTTCCCAAGGCCGCCCGCATGGCGATCGAGTACCGGGTCGAGGCGTGGAGCTGCGCGGACCAGGGCTTCACCGAGCTAGACGCTACGCCCTACTTCCCGATCCACGCCGACAACAAGGAGAGCCGCTTGCATCGGACCGGGTTCTTTTATCGGCGCGAGCGCAAAGCCATGGAGGCCCTTGAGTCCTACCTCGTAGAGCGGGTCAACCGCGACGCGGTGCCGGGCCAGGAGATCGGCGGGATCCGTCTGAGCAGCGTGCGCCACCCCCTCCCCGCGATCGACGAGCGGCCCGTGCCTCGCTTCCGCGCCAAGCCCCTGGCGGACATCCCCAAGGATCAGGTGAAGGCTTGGTTCTATACCCCGGCGAGCCGCCGGGAGCGCCAGTGCCGGGTGGCCCCATGAGCAAGCTGTGGGACCCGGCGCCGCTGGAGCGGCTGGCCTTCCTGCGCATCACCGCGCCGCTGGCGATCCTCGGCTTCATGTCCCATCGGCTGTGGTACGCCGACCACTGGCTGGGGCGCACCGGCTTCTCCGTGCCCGATCTCGGAGGACCCGACTGGCGGCAGCCGCTCTACCTCCCTCCCCTGCCCGATCCGCTCGCCTGGCTGCTCGGGGCGGTCATGGTGGTCTCCGGCCTGTGCCTCTCGCTCGGGTTCAAGACCCGCGCCGCCGGGATCGTGTTCGCCGGCACGCTATTCTACGTCGCCCTCGCCGACCGCCTCGCGGCGTTCACCGTGAGCAAGCTCGGAGGCATCATCGCCCTGTGTCTCGCGCTGTCAGTCGCGGGGGCGCGCTGGGGGATCGACGCCTGGCGAGCCCACAAGCAGACCGCGCCGAGCGAGCGCCCCACCCACGGCGCACCCGGCGAGCTGCGCGCCCTTCAAGCCTTGGTGCTGGTCTTGTATACGAGCAGCGGCCTGTGCAAGGCCCGCGGTGAGTGGCTCACCCGCGACGATCTGCTCTGGACCCACCTCCACGACAGCTACCAGACCACCGTTTCCTACTGGATCGCGAACGTTTCCTTCCCCGCCATGTGGACGGCGATGCTTTGGTCCACCCTAATCTTCGAGACCTTCGCTATCGCCCTGTTCGCCTTCGCCGCGACCCGGATCCCGGCGCTGGTCTTCGGCCTGCTGCTCCACCTGCTGATCGGGCTGCTGTTTGGTCCGCTGGTCTGGTTCAGCCTGCTGATGATCGCGCTTCTGATCGGCGGGTTCGCACCGGTCTCGTGGCTCTCGGCTCTATTGCGGCGACTGCCCGGTTAGGGGAATACCTTGCCTCACCAACCGCGGAGTTTTCGGCTTGACCCCAAAGCTGCTGATCGACACCCACGTCCACCTCAACAACTACCACGAGTCCGAGCGGCGACCGACCGCGGAGAACGTGCAGATCCTGTTCTCGGAGATGGACGCCCTCGGGGTCGATCACGCCGTGGTCATCACCTCGTACAAGGTCAACCAGGACCGCCCCAGCGCCGAGGAGGTCCTCGATCTTCTGGCTGGCGACCCCCGTGCCACCATCGTGGAGGGCCTGCGATGGCGCGGCGAGGAGCGGACCGATCTGTTCACCCTCGAGGAGCGCATCCAGGACGGCATCGTCAAGGGGATCAAGCTCTACCCAGGCTACGACCTGTACCCGATCAACGACCCCTCGCTCGAAGCGGTGTTCCGCATCGCCGCCAAGCACGACGTGCCGGTCATGATCCACACCGGCGACACCTACAGCCGCACCGCCAAGGTGCGCATGGCCCACCCCCTGCTCGTCGATGACGTGGCCGTCGACCACCCCGACGTCAAGATCGTGATGTGTCACCTGGGCAACCCGTGGTTCCAGGACGCCGCCGAGGTCCTGTACAAGAACGACAACGTCTTTGCAGATATCTCCGGGTTGACCCTCGGAAAGTTCACCTATGAGTTCGAGCGATACGTCGCGATGCGGCTCAAGGAGATGATCATCTACATGGGCGATCCCGGCAAGCAGCTGATGTACGGGAGCGACTGGCCCCTGGTCGAGATGGGCCCCTACCTCCGTTTTCTGGAGGAGCTCGAGTTCGCCCCCGAAGACCTGGAGCACATCGCCTGGCAGACCGCGGCAGCCCTGTTCAAGATCGACACCGCCCCCCTCCTGGCCCGCCGCGCAGCCCGCGAGACCCCATGAGCCTGCCCCTCCACCTCCTCACCGGCTTTCTCGGCGCCGGAAAGAGCACCGTGCTCGCGCGGCTGCTGGCCGAGGGAACCGGCGAGCGCATCGCGGTGTTGGTCAATGAGATCGGGGAGCTCTCGATCGACCACCACCTCCTTCAAGAGGTCGAAGACGGGGTCGCGGTGCTGGCCTCGGGGTGCGTGTGTTGCACGATCCACGGGGAGCTCTTCGTGGCGATCGAGCGGGCAATGAGGATGGAACCCGACCGGATCCTCGTCGAGACGACCGGCCTCGCCGATCCGGCGCCGATCCTCAAAGGTCTGGGCGATCATCCCCGGCTCAAGCACCAGGTCCACGTGGCCGGGGTGATCGCGGTGGTCGACGCCGAGCGCGGGGAGGCCCTGCTCGACGAGCCCGAGGCCGAGGCCCAGGTCGAGGTCGCCGACCGGATCGTGCTGTCCAAGGTCGATCTCGCTCCGGGGAGGGTGCCGGCGCTACGCGATCGCCTGAGCGCGGTCGCCCCTGCCTCCGAGGTCATCGAGGCCGTGCACGGGCAGGTCGATCCCGCCTGGCTCCTTCGCACCCGCCCCGCCGAGGGCATCCAGGCCCGCGCCCAGGCCGAGCGGTGGCTGCACCACGGTCCCGCCTCGACCCTGACCCGAACCCTGACCCTTCCCGAGACCGTCAACCCCGAGACCCTACTCCTCGCGCTGCGCCTCATCGTGCAGCTCGACGGCGAGACCCTCCTGCGGGTCAAGGGCATCGTCAGGGACCAAAGGAGTGGTGACCACCTGCTGATCCAGTCGGTGCAGCAGGCGGTATTCCCCGCCCGCGCCCTCGACCCTCCCCCCGAGGGCTGGGCCGGCTCCACCCTGGTGCTGATCGCCCGCGAGGCCGGCCGGGACCTGATGGATCGGTGGACCGATCTGCTGCTGGAGGCGTGCGACCCGGCCCCGGTCCGTCGATCGGCCCGCGCGGGTTAGTCCTCGCTCCTTACCCGGAGCGCCCATGAACCTGCCCGAACGTAGCCTCGTCTTCCTCCACGGCCTCGAGAGCCGCACCGATGATCGCGGCGTGCCCAACGGCGGCAAGGCTTCCTACCTGAGCGAGCGCTACCGTGCTTCGCTGCCCGCCCTCGACACCCGCAAGGCGATCGAGGCCCGCGACGCTCTGCCCGATCCCGAGCGGTGGGAGCATCCCTACCCCGGCTACGACGCAGCCTTCCAGCGACCCCTGGCGCGAGCCCGCGAGGCGATCGGCCCGCAGACCCGGCTGGTGATCGGCTCCAGCTTCGGAGGCGCAGTGCTGCTCCGGCTGCTCCACGAGGGCGGCTGGACCGGCCCCTCGATCTTCATGGCCGGCGCCGGGCTGAAGCTCACCCCCCACCGCACGCTGCCCGCGGGAGTGCGCTGCCTACTGATCCACGGCCGCCACGACGACGTCGTCCCCCTCGCCGATGCCCGCGCCCTCGCGGCCACCAGCCCCGACGCCGAACTCTGGGAGATCGACGACGGCCACCGGCTCGCGTCGACGCTCCTGGATGGGACCTTGGACCGCGCGATCGCCTGGGCCCTCCAACCCTGACGCCGCCCCTGAGAGCGCCCACTTTGACGCGACGTCGCAGGCGGCACGACCCAGCCCCTCTTTCGCCGGGCGTGCATCCCCCTTCAAACCAGGCGCCCTCTTCGCCCCGCGCGTCGCGAGACGGTTTCCGCGGCAGCCCGCAGCGGCGCGGTGGCCGGGCTTGGCCTGGGTGCGTATGGAAGGGGCGAGACCAGGAGCCCGCATGACCCGCTTCGCTACCCTCACCTTGCTGCTCGCTGCCTGCGGCACGCCCCGGCAGCTCGGGGGTCCCACCGAGCCCGAAGATCCACCCGGCGACGAGGATCCAGGCCACCGTCACAACCACAAGGACCACAGGTTCGACGAGCCCGAGAAGTTCGCCAAGCACTGGAATGACCCGGCTCGCGACGCCTGGCAAAAGCCCCGAGCCCTGCTCGAGGCCATGGAGCTGGAGCCCGGCATGACCGTGGCCGATCTGGGCACAGGCACCGGCTACTTCGTCCCGCACCTCTCACGGGCCGTTGGGGACGAGGGCGAGGTGCTCGCCGCCGACATCGAGCCGAACATGCTTCGCTACGTCGAGCGGATCGCGGTCGACCAAGGGCTCGACAATGTGCAGATCGTGCTCTCCCAGCCCGATCACCCCGCCCTCGAGCCTGGCTCCGTCGATCGGATCCTCACCGTCAACACCTGGCACCACTTCTCGGACCGCGACGCCTACGCCGCCCTGCTGCTCGAAGCGCTCAAGCCCGGCGGCTCGCTCTGGGTGGTCGACCTCCGCAAAGATAGCCCCATGGGTCCGCCTCCCGAGCACCGCCTCGAGCCCGGCACGGTGATCTCCGATCTGCAAGGGGGCGGTTTTCACGCTGAGCGCTACCCCCTCGACCTGGAGCGGCAGTTCGTGATCGTCGGACGCCCGCCCGTCAAGGATCGCCCCGTGGTCGCCCAGGGCAACGAGCCCTCCTGGAGCGTCCGCATCACCGGCTCCGACGGCGTGCTCGACCGCATGGGCCAACCGCCGATGCGCTTCACCGTAAGCAAGTCGGTCGTGACCGATCAGGAGCGCACCTGGACCTCCACCGACGCGGGGATCACGCTCCGCCTGGGGAGCACCCCCTGCACCGACGACATGAGCGGCACCCCTTACCCGGCCACCGCCACCCTCACCGTCGGCCGCGTCGAGCTGAGCGGCTGCGGAGGCCTGCCCATCGAGCTCCTGGAAGGGCCGTGGATCCTCACCGCGATCAGCGGGTCCAAGATCTCAGAGCAGCAGCCCCCGACCCTGCGGATCACCGCAGACGGCGAGGTCACGGGCCACGGCGGCTGCAACCGCTTCAGCACCAAGGTCTCGGCGCCCGGCGAGGGGATCTCGTTTCAGCCCGCCATGTCTACCAAGATGGCCTGTGAAGGCGTGCGCACCGAGCAAGAGAACGCCCTCCTCCTACTCCTGCCCAAGATCAGCCGCTACCACCTCGACGAAGACGAGCTGATCCTCCGATCCGACGATGGCCGCGAGATCCGCGCGCGGCGCTAGTCGTCGCCCGGCTCGACGTCCCGCTGGACCGGACGGGGCGAGATGGGCACCTCGAGCACGCGCCCTTCGAGGGGGCCGTTGAAGATCACGTGCCTCGCACGAGGTCGCAGCCCCAGGCCCTTGGCCAGCTCGGGGTCCCCCGCAAGGATCCAGCCTTCCCAGCCCAGAAAGCGCCGGCGAAGCACGTTCCCCAGCGTGCGCCAGAGGGCGAGGACTTCGTCTTCTTCGCCCAGTCGCACGCCGTAAGGGGGGTTGGTGACGACCAGGCCGTGCGGGAGCTCGTCGCGACCTGAGCCGGGAGGCTCGGCCTCGGTGAGCGCCGCCTGGCGGATCTGGACCCGACCGGCGAGGCCGGCGCGTTCGAGGTTGTCGCGGGTCCGCTCGACCTGCGCGGGGTCGAGGTCGGAGGCGAAGATCTGGATCGGCCCCGCCGGTCGGGCGCGATCGCGGGCTTCGGCCAGCACGTCGCGCCAGATGGGCTCGTGGTGCCCCCGCCAGCACGAGAAGCCCCAGTGCTCTCGACGCAGTCCAGGGGAGAGGCCATCGAGGATCTCGACCGCCTCGGCGACGATCGTACCCGAGCCGCACATGGGATCGACGAGCAGCGCCCCCTGCGGGCCCCGCGACGGCCAACCCGACAGAAGCAGCAGGCCGGCGGCGAGGGTCTCGCGGAGGGGCGCGGGCCCACCGTCGCGGTCCCGCCCTCGAAGGTGAAGCGGAGAGCCGGAGAGATCGATGCTCAGACCCGCCCGGCCACCGCGCAGGTGTACCTGTACCTGGACGTCGGGATCATCGCGATCGATGGAGGGGCGAGCGCCCTCGCGATCGCGCAGGGCATCGCAGATGGCGTCCTTGACCCGGAGGGCGCCGTAATGAGGGTGGCGGATCTTGCGATTCTTGCCGGCGAACCGGATGGCGAGGGTCTCGCGGGGGCCCAGGTGTTCCTGCCAAGGGATCTGGCGGGCGCCCTCGTAGAGCGCGTCGCCATCGGGGGCGGGGACCTCGGCGATCTCGAGGAGGACGCGGCTGGCGAGCCTGGAGCCGACGCATGCGCGGTAGCCTACCGCGAGCGGCCCCGAGAAGCGCACGGCGGCGCGCTCCTGCCGGATCCCGCCGATCCCGAGCTCGGCGAGCTCCTGCGCGAGGACGGGCTCGAGCCCACGAGAGACGGTCGCGACGAAGTCATGGTCCATGGGATCGCCTATCGTGGCACGCGGATCGTGGCTGCCCTGCGTCGCGGAGCCTACCCGACGTCGCTCGCAAAAGCCCGGTAGTCCCCATGAGGCAAGGTGGCGGAGCCAAAGACCGCCACGCGTCGCCCCGAGGGCAGGTAGCCCGCAGTGAAGGCGTAGCGTCGCGACATCACCGCGCCGGGCAGGCTCACGGGCAAGGCCCCGAGATCCCACGAGAGGCGGCGCGCGGCCTTGAGGAGCGCGTAGTGCGCGGTGCGGTGTAGGGCGTGCAGCTCGACCACCCGCAGTCGACGAGGAGCGGGCAGCGCTCGAAGGGTCATCCAGCCGACGGGTCGCTCACCCTGTAGGACGTGCATGGCGGTGACGTCAGCCCCCTCGTAGCGCCATCGGAGTCGCGCGAGGCTCCGCTGAACACCCCACCGACCCTCTCGCTCCCGCGCGAGGCCGGCGTGCGCCTCGGTCCACGCCGCGAGGGTAGGCTGGAGGGGAACAAAGGGATCGGGGCCCGTGACCCAGTGCCGCAGGGCGGCGCGCCGTGCCAAGCCGGGCAACGGAGGCGCAGAGCCGACGGCCACGAGGGGGAACGTGAGCCTCTGTCGTAAGGCGTCGGCGAGCTGCACCCGCTCCGACGGCTGGCCTTCTACCGCGACCACCTCGAGGGCAGAGAGGACCTCTCCGCCATTCGTCAGCCGGATCGGCGCGACCAGGGCCACGCTCCGCCCAGGACCCAGGGCGATCCACCCCGCCCCCTCCGGAGGGCTGAGCCGGGCCTGGAGCCGGTCGGGCGCACGGAGCGCGTGGTCGGCCGGGAGCCGCTCGCAGACCTCGTCGAGGGGCGCGTCGGGGAGGGGGAGCACGGGGTGGGTCATGGCGGCGGCCTCCGAGGGGGGAGGCTATCGCGCCGCAGGCCGCGCGCGCCTGTATACTGCGATCATGAGGATCGTCCTGCTCTCACTCTGCCTCTTGGCCTGCTCGACCGGACGCGCGCCGCCCGAACGCAGCGTCGACACGACCCCAGAGACGGTCGAGCCCAGGCCCACCCCAAAGAAGGGCCCCTTCCCCGACTGCGAGGGCTTCGCCGAGGCCGAGGCGGCCCGACGGGCCCGTCACCAGGGGCCATGCCCCTTCTGCCCGTGCGCCTGCACACCGGAGCGAGGGGTCTTCTGCGCCCCGTGCGTGGCGTGCGATCCCCCAGGGCCTGATCCCGACCATGACTCCGGCGGCGCAGACCCGGACGCTCCCGCCAGCACCGTCAGTCCATCGGCGCCTCCCACTCGTCGATGACTCCGGACTCGAAGGTGAACTCCGACGTCACGCCTTCCAGACTGAGCGTGCAGAAGAGGTCTTCCTCTCGATCCAAGTCACACCCCATGCTTCGCGCGACGCCATCCTGGCCGATGTAGTCGAAGCGAAAGCTGCGAGGCCCCTCGACCGTCCACGTCCCCTCGCGAAGATCCACCTCTGTGGTGGACGAGAGGACCACCCCGCTGTCGTAGGTCTGGGTGATTTCGTGCGACTCCAGGGCACCGTCGCCCGAGGCCTCGTAGCGAAGGAAGTACATGGAGAGCATGCGGGTGCCTACGCCGCTGATGTCCCCACGCCCGGAGGGCAGCTCCCCCTCCTCCGACCAAGAGTCCAGGGTCACCGTAAAGGTCCGCCCGATCCACTCCCCCACGGCGGAGCCCACAGGCAGATCCGTTTCGGTGTCCGTGTCCGTGTCCGTGTCGGTGTCGGTGTCGGTGTCGGTGTCGGGCGAGGTCGCTGTCGGTGGGCGGCTTGATAAAGAAAAAGAGGGGGGGGGGGGGGGGGGGGGGG
>REDI01000056.1 GCA_007693595.1 Deltaproteobacteria bacterium | reverse complement strand
CCCCCCCCCCCCCCCCCCCCCCCCCCCCCACAACTACACCCACACGCAGACCGATATGTATATCGAGATGTGAAGGGAGTTCGACAGCGACACGGACAGCGACACGGACAGCGACACGGACAGCGACACGGACAGCGACACCGACACCGTCGTTCCGGATCTCCAGCTTCTTCTCTCCATCGACGACTCGGTCCATCGTCGCTTCTCGACCGACGCAGCGCTCGGGTACCGCGGAGCTGTCCGAGTCGATGATAGCGGCTGGCTGGTCTCGGATCCGACCTCCGCGGGCCCTTTCCCCAGGCTGTACGATGATGGGCCCATCAGCGCCGGCGGTCACGAGCCCGAAGGGCAGGTCGCAGGCGACGGGATCTGGACCCGCCTCCTCCCGATGGAGCCTCCCTTTGCGCCGATCCCCCTGGGTCTGGTGCCGGTCTATGGCCTCACCGAGACCGGCTCGGGGGTCGACATCGTGCCCGACCTTCGGTTCTCGGCCACGATCGAGCCCTCCTTCCGTGGGATCTACCCCGTTCAAGGCTTGGCCTTCGTCCCCCCTGAAGACCACGCCGAGATCACCTTCTTCATCGACGACTCCGGCAGCCGCACCTATACCTCTCTCGACGCGCTGGCGTGGAAGGCTTCTTTCGAGGTGAATGACGAGACGCGCGTCGCCCTCTTCGATGGGGCGTGGGCCGGCCCCTACGCCCTCGTGCACGACGACGGCCCTTGGACCCACGGCGGTCATGAGCCGCGCGATGCCGTGGCGCACGATGGGGTCTGGTCCGTTTCGCTCTGGACCCCCAACGACGAGGATCGCACCTTCGAGTATGGGGCCATCGTGAACTTTGACGGCGATGATGGGGAGTGGATCTGGGAAGGGTCGAACGGCAGCTTCGAGGTCCCCGCGGGGAGCGAAGGGCCCATCGAGGCGGAAGGTCACGTCATGCCCACGATCCCCCGCATCGACCTCCGGCTGACCCTCGATGTCTCGGAGCTGGTACCGCCCTTCGACGGGACCCCTCCCGAGCTCGTGACCGTCATCGGAAGCCACTGGGGCTGGGACCCCTTGGCGCTGCGTGACGATGGCTTGCAGGGTGACGCGGTGGCGGGCGACGGCATCTACACGCTGCGCCTCTCCACCTTCTACGGCCCTCACGACGCCCTGCTGGCAGAAGGGGACGTCCTCGAGTTCCTCTTCATGCTCGACGAAGGGCACTACAAGGTCGACGAGATCGGTCAGTCTGCGGGGGCTGCCGCCGCGCTGCTCCGGTCGGACTCATGGGAAGAGGTCGAGATCGAGGTGCAAGACAGCGGGTTCTTCAACCTCTTTCTCACCGTGGACTGAGTTCTACGCGAGGGGGTGGGTTAGGTTGGTCCCTCGCCTAGGGAGCTCCCCTTGTCTCGATTCACACTCCTCGCGCTGCTCTCGCTCCTCGGTTGCCCTTCCTCTGAGACGGTCGACGTCGAGGCTGAGCCGTCTTCGGTGAGGGCTGCTTCACCCCCCGCAGCACCCAAGCCGCTCCCTGCCCCCCAGGCTTCCACCTCAAGCGGCGGTACGCCGTCGGCGGATCCCCCTGCGGAGCCGGTGCTGCTGTCGGCGCAGGAGCTCGCCAAAATCGAGGCCCGATGCACGGAACAGCGCGAAGCTGAGGCCTGCATGGTGCTGGCTTCGACCTACATCCCGGACTCCCCGCAGCGGGCTCGTCCGGCGAGCCTGCTCAAGGCGCTCGAGTTCTATGAGCGGGCGTGCGACCTCAAGGAGTATACCGGCTGCATGATGGGCGGAAACATCTTGATTCGCAGCGAGGCCCGACGGCCCGAGGATCTACGCCGGGGGCTCGCGCTCTTGTCGCGGGGCTGCGAGGGTGGACTCGGCCTGAGCTGTATCGCGGCGGCGACGGTGTACGCTGACGATAAGTTTGGGGTGCTCGACATGGATGAGGCGGTCAAGCTCTCCCGTCAGGCGTGCGAGGTGGGCGAGGCGCAAGGGTGCTTCCTCGCGGGGATCGCAAGCCAAGAAGGAATAACAAAGGTCGCGTCCACCGAGCGCGCGATCGAGTGGTGGGCGAGGGGCTGCGAGCTCGGCGACGACACGTCGTGCTCTCGACTGATCCTGGTCTACCAGGGGGGCGCGGGGGTCGATGCCGATTATGAGCACGCCTTCGCCTTGGCGAGCAAGGCGTGCGATGCAGACCTTCCGAACTCGTGCCTGCTGCATGCGACCCTTCTCATGGAGGGCGTCGGGGTCGAGGAGGACCGCGAGGCCGCCCGCCCCTCGTTGGTCAAGGCGTGCAAGGCCGGCCTGACCCGTGCTTGTGGCTACCTCAACGATCCTTGAGCTCAGGGGTCTGATCCGCCAGCCCGAGCTTGTCGATCACGAAGCTCAGCTCCCAGCTCAGGTCTTCGAGCTGCCCGTACCGCCCGGACTTGCCTGCGTGCCCTGCGCCGAGGTGGACTCGAAAGAGGACCGGCTCGTCGCTGGTGGTGCACGCTCGAAGCTTCTGCACCCACTTGGCCGGCTCCCAGTAGCCCACGCGGGGGTCGTTCAGACCCGCCGTGACGTAGGTCGCGGGATAGGGCTTCGGGCAGACATTCTCGTAGGGCGCGTAGCTTCGGAGCCGGTCGAAGACCTCGCGCTCGTTGGGGTCGCCCCACTCTTCGTACTCGGTCACGGTGAGGGGCAGGTCGGCGTCGAGCATGGTGTTGAGGGCGTCGACGAAGGGCACGTTCGCCACCACGGCTCTGAAGAGCTCCGGGCGCAGGTTCATCACCGCTCCCATCAGCAGGCCCCCCGCGCTGCCGCCCTGGATGACGGTCTTCGCGGGCGTGGTCCACCCGGAGCGCTGGAGGTGCTCGGTGGCATGGATGAAGTCCAGGAAGGTGTTGGCCTTGTGCTCGAACTTCCCGTTCTCGTACCAGTGGCGTCCGCGTTCGCTCCCCCCTCGGATATGGGCGATGCCTACGATCGCCCCCCGATCGACGAGCGAGATCCTGCTCGAGCGGAAGCTGGCGGGATAAGACAGCCCGTAGCTGCCATAGCCGATGAGGAAGAGGGGGTGAGGGCCGTTGGTGAGGTCGAGGTGGCGAGGGCGGAGCAGGCTGATCGGGATCGCCTCGCCATCGTGGGCGGTCGCCCAGACCAGCTCGACGGCGTACCTCTGGGGATCGTAGCCCGGCACGGGGTGTTCCTTGAGTACGGTCCGCTCTCGGGTCGCCATGTCGTAAGCCCAGGTCTTGGGCGGAGTCTTGGGAGAGGTGTAGACCAGGCGCAGGATGGAGGACTGCGCGGAGGGGTTGGCCTCGGGGCGCACGTCGAAGGCCGGCTCGGGCATGGCGATGTGGTGCTCTTCCTGCGTGGCGAGCTCGCGCACGCAGACCGCCGGCATGCCGTCTCGGCGCTCCCAGATCACGAGGTGGTTGGCGAAGGCTTGCACATCGGTGAGGTAGACCTGGGGGTCGTGGGGCCGGATCACCTGCGCCTCGCCCTGGGGATCGGCGGCGAGCACCCGCACCAGGCGAAAGTTCACCCCCTCGTCGTTCGAGAGGACGTAGAAGTGGGCTCCGCGCGGCTCGACGTCGTACAGCACGTCGGGGCGGCGCGGCCACACCACCTTGGGGGGCTCGAGCGGCCGGTGGGCGTCGAGGGTGTAGACCTCAGAGGTGGTCTTGCTCGAGGCCTCGAGCAGCAGGTATCCCCAGTCGCGGCTCCGTCGGACCCCCAGGAAGTAGCGCTCGTCCGGCTCGGCCAAGACCTGCTCCCCCGTGCCGCTACCGTCTGCGGGGAAGCGCCAGATCTCGCAGGGGCGCTGCGCGTGATCGCTGCGGGTCGCGAAGAGCCACGCCCCATCCGCTGACCAGGCCAAGCTCCACTTGAGGCCTGTCGCGATCGAGGTGGTCAGCCCGGTCTTGAGGTCGCGCACGAAGAGGGTGAAGCGCTCGCCCCCATCGAGGTCCTGTAGCCACGCGATCTTCTGGTGATCGCGGGAGACCTCGAGCTGCTCCAACCGGAAGTAGTCGTGGCCCTCGGCGAGGACGTTCTCGTCGAGGAGGAGCTCCTCGGCCGCGTCGGGTCCACGCTTGCGACAGTGCAGGGTGTAGGGACGACCCTGCTCGGTGCGGCGGTAGTAGAGGTAGCCGTCGAGGACCACGGGGGGCGAGGCATCGTCCTCTTGGATGCGGGAGAGCAGCTCGTCGTACAGGCGCTCTCGCAGAGGGGCGAGGGGAGCGCTCTGTTCTTCGAGCCACGCGTTCTCGGCCTGAAGCAAGGGGAGGGTCTCGGGATCGTCGCGATCCTTGATCCAGTGCCAGGGATCCAGGCGTTCGACGCCGTGCTCGGTGTGGAGGTGAGGACGCTTGGGGGCGCGAGGTGGCTGAGGCATCGGAGCTCCTGATCGAGGCAGAGTCTAGGCACCATGCACGAGCCTGGCCAGGGGGGGGAAGGGACCCCCTTGAGCGGTCCTCTCCTAGAGGAGTCCTCCCGCTGAACCTTGGCACATCGAGAGCGATCCGCTTGAAGGGGCAGCCGCTCACCTGGGGCGCGTTAGCCCTCGCCCATGAGACTCTCCGACCTCAACCCTGGCCAGCAGGCCGCTGTGACTGCCCCTGATGGGGTGCAGCTCGTCGTCGCGGGTGCCGGCACCGGCAAGACTCGCACCCTCGTCCACCGGGTCGCCTGGCTGGTCGACGAGGGGGTCGATCCTCGCGATATCGTGCTGCTCACCTTCACACGGCGCGCCGCCCGCGAGATGCTCGATCGGGCTTCAGCGATGGTCGGGGATCAGGCGAAGGCGGTCCGGGGAGGCACCTTTCACAGCTTCGCGGTCTCGGCCCTTCGCCGACACGCCGATGCCTTGGGCTACTCGCGTGACTTTACCGTGCTCGATCGCGCCGACGCCGAGGCCCTCGTTGGCCTCGTCCGGGGCGAGGTCGGCCTTGGGGGGCGCGAGCGAAGAGCGCCGCAGCGGCGCACCCTGCTCAAGCTGGTGAGCAAGCAGATCAACACCGGCCGCCCCCTGGCAGACCTCATCGATGCCTCTTACCCTCAATATCTTGAGTTTGCGCCCGAGATCGAGCGGCTCGCCGTGCGCTACACGGAGCGGAAGCGCGAGCAGAACGTCATGGACTTCGATGATCTGCTGGTGCGCATGGTCGAGCTCCTGCGCGATCACCCGGATCGGCGCGAGCACCTGGCGCGGGGCGTGCGCTACCTGCTGGTCGACGAGTACCAAGACACCAACCGCCTCCAAGCCGAGATTACGGGTCTGCTCTCGTACCTGCACGGCAACCTGATGGTGGTGGGCGACGAAGCGCAGAGCATCTATGGCTTCCGCGGGGCCGACGTCCGAAACATCCTCGACTTTACCGAGCTCTTCCCCCACGCGGAGGTGATCCGGCTCGAGCAGAACTACCGCAGCGTGCAGCCGGTGCTCGACCTGGCCAATGGGGTGCTGCAGAGCGCCGCGGAAGGCTATGGCAAGGTGCTGTTCTCGGAGCGGAGCTCCCCAGAGCGACCGGAGCTGGTCACCACCTACGACGAGCAAGAGCAAGCGAGCTACCTCGCGCAGCGGGTCCAGGAACGTAAGGCGGAGGGGCTGGACTATCGCAGCCAGGCCGTGCTCTTTCGCTCAGGCTACCACTCCAACCTGCTCGAGGTCGAGCTCCAGCGCGCCGGGGTTGCCTTCCGCAAGTTCGGGGGGCTCAAGTTCGTCGAGGCGAGCCATGTGCGCGATGTCTTCGCCTTGCTCCGCGTCGTGGCCAACCCCCGCGACGTCATGGCTTGGGTCCGGATCTTGCAGTGGTTCGCCGGTCTCGGCGCGGTCACGGCTGAGCGGATCGCCCAGAAGATCCTAGACCACCCAGAGCACTCGCTCGAGCCGACCCCTTACCGCAAGCGCAAATACGGCCCGGCCTTGGCGCATTTGGCGCAGGTGCTCTCAGCCGCCGCGCCGCTGAGCGATCGCCCCGAGGCCTTGGTGGCTCACCTGCTCGAGTACTACGCGCCCCTCCTCGAGACCCTGTACGAGGACCATCGCAAGCGGGTCAACGATCTCAAGACCCTCACTGAGCTGGCCTCCAAGTATACGGATCTCGAGTCCCTGCTCGCGGAGGTCGCGCTCGATCCGCCAGAACAGACCGAGATCGACGCCGATCCGGCCGAAGAGGACTGGCTCACCCTCTCGACGATCCACTCCGCCAAGGGCTTGGAGTGGGCAGTGGTCTACGTCATGCAGCTCGGCGATGGACACTTCCCTACGACCCACGCGGTCGAAGACCCCGACGCCCTCGAAGAGGAGCGCCGCTTGCTCTACGTCGCCGTCACCCGTGCCCGCGACGCGCTTGAGCTGGTGCGCCCAACCTTCTTGCGGGGTCGCTTTGGCGTTCAGCCCACCGAATGCGCGCTGCTCGACGAGATCCCCGCCTTCCACAGCAAGATCGCGCGCCGCGACGGGCAGCTTCGAGGGGCCTCGAAGACCAAGCCGACCGAGAAACACCCCGACATCGCTGCTGCCGAGGCCCGACTCGCGGAGTTTATGCGGCGCTTTCCCCGTAAGGGATAGGGCAGACGCCTAGTTGTCTAGGTCGGGATCTTGGCGTGCCTCGATGCGCATCGCGAGGGTCGCGTTCATACTGAGCTGCCCTTGCTGGATCGCGAGCCCGAAGAGGGGCTGGAAGGGGACCTCGGTGGTGACTTCGATCAGGAAGTTGTCGCTTTCAGGCGGGGGCGGGATGAGCCGCGTGTCTACGGTGGCGTTGCTGTTGTCGATGCCGTTGCGGGTGAGCGCATCCATCGTGGCCTGTTGGGCTACGCCTTGGGCCTGGGTTTGGTCGATGACCACCGAGGCGGTTCGGACCCCGTCACGGGTCGCGGTCTGAACCCCTTGCTGAAGGTAGAAGAACCACCCGAAGTCGATGATCCCAGCGAGGATCAGGATCGCGACCGGAGCGGTCAGGGCAAACTCTACGGCGTTGGCGCCACGACGCTTGCGTCGGAACATGAACATGACGGCTCCCGAGGGGTGGAGGACGACAGCGTCCTCCTTGTCGCAGTATACCGCCACGCCGAGGCGGGTCGCAACAGAGACGGCGACGAGGACGAGCTCGTGCGCTACTCGACGAGCTGGGTCACCGTTCGGGCGTAGAGGGAGAAGTCGAAGTCCGAGCCTCCGGCCTCGCCCAAGATGGTCTTCATTCGGGCGAAGTCCAGGCGGATGGACATGTCTCGTCCGCGACCCTGGCCCGACTGTTGATGGTTGATGTCGTAGATGACGCCCCACGCGATGCCCACCGTCCTTTCGTTTCCGTTCCAAGGGCCGGCCGTGCCGTTGCAGTATCCGGGCCCTCCATCGAAGATAAAGACGGGAGCCTGGACCACGCGACCCGGGTTGGGGTGGGTGCTGTCGTCGCCTAGGCCTGGGGGTATGGGACCCATCTCTTCGGGCCAGAGATCGGCGTCGGGGGCTCCGAGCAAGGCGCGAACATGGTTGACGGTGGACTGCTGGAGCCCCTGGGTGAAGTTCATGCGCGAGTTGACGCGGAAGATCGGGTCACTGGGGCCCAGCATGTCGCAGTCTCGCGCCAGCGCTTCTTGGCTGCGGGGAAAGGTCGGCTGAGGCCCCACCGAGTCCGGTCCTCCGTTCTCGGGCATCATGCCCCACGCCACCCGGTTCGGGGCGTTCTGATCGAAAGAGAAGTCGATGTTGGCGGCAGACTCGAGGTCGCTCTGGTTGAAGTGACACAGGGGGATCCCGACAGGGAGGTAGCATCCCACGCCACTAACCGGGGCCTTACCGTTCACGGCCGTCGAGGTGCTGGTCGCGATCTTGGGCTCGCTGCCCAAGATCATCCCAGCCAGGAGCGGCCTGACCTCGGGGTCCGTCGATCTCACGCGGACCGAGGTGACGGTGTTGATGTCCTCGAGCGCTGCGCTCGCCACGTTCACGCGAACGAATCGGTCGGTGTCGTATGCCCCGCCGCCGGGATCGGTGATCCAGTAGCCGAACTCCAGGTCCTGGGGCCCAGCGTAGAGGGTGCCCAGAGCCGGGCTGCCGAAGTAGTCGTTCGTCTGCATCACCTCGAGCGCCGCCTGCTCCGCGCGCTCGATGCCTCCCAGGGAAGAGTCGAGCTGGCTGGCGGCAGCGGTGGCCACGGCGTCGTTGAGGGACTGGATTCGTTCTTGGTGGGTCCAGTACCACCCGACGTCGACGACGAGCGCACAGAAGGCCAGCCCGCCGAGGGTGATACCGAGATTCGTGATGGCGTTTCCGCGGCGTTGACGACGCATGATGACCTCGCGAGGAGCGGGTGCCGAGAGCAGCTCTCGGAGTCATCACAGTAGCCGAAAATTTTTCTTCACGCCCTATCTTGGGTCAGGCACGCCTCTTTCGGTCTCGTGGCTCGAGGGTGGCCTCGGCCTATCGCTTCGGTTGCGTTTCGCTTGCGCGCACCTGATGCGAGTCGGACGTCACTCGACGAGCTGGGTAATCCCGAGGGATCGGACGCCGTAGTTTGGCCCGCCGCCATCTAGGCCCATGTCGTGCCACCGAGCGAAGTCGAGCCGGATCGCGGCATACCGCGAGTGTGCGTTCCCGGTGGTCTGGACGTCATAGACCACGCCCCACGCGATGCCGGTGATCTCGTAGGTGCCGTTCCACTGAGCGCCCCCCTCCGAACAGAACTCAGGGCCCCCGTTGAAGACGAAGATAGGAGCTTCGAAGGTCTTGGTTTCGTTGTTGACCCCCGCGGGTGGAGGGTTCATGAGGGGATCGAAGGTGGTGGTGGAGCTGGAGAGCTCCGCATCGAGGGCGCTGAGGGTGCTCTGCTTGATGCCGTTGTCGAGGCCGATGGGATCCCCGACTTTAGCCAAGTCGTTGTCGCAGCCCCCTTGGATGACGCCGGTGAGGTAGGCGGCACCAGTGTTACCTTCCAGGTAGCCCCAGCCCATCCTCCGCGTGCCGGCGAAGTCTTCGGCCAGCTCGTCCGTCTCCGACTCGTCGCACTCGTCCTTGGAGGCGGGGCAGTTGTTCCTGTTGTTGTTGCGGATGACGAAGTCCTGCTGCGCGTAGTCGTTGAGCTGGTCCCCCGTGAAGTAGCAGTCTGGGACGGTCATCGGGATGTAGCAGCTCGTCGAGCCCGCGCCGTCGCGGCCCCAGACCGCGGTGGAGCGGCTGGCGGCGGCCATGTCTCCTGCGCCGAACATGGCGGTGGCGAAGAAGGGGCTGATCGCGTTGTCGGAGGAGGTGACTCGCACGGTATTGATCAGCGCCACGTCGTCTTCGGAGGCGGTGCCGAGGTCGATCGGGAAGAGGAAGCTCTCGTCGAAGGCGGCCCGCGGTAGGGTGCTCCCCTCTTCGGACTCGGGAGGCTCGTAGATCGCGAACTCGAGCTCGACGGAGCTTCCGTAGAGACTCTCGTAGGCGCTGCGGCCGAAGTAGTCGTTCGTGCGCATGACCTCTTCGGCGGCGATATAGGCAGCGGCGATCCCTTCGTCGGTGCCGTCGATGCGGCTCGCCGCAGCGGTCGCCACGGCGTCGTTGAGGTACTGCACTCGGGCGACGTGCGCCCAGCTCCAGGCGAGGTCGATGACCAAGGCCGAGAACATCAAGCCACCGATGATGATGCCCACATTGGTGATGGCGTTTCCGCGTCGGTAGCGTCGCATGAGGGCTCCACGAGAGTCGAGAGGAAGAGGGTTGTAAGGGAGTGTAGCTGCGGGCTGGGTCGGTGGCTAGGTGCATCGATCGGCCGCGAGCATAGTCGGGCGATCCAAGGACTCTTGCCCTGATCTTGCACCAGCCTTTCGCCAAGACCTACGAGACGACGTGGAGCGCTATGGCGCCCTCGGCCCGACTCACTCGACGAGCTGCGAGACCCCTCGGTGAATGACCCCGTAGTTGGGGCCACCGCCCTCTTTGGCCATGTCGTGCCAGCGGGCGAAGTCAAGGCGGATCGCGGCGTAGCGCTCGTGAGAGGCTCCCGTGAGCTTCATGTCGTAGACGACGCCCCAGGCGATACCGGAGATCGGGTAGCTGCCCGTCCAGGGTCTTGTTCCGGCGTCGGCCCCACAGAACCCAGGGCCGCCGTTAAAGACGAAGATCGGTCCTTCGAGGGTCTTCGGGAAGGTGCTGGGGGGCTTGGGGCCCATCTCGGGCGCCCAGGTGGTGTCGGAGCTGTTCAGGGCCTGCTGCAGGGTTTGAAAGACGCTCTGCTTGACACCGTTGTCGAGCTGGACGGGGTCCCCGAGGCTCGCGAGCCCGCCTTGGCACTGCCCTCGGATCTGGTTGGAGAGGTAGCTAGCGCCCTGGCCGTTCGCCATGCCCCACCCCATGCGCAGGTTCCCGGTGTTGGCGTTGTTATCGTCGCGGATATAGAAGGTCTGCTGACCGAAGGTCTCGCGCTGATCGTCGGTAAAGTAGCAGTCCGGCACGGTGATCGGCAGATAGCACCCGACCTTGCTCGCACCCGAGATGTTCGAAACGGCGGTGGACTGGCTCGCGGCGCGTAGGACGTGCTGATTGAAGATCGCCCCGCTCAAGAAGGGCTGGATGGCGTCATCGCGCGAGCTCACGCGCACGGCGTTGATCTGGGCGATGGTCTCGTCGCTGGCAGCGTTGAGGTTGGTCACGGGCTTGAAGCTCTGCTCGATCGGCAAGGGCGCTTGCCCTCGCTCGGGCCGGGTGTGGATCCCGAACGTGAGGTTGTCGACGCCGGTGAAGAGGGAACCGTAGGCCACCGAGCCGAAGTAGTCGTTGTTCCGCATCGCCTTCAGGGCGGCTTGCTCCGCGCGATCGATGCCTTCGAGGGTGCCGTCCAGTCGGCTCGCACCCGCCGTGGCGACCGCGTCGTTGAGGTACTGCACCCGCGAGACATGGGCCCAGTTCCACCCTAAGTCGATGACGATGGCGCTGAAGGCCAGGCCGGCGACGATGATGCCGGCGTTGGTGAGCGCGTTCCCGCGGCGGGTGCGGGTCGGGGCGGAGCCTTCGGGTCGTCTCATGCACACCTCCGCGGTCGACTAACCGCGCAAGGACGCTGCGTCACGGGGCGAGAGACACGGCCTTTAGCGCCAAGAGCTCCCGTCGAGCCGGGCCCATGAAGGACCACGCCGCCTCGAAGAGCTCGCGTGAGATCCGCAGATCCGCTCGGCCCTCGCCCTTCATGCCAGGGTCGTGGACGCGGTAGACCTCTCCTTCGCGTGCGAAGAGCAGCACGCTGTGCCCGCTGGTCAGGCCTCGCCCGCTGAGCGTCCCCGCGTCGACGTTGGCGAGGAGCAGCCAGCCCGCAGTGAGCAGCGCGTCGACGTGACGAAGGGTTGGAGGCTCAGCGATGAGGTCGAGAGGTGGATCGTCGAGCAGCTCCCGCGCCAGGCTCGCGGCCGCCACCAGGTCGAAGCCCGAGGCCATGGCCGAGGCGATCCCGCGAGGGAAGGCGTCGAAGAGGGTGGCGGTAGGGCTCTGGGCGAAGGCCCGGTAGTCGAAGGCGTCGTAGGCTCTGGCCTGCACGGTAGGGAAGCCGCGGAGCGCGAGGTAAGCGGCGTGGGTCCAGGTGCCTTCACCGGGGCGGCGGTGGGTGAGGGTGTCGAGCAGGTCCAGGTCGGGGATGCGCCCATCGACGTGGCGGGCCCCCAGCGCGCGGAGGGCCATGAGCAGGGTGCACTGCAGGCAGCGGTAGGCGTCGGGGTTGGGCACGAAGGGCGGGGTCATACGGTCTCGTCACACGAAGCGGTGGCCGGGTCGAACCGGCTGGGGTGACGGGGCCGCAGATCGAGATACGGCCTGAGCGCGAACGGAGGACCCCATGACGACACGCGACGCCCTCAGCGCCCCCGAGACCCTACCTGGCGGCCTGGTTACCTGGCAGGCTGGCGGGGGGATTGCTTTGATCACCCTGACGAATCCCCCGGTCAATGGCTACAGCCACGAGATGATGCTGGATCTCGACCAGGCGATCTTGCGGGCCCGGTTCGACGACGCCGTGCATGTCCTCGTCGTCGCGGGCCAGGGGGAGCGCTTCTTCTGTGCAGGCGCCGACATCAAGGCGCTTCAGGCCATGGCTCCCACCTTCAAGTACCAGTTCTGCCTGCACGCCAACGAGACCCTGCTTCGGCTGGAGCATACCTCCAAGCTCACCATCGCGGCTCTCGGGGGGCACTGTGTCGGCGGGGGGCTCGAGGTCGCCTTGGCCTGTGACCTGCGCGTCGCGCGTTCGGGCAGCGGCAAGCTCGGTCTGCCCGAGGTCGCGCTCGGCGTGCTCCCTGGTACGGGGGGCACGCAGCGCTTCGCCCGCGCGGTGGGCCGCGCCAAGGCCATCGAGCTCATGACGACAGGCGATCTGCTCACCTTTGAGCAGGCCGCCGAGCTGGGGCTCGTCAACGCCCAGCTCCAGGCCGAGAGCGAGGCGGACTTTCTCGACCAGGTGCTCGCCTATGCCTCGACCTTCTGTCCCCCGAAGCGAGCCTCGATGGCCGTGGGCCTCATCAAGCGGGCCGTGCAGACGGGGCTCGAGCTTCCCTTGGAGCAAGGGCTCGCGCTGGAGCGGGAGCTCCAGGCTCGCCTCTTCGCGACCGACGACGCCGCCGAGGGGCTCACGGCGTATGTCGAGCGCAGGCCCCCGTCCTTCAAGGGGCGCTGAGCTTGGGAGCGGTCCTGGGGTTGGCGCGCCGCTGCGCGGTCCCTGGGGCCTCGTTAGAGGGGTCCCTTGGCAGGAGGCCGCGTGGACGCCCAAGAGCTGATCGAAACCTTCGAGCTCCTCGACGATTGGGAGGACCGCTACGCCTACCTGATCGAGCTGGGGCGCAAGCTGCCGCCGTTCGACCCTGCCGATCAGATCGAGGCCAACCGGGTGCGCGGCTGCGTGAGCCGGGTCTGGCTCACCCACGAGCGCCGCGACGGTCGCCTCTACTTCAAGGCTGACAGCGACGCCTTCATCGTCAAGGGGCTGGTCGCGATCCTGGTCGGGCTCTATTCGGGGCGCACGCCGGAGCAGATCCGTCAGGTCCCCATTGAGCAGCTCTTCGAGCAGCTCGGGCTCAGCGCCCACCTGACCCCTAGCCGCCGAAACGGTTTCTTCAGCATGGTCGCCCGCATGAGGGCGCTGGCCGAGGTGTCTTCATGATCCGTAAGCTCATCGCCTTGCTCCTCTCCGCCTGCACCACCCCCCAGGTCGCCGACACCACGACCTCGGAGCCTGAGCCTGCCCCTCCCCCGGTCTCGGTGCGCGTCGCCAGCTACAACACCACGCTATACCAAGTGCGCGCGGGCCAGCTCGCGGAGCGGCTGCGTGACACCGAGTGGGATCGCGCCGTCAACTTCGCCGAGATCCTCCAAGAGATCCGGCCCGACATCATCCTGCTCAACGAGGTCGACACCGACATGTCTGGCGAGGTCGCCCGCCGGCTGCGCGAAGACTTCCTCGCGGTCTCCCAGGGGGGCCGGGAGCCGCTAGACTATCCCTACATCTTCCTTGCGCCCTCTAATACCGGCGTGCATACTGGCCTCGACCTCAACCAGGATGGTCGGATCGTCACCACCCCCGGGTCGCCCGCCTATGCCGAGGACTGTCATGGCTTTGGTACCTTCGAGGGCCAGTACGGGATGCTCGTGCTCTCGCGCTACCCCATCGTGCAGAGCCGCACCTTTCAGCACTTACTCTGGAAAGATATGCCCGATCCCGGCTTCCCGAACGACCCCGAGACCGGCGAAGCGGGGGGGTTCTACCCCGACGAGGTCAAGGACATCCTGCGGTTGTCGAGCAAGTCTCACTGGGATCTCACGCTCGATGTGGCTGGGCATCCGCTGCACCTGCTCGCCAGTCACCCTACGCCCCCTGCCTTCGACGGCCCCGAGCAACGCAACGTGCACCGCAACACCGCCGAGGTCCGGTTCTGGGCGGACTACCTCAGCGAAGGCGCCGAAGGCTGGATGGTCGACGACGAGGGTGTCCGCGGCGGCATGGGCGAGGGCTCCTTCGTGATCGTGGGCGATCTGAATGCCGATCCTCACGACGGCACGGGATCGGGCGAGGGGAGTGGCATCGTCGCCCTGGTCAACCATCCCCGCACCTACCAGGGCGATCCGCCCCGCAGCAACGGCGCCGTAGAGGCCTCGCAGGAACAGGGCGGAGTCAACGAGGAGCATGTCGGCGATCCCGCGCACGACACGTCGGACTGGAACCCGCGCGGACCGGGCAATCTACGGGTCGACTACGCCCTGCCCTCCGCCGATCTCACCGTCGAAGACAGCGGGGTCTTCTGGCCTGCCACCGACGAGCCCGGGCGCGAGCTGCTGGGCTTCAGCGATCACCACGCGGTCTGGGTTCAGATCCGGCTCGGGCAGGGCCAAGACTAGGTCGCGGCGGCCGCCACGCGGCTCAAGCCAGCGCGACCGGGCCGTGGTTGTCGCAGTGGTCGCCGTGGGGATGGTGCAGGTGCCCGTCGACGAGGTAGTCGACATGGTCGCCGTGGGGCACGGCGGGGTGACCGCAGCCAGGGCCGTGCTCGTGGCCGCTGTCGTGCCCAGCGCAGTCGTGGGCAGGGGTACAGGTGGCCGGGTTGTTCCCGTCGACCGGGAGCGTGTGCTCCTCGACGACGTCGCCCTTGGGGTGGTGGAGGTGCCCATCGTGGAGGTAGTCGACGTGGCCGTTGTGCTCGATGGCGATGTGGCCACAGTCGGGGCCGTGGGCGTGTGGATGGTCGTCGTGGGTGTGGCTCATGGGGAGGGCTCCGGGTCTTCGCTGGCGTGGGCCAGCGCGTTGTCGATGAGCTGCGCGACGTGATCGTCGTGCAAGGTGTAGAAGATGTGTCGGCCTTCGCGTCGGGAGCGCACCAAGCCAGCCTGACGCAGCACCCGGAGGCGCTGAGACAGCGCGGGCAGTCCGACGCCGAGAGCCTCGGCCAGCTCGCTCACGCAGGCTTCGCCGGCGCGGAGCTCGAGCAAGGTCGAGAGGCGGCCCGGCTCCCCCATGGCCCGAAAGTAGGCGGCGGCCACACTCAAGACCCGAGGATCGGGCGAGAGGCGGGGCACGTGGAGGTGCTCATGTTCCGAACAGGACGAGGGCATACCCTAAGGATAGCACACTTGCGCAAGTATACAAGTAAAGGAAGGCTCGAGTCTGCGGCGCGAACCCGCTTTGGACTGGCTCAGCGGTAGTCGTGGATCAAAGGTCGTACCTCGTCGCAGGGTCGACACATCGACGAGGGCAGCCCGGTGTTGCGGCGGGTGCGGCCGGCGATGGCCTTGAAGACCGGCCCGCTCTCGACCTCGTCGCAGCGGAGGCACTCGTTGAGCTCGCCGTCGGGGAGGTGGTAGGGGTGATCGAGGCTCGCGAAGCAGGGCGCTGCGCAGTGGCGCCGGGTGTGCAGCGTGTTGTAGTACCAGATCCACGCACAGGGCTCGGTGAAGCCCAGATCGGTGAGGCAGGCGACGTGCGCCTGGGCCGGGCCCGTGAGGTGGTCGAGGCCGCAGGTGCGCACCGGCTCGGTGAGGTCGGGGGTGTCGGCGTAGACGGCCAGATCCACCAGGGTGCTGCAGAGTCCGCAGGTGCCGAAGTGGGTGGGGCGCCCGCCGTCGCGCCGCGCCTGCTGGGTGGAGTCGTAGGTCTGCAGGCGGTAGCTGCGCTCGCCGGTGGGGACGACGGCGCAGACCGTGTCGGGGCCCTCGGGGGGGAAGGGATCGGGATCGGCGTAGGGATCGGAGCTGGGCGGAGTGAAGGGCTCGTCGAGGCTCCAGTCGCGCCACGCAGCGATCTCGGACGCGGGGTAGTCTGGGGGCGACCAAGGGTCGCTGTCGCAGGAGCAGGTCGGTCGGCACTGGTCCTCACCCAGTCCCGTCGCGGCGTTGGGGGTGCCGAAGAGGCGCTCACCTTCGCAGGTGGCGGGTTCTCTGGGGGTGCAGCTCAGCAGGAGCAGCAGCAGTGTGCCGCGCATGACGCCTCCATCGGGCCCGTCTATCGGACCTCCGAGCCGCCGTCCGCCCTGGCCCGGCTCCTCTTCTGTCGTGTCGCTGGCTCCTCGACGCGACCCGGGCTACGTCCGACAGACATCGTCAGTCCTTTCTTCGACCCGGTGTCCACGAGATCGCTCGTGGGTGAAACGGGAAGCCGGTGAAGCCCCCCGAAGGCGGGGGGCCATTCCGGCGCGGTGCCGCCACCGTGATCGGTCGCGTCGCGTCACAAGCCACTGGGGGCCCGCCCCTGGGAAGGCGGCGCGGGGCCATGACCGTCAGTCGGGAGACCGGCCGGGTCGCCTCCACCAACACATCCTCGGATCAAGGATGGGTGGGGTGGCGTCCGTCAGGGCGTCGCTCTGCGCGTTCCCGAGGACCTCCTCCGAGGTCCCTCATGCGTCACGCTCTTCTGCTCTCTCCCTTCCTATGGGGCTGCGCCCCCGAGACCCTCGCCGACACCGAGTGGGCCGGCCTGCCGGAAGGCGCCGATCCCTTCGCAGATCGGGTCGTGCGCTTCGAGCCGGGCGAGGGCGCGGGCTTCGGTCAGGATCGTATGCCCGATGTGGTGCTCGGCGGCCCCCGAGGCGCCGGCGCTACCGCAGGCGGGCTCGACGTCGTGTCGCTCGGCAAGTACGGCGTGATCGAGCTTGCCTTCGACGACTGGATCGTTCGCGATGGCCCCGGCCCAGACTTCATCGTCTTTGAGAACCCCTTCCCAGGGTGGGTCGAGCCCGGCCTCGTCGAGGTGAGCGACGACGGCGAGACGTGGTTCGCGTTCCCCTGCGATCTCGCGGACCACGAGGCCCTGTATCCGGGCTGCGCCGGCATCGAGCCGGTGCTCGCCAACGTCGACGACAACGACATCGATCCCACCGATCCCGAGCGTGCGGGCGGAGACGCCTTCGATCTGGCCGATCTGGGCCTGGAGCAGATCCGCTACGTGCGCATCACCGATGGGGGGATCGGCCCGGACTGGTCCTACGAGGGAGGCGCTGGAGGCTTCGATCTCGACGCCCTGGCCATCGTCAACGGCGCGACGCCGCGTTGACCTCCGCGCGAGGGGGGGGTAGCCGACAAGGCGCGGGGGCGAGCCCCGAGGAGGCGATCCGTGAGCGAGTCCAGCAACTTCTTGGCCGAGCAGATCCAGGCCGACCTCGAGCAGGGCACCTATGGCGGGCGCGTCGTCACCCGCTTTCCCCCCGAGCCCAACGGCTTTCTCCACATCGGCCATGCCAAGGCCATCGTGGTTGACTTCGGGCTGGCCCAGCGGTTTGGGGGGCGCTGCCACTTGCGCTTCGACGACACGAACCCGGTGGGCGAAGACACCCTCTACGTCGAGTCCATCCAGCGCGACGTTCGCTGGCTCGGCTATGAGTGGGGGGAACACCTCTACTATGCCTCGGATTATTTCCCGAAGCTCTTCGCTTTCGCTGAGCGCTTGATCCGCGAGGGCCGCGCCTATGTCTGCTCGCTCTCGCTCGATCAGATCCGCGAGACCCGCGGCACGGTGACCGAGCCCGGTACGCCCTCCCCCGACCGCGATCGTCCCGTCCAAGACAGCCTGCGTCTGCTGCGCGAGATGCGTGAAGGCAAGCACGCTGAGGGCGCCTACACCGTGCGCGCCAAGATCGACATGGCCCATCCCAACATGAAGATGCGCGACCCGCTCATGTACCGGATCCGGCACGCCCATCACCACCGAACGGGCGATTCCTGGCATATTTACCCTATGTATGACTTTGCCCATGGGCTGTCCGATGCCATCGAGGGCATCACGCACTCCTTCTGCACCCTTGAGTTCGAGAACAACCGGGCGCTCTACGACTGGTTCGTCGAGGCGATCTTCGAGCCGCCCGTGCCTCATCAGTACGAGATGGCCCGCCTGAACTTGAGCTACGTCGTGCTCTCCAAGCGCAAGCTCATCACGCTGGTGCGCGAGGGGCACGTCTGGGGCTGGGATGACCCCCGCATGCCCACCTTGGCGGGGCTGCGCCGGCGCGGGGTGCCCCCCGAGGCGGTGGTGGCCTTCGTCGAGCAGGTCGGCGTCTCGCGCGCTGACAGCCTCGTCGACGTCGCCTTGCTCGACCACACGGTGCGCGACTACCTCAACACCCGCGCCCCCCGCCGCATGGGGGTGCTCGATCCGCTCCCGGTCACGCTGACCAACATCCCCGAGGGCGAAGGTCGACGGATCGAGCTCGATGAGTGGCCCCACGACATCCCACGCCAGGGTTCCCGCGCCGTACCCCTCACCCGGCACCTGGTGATCGAGCGGGAAGACTTCGCGGTCGATCCTCCCAAGGGCTTCAAGCGGCTCACGCCGGGGGGGCGGGTCCGACTGCGCGGCGCCGGACTGTTCACGTGCGAGGAGGTCCTCACCGACCAGGCGGGGCAGATCACCGGGCTGCGCGGGCGGCTGGACCCCGAGGGCGCGCCAGGCCCCAAGGTTGCGGGCACGATCCATTGGTCGAGCGCCACGGCGGGCGTCGAGGCGCGGGTGCTGCTGGTCGACCGACTCTTCACCCTGGAGCGTCCCGACGATCATCCCGACGGCGCCCTGGCGGTTCTCAACCCCGACAGCCTCGTCGAGCGCCGCGCGGTGATCGAGCCGGCGCTGGCTCAGGCCCCGGCCGGCACCCGGGTCCAGCTCGAGCGCCTGGGCTACTTCATCGTCGACGAGGCGGCCCAGAGCGATCAGCCGCCCACCCTCATCCGCATCGTGCCGCTCAAGGACTCCTGGGCTGCCAAGGCGAGCCCTGCGGAGCCAGCACCCCCGCCGGCCAAGAAGGATCCGGGGCGCAAGCGGGTGCGCAAGTCCGCCTCCGAGGCCCTGCAGGAGCTCATCGAGGTCCGCCCCGAGATCGCAGATCGCCTCGATCGCCTCGAAGCGGACGGGCTGAGCGAGGAGGACGCGGCGGTGATCGGGACCGACGACGGGCTGTTCGAGCTCTACGCGCAGGCGGTCGCCCAGGGGGCCGATCAGGTGGCGGTGGTGAACTGGATCGTCAACGATCTGCGCGCGGTGACCAAGGAACGCCCCCTCGAGACGCTCTCGCTCACCGGCGCGGCCCTGGCCGAGCTGATCGCGCTCGTCACCCAGGGCGAGATCACCACGGCGGTCGCTCGCAAGGTCTTCGCGCGGGTGATCGAGGGCGAGGGGAGCCCGATCCAGATCGTCGATCGGCAAGGGCTGCGCCCGATCCGCGACCCGGCGCGCATCGAGGCTTGGGCCGCCGAGGTCGTGCAGGCCAACCCCGACAAGGTGCAGGCGTACCGCCAAGGGCGCACGAACCTGCGCGGCTTCTTCGTAGGGCAGGTGATGCGAGCCAGTCGGGGCAAGGCCGATCCGGCGATGGTCAACCGAGTGCTCGACCGGCTCCTCGCTGGCTGATCAGCGAGTGGCGATGACCAAGCTCTGCGCGGATCGACCGAGCTCGCCTTGGGCATCGAAGATCGCGGCCTGCCCGAGCCCCATGCCGCTCGTGTGCGCGAGGGAGCGGGCGGCGAAGGCGAAGTGCTCCCCGACGGGAGGGCGGCGCAGGTAGATCGAGAGGTCGCCGTTGACGAAGCTCATGCCCAGATCCAGCACCGCGGGCGACAGGCCGTTGCAGGCATCTGCCAAGGTCACGAGCGCGACGCGGGGATCGGTGGGCTCGCCTCGCACCAGCGGGCGCGTGAGCTTCATCCAGGCCGTGCAGGGCTCCATGGGCCATCGGCCCTCGACGATTCGGACCTCGATGCCCTTGTGGTAGGCGATCTCGGCAGGGAAGAAGGGGAAGACGAAGGGCTCGACGCCTTCGTAGCCTGGCGGGGTGGGCAGGTGGGGTGTGGTCGAGGGCGGAAGCTCGAGGGTGGTCGCGCGATGGAGCACAGCGCGCGCCTGGGCGAGCAGGCGGTCCTGGGGATCGGTGAGGGAGGCCTGAGCCCAGGTGACGAGGCGACCCTGGCGCAGCACCGTGGTGCGGACGCGCAGGGGGACGAGGGGGACCGGGCGGAGGAGGTCGACGGTGAGCCGGCCCAGGTGGAGGTCGGCAGGCAATCGGTCGAGCAGCCCCCGCAGCAGGAGGGCCGCGGGGGGGCCCCCGTGCTGGAGACTGGCGCTCCAGGGGCCGATGCATAGCGCCGAGGGGACGAGCCGGTCGCCGTCGAGGTGGTAGAAGGCCTCGGGGATCGGGCTCACGCGAGGGCTCCGAGCTCTTGGAGCTGCTTCTCGGCGGCTTCGGCCCAGCCCTTGTTGGCTGCGGGGCTGGCGGGGCTGGGGTGGAGCACCCGACCGATCGGGACCTGAAGATCGCCGACCACCTGCTTGGCGCGTTGCTCGGCGAAGGCGCCGACGCCGATGAGCATGCGGGGCCGCAAGGCCTGCACCTTGGCGCGCAGGCTCGCGTCGCACAGGGTGAAGAGGGGGTCTCGCTCGCTCGCGGGGAGCTTGTTGGGGGTGCGGTTTCGACCCGAGGCTTCCATGAACGAGAGGGGGCAATAGTTCAGCACGAAGAAGTCCTTGAAGAATCGCTCGGCGGATCCGAAGCGTTCCTGGGCCCACCCCCAGAGGCGTCGGCCGCTGACCTCGCTGCGGGTGCAGGACAGGCCTTGGATTGGGCGCTTGGGGTGTGGATCGCTCGGCTGGCGCACCTGGCCCTGCAGGCCCATCCAGTCCCGCACGGCGGAGATCTCGCCGAAGGGTACGCCGGTCTGCGCCATGCCCCAGGGTCCTGGGTTCATGCCGAGCAACACGACGCGGCCGGTTCCGCCGCCGAAGCGCTCCAGATAGGCGCGGTGTAGCTCCCAGGCATGGTCGAGGGGGTTGTAGACGTGGGTGACGGGATGGCCAAAGCGCAGCGGCGCGAGCTGGTCGCGGAGCGCAGCACCCAGGTCGAGGAGGGTTGGGGCAGGATCTCTCATGGCTGGGCCCTAGCACGGTGTGTAGCCCGGCACGACGTCGCGCTTGCGGGGTCCAACGGACTGCGGCTAGGGTAGCGGTGAGTCGTCGCGGGGGATGAGCCTGGGGCTCGACCCCAGAAAGGATCGCTGCGTGGGAGGTCGCGGCCTCAAGGAACCAGCGGTAAAAATGGCTCCCGCCTCCCTGAGGGGAGGACGGGAAAGGCTGCAACAGCGTTGATGCTGGGTTGGCAATATCCATGACCTCGACGGCGGCTCCGCCCCCATCGCGCTTGCGCGGTGGGGGCGCTCCGCGTGGGGCTCTCGGTTGCCGGGGGCGTCGGGCGCGAGTAGAGTTGGCGCCCCGACGCTCGCGAGCCTCTGTGCCCCCTGCTCCCTTCAGCGCTGACCACTTCGAGCTCGTGCTACAGCAGCTCGCGTCGGCTCAGCGCCGGTTTCTGGGGGACATCGCATCGGCCGATGTGAGCCGGGTGCGCGGGATGGTCGCGCGGGAGCTCGCGTCGGCGGTCGCGGCCGGGCGCTACGAGCTCTCGCCGGGTCAGCTCGCGCGGGTAAACATCGAGGGCAAGGATCGTGATCTGATGCGCTCGACGCTCTTGGATGCGGCGGTGGATCGGGCGGCCGGCCAGTGGCTCGCGGCCGCCATAGAGCCCTCGCTGCCCGAGTGCGTTTACTCCTACCGAAAGGGGCGGGGGCAGGTCGATGCCCTGCGGCGGTTGGCGGCCGAGCTGCGCGAGGTCCAGCGTGAAGTGCCGGATCCGACGGAGCGATGGGTCTACGTGCTGCGCCGAGATGTTCGCAGCTATGGCGACACCATCCCGGTCGACGAGAGCAGCCCCCTCTGGCCTATGCTCGACCGCGCGACCGCCGCGCGCCCCGCGTCCGAGCGCCGGATCGGCCTACCCTTGCTCGAGGCCCTGATCCGCCGTGATCACCTCGACCTTCAGGGGGATAGGCGGCGCCTCTCGCGAGGATCGCCGACCGGATCTTCGGTGCAGCCCTCGGTGAACAACCTCTTCCTGGTGCCTCTGGATCGCCGCATGATGCGGATGGGCCTCTATCTTCGCTTCGGAGACGACGTGGCCTTCGTCAGCCGGGATCGAGCCCGCGCGGAAGAGGCCGAAGGCGTGATGGACCGCGAGGTGAACCGCCTTGGATTATCCTGGAAACACGAGAAGTCTCTGCGGGTCTGCTTGAACATGGCGGCCAGACCTGGCCCTGCCGGCTGGCAGGGGCGCGACCAGGTCGAGCTCTTGGGGTACGGCGTCACGGCCCGAGGGGGGATCCGCTTACCTCCAGCCAAGTGGACGAGGGCTGTCCAGGATCTTCGGTTTCGACTCGAGACCGCCGCGCGAGAGCCTGCGCTCGCCTCGGAGCCCCCTGAGGTTCGGGCGGCGGTCCTCGGGGCGGTCTTGCAGCACGCCCTCGACCCGACAGACCTCCGGGGGATCCGTGACGCCTCCGCGCTGTCGCAGTGGGTGGACGATCGGGGGCAGCTCCGCCAGCTCGACAAGCTCCTGCGCCTGTGGGTGGCGGATCTCGCCACCGGCATCCGGGGGCCGCGAGCCTATCGGGTGCTCCCGCCCCGCAAGCTCATCGATCTGGGTGTCCCCTCCCTCGAACACCGTCGCAACCACCCCGAGGGACAGGGCGCATGAAGGGGTTGGAGCGTCGACTACGGCGTCAGGCCCGCTCTCGCGCGCGGGCGAGCCTAGCGGATGTCTTGCTGGGCACTCGTCCTTGGGCCTACGCCTGGCACCGGCTCTCGCTCCCCGCGGGTCGCGCCCTGCTCATCGGGCTCCTTCAGCTCATCGAGGCGGCCCTCCTGCTCGCCTGGCTCGATGAGATCTTCCTGCTCCCCATCCTGACCCTGCGGGTGCTGGGCTCCTTGGTCTCGTCCTCGACGTGGGGGATCACCGAGGCGCTGCGGGTCGAGATCCGGGCCTTGCGAAAGGGGCGGTCTCCCCATCGGCTAAAGCAGCGTTTCGAGCTGGCCCTGGGCCGTTCGGTGGTGGGTGCGGTTGCGCTCGTGCTCCTCACCCTGCTCTACACCGTCCTTCGTCCGCACTTCGCCTTCGCGAGCTGGTCGGTCGTCGACGCGGTCGCGGTGGCGATCGCGCTTCGCGTCGGTCTGGGTCTCATCGGGCGCACCCTCCAGTCCGGTCCGGGAGCCACACGGAGGGTCTATCGGCCCCGGTGGTCCTTGATCGTGCCGGAGCTCCTGGACGCAGGCGGTCTCATCTTCTTCTGGTGGTTGCTCGGCCCCTGGTCGGTCGCGGTGGCGATCGTGGTGGCGGGTCTGCTCCAGACCTCGGTCGCGAGCTTCTATGCGTGGCGAGCCATGATCGACGATCCGATCCGCCCGTCGCGCCTGCGGCTCGCGCTCCCGGATCTGCCCCTGCTGGGACGCGCTCTCGCCTTTGGCACGGTGGGGCTGACCCTCGCGCTGCCGAGCGGACTCATCCTCGGTCTGCTCGGTCAGGTTCAGCACCTCAGCGTGGTCTTTGTGCTCTACGGTCTTCGCCCGCTGGCAGACCTGGTCTCGTCGACGCCGAGGCTCTACCTCATCGACATCCTTCGGACGACGCCGATGGGGCCGGGGCCGCGGCGTACGCTCGAGCGCCACCTCGGTTGGACCGGCATGGCGGCGCTGGGCTTTCTGCTCCTGTGGGTCTGGATCGGCTGGGTCACCTCCCCGCCTCACACCCCTTGGCTCCCGATGGTGGCCTTCGCCGGCTACGCCGGGGTGGCGGGGTTGTTCTCGGCCACGATGATCCCCCCGCTGCTCGGGGGGCGGGTCGGCGCCCTGACGCTGGGAGCGGTGCTCGCCGCCGCGCCGGTGCTCGTCGTTGGCCTGTGGCCGGAACCTGATCTCGTGGTCGCGGTCGTCGCCACGAGCGCGGGGAGTGTGGCGGGGGCTGTTTGGCTCCGTCGGTTCGCGGAGGCGATCCCCGGTCGCCCCCATCCAGAGGGGCCTGTGCCGCTGGTCGATCTGCTCTACGACCTGCGGGGCAGTCCAGGGGGGCTGGCCCTGGTCCAGATCCGCGCGCCGCTCGGCGCCAGGCAAGCGCGCCGGCTCAGTCGCGCCCTGTCCACCCTGCCTGACTGGAAGACCGCGCGGGTGGGGCGCCGCCACCTCTTAGTGGCTGGCCCAGCGCAGACCATGGACTACCCCACCTTGATCGGCGCGCTGTCGGGAGTGGGCCAGGTGAGGTTGCGCGAGATCGGCGGAGACCGGGCGGCGATCCTTCGCCGCTGGACGAGCGAGCCGGCCCTCCCTGAAGCCTTGGTCGAGGCGCTCAGCGTCCCGGTGCTCCCCCGGTCCGCGCTGCGGCTCAAGGTGCGTCAGATCTCGGCGGAGGCGCGCTGGAGGCCTGGGTGGGGTCGCGTGAGGGCCCGGCCGCTCGGCGCGATGCGCGCGCTTCGGCGAGCGGTGGCGCAGGGTCGGGGAGAGCGCCCTCCCGCCAAGAGCGAGCTCAAGGAGATCGATCTGGCCGTGCTTCATGGACCCACCGGCGTCGAGGCGGTGCTCGTGATCCCCAAGCGGGTCGATCCCTTGTTGCGGTCGGAGCTGCGAAGCCTGCTCTGGCGGCAGTCCGTCGCGCGCGCGGCGGGCGGGAGCGGAGGGCTCGGCCGCTCAGTAGGACGCGCGGTAGTCGATGATGACGTCGAAGGAGGTGAGCGCCCCGACCTCGACCTCGATCGCACAGAGCCGCCCCATGCCATCGAATAGGTTGCAATACCACGCCCCGTCATCATCGGCGACGATCGAGTGTTCCCCGGGCTCGAGCGCGATCTGGTAGCACCCGTCCGCGTCGGACAGGGTCGTGGCGGTCTCGGCGATGTCGATGAGCAAGTGGTACCTGCCGTAGGCCTCGGGGTCGCTGCTGTCGGCCTCGACATCACCTGAGTAGAGCGGCACATAGGCCCTCACCTCGGTAGAGACGGGGGTCGCGACGCCTCCACTGCCGTACGGGCCCGGCATCCAGTTCCCCTCGCGCCACTCTACCTTTCCGGCCACGCCCTGGTTGATGCTGGCTCGCGCGAAGCAGTCCACCGAGGTGTCGGTGTCGGAGTCGGTGTCGGTGTCGGTGTCGGTGTCCGTGTCGGTGTCGGTGTCGGTGTCCGCCTCCGACGAGATCACGCTCGCCTCGGAGGGGTCGTCGGCGTCGGGGCAGGCCGCGAGGGCCAGCAGGCAGAGGAGGGGAAGGCTGCGCATCGAGGGCTCCGTGGGCATGTCTGGCCCTGGTGTAGCTGCGGATCCTGTCGCCCGCTACATCTACGAGACGTGTCGGAAGCCCTCGTCGCGGGCCCATGGCCGATAGTCCTGCGGGGGGAGGCCCTTGAAGGCACGCTTGTAGTCCGAGAACCGACCACCGCTCTCGACGGCCTGAGCCACCGCCTCGCCGGCTGCCCAGCCGCCCTGCGCCAGCACATACTCCACCCAGGCCCAGCGGACCGAGGTGGATCGAACCTCGACCTTGCCGCGAAGCCCTCGGGTCAGGCGCTTGAGGCGGGCCTCGACCGCCTTGGGATCCGCGAAGGGCGTGCCGTCGAGGGGGGTCATGCGCTTGGCGACCAAGGTGCTGATCCCGAGCGCCACCCGGCCGTGGCGGGCGAGCTCGCGGGAGAAGGCGATCAGCTCGTCGATGTCTTCGTCCTTCTCGTCGGGCAGGCCGAGCATCATGTAGATCTTGAGCACCTCGTAGTTCAACGATCCCGTGAGCTTGGCGCACTCGATCAGGTGTGCCTCGGTGGTGCCCTTGCTGATGGTGCGTCGGAGCCGCTGGCTGGCCGCATCGGAGGCGACGGTGAGGGTGCGGGCGCCCGAGGCGCGGAGGAGCTCGGCGATCCGCGGTTTGCGGGCTACCCGATCGGCGCGAAGGCTGCTCAGGCTCACCGACTTGCCCTCGTCGACCAGGACCTCGAGCAGGTCGACCAGCTTGGGGTGGTCCGAGATCGCTGCGCCGACCAGGCCGACCTTTCTTGCTTGCTCAGGAATGAAGGAGAGGATGCGCTCAGGGGTGACCAGCCTCATGCCGCCGTTGGTCGAGCGACGCATCACACAGAAGGAGCACTGGCGATGACAGCCTCGCTCCCCTTCGAGCAGGAACATCTCAGAGAGCTCCGTGTCCGGTGAGAGGATCATCGATCGAGCGGGAAGGAGCGCGTCGGAGGCCTTCGCGACGGGAGGGAGGCGCTGGCCGTGGAGTTCGGGCACGTAGCCGCCAGGCAGGTCGGCGCACCGCTGGAGCCAGGCCTCGCGGCTCTCTCGGCCGAAGAAGGACTGGACGGCGGGCGCGGTGGTCTCGTCCGCTTCACCCAGGAGCAGTACGTCGGCGTAGGGGGCGGCGGGCAGGGGGTTGCTGAACGTGAGCGGACCGCCCAGGAGGACCATCGGGTGTTCGGGACCGCGATCCTGCCGCAGGGGAGGGATCCCCGTGTCGCGTAAGACCTCGACCAGTCCGGCGAGCTCGAGCTCATAGGCGAGGCTGACCGCAAGCAGGGGAAAGTCAGACAGGGGGGTGTCGGTCTCGAGGGACCTCGGCGCGAGTCGCGCCTTGCGCCAGGCGGCGGGATCCTCAGGCAGAAAGACCCGCTCCGCCGCGAAGCCCGCGTCGCGTAGCTGCCTCAGGATCCACTGGTAGCCCAGGCTGGACATGCCCGCGCGGTAAGGCGAGGGGTAGAGCATGGCCACCCGCTCGGGGCCCTGGGCGAGCGCAGGCCCGACGAGCACCTCGCGGTCGAGGCGCTCGCGGAGCGCGCGTTCCAGATCCCATCTTGAGGCCATGCGCGGTTGTAACGCAGCGTGGCGGGGGAGGTGGCCTCACCCCACCGACGCGGTGCGGGCCGGGCGCAACCAGGTTGATCTGGACGCTATTCTTCGAAGCAGGTGAACAGGGGCTCGCACTCCGGCGGCATGTCTTCTCCGCATGGATCGTCGTAGAGCTCTCTCAGGCAGGCGCGGTAGTCCCCGACCGTCGCCTCGCAGTCCGCAGCCAGGTCGGCGTCGCTCATGTCTTCGTCGCACTCGTCGGGGTCGATACCGACGGTGATCTCAAAGGAGAAGTCGTCGTCGCCGCACATGGTCGTGCGCTCGGGCATCTCGGACGCCAGGTCGTGGCAGAGGGCCTGGAGCTGGCTCTCGTCGAGATCGACGACCAGTCGGGAGTTCGAGATGCCGCCACAGGCGGTGAGGGCCGTGGCGGCGAGCAGGATGAAGATGCGTCGCATGAAACTTCCTTGTTGTTGGAGTGCAGATCCTGAGTGGATCGTGGGGGCATCGGCCTGAGGCGAGCGTTCCGACGTCGGACCGAGTGGCGCAGACGAGTCGGGCATCACCCGTATTCAGAACCCGAGGTCCTTGGGTAGTCCCGGGGCACGCTCAAGCGGACGGATCAGGGTGCCGAGGGGAGGCATGCAGCCTGCCTTGTGCGAGGGTATCATGCGGCCGTCCCTACGGGGGCCAGGAGGAACCATTCGACCCTCGCTACTCATCCTGTTCGCGGCGGGCTGCTCCGACCTGACCGGCCTCAACCCGATCACCGACGGCGAGGATCCTACGCCGGTCTCGGTCCGGATCGACCCCGACGAGCCCTGCAGCTCCGACACCCTCCGCGTCGAGGTGCAAGGGGCGGTTCCCGAAGCCTTCCAATGGACCCTCGATGGGCGACCGACCTCGATCGAGACCGACCACGTCCCTGCCGAGCAGACGCGACGCTATCAACAGTGGGGCGTGCTGGTCGACGTCGATGGGCTCAGCTCTCCGCTCCGCGATGCGGTCACCATCCGGTCCTGCCCGGCCTCGGTGCTTTCGGTCGAGCTGGAGCCTTCCATGCCCTTCGTCGTCGATCCGATCGAAGCGCAGGTCCACGCCGAGGATCCCGACGGCGATGCCATCGTGCTGACGTACACCTTCTTCGTCGACGAGGACGAGGTCCAGCAGAGCAGCGATCCCGTGCTCCCCGCAGGAACGGCGGTGAAGCACCAGTCCGTCGAGGTCGAGGTCCAGGCTAGCTCTGGAGGCCAGCTCGGAGAGCCGGCCCGAAGCGCGCCCGTCGTGGTTCAGAACAGCCCACCCGAGGCCCCCGTGGCGTCGATCGTGCCGTCCATCCCCTTCAGCGTGCACGATCTGCGTTGCGAGCCCAGTGTGTTGTCCGCCGACGCCGATGGCGATGACGTCGCGTACGTCGCGAGCTGGTCGGTCGACGGAGATGCCTTCACCGAGACCCTCACCACCGAGTGGCCAGGGGATACCGTGCCCTCTTCGGCGACCGCCGCAGGCCAGGAGTGGATCTGTACCCTGACGCCCTCGGATGGCGACGATGAGGGGCCGGCGGCGTACGCCACGGCGACGATCCGGAGCGGGCTCTTTCCCTGTGATGGGCGGAATATGGGCGATGACTACCGCGATATGGTCTCGATGGGCGGCCCGGACCACAGATATGGCATGCGGCACGTCGCATCGGCCGACATGTCCATCGGGCGGATCGAGGTCTTTACCGGGGAGCGGTCCGGCACCAACGCCGTCTCGATGTACTCCCACGACGCCCTCGACAACGCCCCCGACGTCGAGCTGGGTCGGGGCACCTGGCCGATGGCGACCGAGAACTCCTGGCAAGGTGCCGAGCTCGACGAGTGCGTGCCCCTCGAGGCCGGCGAGGTCTACTGGGTCGTCTGGGAGCCGATCAACGGCGCACAGGCCACCCGAGCGCCGGGCGGGGATCCTGTCACCTACCGCGGCTCCCACGACGATGGGCTGAGCTGGAGTGGCCCCTGGTCGAACACCGAGAAGTACAAGCTGTTCTGCTGTGAGTGAGCCTGGCGGGTGCGGAGCACGGGCGGCTTCCAGGGCGTCTTGAGCGCCTGACCGCGGGTCTGCCAACGCCCAGGCGACTCCGTCCCCTGATACTTTGTATGGGAGATGTCGGGTGCTCGGTTACCTGGTTGAGGCCCCCCTCGACATCGCTTCGACCCTGAAGATGGGTACTCTTGCCGACCTCCGACCCCGCTCTTGCCTTGTTCATCGAACGGCCCTTTCCTTTCTGGCGCCGTCGCCTCCTGTGGATCGCGCTGCTCTTGGCGTGGGTGGCGTTGGCGCTGCCGATTGTCGGCTCGGAGCTGAGCGGGAGCAAGCCTCCCCTGCTCCTGCTCTCTGGACTGGCATGTTCCGGCCTCCTCCTGCTGCTCCTCGTGGCGCCGGTGGTCTTCAAGTCGATTCGCCAGATCGCAACGTCGCGCACCTTTCAACGCCAGAGCAAGCGCGCGGTCCAGGCGATGACGGCGGGCGATCCGCACGAGGCGGAAGTGTTACTTCGCGCTCACCTCTTCGTGCCCCATCTGCTCCCTCACCTCCGCGCGGCGGGCATCCACAACTTGGGCGTGTGTGTGATGCAGCAAGGCAACCCGGAACGGGGGCGCGCGTTGATGGATCACGCGAACGCGTCGGGATGGTTCAAGATCTACCCCTTGAAGCGTCATCTTGTCGCCTTCGCTCAGGGGCGAGCCCTCGCCTCGGTCTTGGCGGGTGATATGAACCGGGCGACCTCGGAGCTCTCGCACCTCTCCGCGCGTGAAGTCCCCTCGACCCTGCGCCCTTTCCTCGACCACACGCAGATGCTCTTCGCGCTACGGCGAGGCGAGTCGGCTGAGGCTGCCCGGATCGGCGCGAACCTCGACCTCTCGACCCTCCCGCCTAGGTCCCAGAAGCTGGTCTCGAGCCTGATGGCTCTGGCGCTACTCGAGGCGGGAGAGTCTGTCGACAGAGCGCAGGTAGCCCCCCTATGCGCAGAGGACATCCCCTTCGCCCAGAGCTGGCCTGAGCTGCTCTCGCGGTTGGAGCGCCATGGCTTGTTGACCCCCGGGACCGAGGGGCCATCGTTGTGAGGCCGGCGCGCGGCTCGGTCCCCCCCCATCACGACCGTGACGCGAGGGTCGTCCGGCTGCGGGTAGGTCTGCATGACCGCACGGATTATCGCAGCCGATCGAGCTCGTTGAGGTTGGTGCCACGGAGCTGCAGGAGTCGGATGGAGTCGGCGTCGGGCTCGTCGCTCGGGGTGGTGAAGAACAGGGTGAGGCGCCCTTCGCTCGGCACGACGTTCCAGCAGGCCTCCCAGCCATCTTCGGTTGTCAAGACCAGGCCGAGCCCCTCGTCGGGTATGTGGAGGTCCTGGGCAGTCGTCTCTGAGAACATGAGCTCCCGAGGATCTCCCCACTCGTCGACCGGACCGTTCTCTTCGCAGTCGCTGACGAGGTCTACCTTGACGATCCCGGTCTCGAAGCCGATAGCCTCCCGGCTCCCGATCGCGTGGGCGATCGTCACAGCGGACCTGCCCTCTTCGATATGGGCATTCTCAAAGGCACCGATGCGGAAGCCAAGGTACTCCTCGGCGACATCCCCCCCGGGGAAGTGGTAGCCTGCCCCGAAGACCGTCCAGTCTGTGTTCGCGGGGAAGATCCGATCCCCTTGGTAGACGACCTCGTCCATGCCCACCGAGGCGTCCCAGAGGTAGAGCTCGTTGGTGCCGGCGATCACTTCGATGGGGTCGCCGACGGTGCCGTAGGTGAGATCGCGCTCGTCGATCTCCCCGATCTTGACCACGAGGGGAAAGGTGGGATCGTCTTGCAAGTTTCCGAGGTGCACGAACTGGACGACGGCGAGGCCGTCGTCGGAGGGCTCGGGAGGGCCAAGCGGGATGAAGGTCCCATCGGGCGCGTGGGCCGAGAGGAAGAACGAACCGTCTTCGTCGTTAAAGGCGTAGAGGTTGTACAGCTCGCCCGTAGGCAGCTCGGGGACGGCGAAGCAGAAGTCGACGGCGCCGCTGTCGCCTTCGCGGATGCCCACGGTCAGCGGGGTCTCGACGTTGAGCACCCCGGATCGCTCCCCGTACGAGAAGGTCTCTGAGATCGGGTCGAGCGGAGTGCATTCGCTGTCGGTGACCCAGACCTGCACGGTCTCGTAGCGCTCGAAGGATGCGGCATGGATCGCGTTCACGCCGGTCCGGTCGTCCATCACCGCGTCGGGGTCATCCTCGAAGGTGTGGAGGGAGAGGGGCGCAAACATCGCGGCCTCACCCACTGCGCCCGAGACATAGATCGAGGTCAAGGCCCCTTCGGACACGGTGATGGAGTCCGTCAACACGGAGGCTTCGAGGTCTTCGCCGGATGGGACCAAGTCCACGGTGTGGGTACCGGCCGGGAAGCTGGCGTAGTCGGTGGCGTGGAGGAAGGAGACGTCGATCAGGAAGGAAGGTTCCCCGTTGAGCCAGATGTCGACCGGACCCGCGTTCACCCCGAGGTGGAGGAGGCGCGCTTGGCCGAAGATGGGCACGATGTCGGTGTCTGTATCGGTGTCTGTGTCGGTATCGGTGTCCGAGTCTGTGTCGGTATCGGTGTCCGAGTCTGTATCGGTGTCGGTGTCGGTGTCCGAGTCTGTGTCGGTGTCTGCGTCCGTCTCCGTGCTGAGGATCGGGTCGTCTTCGCCGTTGCAGGCGGCCAGGGCGACCAGAAGGAGGGGGGTGGCGAGCAGGGGGGTGAGCTTCATGGGAGATCCTTGGGCTGGAAGGGGGGGAGCGCAGCAGATCGCTCCGAGCCGTCACGCGGCTCGGCGGGAGCACATGGGTTCGTACATCTGCGCAAGAGCCGCCCGCTACATCCACGGGCTCCGGTGACGAGGTGTGACAGCCTGGCTCGCCGAGACGCATGGCGCTGGCCCTTCAGCCTGTCAGCGCTGTGTGCGGAGCCGCGCCTCAACCTCGACCGCTTGCTGGAGCTGCCTGAAGTCTTCGTCGAGCATTTCGCGGATCTGGCTCGTCTCGATAGGCCGGCTGTAAGGAAAGAGCTGGGAGGTGTCGGGCGGTAGATAGCTGGCGCTCGTCAGCGTCACGATCAGCACGAGGCTCGCGAGGGCTACGTCGATGGAGCGCAGGGTCTGGGCGTTCTCGGTCTTCGGGCGGCTGGCCCGCGCGCTGAGCAGTCCGGCGCTCAAGGGGATCAGCCCCAAGCACCAGCCTAGCGGAGAGAGACCCAGGGCGGCCTGGGTTGACGCGGCGAACAGGGTCGCCCTCAGCTCGGGCGACGCGGTCTCGACCGCCGAGAAGCCTGCCAGCGACTGCAAGATGTAGATGGTGAAACCGAAAAGTCCTACCGCGAGGAGCCCTGAGAGTCCAAGCCCCGAACGGTAGAAGGTGGTCCGCTGGCGGTGCGCTTCGGACTTGCCGGAAACTCGCGCGGAGGCGATCAACACGGCGAGCGTGGCGACCAGGGTCAGAAGGAAGAGCAAGATCGTGGGGCCGAGGTGGTACCGCAGCATGTCGAGCAGATCCGTGCTCACGATGAGCCCAATCACAGCGAGCACGAAGCCCAGACCGCCTCCGACCGAGGCGGCGGCGAGGCCCTTCAGGTCCAGCTTGGGGTCTGGCCCAGGTCGGAGGGCTGCGGGGAGCGAGGTGCTGAAGCCGTAGAGGAGGAAGGCGAGGGAGGCCAGCATGGCCGCGAGGTAGAGGGTGGACCACCCCTGCACGAGACTGTGCGACAACATGGTCTGCAAGAGCTCTGGAGCGGCTGAGATCTGTGCGTCTTGAAAGGCGCTCACGCTGACGTGAGCGCCGATCAGGCCCAGGAGGCTCAACACCACCATGAAGGTCCAGGTCGTCGCGGGTGAGATCTTTCGCTGGAGAAAGACGAGGATGAAGGGCGCGACCAGCGCAACAAGGAGGCTGATTAGCCCCCACAGCAGGATCGCCATGCTGAGCCAGATCCCCTCGAGCCAGGTCCTTGCGATGATGTCCAGGTACATGCTTCCCTCCGATCTCGATGCGATCGCATGATGGATCGTGGGAGCCCGAAAGGGAAGGGAACCCCTCGTGGGCCTGGTCGTGGAAGGATCGACCTGCCCCCCGGGTCGAGCCTGGAGAGGTTATGGTTTCGTCATCCCCTTCCACCCCCGCGTGCCTCGTGTTGCTGCTCAGCCTGCTGCTCGGACCGACCTCGGCTCTCGCCGGGCCTCAGACCCTCTCTTGGGAGCTCAAGCTCAACGGTAAGCCCGTGGGGGAGCGTACCCTCACCGTCTCCATCGAAGAGACCGACCACGGCGAGCTTCGGACCCTCAGCGCCGACACCCAGATCGACGCCAAGGTGATTGGCGTCTCCTTCACCTACCGCCAGCGGCTCACGGCCAACGCCGATCGAGGGCCTGCCTCCTTTGTGAGCATCGTCGATCAAGGGGGCGAGGTCTCCGAGATCCAGGGCCGCTTGACCGGGGCGGGGTGGCGCATGTCCATCGACAGCGGCGGCCGGACCCGAGGCTACGATCTCGCGGTGAACAAGGTCGATCTCTCGACCGCTGACCTGCTCGATCCCCACTCCAGGGTCCCCCTCGCCCGCTTCCCCGACGAGGTGAGCGTGCTCTCGGCCGAGACCGGCGAGGTCCTCGCGGGGCGGGTCGAGCCCCTAGGGCCGTCTTCGGTCACGATCAAGGGACAGTCGGTGGCGGTGGAGGGCTACGCGCTCAAGATCGACCAGGGCGCTGGCACCTTCTTCTACACCTCCGAAGGCTGGCTCGTGCGCTTCGAGTCGAAGATCGCCGGCCAGAAGGTCGAAGGCCAGCTCACCGAGCCCCCACCCAAGGGCGTCGACGATCAGCCCGTCGATATCTTCGGCGGTGAGCTCAAGGCGGTGGAGCTGTAGGCTGGCCCGCGGGGCAGCCGATCTGGGGATCCAGCCTTCGGCGCGCGTGGTAGACGAGGGTGCGCAGGTCGCGGTTTTCGGCCTGCATCAAAGACTCATCCTCGAGGATGTAGGTCGTGACCTCGAGGTTGGTCTGCCACTGGATCGCGACCCCTGCGGACGGGCCGGTGTCGGGCGGGCCGAGGGTCAGGCTCTGGCGTAGGCGCGGCCCGATGGCACACTCCAGGCGGCCTTGGTAGCCGGCGACGGGCACCAGGAAGGACCAGCTCGCCATCTTGGCGTCGGGGGTGCAGACCAGGGCGCAGGGCGTGGGCGAGTCCATCGGTGGGTCTGCTTGGACGTAGCCCTCGAGGCGCTGGGGCGCGTCGCCCCGCGCGGGGGCCCCGAGATCGCGGCACAGCGACCAGGGGACGAAGACCTGCGCCTTCGCTAGGCAGGGCGATGGGGGCCCAGGCGCGATGGGCTCGCCCCTCTTGTGCTCGCCGACCGGCCGCTGGACCTCTTGGGAGGGCATCGGCCCTTGAGGGTCGTGGGGATCCTCACCCGCCGAGGCCGTGCTGGGCTCCTCGCTGGCCAAGGCGATCGGGGGCACCGTGAGGCCGAAGGCGAGCGAGCTTGCGAGGAGCAGGCGAAGAGGGGGCGGCAGGCGATGGCGAATGGACGAGGTCATCCCTGGGGGAGCACCTGAAAGGCGTAGCTCTTGAGGTAGCGGCTCTCGGGCATCTCGGGCAGGACGGGGTGATCGGCCGCTTGCTCCCCACGCCGGATCAGCCGCAGGTCCTTGCCGGTGTCGCGCGCGGCCTGTGAGACGGCCTGAAGGAAACGGTCTTCGAAGACGTGGAAGCTGCAAGTGCTCGTGAAGAGGAAGCCGCCGGGCTCGACGAGCTGCATGCCGAGGGCGTTGATGTCTTGGTAGCCCTTGAGGGCGGAGCCGGCGGCCTTCTTGGTCTTGGCGAAGGCGGGCGGATCGAGCACCACGGCGCCGAAGCGGGCGCCATGGGTCACGAGTTCGATCAGGGCCTTGCGTCCCTCGGCGCAGAGGACCTCGGCGCGCTCGGCGAGGTCGCCTCGCGCGAGGTTGCGCTCGATGGCGGCGCAGGCCTCTGCGGACTTGTCGATGAAGGTGACGCGCTCGGCGCCGGCGTACAGGGCGTGCAGACCCCAGCCGCCGGTGTTGGCGTAGACATCGAGCACCCGCTTCCCAGGGCACAGGCGCGCGGCGAAGGCCCGGTTGTCACGCTGGTCGAAGAAGTGCCCCGTCTTCTGGCCGCCCAAGGGAGCGATCTGGTAGGCCACGGGGCCTTCGTGAATCGTGAGGGACTCGGGCACCTCACCGAACCAGACCCCGCGCCCCTGCTCGAGCCCTTCGAGCTCGCGCACCCGCACGTCGTTGCGCAATACACCGCCCCGGAGCGGCAGCACATCGTGGATCGCCTCGAGGACGATGTCGCGGCGCTGCTCCATGCCGAGCGTGGTGAACTGCGCCGCGACGACATCGTTGTAGCGATCGAGGACAAGTCCGGGTACGCCGTCGGACTCACCGTGGGTCCAGCGCCAGGCGGTCTGGCCGGGATAGAGGGCTTGGCGGAGCTCGAGAGCTTGGCGCAGTCTCGCGGCCCAGAAGCCCGGCAGATCGAGGTGCTGGGCCTTGGATCGGGTGCAGATCCTCACGGCGATCAGGCTGTTGGGGTTGGCGTAGCCCCTCCCGATGAATCGACCGTCGACGGCCGTGACGTCGACGACGCCCCCGGGCGGCAGGTCGCGTGCGGGCGCCTGCAACTCATTGGCGAAGACCCAGGGATGCCCTGCATCGAGTCGGGTCGCGGCGCGCTTGTGGACGGCGAACTTTGGAGGCTTCATGGGAGCGGGCTAACCCGGCTGGAGTAGACGGCACCGAGCCGATAGAGGTAGAACGACGGAGTCGTCGGGGTGAGCCGGCTTCGCGCTCGCCCCTCATGCTAGGGGCTCTCCCGCGGTCGCGTCCGTCCAAGCAGCCCGGAGTCTTCGTGTCGAAAAAGAAGGTGATTCCAGGGCTGCCGTTCAGCGTCGGCGATCTCTATCGGCGCCTGACGCCCGACGAGGGCCAGAACCCCGCGTTTTTGCCTCTCCTCGCCGTGGGGCGCTGGGCCCTGGTCTTCTATCGCCAGCTCGCCAAGGATCAGGCCTTTATCCGGGCCGCAGCGATGGCGTATCAGACCCTCATCGCGCTCGTGCCTGTGCTGCTGCTCGTCTTTGGTGTGCTCGGCTTCACGGGCATCGTGCAGCGCGACCGCGAGGCCCTCGAGACTCTCATCTTCGAGACCTTCATCGCAGACATCCCCGAGGTCCGAGAGTTCATCATGCGGGGCATCGGCGACCTCGATCTCACCGCGCTGGGCATCATCGGTGTGGCGGGTATGGTCATCTTCGCGGGCCGGCTCTTTCTGCTCGTCGAGCACACCTACAATCTTGTCTTTGGCACAAGGGTCAAGCGCTCCTGGGCCTATCGCTTGCTCAACTTCTACTTCGCGATGACCCTGGTCCCGCTGCTCTTTACCGTCGCGGCGGTCAGCACCCTTCGGCTCGCCGATGACTATGGCGTGGCGGCCTGGGCGCGCTTTCTGCTCGAGCCCCTCACCACCTTCGTCGTTCTCCTCGCGGCCCTCAAGCTCTTCCCCACCGTTCAGGTCCGCTGGAGGGCGGCCTTTACCGGGGCCGCGGTCAGCGCCGGAGGGATCCTGCTCGCGCGGTGGGGGTTCAGGCTCTACCTCCAGTGGTTCAAGACCGATGATCCCCTCACCATCGTCTATGGCACCGTCGGTCTCCTGCCGGTCTTCTTGCTCTGGCTCTACCTGCTGTGGATCATGGTGATCCTCGGGGTCGAGGTCGCCTTTGTCGCGCAGAACTTCCGCAGCCTGTGGGAGGTCGAGCGCATGAACGCGGAGCGCGATGAGGGACAGGTGCGTGGTCCTCGACTCCACACGGCCATCGAGCTGCTAGCCTGGTCGGGGTGGTACTTTCAGCAGGGTGAGGGGCCGGTCTCCAGCACCGAGCTCGCGCGACGGGTAGGGCTCGTGGCGCGAGACGTGGAGCCCGTGCTCGTGGTGTTGGCGAAGGCCGGCTTCTTGCTCGAGGTGACCGATGGGTGGTCCCTCTCGCGTCCCCCCGAGGCGATCACGATGGGGCAGGTGGTCGACGCCTGGCGCCGAGGAGCCTCCCTCGAGCGCGAGGAGCGCCGCGTCGAGACCCGCGCCGAGGAGGAGGTCGCGCGGGCGCTGGAGCGTGTGCTTCCTCCGACCTTGGCCGATGCCATCGATCGCTGGGTGGTGCCCGAGGTCCAAGATCAAGACCACCCCTGATTCCGCAACTCTCGGACGCTCCGGTCGACGTTCAGCCGGCTTGTGGGACGTCGTAGCGTGCCCGTCCGTCCGGGCACTCTCTTCGTCCCGTCCCGATCCTTGGCGTTAGGCTCGGGCCATGGAATACAAGGTCGAGATCCTCCCCAGTATCTCTGGGATCAACGCGTCGGCCTGGGACGCCTTGGTGCCCAGCGATCAGCCCTTCGTCGAGCACAGCTTCCTCGCGTGGCTCGAAGAGAGCGGGTGTGTGGGCGAAGGTACGGCGTGGTGGCCTCGGCCCGTGATCGTGCGGGGGTCGTCCGGAGAGCTCGTCGCCGCAGCGCCCAGCTACCTCAAGGGGGACTCCCAGGGGGAGTACATCTTTGATCACGCCTGGGCGAACGGCTCGATGCGTGCGGGGATCCGTTACTACCCCAAGGTCACGGTCGCGGTCCCCTTCACCCCGGCGACCGGGCCTCGGGTGCTCCTGCGTCCGGGCAGCGATCTGGGCCAGGCCCTCCCGGCGGTGCTCGCGGGACTTCGTCACCTGATGGAACGCGCGCAGGGATCTGGGATCCACCTGCTCTTCTGCCCGGAACTTCAAGGTCGCCTGCTCTCGGACATGGGCTTCTTGCACCGGCACTCGGTGCAGTTTCATTGGATGAATGAGGGCTACGAAGACTTTGAGCACTTCCTCGCTTCGCTTGATCGCAAGCGTCGCAAAGAGATCCGGCGTGAGCGGCGCAAGATCCAGTCGGAGGATCTGCGCATCGAGCTCCGCCAAGGCTCCCAGATCCGAACCCGCGATATGGACGCGATGTGGAGCTTCTACCGCGCTACCCATCAGGAGCGACCCTGGCAGCAGCGCTACCTCAACCGTCGTTGGTTCGTCGGTGGTCTCGACAAGATCGGCCAGCGCGCCGTGACGGTCATCGCGTGGCGGGGGGAGCGAGCCGTGGGCGGTAGCCTGTCCTTCTTGCGGGGCACGAAGCTTTACGGCCGCTACTGGGGCGCGGTCGAGGCGGTCGATGCGCTGCACTTCGAGTGTTGCTATTACCGGCTGATCGAGCTCGCCATCGCCGAGAAGGTTCAGGTCTTCGAGGCGGGGGCCCAGGGTGCGCACAAGCTCCGGCGCGGATTCGAGCCTGTCCTTACGCACTCCGCCCACCTCCTCGCGCATCCCGGTCTCCATGACGCCGTCGCCCAGTTTGTCGTCGAGGAGCGGGACGCCATCGCGCGAGAGCTCGAAGGGGCTCGGTTGTAGGTTGGAGCCCACCGCTTCCGGCTTGCTCTGGAGCTTTGCGTGTGACATGCTCCCATGAGGTCGTCCGACCTGGCGCTGCGGGGTTCGCTGCTCCCCGTATACGGAGGTGCCATGCCTTCAAGGATTGCCCGGTTGCTGAAGCCACAGCGCGTGGTCTGGCTGGCGATGACATCGTCGGTCCTCGTGCTTGGCGTCGTGCTTCACGTCGTCTTGTCAGGCCAGGGCCCCGACGCCGTCCCTCGGGATCTCCCGCTCATCATCCTGATCTTGCCGTTCCTCATGACACCTGTGCTCCTCGTAGCGATAGGCGTTGTGCGCCGTACCTATATCGGACCAGGCCTCGGGCTCTGGACCGTCCGCGAGGACCTCCTTCCGCCCCTCCAGGGCTCTGACGACCCGCTCAAGGCGGCGAGGTCTGCTATCGCTCGGGCGAACACAGGCTTCTTGCTCTCCATCGCGCTCACCGAGGCCATCGCGCTCTTCGGCTTCATCAGCTCCTTCATTTCACGAGATCCCTCCAGGTTCTACCCGGCCGCAGCGATCGCGCTCGTCCTGATGGCCGTGCAGTTCCCACGACCCATCGGGCTCTTGGCGAGGTTGGGCAAACGTGAACTCCAGGCGTTGTCCAACGAGACCTCCTGACGTTTCGCGTCACGCCGGGGTGGTGGGGGGCCGTCCGTTGGGGTAGACTTGCGGTCCTCTCGCTCGGCAGGCGGGCGAGTTCAGAGATGGAGATCCCAATGCGCACCTTTCAAACCCTACTAGTTCTAGGCCTTCTCGCGGCCTGCGGCTCCGAGGCCGAGACGTCCACCACGGCCCGCACCGACGCCGACACGGACACGGACACCGACACGGGCTTCGACACCGACACGGCCTATGTGACCGACTCGGCGTTGCCGCCCTACCACCCCCTCACCATCGCCGATGAAGGGGAATGCGACCCCCTGGTTCCCTGTGGGGGCAACGAAGTCGGGACCTGGCAGATCTCTGGGGGCTGTGTCGAGTTCGACTTCGGACTGATCCAGAGCGCTTGCGCCGGCGCCGAGGTCACCCGCACCGAAGGCCGCGCGCGCGGTGAGATCACCTTCGAGTCGGGGATAGTGGATCGGTGGGCCCAGGCGCGCATCGAGGCCGACTTCACCCTGCCGTCCGAGTGCAACATCTTCGGCTGCGCGGGCATGGAGGGCATCATCACTGGCGCGGCGGGCGATATGATCGACGATGTGCGCTGTGTCGACACCGACTCGGGTGGGTGCGACTGTATGGCGCGCTCCTTTCAGACGCTCGACGATGGGGAACCCTACACGATCGATGGCGATCAGATCGTGGGCTCGACTTCGGGGAGCCGCTGGGACTACTGCGTGACCGGCGGAGAACTGCGTTATGAGCACGTCGAAGGGAGCGGGGAGCTCGAGCCCGGCATCGTCGACCTCTCCAAGGTCGAGTGACCGACGGATCCGGCGCGCGGCGGGCTGCTCTTGAGCCCGTCGCTACCTCGACCTCACCCGACCTTTGAGCCTTCGCGTCCAGCGGTTGTGGACCAGCAGCAAGGTAAGGTCGAAGCCGAATAAGAAGCCGCCCTGCACCAGCAGGGCGTCGCCGAGTCCTTGGAGCGAGGGCTGGTCTTGGCGTAGACCCCGCTCGATCAAGGCCCACCCCGCCACCATGTAGGCGACATCGAGGCCCGTGTTGATCAGCAGGGTGCGCTCAAGTCGCTCGGCTTGGTGCAAGACCTCGGGGTGCTCGAAGCGCTTCGGGCGGCGGTTCCCGAGGAGCGACGCTCCCGCCAGCCCCAGATTCACGATGTTCCATGTAGCGTTTCCGCCCATAAAGGCTCGCTGCCGCGGGTCCTGGAGGGTGAGGGCACCCGCCGTGCCCGCCCCGAGGTTGGCGACCGACCAGCCGAGCAGCACCTTCATGCCGGTGCGCTCGGTGCGCCAGCGCCGCTCCCCGAGCCGCTGAAGATCCTGGTCGGGTAGCGGGGGGAGGGGGGGAGGCGACAGCGCCGTCGATGCGGCGGGGCCGTCGCCCAGCGCGGGCGGGTTGGGGTCGGGGCTCGCGAGGGCCAGCGCTGTCCACAGGAGAACCATGAGGGAGTCTACTCCGCCGCGGCGGCTCGCACCGTTCGAACCGCGGCCCTCGGCGACCTACGCTACGCGAGCAAGCCCTCGAGCTCCTCGGCCCGCGCACCGAGGGTCTCCCACTCGTCCATCAGCGCGCTCTGCTTCGCCTCGGCCGCGTCGCGCTCCTCGCCCAGGGCGCGGGCGCGCTCGAAGTCGGCGGCGTGGGTGAAGAGGGCCTCGTCGATCCGGTGCAGCTCGGCTTCGACCGACTCGATCTCGTCTTCGATCTCGGCGATCCGGCGCTCTGCCCGCTCCCGTTCCCGTCGGAGCAGCTTGCGTTGCTCATAGTCGATGGAACCCTTCCGATCCGAGTCCTCGTCCCGCGCGCCCTCCCGGCTGGCGGCCAGGGGCTCCAGATCCTCGGGGAGCAGGCCCTCGCGGAGAGTGGCCGTGCCTTCGTGCACCCTCCAGACGTGGGTCGCGAGGGACTCCGCGAGGTAGCGGTCGTGGGTGATCAGCACCATCGCCCCGTCGAAGGCGGCGAGCGCCTTCACCAGGACCTCGATGGTCACGGCGTCGAGGTGGTTGGTCGGCTCGTCGAGGAGCAGGACGTTGTGGGCGATGGCGCCGATCGCCGAGAGCGCGACGCGGGCCTTCTCGCCGCCGGAGAGCTGCTCGATGGGACGGAGGGCGTCGCTGCCCGAGAGGCCGAGGGCTCCCAGGATCGTTCGTGCCTGGGTCTCGGTGATCCGGGGTGCGGTGGCCGTGACGTGTTCGAGCCCCGAGAGATCCGGGGGTAGAGAGGCCGCGAGATCTTGATCGAAGATGCCGACCTTCACCCGCTTGCCTTTGCGGCGTGTGCCGCTCAAGGGCGCGATCCGGCCGGCGAGGGTCTGCAGCAGGGTGGACTTGCCCGCACCGTTGGGGCCGAGCATCACCACCCGCATGCCGCGCTGGAGGATCAGGCCTGCGTCTTGGACCACAGGCTTGTCGGGTTCCCACCCCACCGTCGCGTCGACGAGCGCGAGGAGCTCGGCTTCGGCGGGGGGGGCGGGCTGCAAATGAAAGCGGGGCATGCGCTCGTGCTCGGGCGCCTCGATCCGCTCCATGCGGTCGAGGCGGTTCTGGCGAGAGCGGGCCTGGGCAGCCTTGGTCGCCTTGGCCTTGAAGCGGGTGACGAATCGCTCCAGGCGAGCGATCTCGTCTTGCTGGGCTTCGTAGGCTTGCTGCTGTTGGGTGATGCGCTCCTCGCGCTGCGCGAGAAACCCGCTGAAGTTGCCGGTGTAAGTGTGCAGGGCCCGGCCTCGGATCTCGACGATCTGGGTACAGACCTGGTCGAGCAGGTGACGGTCGTGGCTGACGAGCAAGATCGTGCACGGGCTGCGCGCGAGGTGGCGGGCCAGCCAGGTCCGGGCGTGCAGATCGAGGTGGTTGGTGGGCTCGTCGAGGATGAGTAGATCGGGCTCGGCGAGCAGGACGCGCGCCAAGGCGATGCGCATCTGCCACCCGCCGCTGAAGGTGCTGCACGGCCGGGGCCAGGCCTCGGGCCCAAAGCCGAGCCCGTGAAGGACCTCGCCGACCTTCTCGTCGATCTGGTAGCCGCCTGCGATCCGAAAGGCTTCGGAGGCCTGGCCGAGCCGCTCGATCGCCCCCTCGACGCCTTCGGCGACCTCTCTCTCGGCCCGCTGGAGCTGGGCTTCGAGCGAGAGCAGGTGCGAGAGGCCCCGGCGCGCCTCCTCCCACAAGCTGCGATCGGAGCCGGCGACGGCCTGCTGCGGCAACCAACCGATGCGCGCGCCAGACCGTCTGTGGACCTGCCCCTCGTCGGCCGGCCGCTCCCCGACGATCGCCCGGAGCAGGGTCGTCTTGCCGGTGCCGTTTCGACCGACCAGCCCCGCCCGCTGCCCAGGTCGTAGATGCCAGGAGACGTCGAGGAGCAGGGGCTCCCCACCGGGAGCGAGGGTTACGTCTTCGAGCCGGATCACCGCGCGCCTCCAGGGTGCGCAGCTACCGCGCCCGCGACCCTCGGGCCAACAGGGAGGCGGCTCAGCGCTTGTTCACCGGGCTGACGACCGTTTTCAGGGTCATCGACATCTTCATGGTCTGCTCGCCCATGCCGGGGGCTTCCATGTGCATGTCGGTCTCGACGGTGACCTCGACGACGCTCTCGCGAGGCAGGACTTGACCGAGGTCGATCACGGTCTGGCCCTGACCCTGGCCCTCAAGGCGCTCAAGCCGCACGTTGGAACCTGGCGGCAGGCTGGGATCGTTGATGGCTTGGGGCTCGGCGGACTGCTGGAGTTCGACCCCGAGGGTGACGATCTCGCCTTCGAGAGAGGTCAGGGTGAAGGTGGACACGCGCTCGACGGGGAGGCCGTTGTGGTCGGCGTTCTCTTTGATCTTCCACTTGGCCCCGACCCCGACCGGCTCCTTGGGGAGAGGGGCGCCGGCGTCTTGCACGGATCGGCGGAAACTGACTAGGATCTCGGGCGGGGCCGACTCGGGGATGGAGTAGGTCGAGTTCTTGACCTGCCCGTGCGGGTCGATCAGGACGGTGGCCTTGGTGCCGACCATGCCCTTGGCGTAGCCCTGCATCGGGGCGACCACCGACGGATTCGACGCCTCGTCGCCGACCGAGATGTCTTTGATCTCGAAGTCGTAGGTGATGTTGCCATTGTCGGCGATGTGGGTCACTCGCGTCGCCAGGCGCATGTGCATCGTGGGCATGTTCTGGGGCACGGCCATGCCGCCCATGTCCATGGAAGAGGACATCTGGATCGCGAGGTCGCGCTCGGAAGAGCTCCCGACTTCAGGGGCGTAGCGGAGAACGGTTCGCTCCCCTCGGCCTGGTTCGAGCACCTCGACGACCTTGTCGGCCGCCAGGCTCGGCGAAGCGAACAGGCCTAGTGCGAGAAGGGCGAGCGAGGGACGAAAGGCGCGGAAGAGACGGACTCGGGTCACAGGGACCTCCAGATCGAGAGACCGCAGCTTATGGCGATGCCTCTTTGATGTCGAGGGCAGCGTGCAGAGCAGGGCCTAGGTGAAGAAATGCCCTGCGAGAGGGGAAAAAAGGTGACAGAACATGGAAGAGGAGTTCGATGAAGGGCATTATAGTGAAGACACGGCAGGGGTCTGGGAGCGTCCGCTCGAACACTCCGTCGTCAGACCGCGCCTCGGGGGATGCATGACCGACCAACCATCACGAAAGAAGCGAACCTTTAACGTCTTCGGACCCGGCCTTCCGGGCGTGGTCGAGGTCACGGCAGACAACTGGGTCCTCGCCCTCGAGATGGCCCTGCGTCAGGTTGAACAGCGCGAATGGTCCTCCAGGCTCCACTGCGAGATCCACCCCGACGGCACCGTGGTTGCCTCCGACGATATTTCTGGACTGGCCTATGTCATACGGCCCAAGATCTCCTCCGATGGGTCGGGGGCGCGGGGTGGGGCAGCCGCCGCTCAGGGCTCCACGCCGTCCGACGTGGACATGAGCCGCTGAGCTCTCAGACGTAGCGATCGAGGGCCTGGATCACGCCCCCAAGGCGTCGGCCCAGACGCGCTGTTCGAGCTCCAGGGTGCCTCGGTGCGCACGTCGGCGGCGTAGACGAGATCCGCCCGAGGCCATGCGCGGTTAGAGAGGGTTGCCTCGAAGCTGGACGGGAGCTCCGCTTGGTCCACCCTCGCAACCACCGCATAGACGAAGAAGCCGTCAACGGCCTTGCCATTGATCGGCGAGGGCGCTGGCACCCAGCGCACCGCGTGAGCTTTGCCGTCGATCCGGAGCTCGGAGCCTTCGATGAGCTCGGCTTGACGCTTGGCGGTGTAGGCGTCGACGATCGAGCGGCCCGTCTTGCTCTGGGCGCCGGCTTCGCGGAGCTCCCGAGCCACCACCGACACGGGGACCTCGCCGATGACCATCGCGGTCAGCCCCTCTTCGCCCACGTGCAGGCCGGTCCTCAGGCTCCACTCGCTCAGGCCCAAGGGGTGCGCGAGGCTGGTCGCAAGCAGGGTCAGAAGGATCAGCAAGGGGCCTCCGCCATCCTCTTCACCTTAGCCCGTAGCCTCGCGCTCGTCCCCTTGCTGGGCTGCCCTGAGCTCAACGAGGCTCCGCGTCCCGAGTTGGTCGAGGCGCTGCACCGTCCGCTCCTTGGGGATTTGCCGGCGCCTACCGATCGCGACGTGGTGTGGGAGCAGCTCTCGCGATCGCTTCATGGCCAGGCCCTCACCGAGCGCTACGTCGAGCGGTGGACGCTCTCGCGCCGCCTGCGATCCGAGGGCGCGCGCGTCGAGGTCCTTCGGGTGGACTACGACGAGGTTCAGGTGCAGGGGCGCGGCCCTGGGGCGGCGCGTGCTCAGGTCGCTTGGTCGGTTGGAGCCCGGCTCTCGCATCGTCAACACCAGCACCTCTCGGTGCAGCGCCATCGAGCGCAGCTCGATCTACGGTATACCCCTCAAGGTTGGCGCATTACGGCCCAGCGGGTGCGCGATGTCCACGACGCGGAGCGACCGATCGACCCCTTCGATCTCCTTCAACCCGAAGGACGGGGGGGCTACCTCGACCCCTTGGATCTCCTCGATGCGGCCCCCCCGGAGAACCCTTGAGCCGCCTCGCCATCCACGGGCGGGATCTGCTCCTCGATCGATCGGCGCGAGGTCCCTCTTGGCTCGTCCCCTCGCTCGAGGTGAGCCGGGGCGAGCGGATCGCCCTCTGCGGTCCCTCGGGCTCGGGCAAGTCGACCTTACTGTCAGCCTTCGCCGGTCGCCTCGCCGCTCGACGGGGATCGCTTCAGGTCGAGGGGTGCGAGCTCGTGGGGGCCTCCGAGGCGGTCCGCCGGGCGCATCGCCTTGCGACGATGGGGCAAGCCTTGCAAGATGCCGAGATGATCTCGTATCTCTCGACGGTTGACAACGTGTTGCTCCCCCTTCGCCTCGCCGGTCGCCCGGTCGGCGCTGCGCAGCGGGCGCGGGCCCACGATCTGCTCGCGCGCTTGGGGCTGAGCGATCGGCAGCACAGCCGTCCGTCGCAGCTCTCACACGGGGAGCGGGCTCGGGTGGCGATCGCACGGGCGTTGATCGCGGCTCCACCCTTGCTCCTCATCGACGAACCCACGGCCTCTCTCGATCCCGCCTCGCGCGAGGCGGCCTTGGACCTTCTCTTCAGCGCTGAGGGCACCGTGGTCTTCGCCACCCACGATCCCGGCTTGATCGCACGTGTCGATCGGGCCTTCGATGCTTCGATCTGGCGGGAGCCATGATCGTCTGGCACGCGGCGGCTTTGGCGTGCAAGGGTCTGGCGGCGACCCCGATCCGAGCGGTCGTCGTCGTGTTTGGGCTCGCTCTGGCCATGGGCCTGCCGGGGATGACCGTTCGGACCGCGTCCCACATCGAGGCGGTGATGGTCGAGCGGGCGGTGCGGACTCCGGTCCTTATCGCGCCCAGGGGCAGTCCCTTCGAGGTTACCTTGGCCTCCCTCTACTTTCGGGGCGAAGCCGAGCCCAGGGTCCCCTTTTTCGTCGCGGCCCAGGCGGTGACGCGCGGGTATGGGAGCGCCGTTCCGGTGCTGGTGGGGTATCGCGCGAGCGGTCATCCGCTGGTCGGGACGAGCGCCGACTACTTCGAGGCCCGCGGGCTTCGTCCCGTGCAGGGTCGCCTCCCTGCGGTCCTCGGCGAGGTGGTGGTCGGGGCCGGGCTGGCGGCTCAGGCAGGGATCGCTGTAGGCGACCGGCTGCGATCCGATCGGGTGCGGCCCTACGACCTGGGGACCTCCCAGCCGGTCGAGCTGCGGGTGGTGGGGGTGCTCGGCTGGTCGGCTAGCCCCGACGACGAGGTGGTCCACGCCGACCTGCTCACCCTGCGCGCGATCGAGGGGATCCTGCACGCGCACGAGCCGGCCGGCTCCGAAGCGGCACCTGGGCTGGGGGCGTCGGTCTTCCTCCCTGTCGACCTCTCGCCCGAGACCCTCGACCGTGTCCACGCCCACGGGGCGCTCGAGGAGCTTCCGGTGACCGCCGTACTGGTCTTTCCGCCGGACGATCGGCGCCGTGATCAGGCGCTCGGGGACTGGGCGGACCACCCGGAGCTCCAGGCGGTACAGCCCGAGCGGGTGGTGTCGGTCCTCGTCGAGCTGCTGGTCCGTGTGCGGGATCTGCTGCTCGCTTGGTCGATGATCGTCTCCGGCTGTACCCTCGCGCTGATCGCGCTGGTGCTCGCGCTCTGGCGTCGGCTGCGGGAGCGGGAGCTGGCCCTTCTCCGAACCCTGGGGGCGTCGCGGAGCTGGATCGCTCTGCTGGTGGCTATCGAAGCGGGACTCCTGCTGGGCGTGGCCCTCTCCCTGGCTGCCGGGTTCGCGTGGGTGGCGCCGGTGCTGCTGCTCGGGGCGTTAGGCTGAGGGGCGAGAGGACTGCAGGGAGGTCGAGTGCGCAGGTGGGTCTTCGGTGCGTTGCTACTTGGGCTGTCGTGTGCTGAGCCCATCCCTCGAGGTCCCTCACCCGACGAGCCCGCCGTACAGATCGTGGCCCTCTCGGCGCCGGCCGCATGGTTGGCGGCGCGGATCGGTGGGGATCTGGTCGAGGTGCGCACGCTTCCTCCTGTGGGTGAAGATCCACGCCGTTGGCGACCTTCCCCCCTCGCGATCGACGAGCTCCGTCAGTCGGATCAGATCGTCCTGGCCGGCGCGGGTCTGGAAGCCTGGGTCGCCACGGCATCGCTGCCGCTCTCGCGCACGGTGGATCTCTCCCGTGGGATCGATCTCATCCGCTTGGACGGGCCCACCCACCGCCACGGGGAGGGCCCGGCACACAGTCACGCGGGCCCAGCCCCCTACACTTGGCTCGAGCCAAAGACCCTCGGGGCCCACGCGGAGCGCCTTCATGCCGCGCTCCGCGAGCTTCGTCCTACGCGCGCCTCGGAGCTCGATGCCGAGCTCGCGAGCCTCCAGGGCGAGCTCGAACCGATCGCCAGGCGCCTAGCAGCGCTCGGCGCCTCGGAGCCGACCCTCGTGTCGACTCATCCGACCTTCGTCTACCTCTTTCGAGGGGCAGGCCTCGATGTCCCGCACGCCCACCTGCCGGCTCGAGGGGAGCAGACCGCGGTGGAGGTCTCGCGCACCGCCAGCCTCTTGCTCGATGCGGCCGAGGGAGCCTCGCGCCCGATCTTGGTCTGGGACGAGCCCTTCGGCGACGTCGAGTCTCTGCCCACGCCGCTTCGGACGGTCGCCGCGGAGGGCCAGGCGCCACGCCGGGTCTTACACGTCGCGCTCGATCCACTTTCTGTGGGGACCGAGCGCTACGATCTGCTCATGGGACTGCATCAGAACATCAGCGCGTTGGAGCGAGCGATGGCCGAGGCGAAGGCCTCTCCCTGATCCGGTCGCGGGCCGACTCGGGACTTACTGAGCCTCAGTCAAGGCCTTGTCGTAGGCGGCCTTGCGGCTGGTGGCCTTCTCTTGCGCCTTGGCTTCGGCCTGTTGGAAGGCGGAGAGATCGATCGACTCGCCCGCCTGGAGCACGGCTTGGGCGCGCTGGGTCTCGAGCTTGGCTGCCTTGAGCTCACGCCGAGCCTCGAGCCATGCGACCTTGGCGTTGGCGGCGCGGATCTGGCGGTCGATCTGGCTTCGATCGTCGGAGGCGGCGCTCACCTGCTGTTTGGCGTCGGTGACGTCTTGTTTAGCATCGGAGATAGCCGACTTTCGAGCCTTTCGGGCGGCCTTGACCTGCTGCTTTGCGGAGCGGAACGCCTTGTTGGCCGTCTTGCGCCGGTCCTTGGCGAGCTTGACCTCTTCGCGGGCCTGTTTCCGGGCCTCTCGCTTGCGATCGACCTCCTCGCGGGCTTGGGCGATAGGGTCGCGGGTGGCGCTGCGCACGTCACCGACCTGGCTGCGTGCGTCGGAGACGTCGGAGCGGGCGTCGCTGCGAGTGTTCTTCGCCTCCAGCTTGTCCGCCTCGAGCTGTTGCGCCTTGGCCTTGGCCTCGGCGATCTCGGTGTCGATCGCCTTGACGGCCTCGGCTTCGTCCTGGAAGGAGCGGATGACGTCGGGAGGAAGCTTGGTGAGCTGTTTGTCGGGCACTGTGGGGCCGGCGAGTGCCGCGAGTGGCAGCAGGGCGGTCAGCGCGAAGACGGCGATTCGGTTCATAGGGTCTCCTAGGGTCTTTCAGGCTCTTAACCCATAGCAGCCCTCTCGCGCTGCCATGACCTGTGCTTCGGGATACGCAGGCCCCACGCGGAGGTGCTCTTGGGTAAGGTGGTGGAGTTTTACTACGACGTCGTCAGTCCGTTCAGCTATCTCGCGAGCACCCGCATCGAAGCCATCGCTGCGGACTGCGAGGCAGAGCTCGTGCCCCGCCCCTTCTTCCTCGGCGGCCTCATGAAGTCCATCGGCAACCAGCCCCCCGCCTCGCTGCCGGCGCGGGGGCGGTACCTCTTGCAGGACCTGCACCGCTGGGCGCGCTATTATGGGGTGCCGTTCACATGGCCCGCCGCCTTCCCGGTCAACTCCCTGACCGCCATGAGGGCCTTGATCGCTCTGCAAGACGAAGAACACTTCGCTGTGATGCACCGCATCTTCCACGCCCACTGGGGCGAGGGCCGAGACATCTCGGATCCCGATCTGCTCGTCGACCTGATCGGCTCCTCTGCGCTGGCCCGCGCTCACCAGGCCGAGGTCAAGCAAGCCCTCATCGACGCCACGATCGAGGCCGAGAAGCGCGGTATCTTCGGAGCGCCAACCTTCTTCGTCGAAGGGGCCATGTACTTTGGCAATGATCGGCTCCCCTTCTTAGAGCAGCACCTCCGCGGGCAAGCCGTCTGAGCGGTCCTCTTCGTTCTCTAAGTGCGGCTCCCTTAGGGCGTGTTACGGGCTGGTGCCTGGGGCCGAAGCGCCCGCGCTGGAGGACCGAGTGAATAGAGAGTTCTTGATCCCCGCGATGTCGGGCCTCGCCCTGACCACGACGGCCTGCTCTGGCGATGGCGTGTTCTTGGGAGATTGGGTTGGGGCCACGCTGATCTACGACGGCGCGACCTATCAACTGCCCTTGGAGTATGAGTATGGCGACGATGTCGATCGCTTGAACTGGCTACTCACGAACCGCGATGACGGGACCACCGTCATCACGTACCGAATAGAGTACGTCGAAGATGGCGCGACGTCGACCTACGACTATCCCAGCGGTGGCACCTGGGAGCGCATCGAGCGACGGGAGTACCGCATCGAACTCAACGACGATGAGGTCGCCCTCGACTGCTCCGCTGACAGCGATTCGCTCACCTGCGCGGTCGAGGCGCCTGGTGACTCGGATCAGGCGTTCGTCTTCGTTCGGTAAGAAGCGCGCCCCTGGCCAACGTGTGGAACCGCAGTACCGGCGATTTCGCTACCCCAATAGTTCGGAGATCTCCCATGAAGCGTGACTTTCTTATTCCTGCCCTCTCCGGTATCGCCCTGACCACGACGGCCTGCTCTGGCGATGGCGCGTTCGTAGGTGACTGGGTCGGCTCTTCGATGACCTACGACAGCGAAGTCTATGACTTGCCTTATGCCTACGACGATGGCGAAGGCTACAGCATCACGGCGCAGTTCTACCTCTCGAATGACCGAGAAGGGGCGTCGACCCTTTCGAATAAGGCTACAGTAAACGAGGGTGGCGAAGAATCGGTTTACGAGTATTCTGACACCGGAACCTGGGAGCGCGTGGAGCCGCGGGAATACAGGATTGACCTCGGCGAGGACTTCATCTTGGAGTGCTCCGTCGAGAGGGGGGAGCTCGCTTGCTCCCCCCTATCCGAAGATGCGGTCTTGGTCTTCGTTCGCTGAGGCGCGATCCAGACCCTCTGCCCTCAACGTGAGTGATCCCGAAAGAGGGGCTCGGTCAGGGCCGTTCGCGAACCTCTCGGATCGCGCCGGCGCCATCGACGACCAGTGCGATCGGCCCCGAATCCGGGACATGAAGGTGTGGTGAGCCCACCTTGCGAAAGACGTAGTGGTCGCTCTCGCGGCTCTTGGACGAGGCGAGCGCGCGCCTCCAGGTCGCGTCGTCGGCTGGCTGGGAGCCGCGCGCCACCCGCTCTACCGAGAGCACGACCTCGGTGATCTTGGGCGGGGGGCGATCTTGGGGTCGCTTGATCCCTTCGCGGCGACGCACCTCGATGATCTCGCCCTCGACGAGCCACTCCGCAGTCGCCGGGGGGCCGCACCCGAACAGCGAGAGGACCGTGGAGAAGAGCGCCATTCTGCCGATCATAGTCCTCTCTTGGCTGACGTCCTGACGGTAGCAGGGCTCGACGCCCACCGACAAGGGAGGTCAGGATCGCGAGGGGACGAGGAAGGGGTCGCGGTCTTGTTCCCAGCTGCTCCTTAGGGGCTGTTCAGTTCGATCGCGACCCGCTCTACCCTCGGCCCCTCGCCGGGCTGCAGGATCGCGACGTGCAGGGTGGTGCCCTGGACCTCGACCTGGATCCGTGCCTTGTCCAGCCCGCGACGGATCAGCTCCGCACGAAGGGCGGTGCGGACTCTCCCCGCCGTGTCTCGGTCGGCCAGCCCACCCTGGAGGGCGTCGACGGCGATCGGCTCGAGCAGCGCCTCGAGATCGTCTCTCGACAGCGTGGTGGGGTGCGGAGTGCGCGGGCGGCGCGCCGGAGTCTTGGCTGGCCGGAGTCGGCCACCGGGGACGGGGCGCTCCTTGCCGGGGCCGTTGCTACCCATCGTCGGCCTCCTCGAGCGCCGGGGGAACCGGGGCGTGCGGCTGGGGCCCCGGACCGTCTTCCTCTGGCGGGGGCCCTGGCTCTTGGTCGAGCCAGGCGAGGGCGCGCTCCGCGTCGTGATCTGTGGGGCGTGGCGGAGGATCGGCCAGCTCTCGCACCAGGGCGCGGCCTTCTCCCCACGACATGATGGGCAGTCCCACCGAGGAACCAGCGACCCGAACCACCACGTTGGCGAGGCCCAGACGCCGAAGGAGCGGACCCTGGGCTGCGGCGACGGACTGCAGGCGGCTGCGGCTCACGATGTGGACTCGGCGGTTGAGGTAGCCGTGTCGCGCGATCACCACCCGAGGGGTGATCTGCCAACCTTGATGCTGGTGATCCAGCCAGGCCACCCACCATCCCAGCGGCAGGATCAGACCCAGACTCAGCCAGCCCCACGGGCCCGCCCACCACGCCAAGAGCGCGGTGAGGCCGAGGAGCTGGATGGTCCGGCGCACGAGGATCCGGGCCAGGGCGCGACGATGGGGGCGTCGTAGCTCGATCGACCAGGGATCGACGTCGAGATCTGGGATCGCCACCCGGGCGAGGATCGGGAGTTGATCCGCCGGGACGTAGGGCGCCAGCGCGGCGTGGTGCTCCGTGCCGCCCTCGCCCGATCGTGCGGCGGCGGTCTCGACCGTCAGCGTGCCGAAGCCTAGCCAGCGTCGAGGGAGGGTCTCGGAGGTCATCACCAGCTGGACCTTGACCAGCGGAAGCTCCAGCCGACGGCGGGTAAACAAGCCAGCTTCGACGGCCAGTGCGCGCTCGCCCCGACTCAAGGTGAAGCCCCAGTGTCGAGCGACGGTGGTCGCCATGCCGATCAGCCAGGCGCCCGTGATCACCACGAGCCCCATCGCGACCCCTTGCAGCCCAAAGACACCCACCGAGAGCGAGGCGATGCGCTCCGGCGCGAGCCAGGTCACCATCTCGAAGCCCAAACCCAGCAACACGACGGCTGCGCCGATCCGACCCGCGGTCGCCCCGTAGGTGAGGAGCTCGCTGAAGCCGGGCGCGACCAGCACCTCTCGGGAGGTCTCGTCCTTGGACTGGCGCCGCTGGGCATCTCGAAGTCGCACCAGCTCCCCGCGGAGCTCCTCGGCCTCCTCGAGGGTCAAGGCCGAGAGGAGCCCTTCGACTTCGGAACCCGAGGCGGTCTCGATCCGGACCTCGACCAGGGAGGTGGCTCGGTGGAAGGGGTTGGACACGAGCTCGACGTTCTGGATCCGGGCGGGATCGATCGTGCGGATCTGACGGTTGATCAAACCCGTCCGGATCTCGAGACGAGACGCGTGCACGCGGTAGCGTAGGGTCAGCCAGTGCCAGACCGTGCCGCCGACCGAGAGCACAAAGAAGAGGGAGATGACCGCCACGTCGAACAGGCCGATCCACAGGACAGAACCGTCTTCGCTGGTTCCTCGCCAGAGCAGGGCGAGGGCCAGCGGCCAGAAGTTCCGGAGGACCCGCCAGGCTCGTGGGAGCAGATTGACCACGATCGAGGCGGGGTGCAGATCCCTCCAAGGGGCGTCCTCAGACGCCATCGTCGCCCTCAGTGGCCATGAGCCGATCCCGGAGCCGCTCCGCCTCCGTCAGGTCGAGCCCCGGGATCACCCCGTCGCTCCCCAGCCCAGAGGCGGTGTAGACGTGCACGGAGGCGAGGCGCAAGAGCTGGTCCATCGGGCCTTGGTGGGTGTCGACGTGCTGGATGCGACCCGCGGGGATCGCAGTGAGCTGACGGACGATCACGCCGTGCTGGATCATCAGCTCGCGGTCGGTGAGCGTGTAGCCCCAGCGGTCGAAGGCCAAGCTGGGAAACCAGATCGCTGCGATCGTCATCGAGAGCCCCAGGGTCCCGGCGATCCCGATGGCCACCAGGGGGCTGACCACGAAGCTCAGCCCGATCCCAGCCCCGACACACAGGGGTGGGCCGAGGAAGAGCAGGCGCACCAAGGCGTTGAGGTGGAAGAGCCAGCGGGCGCGAGAGGCGAGGGGCGTGAAATCCATGCCCTTGTCATAGCCTCTACAGGGCGCTTGGGTAGGTACAGACCGCCACCCTCATGGGGTTCAGAGGAGGTCGCGCTCAGGGATGACACTCTCGGGATCGTCGAGGTGCTGTCGGATCTGGCGTGCCCAGGGGTGCACGCGAAGCGCGCTGCGATCGATCTCGGTGAGCTGGTCGGCCATGTCGCGTACCAGGTTGCGGGCGCGGTGCCACAGCGGGCCGTCTTGGCCTTTCTGCTCGCGAGCGTGCTGAGCTGATGCGATGAGCCACTCGGCACGAGCCAGCTCTGCGGGCTCGCGGATCAGCAACTCGCGAACGGGCTCGAAGAGATCGTCCGGATCAGCATAGCGACCGGCCACTCGTGCTCGGGAGCGGCAGAGGTCCAGCAGCGTAGGCATATCCCCGGTACTGAGAACCCGTTGAAGGGCACGGTGGTAGAGCTCGCGGGCCTCACCGTCTTTGCCCGCGAGCCAGAGGGCCTCGGCCAATAGGCTCCGGGCGTGCTCGGCGATGAGGGGGAGGCGCGCAGTGGTCGCGAGATTGCAGACCTGGCCGAGCACCTGCGTAGCTTGCCGGAGCTGGTCGGACGCCACCAGGATCCGCCCCCATGCGAGTCGGGCCTCGAGGCGCAGGACGAGCATCTCTCCCGAGCTGACGGTGGCGGCGAGCTCGTCGATGCACTCCTGGGCGCGACCCAGGCGCCCGAGCTCGACCTCCTGCCAGGCGAGCGCGACCAGCAGGGTGACGTACGGGCTGAGGTTCTCGCGGGGGCGTAGGCTCGGCAGGATCCGAGTCAGCAGATCGATCGACTCCGAGAACCGGCCCTGGTGGCGCATGACCTGCGACCACACCGGCAGAGCCAAGGTCAGGCCTGCGGTGTCGTAGGCCTTCTCGAAGAGCTGCAGCGCTGCGAGCGAGGCGGCCTCGGCGCTACGCAGCTCGCCTCGCGCCAGGCGCAGGTGGGCGAAGCCGGCTTCGGCGAAGGCGAGCATGCGGGGCTCGGGGCGTCGCTCAGCGGTCTGTTTGGCCCGCTCGAACCACTGCGAGGCGCGCTCTTGGTCCCCAGCGCTGAGGTTGGACAGTCCAAGCTCCACCGCGATCTCGATGGCGGTGGTGGGAGGGGGGTCCACGTGCCGCGCTTGCTTCCAGGCCTCGCTCAGGTGCCGGCGGTAGTTGTCGAGGTGGCCGATGCGGCGCTGCAGGGTGGCGAGGGTCACGGAGGTCTCGGCCGCGAAGAGGTCGCCTCGTCCGAAGCTTGCAGCGCGCTTGAGCGAGAGCCGGAGCTCGGGATCGAGGGGCCGCACGATGACCAAGGCGCGCGCGTGGAGCAGGTAGAGGCGCGCGAGCCGCGCCATGGGGATCCGGTGGTGACCCGTGACCTTCTGAACCACCGGCGTGAGGAGGTTGAGGGCGGTCAGCGGCCGGTCTTCGGCGAGCAAGGCTTGGGCTTGAACGATGGCGCTCTCGACAGCCTCGCCGATCTGCTCGGTCTCAAGCAAGAGCTCGACCTGGGCCAAGGAGCGGCGAGTGAGCGCGGAGGCGCGACTGATGAGCTCCATGATGATCCGCCGCCGGTCCGGAGGACAGATCTTGCGCACGACCTGGCGCGAGAGGTTCTGCCTCCACCGTAGGGCCGCGTCGGGGTGGTCCCCTCCGGGCTCGATCCACCCGTTCGCTCGCAGGCTAGCCAAGACCGGGCTGAGCTCTTGGGGGGACCAGCCCAGGCCGGTCGCCACCTCGCGGACCGTGGCCTGTTCATCGAGATAGGCCAGGGCCTGGAGCGCGCGGCGCTGGAGTGCGGGAAGCGGCCGGTAGGCCTCGAGGACCGCCTCGCGGGCTTGATCGGGGACCGGGATCGCCATGTCTTGGCGCTGCGCCCACTCGAGCCGGTTCGGATCGCTGAGCTGCTCCTGCAAGAGCCCTTCTTCGACCAGGGCCCGGACGACGTCCTCGACGTAGACGGGGAGTCCCCCTGAGGCTTCGTAGATCCGAGTCGCGAGCATGGGGGGAGGCGGTCGCCGGTGGAGTAAGGCACCGACGAGCAGCCCGACCTGGTGGGCATCGAGCGCGTCGAGGGTCACCCACAGGTCTTCTTCGAAGCGCTCCCGTACCTTCAGGTGGCCGCGATCCTGAACCGGATCGATCGCCACGAGGAACTGCACCGACGTCTTCGTTCGCGCCAGCGCTCGTTTGACGTCCCGCAGCCAGTCCAGCACCACGGGGCGTGCGTGGTGCAGCCCCTCGATGAGCAGCACCAGGGGACGCTCCGTCTGGGTCGTTGCGGCTCGCAGTAAGATCGTGCCCGCCTTCTGCAGGGCTTCACGCCGGGCAGCGGTGCGCAGGTCCCAGCCCTTGCTGACAAGATCGAGCAGTACCCGCGCCTGACCGATACTTGGAGGTGAGGGGTCGGGCAAGGCATCGAGGATCTGGCGAAGCACCAGGGCGATGCTCACGACGTCCTTGCCCGGGGACAGCACCGCACGGTAGACCAACCACCCGCGGTTGCTCGCATCGCTGCCCGCCGCGCGGAGGATCGAGGTGCGACCCGCCCCCTCCATGCCTGCGATCAAGGCGAGTGAACCAGGCTCTTCGCGATCCAAGAAGCCACGGAGGGCCTCTTGTTGGGCCTCGCGCCCCACGAGCCGGTTCGCGCTGTCTTCGAGTTCCAGGGTGCCAGGCAGGACGAGCGGGCGACCTGCGATCTTTTCGAGCGCCCGCGCCACGCGCTTGCCGGAGGAGGGGCGGTCCTCGGGTCGCTTGGAGAGCAGGGCGAGGATCAGCTCATCGAGCGCCTCGGGGATGCTGGGGAAGAGCTGCCTGGGCGATGGGGGGGGATCGTGCAGGTGCATCCGTGCGAGCCGGTTGGGGTCGTCGTGCTCGAAAGGTCGCTTTCCGGTGCATAGCCGGTAGAGGAGGATCCCCAGGCTGTAGAGGTCGGCGCGCCCGTCGACCCGCTGACCCAAGAGCTGCTCGGGGGAGGCGTAGGCGAAGGTGCCCACAAAGTCGCCGTCTCGGGTGAGGCGCACGCCGTCCAGCACGCGGGTGGACCCGAAGTCGATGAGCTTGATCCTTCCATCCGGCAGGACGAGCAGGTTGGCGGACTTCAGGTCACGGTGAATCAGACCCCGACGATGCAGGTGGTGCAGGGCGCCCGCGATGTCGTGGGCGAGGCGGATGGCTTCGTCGATTCGCCGTGGGTCCCCAGGGCGTCCCTTTCGCATGACGTAAGGTTGGACCGGCGTTCCGGTCACGAGCTCCATGGTCTGCCAGGGCATGCCGTCGACGATGCCGAAGTGGTAGACCCGGATGATGTTGGGGTGATTCAGCCGGCTCGCTGCTTCGTACTCACGGTAGAAACGTGCGTAGGACGCGCGACGGTTCATCAGGAGCTTGAGGGCCAGGTGCTCCCCGCTGATCGGATCCTCGACCTCGAAGACCTGCCCGCTCCCCCCGCGCGCGATCGAGCGCAGGACCCGATAGGGCCCGATCTCTTTGGGGAGTTCGAGGTTGGCAGGCCTTGGGCTCACTGGAGAATCGTTCGGATCTGACGGTACCAGGGATGCAGGCGCAGGGCGGCCTGGTCGGTCTCGTCGAGGTTGTCGGATACGGCGTCGATGAGGTCGCGGGTCTGGTTGGCGTAGGCACGGGCCTCGACCGTTCGCCGGAACGTGCGGGCGTAGCGAGCCTCCGCGAGGCGGTGCTCGATGACCAGGACCTCGAGCTCTTCGCGGTTGAGGTGCCCCTGGACTGGCTTGGTGAGCATCTCGGGACTGTCGTGGGTCGCCAGGGCGCGGAGCCGGCTGAGGGTGCCCTCGACCAGCGCGGCGGTATCCCCGCTGCCGAGCAGCCCGAGGATGGCCGAGGCGTAGAGGTCACGGGCAGGTCGGATCTCGCCGAGGTGGGCGAGACACTCCGCGCTGAGGGCACGGGCGAGCTCCGAGGTCGGCGTCAAGCCGGCGGCTCGGCTCCGCGCATGGGCATCCTCGAGGAGCATCCTCGCGGGCTGGACCAAGCCCGAGGCGATGAGCAAGCGGCCGCGGACCACGGTGGCGTTGAGCCGCAGGTCGAGCTGCTCTCCCTTGCGGATCAGAGTCTCGATCTCGTCGAGGTGCTCCTGCGCCCTCCCCAGACGGTAGAGGTCGGCCTCGACCTCGGCGGTGGCGAGCAGCAGCCGCACGGTGTGGCTGGGCTCTTGGTGGCGTCGCGCGATGGTGAGGTGCTTGTAGAGCAGGCGGAGGGCGTCGGAGTACCGACATCGGAGCTTCAGAACCGCTGTGAGCGTGGGGAGCGCAGCCCAGGTCCCGCGGCGATCCTCGTGGCGCTCGAAGGTCTCCAGCGCCTCCTCGGCGAGGGCTTTGGCTCCCAAGAACATCCCTTGGCTCAGCATGACGGAGGCCTGGCGGGCCTTGGCCCAAGCCTTCGGCAGCTCACCGGCCTCCTCGGCGATGGTGAGGCCCTGCTGGGCGCAGCGCGAGGCGTCTCGGATCTGGCCTTGGATCCGTAAGGAATCCGCCTGAAAACAGAGAACCATGCTCTTGAGGCGGGGGTCCCCCAGCTCGTTGGCGACCTTGGCGGCGTCTTCGAGCTGGCGCTGATGGTTGACCAGGTGACCCAAGGTCCGCTGAAGGCGGGCGCGGATGAAGATCTGCTGAAATCGCACCGCCGGGTCTTCGCTCATCTTCTTGAGGGCGAGGAGCGTACGCGCGAGCGCTGGGTCGATCGGCCGAACCATCAAGAGGCACTTCGCGTAGAGCACCAGCGCCCGCGCCAGTCGATCGAGGTCGAGGCCCTCCGTCTCGCTGCTCAGGGAGGCGATCGGGGCGAGGAACTCGAGGGCTTCGACCGCGTCCAGATCATCGAGCCGGTGGTTGGCGCCCTCGATCGCTTTGTCGATCGCTTGGTTCGGTCGATTCAGGTCCAGCAGGAGCCTGACGTGGGTGCGTCGGGCCGGAGCGGTCAGGACCGCGTCGCGCATGGCGAGGTTGAGCACGTATCGGCGCGCGGGATGAAGATCGTCGTTCAGGATGCGCTCGAAGAGCGGCTGGGTGAGGTGCACGACGCTCTGATCGACGCGGATCCACCCATCGCGGGCGAGCTGCTTGAGCGGCACGATCAGCTCGGCGGTGGACCATCCCAGCGCGGCCTCGATCATATTCAGGTTGCACGGAGGACCCGCAGCGGCCACGGCGAAGAGGATCCGTTGGTGGATCTGAGGGAGCCCGAGAAGGATCTCATGCAATCGGGTGGTGGCGCTCCGGGGCACCTGGAGCTCCCCGTGCAGCTCCCATTCGAGGCGGTTGCCGTCGCTGCCGACGATGCGGATCGCGCCATCCTCAACGAGCTTGTAGACCAGCTCTTCGACCCAGTGGGGCTGGCCGCCGCTGGCCTCGTAGAGCGTGCGAGCCAGCGAGGTCGGGGGTGGTCTGCGGTCGAGCATGGCGCCCACACGCAGCGCGACCTCGGTGATGTCGAGGGGAGGGAGGGTGACTCGCTGGGAGGGAGGGAGGTGGTGCACCATCTTCTGCAGGGTGCTCCCGCCTTGAAGCTCCCCGACGAAGAGCCATCGGCTTCGGACCTTCCCCTTGGAGGCGACCGCGTGCAAGTGACGGAGGAGTTGGAGCGCCGCCACGTCGGCGCGGTGCACATCGACCAGGGCGAGCATCGTCGGCCCCCCGACCCGGAGGATCCCGACCAGCACCGAGCTCGCGGCGGCGTGGAGGCCACTCCGGTTTCGAAGGGCGATCTCGGGACCGCGACGGTGCAGGATGCGGACGGCGCTGATCGCTTGCACCACCCTCGGATCGTCGATGCCTTCGAGGCGCTCCGCGGCCTTCAAGAGCGCGGTGAGCACGGGCTGGATGGTCTGGTCGTGCTCGAAGGATCCCTGGATCCCCTGCAGGCCTTCCGCCATCGCGTCGCTGAGCAAGGACTGGGCGACCTGGCTCCGATCGCTGCCCGGCTGTCCGAGGAGCAAGAGCGGCTTCTTGGCAGCGCGCAGGAAGTGTCTGAGTTTTCGCAGCACGGGCTCGCGGCCGGCCAGTCGGTCGCGCCGGATCGAGGCGCCCCAGCCAGGAAGCCCCAGAGGCTCCCCGATCAGTCGCTCGAGCTCGTCGGCGACCTGGGAGGCGGAGTCGGGTCGGCCTTTGGGTTTGCGGGCGAGCAACCGCAGGATGAGATCGTTCAGCCCAGGGGGTAGTCCCTCGATGAGGTCCTGGGGGGGAGTTGGGTTTCCCTTGACGATCATCCGGGCGAGGGTGGCGGGATCTTCGGCATCGAAGGGTCGGGCTCCTGTGACCATGCGGTACATCAGCACGCCCACGGCGTAAATGTCAGCCCGGTGGTCTACTTCGTCCCCTCGGAACTGTTCCGGGCTCGCGTAAGCGAGGGTCCCGACGAACTCCCCGGGCCGGGTGAGGTTGCGGATGCTGTCACGGATGTGAGCGGTTCCGAAGTCTAGCAGCTTTACCCGACCATCAGGGAGGATCAGGACGTTTCCACCCTTGAGATCGCGGTGGATGAGGCCGCGGTCGTGCACGTAGCCAACGGCGTTGAAGAGGAAGGCGCAGGCACGCATGATCTCGGCGTTTCGGGCGGGACTTCCCGGTCTTCCAAACCGGCTGATCCACACTTGTAAGGGCTCGCCTGCGATGTGCTCCATGCTGAACCAAGGGGCGGTCTCATGGATGCCGTATTGATAGACGCGCACGATCCCTGGATGGTTGAGCCGGGTGAGGGCCTCGTACTCCTGGTTGAAGCGGTCGGCGTGGGCCGTCCCTTGGATCATCAGCTTGAGGGCATGTTCTTCGCCGGTCACTTCGTCTTCGGCGATATAGACCTCGGCCATGCCCCCGTGCCCGAGGCGGCGGAGGATGCGATAGGGGCCGATGGTCTCGGGAGGGCGTCGGTCGTTCACGTCGAAGAGTATGCCACCGCGCGGCGTGCGCCGCAGCCACGGACTCGGGTTGGCGAGAGAGGAGCGCGGGGATCAGCGCTCCAGCTCCCGATCGATGACGGCCCGGAAGCGCTCTACAGGCTGTGCCCCCGACAAGAGCACGCCATTGATGAAGAACGTCGGCGTGGCGCTGATCCCGAGCTTGCGCCCTGAGGACACGTCGGAGCGAATCGAGGTCTCGTGCCGGCTATCGTCCATGCAAACCATCAGGGCCTCGGTGTCGAGGCCGAGGTCTTCGGCGTGGCCGGTGATGTCGGCGTCGGACAAGGCGTGCTGGTTCGCGAGGAGCCTATCGCTCAGCTCCCAGTATTGGCCTTGCTCCCCCGCGCACCGGGCTGCCATGGCGGCGGGAAGAGCGCGGCCGTGGTTGGAGAGCGGGAAGTCTTTCCAGACCAGACGGATCTGGTCGGGGTAGTCTTGAAATAGTTTCTGTAGCGTTGGTCTGGCTTTATTGCAGTAAAAGCACTGATATTCAGCGAACTGAACGATGGTGACCGGGGCGTCGCTTGGACCCAGGGTCGGGTTATGAGGCTCGATCTCGACCTCGACGCGCGGGAGGTCGGGGTAGGGGAGCGAGATCTCGACCTTGGCGCGGTCTTTGAGCTCCTTGATGTAGGTGTTATAGCGCCGTTGTTGGGCCTGACGGATCAGCTCCGCCTCGACGTAGGGCTGTGCTTCGTCGGGGCTCATGCCCTTGAGCTGTCGGCTGACGATCGGGTAGTAGTCTTTGACCTCTTGGGGGGTGGGGTCGCCGACCTTCGACTCGACCTCGCGTCGCAGCAAGGCGTCGACGTCGTCGAGGCCCTTGGCTCGGACTTCCCGTCGGAGGAGCTCGTCGACGATCAGGGACTCGAGGGCCTGTAAGCGGATCTCGTACTCTTCGAGCAAGAACTTGATTCGACGGCTCCGAAGGTCATGCCCGACCCGCGCCTCGATGTCGGCCTCGGTGAGCTGGCCTTCGCTCCAGGTGGCGACCACGCGGTCAGGTCGGGGAGAGCTGACAGCTGGGGTCGGAGGGAAGCCTGCGATCGGCGGATCGTCGGGTGTCGGGGGGAGCGGGGCGCTCTGGCAGGCCAGCAGGGGGAGTAGCAGCAGCGGTCGCATCAGACCTCCACCGGGGTCTTAACCCGTCCATGGTCTTCCAAGGGGTCTCGCGGGCTAGCGGGTGCGGTCCTTCTGGGTCGGCGTGACGCCTCGTGACAGGCTATGCAACGCAGCCCCAGGAGGTCGTGATGACGTTGCGGCTGTATGTTGCGCCCTATTCCCCTTGGTCCGAGATGGCTCGATGGGCCCTCGAAGCGCAAGGAGTCCCCTTTCAGAGCATCACCATGACGCCGATCTTCGGCTCGCCGGGCGCTCGCCTTCGCACCCGGCGCTTGCGAGGTCCGCTGCGCTCCCCCGTCGCGGTCAAAGACGGTCGGGTCCTCTCGACCGCGCTCGATATCGCGCGGTTCGGCTCGGAGCGCAGCCTCCATCCCTTGCTCTGTGAGCGATCCTTTCCCGAGGTCCAGCGTTGGTCTTCAAGGGCCGACCGCATGCTTCAGGCCGGGCGGGTTCGCACCATCGAGCGCGTCCGTGGCAGCCAGGATGCGGTGCGCGAGTACCTCCCCGCGCCGGCGGCCCGGCTCCGCAAGGTCGGGGGCATGCTCGGCTGTCGGGGGGCGCGGCTCCTCACGCGCAAGCTTCCGCCCACCCTGCAAGACCAGCGTCCGATCCAGGTCCTCCGCGACGATCTCGAACGCCTGCGCGCCGCGCTGGAAGGACGTACCTACCTCGTAAACGACTCCTTCACTTTCGCCGACATCGCCGCCGCCTGCGCCCTGCAGTTCGTCGAACCCGCCAGCGAGCGCTGGTTCCGTCTCGGCGAGGCCAGCCGCCCCTTGTGGCGCGATCCCGAGCTGGCCGATGACTTCGCGGACCTCCTCGCCTGGCGCGATCGGATCTACGCGCTGCATCGGGAAGCCACCCCTGCGGTCGTCGCCCGCGAGGATCGCGCCACCGCATGATCCCGCTCCCGATGGCGCGTGGGATGGCACCTCCGCCGTCGCCACACCTGGACGCTCCGCTCAGCGCCCACTCTTCGAGAAGTGCTGGAAGTCCTTGCTGGACCGCCACCGTCCGCCCCACCTCCAGCCGATGGCAGAGAAGGCGGTGTCGGCGGCGTCGCCTTCGGTGATCAGCCCTGGCACCGCAGGATCTCGCTCAAGATAGCCCTTGCCTTCCGGGGGCTGGACGTTGGAGCCACGAACGTAGGGGTTTCGCAGAGGGTTGACGTCGATGGCGCGGCCGTAGGCGTGCTCGGACCACCGCGGGGTTCCCGCCACCGGGCGACAGTTGAAACCCGATGTATTGTCGGCGGCCATCGAGGCGTTGTCGTCGCCACCGAAGTGGCGCATGGGGCGCACCGAGGTCAAGGGGAAGCCGGCTTGCAGAAGGGCTTGGAAGACGCCCGCGACATCGTGGGCGACGTCGTGGTGCACGATCAGCGTGCCGGCTTGGCGGGCCCCTTGCATGTCGAGGTGGTGCAGGTCGATGGCGCGGAGGTCTTCGAGGCCGACCGGGCACTGCTTTCGCCAGGTTACGCCCGTCATCTCCTCTCGTTCCTTTGAGGTGAGGGGACGGACTCGGAACGGCGGGAGCTCGGGGGGGGAGGTGGCGCCGTCGGGCGGAGGCCTTGTCAGGGGCGGGGTGGTCTCGATGGGCGGAGGCTCGTCCTGAGGGCTCCGGGACGGACTGGGGGCTTTGTCGGCGGGCGCCTCAGCTCGGGGCGCGAGCTCGGTGGGCCTCGAGTCCAGGCTCGGTTCGATGGCGCAGCACAGGGTGAGTCCAAGGATGGCAGCGGTACGCATGACGGGAGGCTAACTCGTGGGGGCGCCCCGCCGCTCTAGACGAGATAAGGGATCGGGCCCGCGGTCGGGTCCAGGGCATGGAGGAGAGGGTGGAGCGCACCGATCAAGAGCGGCTGGCGGCAGTGGTCGCGGACGCCCGGCGTATGGTGGTGCTCCCGGCCCGGCTCTTGCTGGCGCTCGGGGCGCTACAGATCGTCGCAGCCCTCGGAGTCTACTTCGTCGGGAAGTCCGCGGGGGACGTTCCGGTGGCCTCGGCAGGGATCCTCTTGGTGGCTCCGGGGGCCATCCTCCTTATCGCTGCACGGCAGATCCGCCGACTCATTGGATGGAATCTCGTCTTTGGGGGCCTGATGTCCTCGGTGGGGCTCTGGCTGCTCGCCGCGGCGGTGCTCATTTATGAAGGCATGGGCATGGGGGCCTACGTCGCCGCCGTCGCGATCCTCCTCTCGCTGGGCGTGGTGGCCTGGATGGCCTCTTTCGTCGAAGAGGGCACGATCCGGGGTGCGAGGAGCCTCATCGACCCACAGCCGCCTCGTGATCCCTCGGATCGAGGCGTCTTCTAGAAGGCGTAAAGGACTGCCCTGGTCGCTCGGCGTGTCCGCGACCCTTCCGTCGTCGCTTCGCGGTCCGTCTCCTCTCTGAGCATGCCGCTCACGCCGTCGGCGTGTCAAGATCACCGCGTGGCGCCGCTAACGACTCGAGAGGCAGTAGTCGCCCGAGGTGTGATAGCCGCTGGGACAGGAGCCGGACCGGGGCATGGCGTGGCGGGCGCTCGAGGAGGTGGCCACGCAGAAGTTGCCCGAGGTGTGGTATCCGCTGGGGCAGCCGCGCGTTCGGGGGATGGCGAAGCGTGCCGTGGAGCCGGGGCGGCAGTAGTCGCCCGAGGTGTGGTATCCGCTGGGGCAGCCCCCGTCGCGAGGCAAGGCTTGGGGCTTGAGGGCTGAAGTCCGGCTGCCCGTCGAGGATCGGGCGCTCGAGGACCGTTGTTCCAAGCAATAGCCGCCCGAGGAGGTATAGCCGCTGGGGCAAGAGCCAGACCGGACGATGGCGTGCGGGGTGTCGTCCCGAGAGGCGACGCAGTAGCTCCCCGAGGTGTGGTAGCCGCTCGGACAGCCCCCCGTGCGCTCGATGGCGAAGCGAGCAGAGGAGCCAGGTGCGCAGAAGTCCCCCGAGGAGTGGTAGCCCGAGGGGCAGCCGTTGAGGCGCGGGACGGGCACGGGGGTGGGGCCCGCGAGGGCGGGCAGCGCCAGGAGCAGTGGGAGCAGGACCATCTTGACTTCCAGGGGGCGGGGGTGTGGGGGTAGACGGTTGCGTCCGTGAGATCTTCAACTCGATCGGCCCTGCGAAGCGCGCACGCCGCGCTCGGCGGCAGGGAAGCGCGCGTGGCGTTAGTCCGGTGGTCCGGAGGGGCGATGCGCGCTCCTCGGTCGGAACAGGAGTCTAACCTTGCGGGCGATCCGGCTCATGCTGCTCCTCTCTCTGGCCGCATGCACTACCCTCTTCTCCGACGAGTCGACGGTCACGATCTACAGCGGGCGGGGCGAGGCCCTCGTGGGGGAGCTGCTCGCGCGCGCTTCGCGCGAGACCGGGGTGCCGCTCCGTGTCCAGTACGGTTCGACCCCCGAGCTGGTCACCCGCATGGTGGTCGAGGCGGATCAGACCCAGGCGGATCTGCTCTTCGCGCAAGAGATCACTCACTTCCAGCCGCTTGTGCGTCGAGGCATGCTCGCGCGTCTCCCGGATGACCTCTCGGAAGGGCTCGATCCCCGGTTCATCGACCAAGCGCATCATTGGGTGGGTACCTCGGGCCGTTTGCGGGTGCTGGCGGTGAACGCCGAGTCGGTGCCACCCGATGCGCGCCCGCGCTCGCTGCGGGATCTCGCCCAGCCTGAGTACGCGTCGAAGCTGGCCTGGGCACCGCAAAACGCAGCGTTTCAAGCCCATGTTTCCGCCCTCCGCGCGCTGTGGGGGCACGATGAGACGGCTCGATGGCTCCGTCAGGTTCACGCCTCCGGCCCCAGGACCTTCCCCAAGAACGCTCCGATCGTCCAGGCTGTCGCCGATGGAGTCGTCCAGATGGGTTGGGTAAACCACTACTATCTTCATCAGTCCCGCATCTCGAACGGCGCGGTCGTCAACCACAGCTTCGCCGAGGGTGACGCGGGCAATGTGCTCTTGGTCGCCGGTATCGCGGTGCGCGAGGGTTCCCCTCGCGTCGAGGGGGCGACGCGCATCGTTCGGTGGTTGTTGAGCGAAGCGGTCCAAGAGAGCGTCGCACAGTCGTCCTGGGAGTATCCCGCCCGGCTGGGGGTGCCGACCCATCCCGACGTAGCGCCCCTCGACCCCATCGGGCTGGCGGATCTCGATCCCGACCACCTCTCCGACTTGGCGCCCGCTCGGGCGATGCTCCGAGAGCTCGGGCTGCTTTGAGCATCGGGGTCCGGCCACCTTCGGCGCGCACCGTGGCCCTCGCCTTCGTCGCGGTGGGGGTGGTTGTCGTATGGCCGGCCTTAGGGCTAGGGTATGGGCTGTTCCGCGCGCCCGCCGCGCTGACGAGCGCCGAGCTTTGGAGCGCGTTGCCCTTGCTGCGAGACAGCTTGCTGCTCTCGGTCGCGGTGGCGGTCAGCGCGACCCTGCTCGGAGGATGGCTCGCCTGGATCGCTGAGAGGCTGCGGTACCCTGGGCGATCAGCTCTTGCGCTCTTCGCGCTGCTCCCGCTGGCGACCCCGTCGTACCTGCTGGCGGCGACCTTCGAGCGGGCCCAGGTGATGCTCCTTGGGCCCTCCTACAGCCTCCGCGGGCTGGTCGCGGCGTGGCTCGTGCTCACGCTGGTCACGGCGCCGGTCGTGCAGCTCGTCGTGGCCTCTGCGCTCCAGCGGAGCTCGGCCAACGAAGAGGAGGCCGCCCGCTCTCTAGGGGCTTCTCGGGTGGCCTTGCTCCGGTCGGTGGTCCTACCCAGGGTCCAGGCCGGGATGGTCTTTGGCTTCGTGCTCTCCTTCGTCTACGCGCTCAGCGACTTCGGAGCTGTCGCGGTGCTCGATGCACCCGTGCTCACCTTTCGGCTCTATCAGGCGGTCGCGTCGCATCAGCTCGGGCAGGCGACCCTCTACGGCCTCTTGCTCTCGATCGCGGCGGTGCCGCTCCTGCTCCTCGCGGGTCGCCTTCGGGGGAAGGCGCGCGCGGGCGTTGCGAACCCTCGAGCGCCCGCTCGGCTGCCTGCGGGTACCGTCGAGGCGGGCCTGGCGGTTGGGACGCAGCTCATGGTCGGCGGGCTCGGCACGCTCCTGCCGCTCGTCGAGCTGGCCCGCTGGGTCGCGCGTGGGCTCACTCAGCCCGACGCCACCTTTGCCTCCTTGGGGATCCCGGCGCTGCACACGGTGGGAGCCTCCTTCTTTGGCGCGGTCCTCACCCTTCTCCTGGCTCTTCCTGTGACCTGGGTCGCCGCCCGGGCTCCGAGGCTGTCGGGGATCCGTCAGGCGGGGTGGATCGCCAGCGCACTACCGGGCCCTCTGCTCGCCTTCGGGTGGCTCCTGTGCGCGCTGTGGGCTGGGACCTACCTGGGCCTGCCCTATGGGGTGGTGATGTCCTCTGGGCTGTTGCTGCTGCTCGGCTACGCCACGCGCTTCCTCGCCGAGGCTGCCGCCCCCCTCGAGGCCGGCATCCTGCATCTCGATCCCCGTCAAGAGGCCGCCGCGCGGTCCTTGGGCGCTCCCCGGTCGCGGTGGCTCCTTCGGGTCGTGGCTCCCGCGCTCACGCCGGCGACAGGCGGCGCCTTCGTCCTGGTCTTCATCGCGATCCTCAAGGAACTTCCTGTCACGCTCTTGCTCGGTGGGCCAGCGGGTCTGTCGACGCTCGCCTTTCGAGTGTTCGACCGCTACAACGAGGCCATGTTTCACGATGCAGGCCTCGCGGGCCTGATCCTCCTCGCGACGACCCTCACGGCCCTCCTCTTCACCCTCGAGCGACCATGACCGCGCTCTCGATCCGCGCCCTCGGCCATCACTACGGCGACACCCCTGCGGTGCATGAAGTAGATCTCACGGTCCAACCCGGAGAGATCGTTGCGCTCCTCGGGCGTTCAGGCTGCGGCAAGACCACCGTGCTCCGAGCGATCGCGGGTCTCCTCACGCCCACGCGGGGGCAGGTGGCGATCGGGGGGCAGATCGTCGCGGACGGAGGTCGAGAGCTCGTCCCCACCGAGAAGCGAGGCATTGGGCTCGTCTTTCAGGACTATGCTCTCTTCCCGAGCCTCACCGTCGCACAGAACATCGCCTTCGGGCTGCGGCGGGGGGATCCCCAGCGCGTTCAAGCCTTGCTCGATCGACTTCAACTCACCGAGTTGGCCCAGCGCAGGCCTGCGCAGCTCTCAGGGGGGCAGCAACAGCGTGTGGGGTTGGCGCGGGCCCTGGCGCCTCGGCCCTCGGTGCTCTTGCTCGACGAGCCCTTCGCGAATCTCGATGGCGCGCTCCGAATGGAGCTCGGGGCTCTCCTCCGCGACGCGGTGGCCGAAGACGGCGCCGCTGCGGTGCTCGTGAGCCACGATCGCGCCGACGCCCTGGCCCTCGCCGATCGGCTCGCGCTGATGGGGGTGGGCCCAAAGGGTGGGGTTATCCTTCGCGACGGACGGCCCGAGGACCTCTACCTCGATCCCCGAGGCGTGGACGTGGCCCAGCTCACGGGCGAGGCCTGGTTCCTCGACGCCGAGCCTGACGACGTCGGCGCGACCTCCGTCTTGGGGCCTATCGCTCAGGTCGATGGCCGTCCCACGGGGCGGCTCTGCGTTCGCCCCGAGTCTGTGCGCTTCACGCCGTGTGAGGGGCCGGCACGGGTGCGTTATGCAGCGTTTCAGGGTTCGTTCACGCGCCTGGTCTTGGAGCATCCAGACGTCGAGGGGCCCATCCTCGCTGCCCACGGCTCGCTGCTCTCAGCGGGAAGCACCGGCCGAGTCGAGATCGCTCGGGCCGCCTGGATCCGCGAGCGCATCGACGATGCCGGCGCGTAACCCTCGGGCCAGGTGGTCGGCCTCGGCGCGGTCGAGGATGAGGGGCGGGGCGAGCAGGAGGTGATCGCCCCCCACCCGGTCGACGGTGCCCCGTGCGCCGAGCACGGCGATGCCGTGGCGTAGCGCGCTGGCTTCGACGCGCTTCGAGAAGCGTAGCGCGCTCGGGAAGGGCTCCTTGGTGGCCCGATCCGCGACGAACTCGACTCCCAGGAACAGCCCTCTTCCACGGATCTCGCCGATGCAGGGGAGGTCGCCGAGGTGGTCTTGGAGCGCCTGCTTGAGGTAGTCGCCCGTCTCGGCCGCGTTCTGCACCAGACCCCGACCCTCGATCTCGTCGAGGACCGCGATCCCGACCGCCGCCGCCAGGGGGATGCAGGAGTAGGTCTGACCGCTGAAGAAGGGATCGCCGCTCTCCCGCAGGGTCTGAGCGATCTCGTCGCGCACCAGGAGCGCCCCTAGCGGGATGTAGCCGCCGCTGATCCCTTTGGCGCAAGCCAGGACGTCCGCGTGGGTGCCGAAGTGCTCGCAGCCGAAGTTCTTGCCTGTCCTTCCGAACCCGGTCATGACCTCATCGGCGATCATCACGATGTCGTGCGCTCGGCAGATCGAAGCGATCCGCTCGAAGTAGGTAGGGGTAGGGCCGGCCGCCCCCAGCGCCGATCCGACGATGGGCTCGGCGATGAAGGCTGCGATCTGATCGGGGTGCTGCGCGACGCAGCGCTCGAGCTCTTCGACGAGCCCGTCTTCGTAGTCTTGAACGGACTGCCCTTCGGGGCGTCGGTAGGGCAGGCAGGGGGAGAGGTGGAGGTGCAGCTCGGGCATCAGATCGGTGTAGAAGGAGCGCCGGCCGACCATGCCGCCGATGTCGAGGGCGAGGATGGAGTTTCCGTGGTAGCTGCTCCAGCGCCCGATCACCCGGCGCCGGCTGCCTCGACCCTGGACGCGATGATACTGAAAGGCCAGCTTAACCGCGTTCTCGACCGCCTCGGTGCCCCCGCTGATGGTCCACGCGCGGGTAAACCCGGAGGGGGCGAAGGCGAGGAGTCGCTCGAAGTACCGCTCGACGATGGGGCTGTGGAAGAGGTGGGTCGGATGCACGGCGAGGGTGCGGGCTTGTTGGGCGAGCGCCTCGGCGATCCGGGGGTTTCCATGCCCGAGGTGGGTGACGGCAGCGGTCGCTCCCGAGGCGTCGAGGTAACGCCCCCCTCGGTCATCGAAAAGCCAGCAGCCCTCCCCACGGACGATCCACGGATAGCTCCGCTCATAGTCGGCGCAGATGAGTTGGCTGTTGAGCACGCGATACGACAAGGGGCCTCCAAGCTAGGTCCTGCATCGTAACGCGGCGAGGTGGAGCGGGGGGCCTCGCCAGGAGGGGCAAGCCGTGGCCGTGCTACCCTCGCAGAGGGGAACCGTCTTCCATGGAGCATCGCGTGTCCGGTACAAGCCTCGATGATGTGGTCTGTCAAGCCCTCCTACTCGCTGGCGCTCTCGTCGAGACCAAGGCGTTGCGCGAGGCCTTCGAAGCGCGCGAGGAGGCCCCGAGCCGGCTGCTGATCCTGGGGCGTCAGGGGGTGGGAAAGAGCAGCCTGGCGGCCTGGTTGACCGGCGAGAGTCTACAACGCGGGCTGCTCGGCGTCACCGAAGGCGTGACTTGCGTAGAGGGACGGGGATTTCTAATCTTCGACACGCCGGGGCTGGAGGGCCCTGAGCTCCAGCCCCAGGTCGCGGCGCGCCTCACCGAGATCGACGCCGTGGTTTGGCTCGTGGACGGGCTGATGCCGGCGACGGGGACGGAGCGTGCGGCGCTCGACGCCCTCGTGCCGGCCTGGGTACGCGTAATCCCGCTCATCGCGAGGTCGGACCTCGTCTCGTCCGCCGAGCAGGCTGGGGTCGCTGGTCGGGTTCAGGGGCTCACCGTCGGACGAGGTGGAGTGACGCCTTGGTGGATTGACGCACGAACGCCACCCCCCGAGCTGGTGGGCCACCTGTCCGCGATCGACTGGACGCGCAGCCCGCGCCGTCATGGGGCCATCGCGGAGGGGCTCGAGCGTACGGCCTCGGCGCTCCAGCACCTCCCGATCCCGCCCGATCTGGATGCGATCGCGGACCGATGGTCTTCGAGGTGGAGGGATGCGGTGCGATCCTGCCTGTCGACCACCGCTCGAGATCTGACCGCGGGGCGGCGGCGGGCGCGTGCCGCGTCTCCAACGCTCCGGCGCGCCCTCGTCGAGGTCGTGGCCTCGCTCGATGCGGAGCTTCACCGTGAGCATGGCTTGCGGTGGGGCTGGCGTCCAGAGAGCGCGACCGTCGGAGCCAGCCTCCTCTCGGAGCTGGTCGGCGGCACCGCCTCCGCCCTGCGAGCCTTGCGGGCGGAGGCGGCCTCCCTCGCGGCCGAGGGAGAGCTGGCGCTGAACGATGCCCTTCAAGCACCCGGCGTCGAACGGCTACGGGCTCAGCGGGTGGCGATCCTCGCGGCTCGCGCCGCCGTGGAGCGCGCGCAGCGGGAACTCTCGGGGGCGATCGGAGGATCGAACGTCTCGCAGGCTCCTCTTCGGTCGACGTGATAGGCGTGCGTCCTTGTACCTCTCCGAGGAGATCCAATGGTCCTGGCCCTCTTGCTCGCCGCAGCACTCGCCGACGATGGCTCCGACATCGTCGTGACGCATCGGTTCAGCGCCTCCCCCGAGACGCTCTACGAACACCTGCTCGACGTCCAGAACATCAAGAACGCGGCCTCTGAGTCCTGCATGCGGAAGTGGGTCCTCTATGAGCGAACCGAGGGGCTCGGCGCTCAGTTTCGCGTGGTCTATCAGATGGAGGGCTGGAGGCGTCGACTCGACGGCAGCGTGGTGGCTGCCGAGCGTCCACGTCGGATCGAGTGGGACCACCATGGCAACCGAGGCTTCATCACCCGCTTCACCCTCAAGCCCGACGAGGGAGGCACGGAGGTGACGGTGCATACCTTCCTCAACGATCCGCCGTGGCCCTTTCGGCGATACTTTGCGCGCAAGGTTCAGCCTACTTGGCAGGCGTGTTATCGCGATTTGCTCGACAATGTCGCGAGCGTGCTCGGGGAGTCCTGAGGTGGGCTGACGCTCGCGTGGGCAGACCTTAACGAGAAACGGCCCACCGAAGCGGGCCGTTGGGCAAGGCTGCCGCTTCGGCCTGCCCAGATGGACAGGCCGAAGGAAGCGCTCGCTCAGTCCTCTTCGCTGTCGTCGCTGTCGTCGCTGTCGTGGCTGTCGTGGCTGTCGCTGCTCGCGTCGGGGCAGTTGGTGAGGACGCGGCCACAGGCGGCGGGGGGCTCGGGGAAGCTCGGGAAGAACTCGGTGGCCTCGGAGCAGCCCCACTCGCCGTCGAGGCAGTCCTTGGCGGCGTCGGCGTTGTAGTCGCAGCCGTGGTCCTCGACATCGCCTTCGTCGGCGTCGCCGTCTTCACACTCCATATCGCCCTCGGAACACTCTTCGAGCATTTCGCAGAACTTCTCGCCGAACTCGTCGTTGAACTTGCTCTCGGACAGGCCGCACGCAGCGGCAAAGATTACGGCGCTAACAAGCATAAGCTTCTTCATGATGGTGTCTCCTTCTCGGTTCTTGCGGTGGCAGTCACCTGCCGCTTTGCGTTCTAACGCAGGCGGCGAAGATCTGTCGAGCGCAGAACCCCATCATGGGGTTGGAAGGGGTGTGGCGCCGAGAGTGAAGGCCCGTGGTAGTCTTGGTTCTACCGTTTGATGCGATGGGTTCATGGGACTGGACAGGCGGGTGGGATTTTTTCCGCCCGCGCGGTGCAGGGCGGAACGATGCGCAGGCGCGACGCGCCGACACGCGGCGCCTTCGGTGCGGATTGGGCGAGGTGGAGCACGGGCTGGGCTTGATGGAGCGCAGCCAACACGAACCGTCCCCGTCTCGAGCCGGCGATGCAGCTGCGGGACGTGAGCTGTTCGCTGCTAGGGTCGCCGGACGCGGGCGTGCTTGGGCAAGGTGGCATCCATGGTGCCTACGAAAGAGCCGCTCTCTTCGGGGGCCCGGAGCTCGACGCGCACGCTGGGGGCGTGGCGCTCGCGACCCGTCCACTGGAAGGTTCCGTATATCCATCCGTTCGCGTCGTTGATGTAGACCTCGATGGGGTCGCCCACCCGGACCTCTTCGCCGTCCAGGTAGTAGCGCATACGCCCATCGCGCCCTTCGGTGAGGATCAGCCGATCGGAGTCTTTGGCCTTGTGGACCTTTGGGTCGTCGCCCCCGGAGCGCTGCCGGTCTTCGTCGTTGACCTGGCTGGCGCGCTTCTGCCCGCTGGAGCGTCGCGCTTGCTGAAAGAGGGCGTCGAGTTTGGAGCCGGCCATGTGTCCTCCGTGAAGCGATCAGTATACCGGATCGGGGGAGGGTTCCGCAGCACCGGACGATCCGACGTGAGCCGAATCGCCGGGCGTTCCCGCGATGGCGTGAGGCGTAGCGCCCTCTGGGTGTCTCCGAAGTCGTCGCGCGCGGCGCGAGGCTACCCTGTGCTGGCGGGCTACTCGCTCGCCACGTCTTCGGGCTCGGATCGCATCGGCACGGGGAGTGTCGGGGCGGGTCGAGCGGTGACGACGACCTCGCCATCGACGAAGTCGATCTCGGCCGTGCCTCCGTTTGCGAGGTCCCCGAACAGGATGAGGTCCGCCAGCACCCGCTTCACGTGCTCGGAGATGACACGGTTCATCTCGCGCGCACCGAACTCTGGCTTGTAGCCCTCTTTGGCGAAGAACTCGCGAGCGGCGTCGGTGGCGATGATCGCGATGCTCCGCTCCCCGAGCTGGGTCTCGAGCTCGAGCAGGAACTTGTCGACCACGCGGAGGATGACCGGCTCGGGCAGCTTGTTGAACCACACCACGGCGTCGAGCCGGTTGCGGAACTCGGGGGGGAACAACCGCTTGAGGGCGGCATGGGCCCTACCGGAGTTCGCCTGCTCGACGAAGCCCACCGAGGCCCCCTCGCTCGCGCCGGCGTTGGTGGTCATGATAAGTACGACGTTGCGGAAATCAGACTTTCTGCCATTATTGTCGGTGAGGGTCCCGTGGTCCATGACCTGGAGCAGGATGTTGAAGATGTCGGGGTGGGCCTTCTCGATCTCGTCGAGCACGAGCACACAGTGGGGCGTCTTGTGGACGGCGTCGGTGAGCTGGCCCCCTTGATCGAAGCCGACGTAGCCCGGAGGCGCACCGATCAGGCGGCTGACGGAGTGCTTCTCCATGTATTCGGACATGTCGAAGCGCTTGAACTCGACGCCCATGGCCGAAGCGAGCTGGCGCGCGAGCTCGGTCTTGCCGACTCCGGTCGGCCCAGCGAACAGGAAGCTGCCGGTGGGCTTGTCGGGGTGACCGATGCCCGCGCGGCTCATCTTGATGGCGGTGACGATCTCGTCGATGGCCTGATCCTGGCCGTAGATGACCCTCTTGAGGTCTTCGGAGAGGTGCTTGAGGCGGTCGCGGTCTTCGGTGCTCACGGCCTTGGGTGGGATGCGGGCCATCTTGGCGACGGTGTCCTCGACGTCGGAGACGGTGACCGTGGATCCGCCCGCGAGTCTGACGGTGGCTCCGACCTCGTCGAGGAGATCGATGGCCTTGTCGGGTAGCTGGCGACCGTTGATGTGCCGCGCCGAGAGCTTGGCGCAGGCCTCGATGGCGTCGGGTTCGTACGAGACGTTGTGATGCTTGGCGTAGCGTTCGGCGAGGCCGCTGAGGATCGAGACGGTCTCGTCGACGGAGGGCTCGACGACGTCGATGGTCTGGAAGCGCCGCGCCAAGGCCTTGTCCTTGCCGAAGCTCTGGCGGAAGTCCTCGTGGGTGGTGCTGCCGATGCAGCGGATCTCGCCGGCGCTGAGTGCAGGTTTGAGCAGGTTTGAGGCGTCCATGGTGCCGCCTGAGGTCGCCCCGGCGCCCACGATCATGTGGATCTCGTCGATGAAGAGGATCGCGTCGTCGCGGTCGATGAGCTCGTTGATGACGCTCTTGAGTCGGTCTTCGAAGTCGCCGCGGTAGCGCGTGCCCGCCATGAGCGCGCCGAGGTCGAGGCTGTAGATCTTGATGCCCCGCAGCATCTCGGGGACGTCCCCCTCGAAGATGCGGCGCGCGAGGCCCTCGACGATGGCGGTCTTGCCGACGCCGGAGTCTCCGATGAACAAGGGGTTGTTCTTGCGCCGGCGCGCCAGGATGTGGATGGCACGCTGGAGCTCGACCTCGCGACCGATCAGCGGATCGATGCGTCCGGCCTCGGCGCGAGCCCAGAGATCGGTGGTGAAGTCTGCGAGCGCGTCGCCTGAGAGCCCTTCATCGGGATCTTCGGCGCCTTCGCCACTCCCCATCGGCGCCACCGCCTTGGTTCGCCCTTTGCCGTCGGCCCGGATGCCGTGGCTGATGTATTGGGTGACCTTGAGGCGGTCGACACCATGCTTGTGGAGCACGAAGACCGCTTGGGAGTCCGACTCGCTGAAGAGCGCCACCAGCACGTTGGCTCCCGTGACCTGCGACTTGCCCGAGCTCTCGACGTGGGCCATCGCTCGCCCGATGACCCGCTGAAAGGCGCGTGTCTGGCCTGGATGGGAGTAGGGCATGTCCTCGGGGACGGGCTCGAGATCGGCGAACAAGGCCTCGACGTCTGCTTCGAGGGCGCGGAGGTCGGCCCCGCAGGCTTCGAGCACTTCGCTCGCGTCGGGGTCGGCGAGCAGGCCAAGCAGGATGTGATCGAGGGTCAGCAGCTCGTGGCGGCTGTGGGCAGCGCGCTCTGCGGCTTGGCCGATCGCGACACGGAGGGCATCTCCGAGCATGGCTACTCCTCTTCCATGGTGCATTGTAGGGGGTGGCCGTTCTCGCGCGCGAGATCGAGCACCTGATCGACCTTGGTCTCGGCGATCTCTTTGGTGAAGACGCCGGCGACGCCGATGCCAGTTCGGTGGCACTGCAGCATGATTCTTGTCGCGGCGGTGGGAGAGTGCTTGAAGATGTGGGTCAGGACCCACACGACGAACTCCATGGAGGTGTAGTCGTCGTTATGAAGGAGCACCCTGAACTTCTTTGGCTTCTTGACTTTCTCGCGCGTCAGGGTCTCGCCTTGACGGTCCGTCTTTTTGGAGGCCATCGCGTGTTCCTTGCCCGGTTGCTGGAGGTGAGGGTGCGCGGGTGCGCTCTACCGTAGCAGTAGCTTGAACACGGATGCATGCCATGACCACCCCCGAGCTGGCCGTCAGCCCGCCTACAGAGACTCGCCGATGGATTCCGATCGAGTAAGCTGCGGTGCGGAGGTGTCGGTGCGCGTGCTGTTGATCGGTTGCCTGGTCCTCGCCGGGTGCGCCTCGGTGGTGAAGGGCGAGGGCTTTCGAGCCAAGGTCCTGCGGGCCCACGAACCCGCGATGAAGGGCCGCTTCTCCGGCTCGGAGGGCAGCTCTTGCGGGGTCGACTCGCCACAGGGGCGCGAGCTTCGGCTCCGCGGCGAGGGCTTTTCGCTCATCAGCGCCGAGCCTCCCCGCAAGCCCGAGAAACGTCACGTCGTGCTCGAGGTCGACGGGGAGCGGTTTGTGTCGGATCGGTCCGGGGCGAAGACGACCATGGTGCTGGAGTCCCCGGGCGGGAGGCTCATCGGCTCTCTCAGCGGGGTCCTGGTTCACGAGAGCGCCGGCACCTTGGTCGAGGGGCGACCTGCTCCGATCCGGGAGCTCGAGTTCGAGGTCACCTTCAATCTACAGCCCTGCCTATGACCCCGGTGACGGCGATGGAGGCCTCATGCGTCCGGGTCAGGTGATCCACGGCCGGTACGAGATCGAGCGCACCCTCGCGAGCGGGGGCATGGCGACGGTCTATGTGGCGCGTCACATCGCGCTCGGGAGCCAGCACGCCGTCAAGCTGCTCCACCTGCCCTCGCCCGAGATCCGGGAGCGGCTGCTGCTCGAAGGGCGGCTGCAAGCACGCCTTCGTCACCCGAACATCGTGGTCGTTACCGACATCCTCGACGTGGATCACGCGCCGGCGCTCGTCATGGAGCTGGTCGAGGGGCCCGCGCTCGACGAGTGGCTCGACGAGCACCGGCCGACTCTCGACGAGGCGGAGAAGATCTTTATGGGGATCCTCGCAGGGGTGGATCACGCGCACAAGCACGGGGTGGTCCACCGGGACCTCAAACCCGCCAACGTGCTGCTCGCGCCCATGCCAGGCGGCTTCCAACCCAAGGTCGCGGACTTCGGCATCGCCAAGGTCGTCGAGGAGGTGTTGGAGCAGAAGTCGGGGCGGCTCCGAACCCGTACGGGGCTGGGCATGGGCACCCCGTGCTACATGGCGCCGGAGCAGACCCACGCCTCGACCGTAGGGCCTGCCGCCGACGTCTTCGCGCTCGGTGCGATCCTCTATGAGCTCGCCCTCGGTCGGCGCGCCTTTCAGGGCGAGAGCTACGTCGACATCCTCGCGGCGGCCCGCGATGGGCAGTATGACGATCCCGCCGATGTGCAGCCGGACCTCCCACTGCGCGTGGTCCAGGCGATCCGGGGTGCCCTCGCCCCCTCCCTCGATGAGCGCATCGCGGACTGCACGACCTTGGTCCGCGTGCTCAGCGAGGGAAAGGTCTCGACCCTGTCGGGGATCGGACCCGTGGTCGCGTCCGCGCCGCTCGAGCTTCCCAAGCGCTCCTTCCCGCGGGGGCTCGGATCCTCGTCGGGACGAGGCCCCTCCCAAGAGACCTACTTTCCCGTGGAGGAGAAAGAGCAGGTGGAGCCGCCGCCCGAGCCTAGCGCGTCCGACTCCGCCCCCCCGCCGCCGGAGGAACCTCCGCTTTCAGAGCGCGAGGAGGGCGCCCCGATCCGCTATGATGAGCCCTGGGATCGCGCGCCGACCCGACGCGGTGGCATCGGTCTGCTCCTCCTGTGGTTCCTGATCTTCTCTGGGGTGGTCGGGCTCGCTCTGGTGGCGCTTGGCCTGATCGTCTTTGGGGTGACAGGGCTTGCGTGGTGGGGGATCGCGGCGCTCGAAGACCTGTCTGAGTCGCCGCCCATCGAGCGCTCGTTCGAAGCGGGAGAGCGCGTGGAGTCTTCGCGACCCCTAGCGCAGCCTCGGGCCCCGACGGAGGCCGGCGCGTCGGTCCTCGAGGAGCGGGGCCTCGAAGAGCGAGAGTCTGACGCGCGAGCCGGTGAACCAGCTCCGGTCGTCTCCGATCCGCCCGCGCCGGTGAAGACCGACCCGGAGCCCGTCCCGCCCAGCGCGCCCGCTCCCTCGACGGATGAGCCGCCGCCCGCTCTCCCGACCGAGTCTCCGCCTTCGCCCTCCCCCTCTCAGACGTCGAAGGCACCGCGGCCCGCTCCTCCGCCCCCCGCCGAGGCGACGTCCGAGCCCGCTCCGGCCGTGCGGTCCAGCGCCTCGGACCCGATCGCGCCGTCCCGGCGCACGGTGCAGGGGTGGACCGTCGAACTCAAGCGCGCGCGCACCGTCCGAGGGGTGCAGCAAGGGGTCTTCAAGATGGAGGCGGCTCCGGGGCGGATCCTGCTGCTGCTCGACGTCGCCATCACCAATGGCACCCGTCAGAGCCGTAGCCCCACCGCGCCCTTCACCCTGAGCGCAGACGGTGTCCGTTACGAGATCGACATGCGCTGCCGTCTGGCGACCTCGGGAGCGCTCGAGGCGATCCCTAGCTTCCCGGCGGGTCAGACCGTCGCGGGCACCCTCTGCTTCGAGCTGCCCGAGCGCGCTTCTCCCGAGGCCTTGCTGCTCGCGCCGGGACGAGGGGAGCCCACCCTGCGCCTCGACATGCGCTGATCCGGTTAGGGCGAGCCCATGCGCTATCAAGGGAAGATCTATCGTCCGCCCTCCGAGGCCCGCAGCTACATCCTGCAGGCCACGGTCGGCTGTTCTTGGAACAACTGCACATACTGCGATATGTACCGTGATAAACCACGCTTCTCGCTTCGCACCATCCAGGACTGCCTCGAGGACCTGTCGATGGCCGCCGAGCAGCTCGGCCCTCGCTTCGAGAAGGTCTTTATCGCCGATGGCGATGCGCTCTGCATGCCCATGGATCATTGGGAGTCGATCCTCGGAGCCATCGCGGAACTCATGCCTTGGGTTCGGCAGGTCTCCTGCTACGCGATGGCTCGAAACGTCCTTGATAAGTCCGCCGAGGAGCTACAGCAGCTCCGTCGTCTCGGGCTGAAGCTGCTCTACATGGGCCCGGAGTCCGGCGATGAGCTCACCCTGCGCGCTCTCGCGAAGGGCCCTCGACCCCTCGACTCACAGGGTCGCCCGGTGCCTCGCACCCAAGACTATCTGGTCCAGAGCCACATCGACGCGGCCCATCGTGCCCGTGCGGCCGGCCTTGCGCTCTCGGCGATCTTTCTTCTGGGCGCCGGAGGAACCGAGCGCTCGATCGAGCACGCCGAAGGGTCGGCAGCGCTCATCACTGGTATGGACCCCGACTATCTGGCGGCGCTGACCCTCACCCTGATCCCCGGCACCCCCCTCGACCGAACCCGCGAGCGCCGCGGGTTTCAGCTCCCCGATCTCTATGGGCTGCTGCGGGAGCTTCGGATCCTTGTCGACGAGGCGCGTCCGACGCGGGCCTTGTTCCGAACGAACCACGCCAGCAACTACCTGCCTCTCGCGGGAAGTCTGCCCAGGGATCGCGCTCGGATCGTGGCGACCATCGACGCCGCCCTCGCGGGGCGGATCCCCCTGCGGCCCGAGGCGCTTCGGGGCCTATGAACCCGTCGGCTTGTGTGCGCGACGCTCGCTCCGAACTCAGCCCTCGGGCTGGCCGCTCAGCGCCATGCCCTCGACCTCGACGAAGCCTTGTCCCTGGATCCACAGGCCGATGAAGCCGTGCGGGGCGCTCGGCAGGCGCGCCCGGATCTTGGTGCCTCCGACGTGAATGGTGATCGCATCGCCTTGAACCTTGAGCTCGATGGGGATGCGCTCTTGGGATCGGCGGAGGGAGGCGGACTCGAGGAGCTCCTCGTCGAAGCGCTCTTTGCGATCGAAGCTGCCGCGCTCGGCTTCGACGATACGGAGCAGCTCTGCGCGCCGGTCCCGGATCCGGAGCATGTAGCCTGTCATGGGCCGGGTGAGCTCCCGATCGGGCCTGGTGCGCGGCTGGGAGGGGTCGATCCGTCGTTGTTCTGCCTCCGCGGTGGTCTGAAGCGGGACATCGAGATCCTCGAGCCCGAAGAGCAGCCCGACCTCGGGTCGGCCGTTGACGAGGCCTTGAGCGACGTCACGGTGCGGCTGGAAGTCGTCGGGTGCACGGAACGAGAGCGTGGTGCGTAGCGAGGGAGAGCTCAGGGGCTCGGCGCCTCCGTAGAAGAGGGCGGCGAGGATATCTGGTTTTTGTTGGTAATAGCGGAGCGACGTGGTGCGTCGGGCGTCGCTCCGTGGCCCGGTGCTGACGCTGTTGTTGGGATGGTGCGACCACAAGGGAGTCTCGTCGAGGAGGAGGTAGCCTCGCCGGGTGGTGCGCCGGGCCCGCGTCAAGAGGTGTCGGGCCTCGGCGCTCAGGGCCCGGTCCATGAAGTGCCGCCTACCATTGATGAGGCTCGAGCTCGGTCCGAAGGTCCCGTTGAGCCCCAGATGGAGCCACTCCTGGGCGATCTGGGGCTGCCCCGCATTCTGGAGAAAGGCGACGAAGTCGCGGTTCGTCTCCATCTCTTTGGCGAGGGAGCGAAGCTTCCACTCATTCTCGGTTCGACTGGCCTCGCTCTCGAGCAGGCGGGTCGCGTCGTCGAAGCGGAGCACCTGGCGGTACTCCTTGAGACGGGCGTCGTTGGCGTAGCGCATCCAGGTCTCGGAGGGTTCGAGCTGAACCGCGAGCTCCAGGAATGTGTCGTGAAGGGCGACCTGGTCAGCCATCGAGAGGTGTAGCGCCCTCGCGGTCGCCCCGTACTGGCGGAGGTTCGAGAGCAGGTCGTTTCGACGGTTCTCGGGGTGGTCGGCGCCCCGCTCCCAGAGGGTCTTGGCGTTGCGCTCGAGATCCTCGTCGAAGTGATCGAGACGAGGCATGCCACGGTAGAAGGTCTCGGAGGGCTGGAGTGGGAGGGCGGGCCAGAGCTTCAACGCCTCGGTGTGGTAGCGGGCCCAGAGCTGGTCTGCGGCACGCGCCAGTGCGAAGCGGTCCTCGATCCGTGGAAGCTCTCGGAGCCCATTCCGTCGCCCGACGTTGCTGTAGGCCACCGCCAGGGTGTGGAGGGCGGCGAGGCGCAGGCGGGTGTGCTGAGGACCCTCTCGACGCGCGACCTGGAGGAGGCGGCGGATGACCTCGACCTCCTCGCCGGCGGCCTGAAGCCGCTGGAGTCGCCGCTCCTCGGTGCGGACCGCATGGATGGCCTGGGCCTTCTGGCGCGTCTGCGCGATCAGCTCTTCGTAGGCCTTGAGGGTGAGTTGGGCGAGCCCGAACTGGACGTCGCGCTCCGTGGCGCTCCGCAGGGCGGTGAGACTGGCCTCGTAGCGCTGGGCATCGAAGAGATCGAGGCCGCGGGAGAAGTCTTGAAAAGCCAAGAAGTCGGCGGTGTGTAGACGGCCTGTCTCGGCCCGTTCCCGCGCGCTGAGATCGAGTTCGAGCGCCCCTATGGATGCTTGCAGCACATCTTTTTGGAGCTCGAAGAAGGCCTCGGCCTCTCCGGTGCGCACTTCTTTCATGATCACGCGATCGTTGGCCGTGTCGAGGAGCTCCACCCGCAGACTCATCTCTTGGCCGTCGACGCGGAAGCTGCCGTAGAGCAGGTGCGAGGCGCCCGCGCGCTCGGCGAGGGCACGACGATGGGAGCTGTCGGCGGGGCGGGGGACGTTCAGGGCGAGGGCTTGCTCCCGCAGGGTCTGGCGCGGGACCGTCTGGAGGCTCTCGGCTTTGTCGAGGTCGACCAAGAACATCTCTTGAAAGCCCTTGCCGAGCGGCGCCCAGTCGAGGTCGTCTGTCGCGTTGTCGAACTCCATCACCGCGATGGTGGTGGCGAGCGCGCCGCTGGGAGCGAGGGCGAGGGCGAAGGAAAAGCAGAGCGTTCGGCCGATCATGGAGGGGGATTAACCGCTCTCGGGGCGAGGGGGAGGCAAGACGAGATCGATGAGTAAGGCCCGATGGTCGGAGCAGCCGTCGGGAAGGACCTCAGCACCTCGGATGACGAAGTCCGGCGTGACGTAGGTGAAGTCGATGCGGATAGGCAGCCAGTCGCTCAAGAAGAAGGTGGGACCGAAGCCACGTCCGCCGTGTTCGAATCCATCGCGCAGCAGACCTCGGAGGGCCACGTGCAAGGAGGCGTCGCGGGTGCTGTTGAAGTCGCCGCTGAGCAAGGTCGGATCGCGAAAGCGGGTCACGCGGCGGAGGAGCTCGGCCGACTGATCCCCTTGGTTCGCTCGCACCTCAGCAGCATGTTGCAGGCCTCCGGCTGCGAGTCGGTAGGGTTCGAGGTGTACGGCGAGCAGGTTGACGACCTGCCCCGATCGCTCGATCTCGAGGAAGACGTACCGCCACTTGCGATCAGGGACGAAGCGCGCCGAGTTGCCCGAGCGAAAGGTCCAGACGTCGGGCCTCACGCAGCCCGCGACCCCGCCCGCCGCGCGCGCGCCCGTGCCGAGGTAGTCGATCTGCGTGCACACCAAGCCGAGCTCGCGCTCCAAGAGCTCCACATCCTTGGCGCTCACCTCTTGAAGGCTCAGCACGTCGGCCTGGGTACGCCGCAGGGTTTCGATCACACATCGTGCCGGATCGTCCCCGTCGTCTGGGCCACCCCAGAGTCGCCTGACGTTCCACGTCACGACGCGAAGCGGGGTCCCCGCCTGCTCTGTCGACGAACTCCATGAGGGCCAGGCAGGGCCCCACAGACCCACGCCGACCATCACCACCAGTCCCAAGAGCAAGGGGAGGAGGCGCCGATCTGGAAGGGCGCTCCACAGCCCGAAGAGTACCGCCACGGTGAGGCCGTAGAGGTACGGGAGCACCGTCACCCCGGCGATGAGCGCCGTAGGCGGGGAGCGGCTCACCCTTCCCGCCCAGGTCAGACCGAGCAGCGCGCCCACGACGGCGAGCGCGAGCACGGTGAGCACAAGACCTGTCGTTCCGCCCTTCCGCGCCCTCACGGGCCGGAGGCTGGGGGCCCCACGTTCCACGGGAGGCTCGGGTGTGGCGCTCATCGTTCGTTCCTGCGCAGCGAGGGGAGAGGGGCTCCCCCCGCGACCCTAGCACGGCAGCGGGCGCTGCCGTGGCGAGGCTCAGCCGCAGACCGTCTCGAGCATGAGCCGCGCCACGACGTAGGGATCGATGTTCGCGCAAGGGCGACGATCCTCGAGGTAGCCGTGGCCGGCCTTGGCGCACTGGAGCGGGATGCGGATCGAGGCCCCGCGATCGCCTACGCCGTACTTGAACTCGCGGAAGGAGCACGTCTCGTGCAGGCCCGTCAGGCGTTGCTCGATCCCCTCGCCGTAGTGGCGGATGTGCAGGTCGTGGTTCGTCTCGAGCTTGGCCATGGCGGCCTCGATCACCTTGATGCCGCCAGGCTCGCGCATGGCCTTGGTCGAGAAGTTGGTGTGGGCACCCGCGCCGTTCCAGTCGCCCATCACGGGCTTGGGGTGCAGGGTCATGCTGACATCGTAGTCTTCGCCGATCCGGAAGAGCAGCCAGCGCGCGATCAGGAGCTGATCGGACACGTCGAGGGGGCCGAGTGGACCGACCTGGAACTCCCACTGACCAGGCATGACCTCGGCGTTTACGCCGGAGAGCTGCAGCCCTGCTTCAAGGCAGGCGCGCATGTGCTCTTCGACGATGGGGCGGCCGAAGACCTCGTCGGCCCCGACTCCGCAGTAGAAGGGCCCCTGGGGTGCGGGGTAGCCGCGCTCGGGCCAGCCCAGGGGGCGCCCGTCGGTGAACATGGTGTATTCCTGCTCGATGCCGTAGAGCGCCTCTTCGGAAGCGAACCGCTCAGCGGCTTGTCGCAGAGCCGCGCGGGTATTGGTCGAGTGTGGCTTGCCGTCGGAGTCGAAGACCTCGCACAGCACGAGCTTCGCCCCGTTGCCCCGGATGGGATCGCGGCAGATGAAGACCGGGCGGAGCAGGCAATCGCTCGCGTGCCCTTTGGCTTGGTTGGTGCTCGATCCGTCGAAGCCCCACTCCGGCATCTCGTCGGTGCCGTCGGGGACGATCTTGGTCTTGGAACGGAGGGTTTTGGTCGGGCTGGTGCCGTCGACCCAGATATACTCGGCTTGGATGGGCATGGATGCTCCGGGGGCTGGGTTCGTGCGAACCCTCCCGCCACGGCGGGAGGCGCCCCTTGTATGTCATTGGGCAGACCTGTCCACTCCGAAGATACGGTGGCGTAGGTTTTGGCCTGTAGCGCAGCCTACGACTGGGAGACGTCATGCCGCAGTCCTTCACGCTCAGCGCTGTGAGTGCAACGCCTAAAACTCATCCGTCTTATTGTAGGTCTCTTCGAGGGTGTCGGCGACCGCAGCCACACGGCTCACCACCAGATCGAAGTCTTCGAGGTGGAGGTGGTCGATCAGCATGTTGTAGACCGCCAGGTAGAGGTCGCCGGAGCGGGCGATCGTGGCGAGCGGGAGCTCAGCGTTCTTGCGGATCAGCTCCTCGGCCGAGGCGGCATCGCCCCGCGCGAAGGGGCTCTTGATCTCGATCATCGTCCGCCCGAAGGCCTCGTAGCGGCGAATGATGACCTTCTGGCGACGACCGTCGTCATAGATCCACGTCATCGAGAACATGGAAGGTTGGTCATCTTCGAGCGCGAAGTTGCCGCGCGCGTGTTCCTGCAGTCGAGTCCAGCTCGCCATGTCACTCTCGCATCGGCAGAGACTTGCCGCGTTGGTTCGGGGGGAGGTTCAGAAGCGGTCGTCGCCCGAGCGGCTCTCGAGCACATCGGCCAGGGTGCTGATCCGCTCCACTAGCTTCAGGACCGCCTCGGTGGTGGTGTCTTCGAGGGCGATCTTCTGCAGGAGGACGAGGTAACCCCCGTGCTCCGCGATGCCACCGATGGGCAGACGAAGCGCCTCGGTGAGCAGCTCGGAGATGTCGAAGTCGCGGGCGTGGCCGAAGGCGGAGCGGCACTCGAGCATGTCGGTGTCGAAGGCCCGATACTTCGACAACATCACCCGTTGGGCGCGACGGACGTCCCCGGCTTGTCGGTGCAGGGTGCACGCGATCTCGTCGGGCTCGTCCAGGTCCAGCCCATGGACCGCGGAGATGCGATCTCGAACTTCAGCCCAGGTGGTCACGAACGACCGCCCCGGCGACGTCGAAGCAGGACCAGCGCCCCCAGAAGCAGCGCCCACCCTCCGCTCGATGCGGATGTTGAGCAGCCACAGCCGCGGAGGCTGCCGATCAACAGACGGTCTGACCCAACGTCGGGGTCGGCGTCGGGATCGTTGGGATCGGGCTCGGTATCCGGGACCTCAGGGGGCTCGTAGTCGGGGACCATGGCCGGGAGTAGACGGCGGGCGACCTCGGTGCGCACCCCTGGGTCGGCGATGGACTCGAAGGGGAAGCCGAAGAGCGCGACCCGCTCCCCGTAGATCGCGGCGATGGTCCCGGTGCTGTATCGGGCGATGACGGGGCGGCTCGACTCGAACTCGTCGGGCCACTCGACGGGGTAGGGGGAGGTCTCGGCGGGGAAGGAGAGGTCGAGCCCCTCGAGCAGATCGACGCCGTGGGCGCTCTCGGTCTCGGCGGAGTCTGCACGGAGTCGGGCGCCCAGCACCTCTAGCGCGAACTGGCGGTCCTCGGCGCTCCCTCGGGCGTCGAGATCCCAGAGGATCTCGGCGCCGCTCGTCCAGATCGCGCCACCCGACTCCCACCAGGGGCGCAGGATGCGCTGCTGCTCGGTCGAGAAGGTCTCGTCGAGGGTGGACTCCTCGCCTGTGGCCCAGACCACCAAGGCGTAGCTGTCGAGGTCGACGTCGGGCAGACGCTCATCGCTGATGCTGTCGAAGTACCAGCCTGCTTCGGTGATCGCCTGAGCGTGTCGGTTCACGATGTTGTAGGGGTTGACCCGCTCGTGCCGAAAGCGTCGCACATTGCCGATGCCCCAGGGCATCGTGTCCCAGTCGAGCTGTCCGGTCTCGAAGCGATCGAAGGCATCGACGATCAGCACCGGGCTCCAGCCATCGGGGCTCCGACGTGCCGCCATAACCTCGCTGGCGAAGCTGTGGCCCCCGCTATTGGTGGCGATGACCCGCGCGTAGACGGTCTCGCCCGGGGCGACATCGAGCACGGTGGACGTGCCGCTGACCGCGAAGCCCTCGTCGAAGAGGTAGCCATCGGGGGAGGTCTGCACCAGGTAGCCCGAAGGCGCGTCGCCGTCGGGGGCCCCCACAGGGCCAGGCTGCCAGCTCAGCTGGAGCTCACCGCCGCCGGTGTGCTGGAGTCGCAGCCCGATCGGGGGCTCGGGCAGGAAGACCGGCTGGAAGCCGTCGCGCTCGGCGAAATACCGCACGATGCCTCGGTACATGGCGCGAGAGGCGTCGCGCCGGAAGCGGGGGTGCTTGAGGAACTCCGCGTCGAGCGCGTTGTCGTGGAAGGCGAGCTCGACCAGAGCCGAGGGCATCTTGGCGTTGTGGGCCGGGTTGACCTCGCCGAAGGCCGCGCTGCGAACCCCCCGATCTTGCCAGGTGGTCTCCCAGTTGGCTCGGAAGGAGTAGACCATCTCTTCTTGGACGGCAGCGGCTAGGGCGTAGGAGCCCGTCACCCGCGGCCCTGCGTTGCCTTCATAGATGTACGTGACGGTCCCTCGGGCGTTGCCCGCCGCGCTCGCGTTGCTGTGCCACGAGAGGTACAGGGCGTCTTCGCCGGTAGGGCTCTCCCAGGAGGCCCAGCGGGAGCGGGCCGCCACGTCGTTGCCGTTGTTGCCCGTGTTGAAGGGGTCGTAGACGGAGCGCGGCGCGCCGTTGTATTGCGTGGCCAGGATCGCGCCCTCTTCCCAGCGAGGGCGGCCGGTCGTCTGCCCGAAGCGCGAGACCTTGCTCAGCCCACCGCCTACGCGGACGGCGTCGATCGATAGGAAGCGCCCCTGCTCCCGAGAGTCGCCGATCAGCTCCACGGTGATGGGCTCGCCCTCGGTGAGCCAGAGGGTCTCGAGGAACTGCCAGGTTGACCCGTGCACGCGCTGGTCGAAGGTCCGATCGATCACCCCGCCTTTGTGGGTGATGCGCACATGGGCGTCGGAGGCGTGGTCGGAGCCGCTGACCCACGAGAGGTAGATCGCCTGCGGTCCCGTGGTGGGCGGGTCGATAGTGAAGCGGGCGATCCCACCGCCAGCCGCGGGCATTCGACGGCTCGTACCGTTGTCGAAGGGGTTTTGGCCGTAGGTCAGCGGCTCGCTCGGGGTGCGCCAACCCCTCGGGTGGCTGGTGAAGCCCTCGCCGATCTCTTCGTAGGCGTCGGTCCGGTCGTCGTTGTCGACGATGAGGGTGACGGGGTTCGGGTCCCGCTCTTTGACGGTGAAGGTGCTGGCTCCGGCGTTTTCTAGGTAGGCGGTGAGGTATTGGCTCATCGCTTCGGGGTTGTGCAGGTCTTCGATGGTCGAGAAGAGGTTTGGGCGCTGGGTCGAGAAGCGTCCCAGCGAGTCGTACCAGATGAGCCCGTGGCATTGCGAGAGGTAGATGGAGCGCCCGCTCAAGGGGCCGTCCGCGCGACCCGGGTGGCTCGCGGGGGCGTTCGGGGGCTCTGCGTATTTCTCGGGGACGGGGGCAGAGGTCGGCAGAAGATCCTCGAGCCGGACGGCTCCGTCGGGGGTCTGGACCAGCGGGTCGACGTGCAGCGCGTCGTAGGGGGCCTCAGAGGCGAGATCTTCGAGAAGATTTAGCAACTCCTCGGGATCGTCGGCGAGGAGGGGGTCGTGGAGATGGACCGTGGGGCGCCAGATGCCCTCGGCGTTGACCGGGGTCTCGAGGAAGGAGAACTCCGCCTCGGGGTGCGCGAGGGCCGGCGTGGTGACGGCGAGCAGCAGGGAGAATGGGGCGAGCGAGCGCATGGGGCACCGGGGCAGGAACGAAGGTCTCGACGCGATGGAGCGCGGCATTTTAGCTGGAGATGCCCTCACTGTCGAGTCTTTGCTTTCGCGTGCTGAGCGGCCTTCGCGACGGAGCTCCGCGGGCATCGCTCACGGTGACATCGATGGTTCTAGAGGCTCCTCGGCGCTCCCGAGGAGGTCCTCGCCTTCGGCGTACTCGCTCTGAAGCTCCTCTTGGACCTCGGTCAAGATCTGTTCAACTTCCCGAGGGCTCCACTGACCCGTCTTGAGCATGTCGAGGAGCGACTGCGCCGCTGTGTTGAGCAGCTCCGAGCCGGTCCAGGCCGTGATGTCGGCGATGGCTTCGAGCTCGTCCAGGTCTGGGATCGCCCACATCGGTGGCTCTTCGGGGAAGGGGAGCTCGACCTCGACGTGCTCACCTGGGGCGATGTCGACCAAGAAGGGGCCCAACCGCTCGATCGCCAGGGGCACTGTCGCGTTGCGACGCTCGATCGAGATCTGACAGGCGCCGGCCTCGACCTTCATCGAGACGCTGGGCTTGAGCGCGAAGGTGGCGTTGCCACAGCCTTTCACCAGGGTCGTGCTGAGGCTGGTGTCGTCGAGGTCCTCCGGGTCGGCCTCGAAGAAGATGGTTAGCGTGCCGGTCGGGGGCTCCTCGGCCGCGTCGCAGGCTACGGTGGACCCAGGGGTCGCGCCGGACCATCGGACTCGGACCAAGCGGAAGTCCTGGGACGCAGTTCCTCCGAGCAGCTCTTCGGGATCCATGTCGGCTAGGGCCTGGGCTTGCTCGTCGGGGTCCAGCCCATCGGCGAGCGCCGGTCCGGCCTGGAGGCTCAGGGTCACCTCGCCGGAGGGCTCGGTGGTGCTGAACCGGATGCGACCGTCGTAGAGCTGAGGAAACTTGGCCAAGGGATCGACCGTAGCGCCGAGGTTCATGGGCCCCGCGGGATCGAGCCAGACGAAGGTGAAGTCTCTGCCGAACCGGGTCAGGTCGCAGGTCACGACCGCGCCCCCGATCCAGTCCGCGCGATCGTCGACCCACGCCTCGGCGGCGCGCTGGCGCGCGGTGGGCTCGTCGGGGGTGGGCGGGGGGGGGGCGGGGGGGCGGGGGGGGGCCGGGGGAGGTGGCGGGGGGGGGGGGGTGCGGCGAATGGGGTCGAC
>REDI01000054.1 GCA_007693595.1 Deltaproteobacteria bacterium | reverse complement strand
TCCCCGCCGTCGTCATCCGAGTCGTCGTCGCCGCCCTCGTCGTCGTCGGAGTCATCCCCGCCGTCGTCATCCGAGTCGTCGTCGCCGCCCTCGTCGTCGTCGGAGTCGTCCCCGCCGTCGTCATCCGAGTCGTCGTCTGCAGCGCCATCGCCTGCGCCGTCCGGCTCATCCGAGTCCACCAGGTTCGGCTCGGCAGCCGTCACGTCAACCCCGAGATCATCGAGCATGTCCTCGTCAAAGGCACTCCCAAGCGCCATATCGAGGTTGGCTTCCAGATCGAGGGAGACGAACGTCTCAAGGGTGATCGTCTCGGTGACCGAGACCTCAACTTCCGTCTTGAGCTCCGCGGAGATCTCAAGAGCGGTCTCAAGATCGGTCACAATCACCTTCTCGCCAGCCTCGAACTCGGACGTGACGTCAGGCTTGTTGTTTGCCTCGGCGATCGCCTTGGGATCGGCGCCGTGCTCATCCGCAATCGACTGGGGCGTGTCGCGAATCTTCGCGGTCACGACCACCACCTTGTCGAACATGGAGCCGACGATGTACTCGCTCGCCTCCTTGGAGGCGGCCTCGTCCTTTGAGACGTCAATGCCGAGCATATCGACAGAAACCTTCGCCCGAATGGGCTTCCCGTCGGCGCTGAACATGATGTAGGTCACATCGAGCTTCTCTACGACACCCTTGAAAGAGACACCGTTCTCGGCGTCTTGACCCCAAAGGAACTGCACGAAGGGCGGCCGCGAGATCTTACGCTCGTCGTCTTCCTCCGTGCCGACCTCTTGGGTCGGGGAGACATAGGCCCGAAGATGCTTCACCCACGTAGAATCGACGCTTTCACCAGTGTCGGTGGTGTCGAAGATCAGCTCCATGGAGAGCTTGGACGGATCCTTGCCCTGGAACTTGATGTCGGGGAAAGGGTCCTCGGTCGTATTCTCCCACTTGGCCGACTCCTTGAGCTTCAGCTCGGTAGGATTGAACTGGACGTAGAACGCCTCAGTCCCATCCTCCTGGAGTGCTTGGCGAGAAGACTTCCCGCTGGTTTCAAGCTTGAGAAAGGCGGCCCTGGTCAGGCTGAGCTTACCACCACATTGTGTGCCCATTGGGGTCCTCCACGCTGCGGTCTTCAAGCTGATCCAGCTTGCGAAGAACCGCCTCGAAAACGTCGCGCTTCAGCGCATTAATATTAGGAGATTGCTCATCAGAAGAGGAGCTGGCACTTCCAGCCCCCGATTCACCCGGCGCGCTGTCCGACATGCGGACCTCTTGCTGGGCCTCACGAACACGATCATCGACTTCTGCGAGATGAATCAGTCGAAGAAGCTTGTTCGCGAGTTGGGTTACCCTCGACGCGCCATTGTCGAGTTCACGAGAAACTCCACTGGTCGCGACGGGAATAAAGCGTGGCGAGAGGGTCGTACCCTCTGCAGACGCCCGCCCATCGCCTCGACGACGACGCGACTCACGCGTCGTCACCTCGGTACGGCGGTCCTGCTGGGCGATCGTGTGCATCTGCTGCACGCGCTGCACCAGCTTGAAGGCTGGCCCGGGCAGCTCACGCTTGAGCTGCTCCTGGGTCATTCGAGCGTCGGAGATGATTCGGAGGAGGTCCTCCGGTGCCTCGGCACGTGCAAGGGCGTTGACCACCGGACTCTCGGCACGAAGCGACGTACGCTCCGCCGCACGGCTAAAGCGCGGGGTCACCAGCCCACCTTCTTGAGTTCGCGTGGACCAAGTTGGCACATCCGCCGCAGTACGGCCCGCTAGGCCAGCTTGAGGCAGCCGCCCAGGGTCAGTGGACGGCGCCAGTGTCACGCCAAGTTCGGAAGCGACCGACCCAGGGCGTGCGGAACGCGACCGCGCGCGGCTCCAAGGGCGACGCGAGGCGCCGGCGGCCGAGCGATAGTCCGGGGCCGCGCGGTCGAGGGTACGAGCGGCAGCTTCACCGCGTACCCCGGTACCCACCGAGGAACCTCGCGGACCCTGAGCTACGGAATCAGTCGCTCGGATCGCGTCGGGGGAATCCGCGAAGTCGATCCAGGCAAAGTCTGTGCCTGACCGAGCGTGGCGAACTGGGGACGGCGCGAGCCGCCGCGCCATCACCCCGCCCCCGGCACGTCCTGAACTTGCGCCCATCGACGCCTCGGCGGACTGGCGACTGGCGGCCGCGACCGACCCACGCGCGCCGGCCCACTGCGCAGACCGTACCGGCAACGCAGCGCCCATAGCGTTGGCGGCAGCCCCTTGCATGGGGCGGAAGCCGCGACTCGTGCGGCGCACGACTTGAGGAGAGCGAGGATACTCGGAGCCCGACCCGTCGGCAGGGTCCGCTTGCGTACTATCGGAGGCTAGGGTTGCGAAGACGGGGTCAAAAGCCGAAGCGGCAGCCGCTCCCCGCGTTCTTCCGGCTGTGGAGTCGCCGGTTTGACGCGCAGCCATCGCCGCGTTCCGATCACGCACTCCGAGATCTTGCGCTCGAGCGCGCTGGATGCCCTGGAGAACACCAGCCGCCTCTTGACGGCGCACCACGCGGTCCATCGCGACGTCGGTATCCTCGACGTACAGCGTGACCAGCTCACGACCCGCAACGACCGAGCGCTGCACGGGACTACGAGCGAAACGACCGAGGGAAGCATCGGCTGCAGCCACATCCAGGTAGCTGGTAGCCCTGCTGCGAGCGCCCCGTTCCTCGGGGCGTACCGCCCGAAGGTCACGCGCCGCGGCGCGCACCGTAGCCGGGGTCGTTGCGGCCTCGACTTCGTGTGGCTCTGCGTCGACTTCGGGATCGAGGACGACCATGGAGCCCGCGACCAAGGATCGGCCCAAGGACGCCACTCCACTCCGAGCTGCAGCTCGAGACGCGCCGCCGATGCGGACATCGCGGAGCTCCGCGGCAGACCGAACGCGCTCGACCCGCCCCGAAGCTCCCCGCTCCATGACGAGCGCGCGCTCCGAGCTCGCCACCACATCGCGCGCGGAGACTTCCCTCGCACGGACCCGACGCGCCAGACTCGAAGTGGTGGATGCCCGAGACGGAGAGGCTTCTTCGGGAGAGCTCTCGGCCGAGGGCCCCGCGACCGCCTGGAGGGTGGTGAGCTCGCTGGCTCTTGCGGTCGACGCGGCCCGAGCACGACCAGAGCGACGCCGACCCGAAGAGGACTCTTCGACCGCGAGGTAGCTGGTGCTCCGCGAGCCGCCCACTGCGACCCGGGAACCATCGACTTCGAACGCGACCCGGTCCCGCTGGGCTGCACGGAACAGCGGCGTCGCGCGGGCGCCAGCGTCCTGCGCTTGGGAGACCTTGTCTGGCGAGGCCATCGCGGCAGACCGACGGACAGGATTGGCGCTCAGCTCAGCTGGCTCCGCCGCCCATGCCCGTTGGGCAGCTCGGAGGGTCGATGAAACCAAAGAGGAGACACCGGACACCGAGGAGGGCTCCCCTTGGGCGTCCGAAGCGGACGCGACGGGAACAGCGGGAGCGAGCAAGACCTGCTCTTGCCCAAGGCTGAGCGCGCTGCGTCGAACCGGCGTGGAGCTCAGCGGACGACGCGAGGACGAACGCTGCGCAACTCGACTCCGCTGAGCGGCCGCCGCCACGCCCGCGACACGCCCCGAGCCGCGCGTGGCCGGGGCATGACCAGCGATCACGGCCTGTGCTTGACGCGCGACCGCCCGGGGCATGGCCCCGGCGTCAGCCTGGACACTACGGGACGCAGCGCTAGGAAGACGCCCCCCGAGAGCCCGAGCGTGGTCGCGGACCGCAGCGCGAGCGGCCTGCCCGAGGCGTTCGCTCGGCGCCTGAGAAGAACCCGGCGCCCTGCGGACAGACGCGCTCGTTCGCGGCCGCTCCGGGTGCCGAACATCGGACGAACCCAGCGCGTCTGTGGGACCGTCTGGGGCAGCCTCGATGCGCTCAAGAACCGACCCGATCTCGCTCCCGAGCCGGCTTGAAAGAGCGGACCGATGGCGCCGGATAGAGCCGCCCGACGCGCTTCGAGCCCGAGACTCGACTTGGGAGGTGACCGAGGGGGCGAGACGAAGCTCACCCTTGGAACCGAGACGAAGAGGCGCCTCGGCACGCAAGGCCGAGCGCTCCACCGGGTTGGACGAGGGAGTCACCAACCGCTGGGCCAGCGCATCGCCAAGAGTAACCGGAGTGGACGACACCCCATGAGCAGGGCTGTTGGCCTTGACCCCCGCAGCACGCAGGGACCACGACTCAGCGAGCCGCCCATCGCTCGAGAGGGCGACCGGCCTGCCGACCAACCCAGGGTTCAACGCTTGACGGGAGGGGTTCGCCACGCTGGATGGCGACTGGCCGACCGCAGACGCCCGCTTAGAGACTGCGCGGGTGCGCGCTGAGCCACGCGTCGGCGTCGAAAGGCCGGACTTCTCTTCGGCAAGATCTTCGTCAGACTGAACGACCCTCGCATGTTCAAGGACCGAGAGCGAAGCCACATCGGGCCCCCGCAGACGGCGGGCCACGCCCTGACGGGGGGCCCCGAGGGGGGGAGCCGCCGCCCGAGAGACGGCAGCGATTCGATCCGCCACCACGCGAGCGACACCAGCCGTTCCGGGGCCCGCGACAGCGCGGAGCCCACGCTGGAAGGTGCCTTGACCCGCGGCACGGGACACCTGTTCCCCCCGACGCGCTGCACGCGCGGAGGGCCGAGCGACGCCAGGAGGCGCCACTTCGACCGCCGAGACACGGCGCTCGTGAGCACGGCCGGCGCGAGCGAGGGGCGGGAGCGCTCCTGGGCTCGCTGCAAGCTCGCGACGAACACCGCCAATCATCGGGCGTTCGGGTACAGCAGCAGCCGAGAGGCGCGACGGCGACTCCGCGGCAGATGGACCCGCTCGGCTTGCGCGCTGCTGTGTACGCGCGGCGGTGCGCGCATCGGAGACCCGTCGGACGACCGAACGCTCAGCCAAAGACGTATGGGGCTGCCCATCTTCGGCCACTGGCTCCAGAGCAGGCTGCTCTTCGAACTCAAGCGAGACGAGCGCAGGCGACCAAGCCGCGAGCGGGCGCATCGAGCGGTCACCCCGGCCAAAACCTTCGAGTCGAGACGCAGCGGCAGCGACCGGCGCCGCACCCAGCCGCGCTCGTTCGGCCACCTGTGGCGCCACTCGGAGGCGCTCCGTAGGTTTCAGATCTTGAACGGCCCGGCGGACAAGCCGCTCTCGGCGGGCAGGCCCCGCCAAGTCGATCGCTTGGGAAGCCCGGTCGACGCCACGCGCCGACGCGGCCGAAAGCGATGCGGAAGCCCCTTGAAGGACACGGGCCTCATGGGACGAGCGTACCGGCTGAACCCCGCGGAGCACTCGCTCGATCGCGGAAGGCCGCGCCACAGGCTTTAGGGGTGAGACCCGCTCCGCGGGCTTCACCGTCACGCCCTGACCCACCGCCGCGACTCGAGCCGCACGCCGCTGGGCAGCGGAGGGAGCAGAAGCGCGTCGGCGTGACCGACGAGCCGGTGGCGCAGCACGTCGGACTACCTCGACCGCCGTCTCTTCGGCATCCGCCTCAAGATCGTCCCACGGCAACGTGAGGTAGACGAGCTCCCCGCCGCCGAACCAGCGGGACGCAGACCAGCGAGAGCCGGACGTGTCGAAGTCGAACCCAAGCCGGTCGAGGCAGCGCGAAGTGAGCGACTCGCCATCGGAGGAACCGTCGCGGAGCGAGGCTCGCTTCAGAAGCCGGCGGAATGTCGAAAATCGGGTCCTAGTAGTCATGGACCAATCCTCATAGAAAACAGAACAAGAGGGACGATGCCCGAATCATTATAGCACAGGTTTGCTCACCTGCGCGGGCAACGGGAAAAAACCCGTTGCCTTAGAGATCATTACCGTTCACGTCTTTGGAATCACTGCCATCACCCTCGATGATGGTCAGGCCCTCATGAGCGATCTCGATCGTCTCGACCGCCAGCGCCGAACCGCCGGAGTCGAGGCTTGGACCTTCCCAAGAGACAGGCCACGCGTTCTGGAACTCATACCGACGAAGCTCGCGACCCCGGTTGTCGTAGAGAACGATCGCGCCAGAGGACTTCTCGGGATCGATGCGATCCCCGTCGAGATAGGAGTCAAGTAGATATCGGTCACGCCACGCGGCGAGCTGGTTTCCGGCCGATGTCCCATATCGAAGCGAGATGTTCTCCCACTTGCTCTGGCCTGGCCGCTTATGAGTGCGGCCGTTCAGTCCGCCTTCTTGGATCTCGAAGACTTCTGCGGAGTTCTTGAGACCGGAGCACTCCATGAAGTGAGCGACTTCGGTCAACGTGCCATCGAGGTTCATGAAGAGGGAGAAGCGATAGTTGCCCCAGGGATCCAGATCGGGCCGGTCGTCGAAGGGCTCGCGAATCCCCCGCGTGCCCTTGGGCCACGTGGGGCTCTCGATGTCGCGGGGCTCCGTGATGCCACGGGTGCCCTTGGGGGTCGACACCGCCGTCACCTTCGCGCTGATCGACATCTTGCGGGTAAAGGCGATCGTGGCCTTGGCCGTGACGGAGGCCTTGACGGACATACGACGGGTATAGACCTTGGTCGAAGTCGCCGTAGCTCGTGCTTTTACTTGCATACCGCGCTGATATTGTGCCATCAAAACTCTCCTGGTGCACCATCGGCACCGAGCCGAAGCTCTACAAGAATATACTCAGTTGTCGATATTGGCCGAAGCCTAATTCTTACATTGACCTGACCAGCCTCGCGGAGCGAAGGAGGGTTGGTCTGTGCATCACATTGCACGAGATAATCCTGACCCGCAACCTCTCCCGTCAACATTCCCTGTGACCACATCTGATCCAAGCGGCCGCGGCAGATTCTGGCCACCGTCGCCCAGAGCTCGGGGGTCTGGTTTTCGAATACGGCCCACTCGCTATCGCGGCGCAGCTGCTCGGAGATGTACGAGACGATCCGCCGCGAGTTGATATGTAGCCAGTTTCGTTCCTTCGACAAGGTCCGGGCACCCCAAATCACCACGCCCCGCGTGGGCTGGATGATGATTGGATTGATTCCCCCTTCCATAAGGGGCCCTGTCTCACTCCATCGGAGCTCGACCGCAGGGTGCGTGACCCCGACGATGGACTCGTTCGCAGGGGGCCAGCGCACTCCAAAGGGATTGTGCTTGCGCTCCAAGCGGGAGTAGACCCCAGCGACCGCACCGCTCGGCGGAAACTCCTCGTCGCCATGCTTGAGCCAGGGATAGTAGACCGCTCCGAAGCTCGCGACCGAACGGTTCTTAGTTCGGAAGTGCTCAACCCACTGCCGTAGGTGATGGTCGTGGAGCTCCCGAGGCGGATCGATGATGAGGAACCGATTGTTCATCTCGTGGCAGTGCTGCAGGAGCAACTGCAGGATCGGCTCACCCGTCACGACCGGCATGCGGCCTTCGTACATGACCGGCAGGTAGGCCAGGCACGGCATCGACACGAGCGCGATGCCTTCCTCGCCGCGGAGCCGATCGATGAGGGGCGCCATGAGGTGCTCAAAGGGGTCGGGCACCTGGAGATCCTGCTCCGACTCGATCAGCAGCCCGAAGAGGTGGCAGATCTCCCCGCCGTTCTCGAAGAAGCTCTGAACAGCACGGCGCGCCGACGCGTCGAAGAGCTCCTTCGCGGGGTTCCGATCGAAGTCATCGAAGGTGAAGAGCTGGACCTCGAGAAAGTCACCCTTTCGGAGCCCCCGTGGCCACCGCCGACGCGTAACGACCCCGATCACTCCGAGGATGTCGCTACGGACCGTGCTGGACTCGCGCACGGTCTCGGAAGCATGCTGAACGATGATGCCGGGACGCAAGGCCACTTGGTTCGTCTCCAGTCTAGGGTCGGCTCAATCTACCGAAGGAGGGGCTAGGACAACACGACGAGGGTCAGCGGCTCTTGTTGATCCGCTCGTTGATCGCCGAGATCTCTTTCACCCATGCGTGGCGCTCACGATGCGAGATAGAAAGCGCTTCGTCGCGACTCCAGTGGAAGTGATAGGCGATGAACGCTACCTCCTTGAAAATGTTCTCAAGGGGGTAGCTGACTATTCCCCCAGGCGACCAAACTCCTTCTCGAAGACATGGCCACAAGACGGACACGTCACCGAGATCGTGGCCTCGTCTTCGTTGATGCGATTGTACATCTCTTCGAGGTAGCGCAGGTCGGCTGCGAAGAGGTTCTCGATGACCCCGGTGTTCACGTCGGAGATGGTCCCGACGCGCTTGATAACGCGGGAGAGAAGCACAATAATGAGGTAAGCGCGGTTACGCTGGACGCGCAGGTCGTTCAGGGGCACGATCTCGTCTTTGGCGTTGGCGAGACGCATGACGCCTTCGCGGTGGACGTTGCCGTCCTTGTCCACGTAGCCGACAGGGAGCGTAAACTCGTACTCGGTCTTGAGTTCCATGGATGGTTATCTCCGGCATAGGCCAGCTTTGGGTTGAAGCAGCGAAGCTGCGAACAGAGGGAGAGGGAAGATGAGGATAGAACGATGGGGGCCGACCGACGCGAGGCCGGCCAGCCCCCGAGCGCGGGCTACTCGTCGATGAGCGCCCCGCCGTCCCACTGGCCGATGCTGAACACGACGAACTCAGCGGGCTTGACCGGGCAGACACCGATCTGCACGTTGACTTGGCCGGCGTCGATCAGGTAGCGGGGGTTGGTCTCGCCGTCGCACTTGACGTAGAACGCTTCTTCGGCGGTGTTGCCAAAGAGCGCGCCCGAGCGCCAGACGCGGCTGAGGAAGCCACGAACATCGCGGGTCAGCTTCTTCCAAAGGGCCTGGTCGTTCGGCTCGAAGACCGCCCACTGGCTCCCGAGCATGATCGACTGCTCGATGAAGATGAAGAGACGGCGGACGTTGATGTACTTCCAGCTGGGGTCGGACTTGGTTGCGAGGGTACGCGCACCCCAGACCCGAATGCCGCGGTCCTTGAAGATCCGGATGACGTTGATGCCACGGTCATTGTACTGACCCTGCTCAATCCGGTTGATGTTCTGCGACAGGCCGGTGATGCCCATGACAATCTCGTTCGCCGGCGCCTTGTGCACGCCGCGGTCGGTGTCGACGCGGGCGTAGATGCCACAGATGTGACCCGAGGGCGGCGCGAAGAGCTCGTTCTTGGTGGTCTTGATCAGCTTGCGGCGAAGCGGGCCGGTGATCTTGACGTCTTGCTCGCCAACGTACCAGGAGGGCTTGGTGACGCGCAGCCAGGGCACGTACATGGCGCCGAAGCCCTTCTCGGAGGCAGGAATGTCCATGTCACCACCGGACACCATGGGGCCGTCGAGGATCGCGAAGCGGTCCTTACGGGTCTCACAGTGCTCGAGGGTCTCCTTCTGCTGCTGGAAGTTGAGACCAGGCGAGACGTGGAGGGCCATGTCGTCGACGTCGTCGAAGGCGTACAGGCCGAGCTTGTCGGCTTGGTTCTCGCGGATGGAGCAGTCGAGATCCTGCACACCCATGAGGTAGACGTAGGCCTTGGCGCCGCCGTTATCGTAGAAGCCGTTGACGGCGGAGACGAAGTTGAAGACGGAGGGCTGGGAGAGCCACTCACGGAACTCTTGCTTGAGCGCGTCGTCGGACCCGAGGGCCTCGAAGACGGCATCCGCCGCGTCATCGGGGTCGTCGATGTCTTGACCGACGAGGTCGACGATGGAGCGGGTGGAGCAGAGATACTCGGCGAAGTAGCTCTGGAGCCAGCGGAAGAACTCAGACTTGTTGGTGACGGCGAACGGCGGCACAGAGTACTCGCTCATCATCGCGGTGCCCTTGGCGCCCTCGAAGCTGTAGCCGTAGACCTCAAGGAACTCCTTGGCGGTCTTGGGCTCGGGCTTGTCGATCGCGAAGGTCTGCCCAATGGTATTGAGTAGGTCTTCGACGGCGGCGTCGTCGTCGGTGACGACCTTGCCGGCGGCGTCGAGCAGCTTGTCGTCGACCTCGACGGCTTCCTTGCCGACGGTGATCTTGGTCTTGCCTGAGCCACCCTTACCGATGCTCGCCTTGTGCCCGTTGAGCTCGAGGAGCTTCTTGACGTCCTTGACGGCGGCGCGCTTGAGGTTGAAGGCGGTGGTCAGAGCGGTCACCGCGTCATCGGTCTTGCCGGCGACCTTGCCCGAGGTGTCAACGAGCTGCGGGACAACCTTGCCGCGGATGGTCCGGGTACCGTCCGTTCCAGTGATGGCGACAGCGTCGGTGGGCGGCTCAAACTTGAACATGCCAAGGAAGCCGGGAATCGAGGTGGCAACACCAGCGATCGGCTTGGGGCCGGAGTCAACCTCGCGAATGTAGACGCCTGGGGTATGGTATTCCATTGTTACTATCCTTCGTTGTTTGAAGAGTCGTCAGAGGGACGGACACCGTACCCCTTCGGACCAATCTTGTTCTGCCTTGTTGAAGACGGATTCATCGCCATCCGGCCACCTACGCGGCCATTGGGACGATCCGTGGATGGAGGACCAGACTCCATGGATTCGAGCCTGTTCGTCCGAACTGTGCTGGGCGGCGCCGCGATGAGCGGGCCCCGGATCGCGCACCGGGCTTGGTACGTGATAAAGGGTCGATAGGGCGCCTCCTGAATTGTAAAAAAGTTGATGGCATCTCCGACCGTGAAGTCATCGACGAGCGAGAGGGCGACCTTCTCCATGATGACGTCTTCGCCGGTGTTGTCGATCGACCAGTCGTTGCCGGCCGCATCGACCGCACTGCCGTCGGGCAAGATGTAGCGGCGAGGACGATACAACAAGTGAGTGGCATGGTGAAGCCTCATCAGCACCCAGCCGACGAGCCGCTCCGCGTCGCTGCGGAACTTGGAGTGCACACAGATCATGTAGTAGAGGTCAAGATACAGCGGCGGCCACTCGTAATAAAGCTTGGAGTCTTCTGGATTCTCTTCGTTGGGAACCGAGAAGGGCGTGGTGCGGTATCGCTTGGCGTTTCGGAGCGCTTCGTTCTGCGAGAGCCGATACATGTAGATGTAGATGACCTCTTCGCGGTCCTTGGGAACGAAGGAGAGGTCTTCTTCGATGCGGGGCGGAGGCACGTCATCGGGCCAACCATCGAGGAGATAGCGCTGCACCGCCTCGGTGACCTCACCGATGGTGTTGTCGGCCTGGTTGGGGCCGATGAGCAATCCTTCGGGCGCTACGCGTTCCATTCCGACTCCATACTGGTGCCGCGGGAGGCTAGCCACTCGTCGACGGGAGGCGGTGGGGCGAGCGGCACGGGATGCAACTCGAGGGTCTTGAGGGGGTTGCCAACCGTGGGTTCTCCACGATGGGCGCGGGCATCGCGCGCGGGGGGCTCCCGCTGCTCGCGCTCCCGGCCCCCGAGACGGATCGGATCGTAAAGTTTCTTGCGCCGGGGGCCGCGGGGGACCTCTTCGTAGGGGTCGCGGACGATCCGGATGAGTAGGGGCGCGTTCGGCTCGGGCTCGACCATGCCTCGGGGAGGTCGCTCGCGCGTCTCGCGCAGCTCGACGGTCGCCTTGTAGAGGCCCTCGAAGATGGGACGTTCCACGTCCCGCGCGAGCTGACGCGTGCAGTGCGCTGCCGTGGCGACGCGCTCGCCGGGGAAGGATCGCTTGGAGCGGTGATGGTGTTCGTGGACCGTGATGGTCGACTCCTCATCTGTGCGGACCGGGATCCTGCACAGCGATCGGCCTGAAGATCAAGTGTTCGATCAACTTTCTTTCCCAGAGCTGGAGTTCAGGTCGCGCGAACCCGGAAGGAACGTGCTATCCATGCATCATGCGCGGTTCAGAAAAGAAGGGCCCAAAGAAGGGCGAACAAGGGCAGGGCACGGGGCAGGCGTCGGCGTCGGTCTCGGCACAGGCTTCGAGCAGCGCGCTCAAGATCGGCCAAGCGCTCGGAAACGATGAGCTCCAGCGCCGGATCCAGCAGGGCAACGCCACGCGCGATGAGCTGCTCGAACATATGAATACCCGGCTCGGCGCCATCCGCGAAGCGCAGCTGCGCGAACAGCACATGGGTGAGCACGAGATGCGGAGCCACTGGAAGGAGATCGCCGACCAACACAAGTCCGATGTCAACAAGCCCGAGCCCATGCGATGGCGGGAGTCCGCCAAGCTCTACGAGATGGCGGCCTTCCAGATGTGTCAGGGCTCGCTCGGCCGAGGAATGCAGCTGCTCGAGCGCGCCCAAGAAGCGGAGCGCCGGGCCTTCGAGGCCGTCGGCAAGCAGACGGGCGCCAAGGAGCTCGGCCCCGAAGAAGACGGGGCTCCCATCACGGCCGAGGTCGACCCCCACCAAGCCTGCGCTCCGCGCGACGTTCCCGTCGAGCTGCAGCAGAAGGCCGACGAGATCCAAGCGAACAGCACCGACTTCAAGGACCAGCCGGTCAAGCGACGCATCGCCGACCCCTGGTGGACCCTCGAAGAAGAAGAGGAAGAAGAAGAGGGGGCGCCTGACGGTGGTGGTTGAGCTGCTCGAAGAGTTCGTCTCGTACCCGAGCGTCTCCGACCGACCCATCGCGCCCTTGGCGGAATGCATCGCTGATCACTTCGACCACCTGGGCTTTCACACCGAGGTGGTGGCCGACCCTCACCAGCCAGGCAAACACAACGTCATCGCGTCTGCAGGCCCCATGGGCACCGACGGCCTCATCCTCTCGGGGCACATGGACGTCGTCCCGACCGAAGGCCAGCCCTGGACGTGCGACCCCTTCGCGTTGACCCGCCGGGGCGAGCGGTTGATCGGTCGCGGCACCGCCGACATGAAGGGCTTCCTCGCCGCTGGCCTCGCTGCTGCCCGCCTCATCGACCGGGGCTCCCTTCAGAAGGAGCTGCTCTTCATCCTGACCTACGACGAAGAGGTAGGGTGCCTCGGCAGCGCGGAGCTCGCGCGGCGCTGGAACCCCCAGAGGCGACCCGTGCCGAGCGCGTGCGTGATCGGCGAGCCGACCGGCTTCGAGGTGCACCGCATGCACGCGGGCCACACCGCTCTTTCGGTCGAGGTCTTCGGCGCCGCGGCCCACTCCAGCCGGCCCGATCTCGGCCACAACGCCATCGAAGGCGCGGCGGAGGCCGTGTTCCGACTCCGTGCCCTAGCCGACCACCTCCGCGGAACCCCTCGGGGGGACCTCCCCGAGGTCGAGCGCCCCTGGGTCGCCCTGAATGCCGGCTGCATCCACGGTGGGACCGCTGTGAACATCGTGCCGGACCACTGCACCCTCGAGGTCGGCTTCCGACCCCTCCCTGGCGACGATGAGGCCATGCTGATCGAGCGGATCTCCGACGAGCTCCGGGCCATCGACGGGCCGTGGACCTTCAAGGTTCACCGAAAGCACGGCATCAGGCCTCTACTCACACCCGTCGGCACCCCGCTCGAGAAGCTCCTGCTCCGCTACGTCGGTCAGGCTCGCTCGGGGGCCGCGGGCTTCGCCACCGATGGTGGGAACCTCGCCGCGCTCGGCACCGCGCCGCTTGTCTTCGGGCCGGGCCGAATCGAGGTCGCCCATCGCGCCGATGAATGGATCGCCGAGGCCGATCTGCACCGGGCCGTCGACCTGCTCGAGCGGCTGATCATCGCGCGCTGCAGCTGACGGGCGGTCGCAGTTCAGCGGGTCTTGCTCAGGGCTCCGACGAGGCCCGAAGGTCAGGCACCCCGAGCCAGCCGACGGCCGCTGCACAGATCGCGTCACGGTGCTCGTGCCGACCGTCGCGTACCACCTGCCGCCCCCCCACCCAGACCGCGTCGACCCACTCGCGAGTGGCCGAGAAGGCGGCAGCGGTCAGAGGGGGGCTACCGAGGGCTGCGGGTCTTCGAAGGTCGATCGCCACCAGATCCGCCGCGTGCCCCACGGCGATGGCCGGAGCGGGCGCGCCGAGGGCCCGAGCCCCTCCTGCGGAACCGATGCGGAGGAGCGCGGCCGCCAGGGACTCAGGGCCATCGTCGATGGGGCTCATCACGTTGCGAACCCCCCCGAGGGCGCGCGCGTGCAACTCGAGCGCTCGGATCTCTTCGAACGGATCGGTGCGCGCGTGACTGTCGCTTCCGACGCACAAGTGGATGCCCCGTCGTGCCTCGAGCGGAAGGAAGCCATCGCCAAGGTCGAGCTCCGTTGAGGGGCACACCGCCAGGTTGGAGCTACGACCTCGCATCAGCTCCAGATCCCGGCCGCGCGGGTGCGTGAGGTGGACCGCGGTGAAGGATGGGCCCAACAAGCCGTGGTGCGCCAGGAGCTCGATCGGGGTCATGCCGACTTCGGAGAGGCAGTCTTGCACCTCGACGGGTTGCTCGGAGGTGTGGACGTGCACCACGCCATCGAAGCTCGCGAACTCGGGCCACCAAGACGGCGGAATGGCGCGAACCGAGTGGGGTGCGAGCCCGATGCGGGCCTGGGCGGGACCACGACGCCGTAGACGCTCCACCGCCTGGAGAGCCTGCTCCGGATCGCGACTCGCGAACCGCCGCTGCTCCGGGGAGAGCTCACGGCCGATACCGCCCCGGCCATAAACCACGTAAAGCAGCGTGATCCGGATCCCCACCGAGCTCGCCGCCTCGAGGACCCGCGCCGAGAGCTCTTCGGGATCTTCGTAAGGCTGCCCGCTCGGCTGATGGTGCAAGTAGTGAAACTCGCCCACTTCGGTGACCCCCGCTTCGACAAGCTCCAGGAAGGCGAGACGGGAGACCGCATAGACCCCCTCGGGGCTCAGCCGATTCGCGACGCCATACATGGCGCGGCGCCAGCTCCAGAAGTCGTCGTGGCTCTGACCCCGCCCCTGAACCCAGCCACGAAAGGCGCGCTGAAAGGCGTGAGAGTGCGCATCGACAAAGCCGGGCATGAGCAAGCGACCCGGAAGGCGCTCAAGATGGACTGGGGGGTAGCGCTCGGCCGCAGAACAACGTACAATGAAGCCGTCGTCGATCGAGACGATGGGGTCTTGGAGTACGCCCTCTGGCGTCCAAGCCCAGGATGGCTGCAGGTGAATCATGCTCCATCCTTATTCTTTGGAGGTCTGATGTCCAAGCATACTAGCTCCGTGCTCGCCCGCTTGTCGAAGCGCAGCCAAGGCGGTCTCTACCGTCGGCAGATCCAAGGTGGCGGAACGGTCTACACCGGCCCCGCGGCGACCGCCGCCCTGCGAACTCTCGGCGCGCGCGCCTTCACGATGGACCGCGAGATCTTCGTCGCCGAAGACTTCGATGAGTCCAAGGCCGAAGACCAAGCTCTCTACGCCCACGAGCGCCACCACCAGCTCAACTCGGGGGGCGACGGGGCGGCCCAGTCCTACTACGACGCTGAAGAGAAAGCCTCACGCGCCATCGAGCGCATGGTCCTTCACCGCTCCGAGACGGGCGAAGACTTCTCCACCCTCCTGCGCGAGGTCGAGAACAAGACCTTCCGCTCCGAGTCCGACGTGACCTCCTACGTTCAGCGGCGCGAGAAGTCGTCCACAGGCGCTTCAAGGGGTGGCGGTGCGGAGGACCCCGCCGCGGCCGCCTTAGGTCAACTCCTCGCCTCGGGCCGATCCCAGTGGTCTATCGCCGAAGAACTCGCCGATGAGATCGTGGCCGACTTGGCGTCAAAGGGGCTGGCGAGCACCCTTCAGGGGCGTTCGGTCGGATTCGTCTAGCGGACCCTCAGGCGCTCAACCCGTCACGTCCACGGCGTCTGGGCGAGCCCGCGGCCCCGAGGCTGCTAAGATGGCGCAGCCGGCCCTGACATGGGGGCCGCCGTGGAGCAGCTATGGCGACCAGCAGCACCTTTAGTGACATCGCGCGACGCCTTCGGCGCAGCGACCTCCTCCTCCTACGCGCCGTCCGGCGGCAGCGCGCACGTCCAGCCATGCGTGCCAAGGGGCAGTTCTGGGGATCGGTCATCACCGACGATGAAGTCGATGCCCTGCTGCGCGCCCACGGCGAGATCGACTATCCTGGCGGTGCAGACGGGCTCGAAGACGCGATCGCAGCCTCGACCGCCTACCGCGACGCCCCTGGCGGCAAGTTCGGCCAGCTCCGCAGCTCCTTCGCCCTCGACGGCGACGACATGGACCTGATCCTCTTGTCGCTCGCCCCCGAGATCAGTGCAGGGTACGGCAAGATCTTCGCGTACCTCAACGATAACCTCAACCAAGCGTACCTCACGGTCGACCTGGCCACACGAGTGCTCCGCCAAGAGCGACGACAGCGCCTCTCGCTCCAGAGTCGTCTCCTTCCTGGCTCGCCCCTGATCCGCAACCGGCTCCTCCTCCTCAATCCGCCCGACGGCATGGACACCCACACCAGCCGCCGCCTCCACCCCGCACCTCGACTTCTTCGGTGGATCCTTCAGTCCGATCTCGCCCCGCTGTCCGATGGTGCCACCCGGATCGACACCAGCCGCCACCCCTTCGTCCCGCGGGTCACGCAGGAGCGCCTCCAGGAGCTCAGCGGCGCGCTCAACTCCCCGATTACCGTTGCGGTCGTCAACGGCACGAGCGGCGTGCGCGAGGGCATCGCGATGGCGATCGCCCGTGCCGTCGACCGTCCGCTCGTGCGGATCGACATTGACAGGTGCAAAAACTATCTGGAACAACCATGGGATCTGGTCCGAGACCTTCAACTCGACGGCGCGGTTCCCTACCTCATCAACGTCCCCGACACCGATGAAGAGCCTCAGGTTCGCCAGCAGATGATGCAGCTCGGCACCGCCTTGGCGAACATCCCCTACGCTGTCTGCGTGGGAGGAAACGATCGAAAGGCGGTCGCGACCATGCTCGGCATCGATCGGCCAAACGTCACGGTGGGCGTGGGTCGAACCACCAACGACGAGCGGATCGCCGCCTGGCACAGCGCGCTCGCCCGGCGAGGCTGGGACGTCAGCAACGCCAGCGAGATCGCTGAGCGCTTCTACAGCGTCGGCGGCACAGCCATCGAGCGGGTCTTGGATCGCGCTGGCGCCGAGGCGGGTGGTCGGGAACCCCGCGTCGACCTGATCTGGGCCGCATGTCGTGAGGCTGCCCGGCCCGAGTTCAGCGGGCTCGCACAGCGGATCGTGCCCAAGTATCGGTGGGAAGACCTGATTTTGAGTGATAAGATCCAGTACCAGCTCAAGCACATCGTCCAGTACCTCGCGCAGCAAGAGACCGTCTATCACCAGTGGGGAGCCTCGAAGGTTCGTGCCCGAGGGTATGGCATGAAGGTCCTCTTCTCGGGGGGACCGGGTACGGGTAAGACCATGTGCGCCGAGGTCATCGCCGGCTCCCTGGGCCTCGATCTCTTCAAGGTGGACCTCTCGAGTGTCATCAGCCGCTGGGTCGGTGAGACCGAGAAGAACCTCAAGGAGATCTTCGATGCGGCAGAGGGCGGCGGTAGCGTCATCCTCTTCGACGAGGCCGACTCCCTCTTCGGATCTCGAGGAGAAGTCAAGCAAGCGCAGGACCGTTTCGCCAACCAAGAGGTCAGCTTCCTGCTTCAACGCCTCGAGAGCTTCGAGGGTTGCGCGATCCTCACGACCAACCTTCAAGAAAACATCGACGAAGCCTTCCTCCGTCGCTTCGGCGCGGTCATCGAGTTCCCGATGCCCGGCCCCCAAGAGCGCTACCTGCTCTGGGAGCGGGCGATCCCAACCGGCGCCCCCCGAGGCGATGACCTCGACCTCCAATACATGGCGAAGAACTTCGTGCTCGCCGGTGGTGCCATCATCAACGCCGCGATCAACGCCTGCATCATGGCCGCCTACCGGCAGGAGCCGGTCTCGATGACCCACGTGATCGAAGCGATCGCCCGCGAGCTCTACAAGAACGGCAAGCAGGTCAACCGCGTGCACTTCGGCGAATATTACGACCAGATCGCGGACCTGTTCTGATCCATCCCGTCACCCGGCGCGCCTGGCAACCCTCGCCCTCGCAGGGTTCGCCGATCAGGGACAGTTCGTTCAGAGACGGGCCGCGAGGCCAAGCCTGAGCGAGAGCGTGTGCATGGGGATGTCCTGGAGCGGGGGCTCCCAGAGGGTCTCGGAGGCGGTGTCACCCGCGACGATCAGGCGGAACCAGGTGCCCTTGTCGTCGATGGGGACCCCGAGGGCGACCTTCGCGCCGTAAGCGAGGTGTGTCGGGTAGTTCCAACCGAAGGTCCCCGCGAGAAGCAGGGTGGGCGCGGTGCCCGAGGGCCGAAGCACGTACAGTCCCGCTCCACCCCAGGGACGAGGCGTGATCGAGGTCGTGACGTTCTCGGTCTCGAGCGCGTTGGCGTGGGTGATCGTGTTGGCTGGGGTCACCGCCATATCCGCACCGCCCAGCAGGGCGAGGTTGTAGATCCCAAGCTCCATGCCCAGCCCACCGAGGATCGCTGGGGCGGTCGTGGTCGAGCCGTTCGAGCCGTCGAAGAGGGGACTCACGATGACCCCTCCCCCACCCTCGGCGGTGAGCAAGAGGGTCACCGCTTTCTGCTTGTTTAGCTTCGCGCCCCGGGCATAGGGGAGGACGACGACGCGCTCCTTCTCGTCGATGGCCGCGAGATAGACCGGGCCCTGGTGGTGCTTGAGCTGCTCCTCGATGCCCGCCTTGACGTCTTCGGGGAGGCCAGCGGTCAGGCCCTGGAGGACCTTACCGCGCGCGCGCTGGAGCTCGCCTGCATCGACCAGCATGGGCAGAGGCAGCGTTTCGTTGGGTCCGAGATCGAGGATGGCCCGGCCGCTCACCACGCCTCGGCGCATGAGGTGCACATAGTGCTTGCCCGCGGGGAGCTCCATCTTGCCCTTGGACGCGTCGAGGACGCGTCCGTTCACGACGAGCTCGGCGCCAGGGGGCAAGGTCTGAAGATCGACCTTGCCCTTCGGAACCGCCTGGAAGGCCTCACGCAGCTCCTTGAGATCGGGGAAGGTGCTGCCATCGACGACATCACCACTCGTGGGCTCTCGGGTCGGGTCGAGCGCGAAGGCGAGCATCCACGGGGCGTTCCCGATGAGCCCTGGATAGTTACGGCGGAAGGGGGCCGCGTCTTCGGTGATTTTGAAGCTCTCGGGGTCGAAGGCTTTGTGGGCAGCCGCCCCTTGGACGAAACGAGCATCGACGACGTCTTGAAGGTCCCGATCGTCGGCGACCAGCTCGATGGCGCTGAGCGCCCCTTCGAGCTCGCGGGCGATGGCGAGCTCGATGTCGAATTCATCCCAGCGGGCCTTGCCCCCTTTGACCGCATCGCGCAAGGTCTGAAGTCTCTCTCGGTCTTCGGCGCTGGCCGGCATCGGCGGGAAGGCGAGGTCGACGTGCGCCAGGTGCGTGCTGGCCCCCGACAGGCGCTCCGCCTTCGAGGCCGCCTTCTCGTCAGGCACGTCGCCTTCAAGCCAGATCACCACCCCTTCGCCCGCGGAGGCGACCCCGAATAGGGCAAGGAATCCGGCACAAAGTTTGACTATCGCTCGGTACATCGAAGGGCTCCTTGATGAGGACGGCAGAGGTACCCACCCGTGACGGTCATGTCCACCTCCCCGTGCAGCGTCTCGCCGGAGGACATCTCGGCGATGACGCGACACCGCGTCGCCTGTTCCCCTAGCCTAGCACCTTCGCGGACCACCGGATCGCAATCCACCTGAACCTGAGAGGCCCCCAGGACGCTCAGCTCGGGCGAGCCTGCCGGCGACCACGCCAGCGAGTAGCCCCCTGCCACCCCGAGCACGAGGGTCAGCGCAGCGATCCCCGCCACGCGCACCTTCGGAGGGGCCGACGGAGCGGCTCCGATCGAGAGCTTGACGGTACGGCCGGCCAAGGGATGCTCGAAGAGCGGAGGATTCTCGGGGGCGAGGCTCGGGACCGACCAGATCGCCGAGACGTGATCGTCGAGGACCTGTACCAGCTTCGTAGCGGTCGTGGGCCAGCTCTCGAGCAAGGCGCGGAGACGGCCGGCGAGCTCGGGAGCCTCCTGCACACGCAGCAGGTGTTCCGCGATCGCCCGAAGCGCGGGGAGGTCCTCGGACGGCTCCCCTCCCTGGAAGCCGACGAGACACACGTCACCATCCCGCAGCACACGCACCGATGCCGGCGAGAGATCCCCGTGTGCGATGCCGGCCTCGTGCGCGATAGCCAGCAGCGCGGCGACTTTCGCCACGAGCCGTAAGGCGATGCCGGGCGAGAGCCGCCCTCGGTCGTCGAGCTCGTAGAGGTCCAGCCCTGCGACATAAGGGAAGACTCCGAGCTCCCGCCCGTCCGCCTGCACCACCGCAGACGGCGTCAGGATCCGCGGCTCCCCCAACGCCCGCAGAGCCGATCTGAGCGCTGGCTCCCCCGCCGCCGCCAAGACGAGACGTCCCTTGTCTGGGAACGTCTCGACAAGCAAGGGTGCATCGAGACCTTCGCCGAGGGCCCCGAGCACCTGCACCATCCCCTCGCCCAACCTCACCTCCGATCACACCACAGACTGGGGCCGAACCGGCCACATCGCTAAAACGAAGTGCCGACGCCCACCGTCGCGCCCAAGTTCACGATCGGGTTCTCGAAGACCGAGGCGCCATAGGGGATCATCAGCCCGAAGAAGCCGTTGAAGTCTAGAATCGAGGTCACCCGACCGCCGTCTCCTTTGGCCGGGCCTTCGAGGGCCCACCCGAGGTGGATCGACGGCTCGATCGTGCGTGGCACATCGTAAATGGCGGCGCGTCCGATGGCGCGCAGACCGATACCTTCTCCGGCCCTCGCCCCGTGCATGTAGCCCGCACCCAAGAAGACGTTGCGGTTCACGATCGGATTCTTGAGCACGTAGTTGTTGTTCCCGTCGAGGACGGCGTGGCCCCGAGGCACCGCATAGGAGTCGGCAAACTGCCTCCCTACCGGGACGCCGAGCTCCACGCCGGTCGTGACGAGCAGGCTCTTGTAGTGGCCCCGAAGGTGGAAGTTGATCGGAACATAACCGACATCTATCCTTGCATCGGGCCGACCGATGCGGCCGGTCGAGCTGACCGAGGGCTCACGCAACGTCGCCCCGTTGATCGTGATGCCACTGCCAAAGAGGGCCACGAAGCGCACCGGGAAGTTCCCGCCAGGCGCGATCACCTTGTCGAGGGTGGCACGCTCGGCGTTGATCAGCCAGACCTCTGTGTCCGCCGGGTTGTCGTCGACGGCCATCGCAACATAGACGGGATCAGAGTGCTGCTTGGCGAACAGCACCAGCGAGGAGGACACCCCGCTCGGCGGCGTGGCGCTACACCCACCGAGGTCCCTCGCGAGGGCCCGAGCGAGCACCTGAGCAACCGACCTCCGAGACTCATCGCGAATGGGAAGGAGACCATCGTCGGGCTTGAGGACCTCGAGGCGCTCTGCGAGTCCCACGCCCCCGTCCTTGCGCTTGAGCTGGAGATCGATGATCCCCGGCGCCGCCAATAAAATTCCGTCGCGGCGAAGCGCCGCACGAGGTTTGGCGGGGAGCGAGTCGGGGTCGAGCTCTAGGCCGTTGAGGACGATGGTGTAGGTGTCGAAGAACTCGTCAGCGTCCCAGACATCCCCGAGATCGAGCGGGATCTCGGCCCTATCGATCCGGCCGGTCTCAAGATAGCTGAGGTAGGCTTGGATGGTCTCGCGCTGGTCACGGTCGACGCTCGCGTTGATCAGGCTGGAGTCCCCATCGGCCAAGGCCGCAGCGAGGAAGTAGTAGTAGTTGATGTTGTTACCGTCGACGGTGCGCATATAAGGCTCACCGAAGACCCCAGCATTCTCAGCCGAGCGGCCGATCTGGTAGTAAAGGTTGAACAGGGGCGCGCGGAGTTCATCGCGATCGACAAACCAGACACGATCTGCGAGGCTACGTAGATCGTCGGCGTAGTATTCCCAGTCTTGCGGCTCCATATTCTCGGCCTGCACGCGAGAAATGTCGTCGACGGCGGAGCGCAGCAAGTTGACGGTCTCTTTGGGGACGGCACCAGGCTGGTTCTCGGGGCTGTCCGCCTTGGGGTTCACGAGCCCCTCTTGGTTGAGGTCGACGTCGGGCAGAAAGGTGAGGTCCATGCGCGGGAGCATGGACTGCACCTTGCGCCGCACCTGAGCGCTTCGCTCATCGTGACGCCCCGTCGAGATCACGACCACCTTGGCGTCACCTTGGACCTGGGACTCCGAGGCGTCTTTCGCCCGCTTCAGGGCACCCGCAGCCTGGGTGACGCTCGGCCCGACGGTCTGCACTGGGAGCGGACAGGTCTCGAGGGCATGAGCGGCGGTGGGCGCGACTAGGAGGCTGAGTAGAAGCGATGGAAGCATACAAGGAACTCCATGATGAGCAGTCTCTAGTTACATCGGACGGTCTGGTTGTCGACCGCGCTGCAGGTTTGGGTCGCACCGGGCTTGATTCCACCCGTCTTTGCGCTGAGGCCTTCCAAGTTCGAGAACTCAACCTCGCAGGTTTGACTACCAGGAATGTCGCGAAAGACGACCGAGCCACCACGCACGACTTGCCGATGCTGACCCGACTTGCAATTGAGCGTGACCGACCTGACCTCGACCGGGCTATTCGGTGCGATGTTGAAGGTGATGTTCTGCCCCGCAGGCGGCGCGGGCTTGCTGGGAGCGCTGGGCGTCGCCTTGGGCGCCGAGACTGGAGCCCTCTGCTGTTTGGGCTGTTCTCGCGCCTTGATCGAGGCCTCGACCTCTTCGACCCCCGTGTCTATCCGCTCCGAGGGCTTCTCGACCTGGGTCACCGTCTCGGGCTCGGGCTCGGGCACAGGCTCGTCTTCGAGGTTGAGGTACCAGTACAGGATGCCGGCCCCCGCGATCGCTACCGCACCAAAGAAGAAGAGGAGCATCAGGGCGATAATCGCGAGCGTGACGTAGCTCCGGGTCCGGTTTCGGCCTACCTCGGACTGGGTGTCGGGCGCTTGCACGTTGCCGAAGGGAGCCCCAGCGCCCGGGCCTGATGCAGTGGGGCCGCTGATCGCCATCGGACCGCCTCCGGCGACCGGGCCCGCGATCATCCCACCGCCGCCCATCGGGCCCGAGATCGGTGGAGGTCCGCCGGGCCCCGTGGGTCCAGCGATCGGAGGGGGCCCTCCCGAGGGCTTGGGCCCTGGCGCCCCGAGTTTGGGCGCCCCGCCCGGCACGGCGACCGGAGAGGGTTTCTTTCGCTTGGCCTTGGGGATCTTGAAGAAGGCGGTCGCGCTCTTGGGGGCATCTCCCTCGTCGTCGTCGTTGTCGTCGATGAGTCGAACCATCTCGAGCATGCCGTCTTCGTCGGGGGCACGCGCTCCGCTGCTCCCGAGGCTGTCACGGACGCTCTTCGGGTTGGGGGCGGCGGGAGGGCCCGCCGACGGCGGACCCCCTGCGGGACCGATGGGGCCGCGTCGAGGCGGACCGGGAGGACCACCCCGACCAGGGGGGCCGGGTGGGCCCGGTCGCCCTGGGGGACCCGAACGACCCGAAGGGCCTGGAGGCCCCCCACGCCCCGGTGGGCCGGGTGGACCCCCACGCGCTGGGGGACCGGGACGAGGGGGGCCACCCGCCGCGCGCGGGGGGGCTCCAGCAGGTGGACGAGGGGGGCCGCCTGGGCGGGCCGAAGGGCCTGGACGCGGGGGAGAACCACCGGGTCTAGGGGGACCTCCGGGACGGGGGGGCTTGTCATTAGACATGGTCTCAGCTCGCCTCTTCGAGTCGGCGGACCCCGGACGGGGAGGTCCAACCTGGGAATGATTGCGTTCATGTCGGCCCGAGGCTGCCCTCTGGGCGAAGAATCCTTTGCAAAACTGTTCCAGCGCGGCGCCGCGCGCATGCGGCTGCAAGGCCTGCAAATCTACCATGACTTCATGGCCGTCTGCGAAGCGCGCCCTCCTGTCCGACTGGAGGCATCGCTCGATTACCCTGGACTCTTCCGGGAAACTCTTTCGCAACGCGCGCAGGGATTCGTCGAGATCCCCGACCTCGATGCGCTCCATGACCTCGGCCTCCGGATCATCGGCCTCCTCGTCGATGTCGTAGGCGGGAAACCCCATGAGCATCTCGAAGAGGATCAGACCCACGGCGAATAGGTCGGTGCGGTGGTCGATGATCTGGCCCAAGGCCTGCTCGGGCGCCATATACAGCGGCGTGCCGAGCACCCCTCGATCGCGCTTCTGACCCGGGCGCCGCGCCCGCGCCAGGCCAAAGTCGAGGACCTTCACCTCGCCCTGCGGCGTGAGCATCACGTTCTCGGGCTTCAGATCCCGGTGAACGAGCTGCAAGGGACGCCCGTCTGCCCCGGGCGTTGAATACGCTTGATACAAGCAGTCCGCCAGCTCCATCCCGACGTCTAGAACGGTCGGGACCGGCAAGCGCTCCCCGGCTCGGTCGAGCGCCTCGAGGACCTCGTCGAGGGTGGCCCCCTCGACCGCCTCCATCACCACCGCGTCGTGCTCGGGAAGATACTCAAAGACCCGGACCAGGCTCCGATGGCGCACGCGCTGCATGAGCTCGAACTCACGCTGAAGCGCAACTCTCGCCTTGGCGTCGCTCGAGGTGTGGAGTTGCTTGATCGCGACGGTGCGCCTACGTTTGCCGCCCGAGCCGGCGCGTCGAGGCACCTCGCCCTCAGCGAGCCAGACGGTCCCAAACGCGCCTGCTCCCAGCTCCTTGACGATCTCGTAGCCGGCGATGGTTCGGGGCACGCGTCCTCGCTAGCGGGTCAGGAGTTCACTTCTTCTTCTTGGACGAGCGCTTCGCGCGACGGAAGAGGGCCCGGCGGGTATTGAACAAGGCCGACCCCAGAAAGCCCAACACGATGAACCCACCTAACAAGGGCACGGTAAAGCTCGTGGCGCGGCGAATATCACCCGGCTTGACCCACCGCGCTCCCTCCTCCGCTCCCTCCTCGGTGGGCAGGCCCGTCGGCACATCGAACCAAGGACTCGGGTGGATCATGACGCTCGCATCCGCGGCGACGAACTGCGTCAGCACGATGCGTGAGTTGAACGAGGAGCGGTGGTAAAATGGGTCTACCCTGTACTTTACCCGATACCAAGTGAAGCGCTGCGGAGCCGTATCCGCGAGCGCCTCGCGGATCTGTCCCACGTGTGGCTTGATGAAGCCCTCACCGCCGCCTACCTCGGCGAGCCACAACAGCGAGACGTTGTCGATCGACACGGCGTCGAGCTCCCCGTCGATGAAGTTGTGGACGAACTCCCCGCACAACTGCTCCGGCGTGACGCTGATGTCGTCCTTGGGCGCGACCCACCCGGGACGGAAAGGCGGCGCGCCGAACCCGACCGTATACAGGACCGGCCGCTGGCTGGGTGGTTTCTGACGGGCAGCACGGAGGTTCTGAAGCGTATCGGCTAACTTGGGCGCGTTGTCGCCACAGCGCTCGCGCCTGTGCCGGTTGTTGAAGCCATCGGTGAGCAGCACGACCGTCGGCTGCATGTCGCGCTCCGAGAGAAACCTGGAGATCGCCGTATCGGCGTCGAGCAGCGGGCCGACCGCCTGACTCACCGCGCCATAGAGCTCGGTGAAGCCCCGAGGGTTCTTGATAGCCTCGAGCTCGGCCTTGAGCTCGGCCGCGGTGGTGACAGGGACCACCTCGGAGATGGGCTGCCCCGCCGTGCCCGAGATCTCTGTTCCGTACCGGAGCACCGCGACGGCGGAGCCTGGAGCGAGGATCGTGTTCTTGGCTCCCAAGATCGCGTTGATGACGCGCTGAAGTCGAGTGATTCCCTGGGAGTCAGCGAGCCCCATGGTGTGCGTAGCGTCGACGAGCAGGATGAAGAGCTGCCCCGCATCGGCTCGCCCATAGCGCTCGAGCTCGAAGTGGGGGACCTCCCGCTCCATGTGCCGAACGCGCACGTGATCCTTCTGGAGAGGGAGGATGAGTCCGCGGTTCGCGTTGTCACGCTGCGCGAGACGGAACGACAGCTCCACCTGCCCCGAGGCGCGGTCCACCCGAGGAAGGCAACGCTCCAGGCGGTCTTCGTGGCTCTCGAAGGCATTGGCGTCGTAGCGATCCGGGTTGCTGAACACCTGCTTGCAGCGGCGAATGTCGCGCATGATATCGACGGTGAGTTCGCTCCCTTCGGTCACGACAGGGGGGCTGATCCGATAGGTGGTGCCATCGATAGGGACGGCAGTCTCGGCAGACATTGGATCGACGCACCCTGCGACGAGCATCGCAGCGAAGAGTCCGAACAGGTGCCGCAAAGACGTGTTCATCACCGCTCCTCCTTGGGCAGCATGATGAACTCGACGATGGTCTGCTGCTTCTTGGGGCCGATCATCACGCGATCTTCCATGCGTAGGTCGGTCTCGAGCGGAACAGGAGAGGTCGGCTCGTAGGAGAGGTCGACGCTCTCGAGCGCCCGCTTGAGCTTGATGGGGTGCTGAGACAGGCCTCGCACCGTATAGGCGCCGTCCGTGGCGCGCACGAAGGAAGCGTGCAGCTCTGCCACCCCGTGCTCCGCTCCGATCCAGAGATCGAGCCCGCGAGGATAGTGGCCGACGACCCGCTCGACCACGCCCCCCTCCGGCGTGTCGATGGGGATCCGGTGACCGAACCGATGAGAGGACAAGACCCGGATCCACCCCGCATAGAGGTCGGACGGCACCCCCCAGGCGATGAGCCCGAAGCAAAACCCGAAGGAGGTGAAACCCAAGGCGGTGGCCAGGTACATATCCTTGATGACGATATGACTGAGGATGTGCCAGACCGCCGCCCCGATGAGCGCCGCGGATGGCCCGGCGAGCAGATGCTCGAGGCTCATCCAGAGGCCGACCTTGGCCGGCTGCGCAGGGACCTCGAAGACAGCGGCGATCGACTCCGGGATGTAGGGAGACAGGCCACCTACGAATCCCCACCCAACGCGAACAAGCAGCGTAAACACGCTGATCATCGTGCCCGCGAAGATCCAGTCGAGCAGCCGAAAGCGGTAGGTCGCCGTCGACGGATCGGCCAGAATCTCACCGAGCGAAGGGTCGATGAGCCCCACGATGAGGGGCGTGAGGACCGCGTTGGCGAAGACCAGCACGCCGGTGAGAAGGAAGGAGAACAAGGCTGCTAGGAAGGGTAGCAGGATCTTCCAGGCTATCGCGCGGCGTCGAAGGCCACACTCGGCGCTGATGTGCACCCAAGCGATGGCGCCTGCCATGAGCGAGAAGAGAATGGTGCCTTCGAACATCGGATCCCAGAGCAATCCAGCCTGAAAGAGCCAAGGCCCGAGCACGACCTGCCAGTTCAAGAGAAACCACCAGATCACCAGCGGAACTGCGCCGGTCAGGAAGGCGACAGCGACGTGACGGAAGGCGGTGTGAGGTACCAGGAAGATGTTCATGCGGCTCGTCCCATGATGCGACGGGACTCTACCTCACCCGAGGGACGCGGGGGGCGAATGAACGACAAGTTTCCACAAATATCATGTTTTCACGCGGATAAATAGACCCACAACATCGACCGCCTCCACAAGGACGGGGGCGGTGTGCTAGCCTCCTGCTTCCACTCTTCGAGGCTTCCGCATGGCGCTCACCGAAACCTTCCTGGAGCTCGCACCCGAGTTCGGCGGTACCCGCTTCGGCCCCTTCAAGGGCATGGAGATCCGCCTCGGCTCCGATCCCGCAAGCAATGACATCGTGCTTCCCGAGAACCTCGGCGTGCTTCCGAACCACGTCAAGCTTCTCTCTCAGGGCGATGGCAGCTTCGTCATCGCCCCGATCGAGCGCACCGCCGGCGTCTTCGCCTTCCGCGCCGGCAGCAGCGCCAAGCAGGTGACCTCCCCCGTCGCGGCCCAAGGCGCGAGCGACACCTACTCGGCCGACTCCTTCTCGTTGGTGACCCCCGAAGGCCCCCGCTTCTACATCCTTCTGATTAGCCAGAAGGGGCAACCCAAGACCAAAGAGTCCGACTTCGACCGCGCCCGAAAGCGCCTCTCGGGCAAGAGCCTGTTCTCGGAGCTCAAGCGACAGGGGCTCGTGACCTTCCTCACCACCCGAGGCGGCGCCGAGATCCAGCGCTGGGGCACGTTCATCAAGACCGGCGCGATTCTTCGCCCTCGATACCTCATCAGCGGAATCGCCGTCCTGGCAGGGTGGCTCTTCGCCGGGGGGCTGGGGCTGGTGGCCTGCCAGTCCGCCGTCGACGCCGCCAAGAAGGATACTGAGCTGACCGATTGCCGCTCGGAGGTCTCCATGCTCGGCGGAGGCTCCGAGGGCCAGGGGCCGACCCTCGAATCCTACGCCGCGCGGATCATCGGAGGCGCGAACGGCGTCGACCCCGGGGTCAAGTTCGTGCTCCAGCAGGATGAAGAGTTCCTCAACGCCTTCCGACAGGAGCTCACCGCGCTCGTCAACAGCGAGGACCGCCAAAACCGGCTCCGCTGGGTGTATCGCCGCAACGATAGCGACTTCGTGCAGATCAAGAATCAGATGCAACGCCAAGGCTGGCCAGAGATCCTGCTCCGCGTGCTGCCTTACATCGCCGCCCTCGAGGGTGTGGGAGCGGACCGCGATTGGACCTTCATCGACGGCGACAGCCTTGGCAACGAGGTCTGCGGCCGAGGTCCCATGGCGATGACCTGGCGCCAGGCCCAGCAGCTCGGCGTGAGGGGGCTGACCCACGACGCAGCCGCCGACTACGCCAAGTGGCGCGCCATGGACCGGGAGCAGCAAGCCGAAGCCCTGCGCGAGAGCGCGTCGACCCTTCGTGGCTACGTCCCACCGGATAGCTTCGATGAGCTCAATGCCTTGCAAGCGGTCAACGAACAGAACATCGTCTGCATGTTCGAGGGGGGCAGCGACATCACCGAAGATCCTCGCTCCAGCAACAACGTGGCGGAGCTCATCCAAGCCCTGAACCCCGCGATCGGACCTAAAGCGGGCCGCTTCTTGCCCGATCCAGAGGACAACGTGGGCGTCATCAACCGCCTCGTTCGATATTACGCAGCAGACTTCAACGGGGACTTCAGCAACCTAAACCTCACGGGAAGATCGATGACCCCTTCGGTCGCGCTCAACGAGGTGCAGCGGGTCAAGCCCTACGCCCTCCAGCAGGCAGGGGCCGCGCTGGCGCGGGCGGTGTTCATCCCGTGCATGGCCGCGCTGGACCCCGCAGCGGGCGATCTGCCCCTCGACAAGAACATCGGGACGCCTCCGCCCCCTCTGGACTGCATCATCATCGAGGGCATGATCAAGTACAATGTTCGCTGAGCCCTCGAAGGCGAGACACTAAAGGCGCCGACGCCCGAGGGCGAGCAGCGGCAGCGCGACCACGGCGGCGGCGCCCACATCCATGCCCGAACAGTCGGTTCCGCCTTCTTCGTCGGCGAGGTCCGCGGCCGTCTGGCCCGAGACGAAGGGGCCGTCGAAGTGGTCGCCATCGTCCTCATCGTCCTCATCGTCCTCGTCTTCGTCGTGAGGATCGGTCGGGATGCCATCGTCGTGTTCGTCGAAGGGCACCCAACCTTCGCCCTCGGTAGCCAGCGCTGGGCTGACGAGCACCAGGATCGCCAATGCGCAACTTCGAACCAACATGCACTCCTCCACTTCAGCGTATTGCTGGCGCCGGGCTCGTGTTGATGTAACGGGCCGGCTGCATTAGAGAGCCCGGCCGCGGGACCGTCGCCTCTCATCCGGCGCGTATCGCACCCACGACCACCCCGCATCTCCCGACAGGAGCACGCATGTCCAAGACCGTGACCATCGCGAGCCTCAACCGCGCCGCCGCGCGATCCGAAGCCGAGTTCACCACCACCGTCCAAGAAGTGATCGACGAGGCGGACCACGAGCGGACCGCCGAGTTCTTCGACAAGATGAACATCCCCCGCTCGGTGCCCGGCGAGCTCACCAACGAACCTCTCCCTGTCTTCAACGTCGGGACCGAAGGCATCGGGGACTACGAGCAAGAGCGCGCGATCGGCGACGGGATCCAGAAGTTCCTCGACCGACACGAGCGCAAGATCAAGTGGCACGCCGGGCACCCCTCCCTCGAGGGCTGCGACAACGTGGTGTTCATCATGCGCACCGCGAGCGCGGTCACCCTGCATCGCTTCGAGCGGCTGCAGCTCCTCCTCCGCTCCAAGGACGAAGTCAGCGCGGTCGAGTGGTCGATCTCGCGTGAGCTGATGAACCGCGCTTACCTCAGCTATCGCAACTTCCTCGATCTCATGATCGGGCCGTGGCTCGAGGCCATCGTCACCACCCTGGGCCGCGAGGCAGTCACCGAGCGGCTCGGGAGCTTCTACGAGCTTATCGACGAGACCCTTCGCTCGATGGAGCAGCACCGCAAGCGCATCGAAGAGCGCCGGCTGGAGCTCACGGTCATCCCGCTGCACGACACCTATCCCCCGGTCAAGCCTCCAAACTACTTCGGTGGTGATCTCATGGGTGTCGGTCCATGGAGCCAGTTCTGGCATCAGGTTCAGGTCCGAGCGCAGCACTTCCGCGAGCACAGCGCCTAGCGGACTGTCGGGTCTCCTCCCGTCGCGCGGTTCGGCCCCGATTCCCAGCAGGTGGCTCATCTTCCCACACCGATCCGAGGTTCGACATGAGCTTCAGAATCGAGCGCGACGGGATGGGCGAGGTTCGGATCCCGTCCGACGCCCTCTACGGCGCCCAAACCCAGCGCGCCGTAGACAACTTCCCCATCTCGGGCCGTACGATGCGGGCCGAGATCATCCATGCCCTCGGCCTGGTCAAAGAGGCCTGCGCGACGACCAACCAGGAGTTGGGCCGTCTCGACCGTGAGCGCGCCGCGATGATCCGACGCGCCGCACGCGAGGTGGCCGACGGCAAGCTCGACGCGCACTTCGTCGTCGATGTCTACCAGACCGGCTCGGGGACTTCGACCAACATGAACGCCAACGAGGTCATCGCGAACCGGGCCATGCAGCTCTTCGACGGCGAGGGGGAGCTCCAGGTCCATCCCAACGACCACGTCAACATGAGCCAGTCCTCGAACGACGTGATCCCGTCTGCGGTGCACATCGCGTGCGCGGTCGCCATCCAAGAGCAGCTCACACCCTCGATCAGGTGCCTCCATCGCGCCCTCTCTCAGAAGAGCGACGACTTCAGCCACATCTATAAGTCGGGCCGCACCCACCTCATGGACGCCACCCCCATGACCGTCGGGCAGGAGTTCAGCGGCTACGCGCAGCAGGCAGGCCATGCCCTCCGAAGGGCCCAAGCGGCCTTCGAGGCGCTCATGGAGCTTCCTCTCGGCGGAACCGCGGTCGGGACGGGTCTGAATCGCCCGCGCTCCTTCCCGGAACGCGCCGTCCAGAAGATTTCGGAGCGCACCCAGATCCCCTTCGAGACAGCCCGAAACGCCTTCGAGGCGCAGGCGGCGCGCGACGGCTTGGTCGAGGCCCATGGGCAGCTCAACACCATCGCCACGTCTCTGACCAAGATCGCCAACGATCTTCGATGGCTCTCTAGCGGACCTCGCACCGGGCTTCGCGAGCTTCGTCTCCCCGCCACCCAGCCGGGATCCTCGATCATGCCGGGAAAGGTCAACCCTGTCATGAGCGAGATGCTCACCCAGGTCGCGGCGCGGGTCGTGGGTAACCAAGCCACCGTGACGTTAGGGGGCATGGGCGGCGCTCTGGAGTTGAACGCCTACATCCCCGTCATGGCGGATGCCACCTTGGAGTCGATCCTCCTGCTCGCCCGAGGCGTGCGGGTCTTCGCCGATCGATGTGTGGCTGGGATCGAGGTGGACCGAGAAATCTGTGAGCGCTCCGTCGCGCGGAACCTCTCGATCAGCACCGCCCTGGCTCCTGTCCTTGGCTACGATCAAGCCGCTTCCATCGCTAAGGAAGCCCACAGCACGGGGCGCACGATCCGCGAAGTCGCGATCGCGCGCGACGTGCTGCCCGTCTCCCGCCTAGACGAGCTGCTCGATCCCGCAAAGATGATCGAGCCCGATCCCGACTGAGCGCGCGTGTTACGCCCCACTTTCACGACCTCCGAAGGAGCCCCCATGCGATCGCTCATCCTCCTCCTGCTGCTGATCGGCTGCGACAACTTCGCCGAGGTTCGCGCCGCCGACACCATCGAAGCCTACGAGGCCTACCTGGAGACCAACCCCGAAGGTCGAACGGCCCTCGAAGCGCGGACCCGCCTCGAGACCCTCTACATTGAGCGCGCTCGCTCCGAGCGGACCCTCGAAGCCTACGACGCCTATCGGGAGCGCTTCCCGAAGGGCTCCTTCGCCAAGGCCGCCTACGAGGAGCGCGAGAAGCACCTCTGGGAGTGGGCCGACACGAAGGACACCCCCGAGGCATGGCAGAAGTACCTCGACCAATACCCATCCTTCGAGGCCACGAAGGTTCGCAAGGCCAAAAAACGCAAGGCGGCGGCAGAGTACCGACCTCAGCTCTCGTGGACCGATCCTGTCGCAGAGCAGGTCAACCTGGCCGAAGACCCCGAGGGGCCACTGAACGGCTGGAAGGTCACGTCTGAGATCACCAACAACGGTGACAAGATCCTCAAACAACTCACGTTCACCCTTGAGTATCTCAACGACGAGGGCGGCCGCCTGGGCGAAGAGAGCTGGCCCGCGGCCTCGACCAACTACGGCATCCCGGTCGAAGAGTTTCGAAAGAAACCGATCAAGCCTGGCGAGTCACGGCAGTGGGAGCTCCTGACAGGCGAAACTCCCAAGGGCTGGTCGGGCAAGATGCGACTCAAGCCGACCAGTATCTCGTACAAGAAGCTCACCGCCAAAGACTGAGCTCGGGATCGCCCATACCCTTAGGTCGCGCCCCCACCCCGGAGAGTTGATGTCCTCGCTCATCGAACGTGCTTTGGCGGGTCAGCCCGTGCCTCGACCTCCCGTCTGGTTCATGCGCCAGGCGGGTCGCTACATGAAGGAGTATCGCGAGCTGCGTGCCAAGGTGAGCTTCTTGAAGCTCTGCGGCGACGCCGACCTCGCCTGCCAGGTCACCCTCCAGCCCGTCGAACGCTTCCGAGTCGACGCCGCGATCGTCTTCTCGGACATCCTCCCCGTCCTCGAGGCCATCGGCCGTGAGATACGGTTCGACAAGGGTCACGGTCCTCGAGTGCTCGAGCCCGTCCGAAGCGCGAGCGACGCCGCCAGCCTTCGCCGACCCGATGTCGCCGATGCCCTGCCCGTGGTGCCCGAGACGATCCGTCGCTTCCGGTCCGCACGCCCTCAGACCCCCATCCTCGGCTTCGCCGGGGCTCCCTTCACACTACTCTGCTACCTGGTCCAAGGTTCGGGGAGTCGAAACTGGGAGCACGTCAAAGCGCTGCTGTGGTCGGAACCCACCACCGCCGACCACATCCTCAGCCTGCTAGCCGACGTGGTCGGGGACTACCTGCAGAGCCAGATCGATGCTGGCGCGGTCGCGGTGCAGATCTTCGACACCTGGGCCGGGATCCTCTCTCCCGAGGACTGGCGCAGGTGGTCCCTTCCTTATGTGCAGCGAGCCCTGGGTCGCTGCAGTGGGGCGCCCCGGATCTACTACACCAAAGACAGCGCACCCTACCTCGACCACCTCACGCAGACGGGCGCCGACGCGATCAGCATCGACTGGCGGGTCGACATCGCCCAGGCACGCCAGGTCTTCGGACCGACGATCCCCGTCCAAGGCAACCTCGATCCCGTCGCACTCTTCGCCCCACCCGACGAGATCCGGCGACGCGTCCGTCGCATTATCCAGGCTGCAGGCCCCCGAGGGCACGTCTTCAACCTCGGACATGGCGTGCTGCCCACGACGCCTATCGAGGGGGTCGAGGCGATGATCGACGAGGTTCATCAGACGCGCTGGCCGGAGACCTGAGCCAGATCGGCGCGGTGACGGCCCATGGGCCGCCGCCAGGAGTCCACAGCGCGGCGACGACCCAGCGGGTGCCTCGTGGGATGAGTACCTGGTCGGGGCGATCGTCCACGAACCACTGGCCCACCGCCACCCCATCCGCGATGAGGATGAGCTCCTCGGCCTCTTCCGGCGCGATCAGGGTGATCGTCCCCGAGTGAGGCTCCTCGTCAGGCGTCAGAGACTCTTGGAGCAGCTCGCCGGGGCGCGCCCCCCCGACCTCCAGCCAGAGGTCAGGCCCCGAGCCACCCACCAGGTGCCCCCTTAGGAGTCCCGTCGCAACCTCGATCGTGTGAATCACAGAGGCGCTCGGAACCTCGACCCAGGCCACCGGGCCGAGCGGATAGATCGGCCTCCCCGCATCGAGCCAGTCCCAGTACGCCCCCCAGGCCGCCACCGGATCGTGAACGGGGGCCTCGAGCGCGACGTGGGTCGGATGAGGCCACGTCGCCCAAGGTGCTGGGAGCCGATCGAGCCCCTGGAGCGGCACGACCACCGCCCGGCGCTCCGCCTGCAGAAGCGCGAGCACCTCCTCGAGAGAGGACCCGGTGATCGATGGAAGCCCGCCCGCCGGACGGCGCTCCTGGCGGCTCATCGGCCAGGCGACCACCGGGAAGCCCTGATCGGTGACCAGGCGAGCCCCGGCTTGCCATCGGAGCGCGTCGTCGGAGCTACCCGCGCCGGTGCTGATGTCGAAGGTCGCGGTCAGCACAGCGAAGTCTACGCCAGCCCCTCGAAGCGCAGAGTGGTTGGAGGCGCGACGCGTCAGATCCCGGTCACCCGCCACGTCCCAGCTCACCTTCGCGCGAGGCCATTCACTGCCTTGAAGAGATACCTGTAGCCGAGGCCGCACGTCCACCGGCACCTCGACCTCATAGTGCTCGCCTTCGATGGTCAGTCGGACCGAGCCTGGCCCTGTCCAGACCGTGCCTCCATCTTCGGGAAGTGTGCGCGCTCCCGAGAGAACCTGGCCCTGATGTTGGACCCGGAAGGCGCGCGGCCGGCCGGTCCACAGCGGGCGGACCTGAACTCCACCTCGGGGACCCACCTGAAGGTCGAGCCCCTCCCTCGGTGCCACGAAGGGAGACGGGGCGCGCCCGCTCCCGGTGGCCCGAACCCGATCGACCTCGGCCGGAGCTCGCAGCGCGAAGTCCTCGTCGACGAGAGGCACTCTGGCGATTCGGCGATCTTGGCTCCAGAGCTCGAGGTGTCGCGCCTCGGGGGCGTGGCCGGAGATCGGGACGCCCTCGGGGTGAAGCCAGTCCATCGCCTCGTCGGTCGGCGCGATGAGCAAGGGGCTTTGCGCATCGTAGATCACAGCTCCGCCGAGATCCTCGAGGAGAGATCCTGCGATGGTGACGTCGTCGACGTAGAGCCGATCCCCATCCCGGCTGGCCGGGCTTCGGGGATGGAGCAGGAGCGCATCGGCCCCCTCGACTCGGATCCAGGGACCCTCTGCGCTCATTCGCCACCGCACCACGCGCTCGCCGCTGGACGTAGGAGGCGGAAGGCCCGGGATCGCGCGGATCTGCCCTCGGAGAACGACCCGGTCGCCGACGACGATCTGCTCGATGTCCGAGAGCCACCCGCCCTCCACCATCGGAATGGCCTCGAAGAGCACATCATCCGAGCCCCAGGGCGCGGCGTCGAGCAGCGTGCCCCCCCCGATGTCGGTCCGCGTATGCGCCGCGCTCGGGTGCCGAAGCACGGCACGGAGGTACGGAGACGCCATCCAGAGATCTGCACCTGCGCCACTGCCTGACTCGAGAAGATCGGCCGAACACCTGACTCGCCGGATCACCACCCCCTCGTCAGGCTGTAGCCCACAAGGCCAGAACTCAGGGGGAACCGGCCCCGGCTGGCACCCGACCCACATCGCGAGCAGTAGGGGAGTGGACCTCATGGAGCGCTCGTATCACGCGCAAAGCCCCGCGGCAGAGCGCCCATCGCTCAGGACCGCCAACCCTTGTCATCCACCTGCCACGATGGATGGCGCTGACAGGCCCTCCGGTAGACGGTAAGAGTCCCCATGCTCTCCCTCGTCTTCGCCCTCGTGCTCGGCCTCAGCCCCTCGGCCTTCGCCCAGACCTCCGCACAGGCTGGAGGGTGGGTCGACGCGAGCGGTGGGCTCTCGGTCGGCTCCGACCCCCTTCACTTCGGCCCTGGCGGTCAGGGCTCTCTTGGGATCTGGTGGGGCAACTACGACGACCGCAGGGCCCTAGGAAGGAGCTGGGGCCTGGGTGCCGCTCTCCGTTACGAGCACCGATCCGCGCAACCCAGGGTCGCGCCGATGCTCGAGCTCCGTCGCCAGATCGATCTCCTCGTCGTAGGCCTACGGTGGCGCGTGCAGGCCGGGCCCGAGATCCACGGGGATGTCTTGGGGGTCGGGGCTCGAGTCGGAGGGAGCGCGATGGTTCGGGTCCGACCCTGGTTCGGCCCGACGCTCAACCTGGACGTCGGGGCCGCCTATGTCGGGGGCCAGGTCCGTCCCTCGGGCCTGGCCACCCTTGGTTTCGAAGGGTCGTTCCGGCTCTTCGACCGCCGACGACAGCAAGAGCGTCGCGACGCCCAGGAGCAGGAACCATGAGCTTTCGACCCACGCTGGTTCCGACCTCATTCATGATCTTTGGGGTCGTCCTGACCGTCTCGCTCGGGTTTTGGCAGCTTGGCCGCTACTACGAAAAAGAAGAGGCGCGACAAGAGATCCTCGAAGGCCTGAGCGGTCGGGTGCTCGGGGCCCAAGATCTGCAGGTCGAGCCCGAGTCCTTGATGTTCCGAAAGGTCGAAGTGGAGGGCACCTGGACCGAGCCCGTCGCGCTGACCGCGGGCAAGCGGGAGTTCAATCGTCCAGGGTACTTCCTGATCCAGCCTCTCGCCCTCGATGACGAACGCCTCTTACTCGTTCGGCGTGGCTGGGTCCCCCGCGATGGTCTCGACGAAGCGATGGCACAGATCCAGGCTGAGCCCCAGCGCGTGACCCTCCGAGGTCAGCTCCGGCGCCTCGAGGGCGACCCCAGCAAGGAGCCCCTTCCCGTCGAGAGCGCGTTCGAGCTCTGGCCCTACGAAGCGTGGCCCGCGATCTGGGGCCGGCTGCCCGAGCCAAAGATCGAGGCCATCGTGCTCGCCGGGGAGCCGCTCCTGGTCGGCGAGGCCAAGGACCCCACCCGGCTGCCCGTCGACGGCTATTACCCCTACCCCAAGGCCAAGGACTCGCTGTCCTACGCCTTTCAGTGGTGGACGTTCGCGATCATCCTGATCATCGTGTGGGGGGGGTTGAGCTGGCGTCGACCGGATCGGGCGGTGAGGTCAAGCGATCCGGGAGCGGATCCCCCGTCAGCGCGTTCAGAAAGCTGACCAGATCGCGCCGATCCTTCTCGGTGAGCCCGAGCGGCTGCAGGGTGAGCTCGCGGTGGTTCACGTTGCTCTCGCCCGGCAGCTCATCGTAGAACTCGATGACCTCGTGCAGCGTCTGGAGTCCACCGTGATGCATGTAGGGTGCGGTCAGGGCGACGTTGCGGAGAGTGGGCGTCTTGAAGGCTTGCTGAAAGTCGGGAAAACTCGGGTCGAGGTACTCGAGCTCCTCACAGCGATCCGTATCGGACCAAGGGCTTTTGCAGTTGAACTCATGGGAGAGCACCTCGAGGGCGCCTAGGCTCCTTCCAGGATCGTAGCGCGTCAGCCCAGGGAGTCCGAGGTTGTGAAAGGCGCGATCGGTGAAGTGGGGGCCGTGGTGACAGAGGGTGCAGTTCGCCTCGCGCACGAACAAGGAGAGTCCTCGAACCTGGGCCGGCTTCAGGTGCCCGCCTCCCTCGGGATCCCCGGCGAGCACCGCGTCCACGTAGCGGTCGAAAGGTGCCTCGGTGGGGAGGAGCTGGCGCTCATAAGCGGCGATGGCCTTGAGCCCCTTCGTAAAGACCTCCATGACGGCCTCTCGATCTTCCGCGGACAAGGCCTTCCAGGCCGCGTCGAGATCGGGATCGATGCCGGGGGCCGCCCGAGCGGGAAGGCGGTCGAGCTGCTCCTGCGTCAAGCCTCCTCCGAAGATCGCACGGTACGCCTCGCCATGGGTGTTCATCACATGGCGAGCGAAAAACGTGCGATCGGAACCCATCTCGACGGGGCTCTCGACCGGACCCGCCGCCTGGGCCCAGAGCGTGTCGGCCCGGCCATCCCAAAACTGCCAGGGCCCATACTGACTGCCTGGGATCGCAGGCGCGTTTCGGGCGGTCTCGCCGACCCCCTGCGAGACTGCCCGCCCATCGGAGAAGCCGAGGGCTGGATTGTGGCAGGTCGCACAAGACACCGCTCCCGAGGGGCTCAACCCCGGATCGAAGAAGAGCGACCGGCCCAGCTTCGCCGCCTCGGGATCATCGGACCAGCGGTTCGTCGGATCCGCCGGCAGCGTGGGATCGAGGCGCAGGGCCCGGAGGGTCTGGAGCTCCTCTTCGGACCAGTCACCCGGCTGGCGTACAGGCTCCGTGACGGTGCTGCCTGGGCAGCCCAGGAGTACCAGCAGCGAGGCCAGCGGAGCGATCCGCATCAGCGCGCCCGGTAGATGAGCGAGGTGGAGTCCGGGCCCCGAGGCCCCTCGACGTGGACGAGGAGCGTCCAGTCCCCGGACATATGGAACTTAAAGCCATCGAAGATATAGATCCCATCGGGAAACTTGCATCGATCCTCGGCGTCACACTCCCCGGGACGCAGCCGGGGGCGGGTCTCCATGCCGTGCTCGTGCTGAGGCATCTGAGCGTCGACCTCGACCTTCGCCGTCTCGACCGGACGCCCATCCCGCAGGGTGACGGTCGCCCGAACCCGAAACAGCTCCCCGAGCGGAGGAGGCTCGGGTTCGAGCTCGAGTTTGACCTGGTAGCGCCCGACCTGCGTTCGGCGGAACTCCCCTACCGAGGCGCTCGTGGCGCTCGACGTCGTACAGCCCGACAGCAAGGCCAACCCGACCAGCCACGCGCGCGTCACGCGGACTCCCGCTCGGCCTTTCGGACAGTCCCGCCCGTCCGCTCCCTCATGAGATCCGCGTAAAAACTCGTGAAGAAGACAACCCCGATCGCAAACCAGATCGCCAGCCCCCCTGGCATCCACATGATGACCCCGCCGAGACGTTGATCCGCGAGGGGATCAAGACCAAAGACCCGAGGTTGTACGGCATAGAAGCGATAGAGGACGTAGTCGGAGACCGTGATGATCGCGCCGAGCCCCTTCATGGGGATGGTGAGCAAGAAGAGGTAGATCATCCGGCGCCCAGGGGTGAGCGCAGGGATCTCGGGGATCTTGGACCACACCGGCCACCACATGATCACCGATGCGGTCATAAAAGAGAGATGCTCGATAATGTGCACGTTGTGGTCTTCGAGCGCCCAGTCGTACATCGCCGGGATGTGCCAGAAATAAAGGATGAGGGTGGACAGCACGAAGGCGACGACCGGATGGGTGATCGCGCGGCCGATCGCTGCGACGGGCGGGTGCCGCACCAGAGGACGCCACATCCACGCCGGGATCCCTCGGATGAACAGCGGTGGAAAGACCAGCGTGATCAAGAGATGCTGGACCATGTGAGCCGAGAAGAGGTAGAGGTCAGAGAGCTCGTGAAGCGGACCTTGGAGAGAGAAGAAGACGATCGCGATCCCAAGCATGAACTGGATCCACTCCCGTGGACGAGGGGGCTCGGGCGAGAGGTTCCATGCGCGTCGCAGCGGACCGGCCAACAAGAGGTAGGCGACGACGAAGCCGAGACAGCCTAGGACGATCGAGGGGTGAAAGCCCCAGACGATCCAGGCGTCAGGTGGGTCGAGATCGGGCAGGTGCGACCAATCCTCCATGCCACGATCGGGCATCGCACCCGTATGGGCCCGCGCCTCAACCCTCCAAAGACATAGCCAAGTGAACAGCATGACCCGCTCCCTAACCCCGGCCCACGGCCACGTTCAGGGGGGGGCAACGGAAAGCGACGACCCGATACCCCACGACGGTGGCCGGGCTCGCCAAGAAAGAGGAAAGGGCGCCCCAAGACGGAGCGCCCTCGGGCACGACAGTCCTTCGCGCGCGCTACCGCAGGGCGGCGACCTCGTCGGGAGAGATCCAGCCCTCGTCGTTACCCCATGCGTTCCGCTCGTAGGTAACGATGGCCGCGATCTGAAGGTTCGTCAACAGAGGCGCGAAGGCCTGCATGTTCCCGTTGTAGCGAACGCCGTTGACGACGATGGGGCCCGCGAGGCCGTTGAGAACGATACCCGTGTGGAACTCGGTGGAGCCAAGATAGTCCGAGTTCGCGATCGGCGGGTAGACACCGGGATTGCCCTTACCATCATCGCCGTGACAGGCTCCGCACTGTTGCTTGTAGAGGCCCTCGCCGACGCTGATGAGCATGCTCTTGCGCGCGTCATCGTCGCTGGCGTCGTCGTAGGCTGCCAGCGTCTCGGGGTCGTCCTCGGGTCCACCGCCGACGTCCGGCATGGCGATCGGCTCACCCGTAGGCAAAGAGCCCAGCATGGCCACCCGGTCCTTGTCGAGCATCGGGGAGGCGCAGTAGAGTCGACCGCTCTTGTGCGACCGGAGCCAGCTCGAGCACTCACCGCCGAAGGTATCGCCGTAGCGCTCCTGGATCGCGATGCTGTCTTCATAGGGCATGGGCCGCATCGTGTTGAACAACACCATGAGCACCACGACCATCAAGGTTCCGCCGATCATCGGCGCCACGAACATCTGCGAGAAGATCGGGGGATCATCCCAAAGGTGCATGAAGAAGGCGACGACCAGGAAGAACTTAAGGACCGACAAGAGGATCAGCGGACCCGCACCAAGGTCATACCACTCGAAGAGAGGCCCGATCTCGATGAGGGTAATGACCGCGAGCACGAAGGCGATGATCGCGTAGAACACCCAGCTGTGGTGCTTGTGCTCGTCGTGGTCGGCGTGTGCTTGGGCGCCCATCAGGTGTACTCCAGCAAGTAGATGATGGTGAAGATGACGATCCAGACAATGTCGACGAAGTGCCAGTAAAGACCCGTCACCTCGACCATGAGGCCCTCATCACCACGGATCCAGCCCTGCGTATACCAGACGGCCTGGAGCAAGAGCCAGAGCACGCCGATCGCGACGTGGGTGCCGTGGAAGCCCGTCAGGGTGTAGAAGGAGGACCCGAACAGGTTGCCCTGCAGGGTGAGTCCCTCGTGGAAGAAGTGGTTGAACTCGTAGATCTGGAACCCTACGAAGGACGCACCACAAGCGGCCGTGACCAAGAGAAAGGTCAAGCACATCCCGCGCCTGCCGGTCTTGGCTCCGAGCACCGCCAGCACCATGGTAAACGAGCTCATCAGGAGGATGAAGGTCGAGATCGAGGTGATGTTGACGTCGAAGACGTCGAGTGGGTAGGGCCCGACCAGGCTCTTTCCCCGGTACGACATGTACATGCCGATGAGGGAGCCGAAGAAGAAGCAGTCTGAACCCAGGAAGATCCAGAACGCTAGCTTGAGGTGCTCGACGCCGAGAGCCGCGTAGTGATGGCTCTCAGCATCGGTGGTCGTGATGCCGTGATGATGTTCGGCGGTTGCAGACATCGGATGCGCTCCGGGGCGTGGGGACGCCAGACTTAGCGATTCTACGAGAAGGGACAGGTCGGTGGGCACCGGCCACAAGACTTAGCGAGGCGTGGGGTCCTCTTTGATCCACATGAGCAAGGACACCAGCAGGGCGATCGCGAAGACACCTTGGAAGATGACCTGGTTCAGGAAGTTCCCACCATTGAACTCGCCGCCCCCACCACCGAGCATGAAGCCCGTGATGGTCATCCCTACACAAAAGGCCGCGATGATAGGCCAGAAAGAGGGAGGGGGCATCTCGACGTGCTTGTGAGGATCTTCGTTGATCTTGCCCTGCGAGACCGGAGGCCCACCTTCGTGCTTCTCATCCCAGAAGGGACGATCGCTGTGCACGGTCGGGACCGTCTGGAAGTTGAAGTGCGGAACAGGCGTCGGCAGCGACCACTCAAGGGTGGCGCCATCCCAGGGATCGGCAGGCGCCTTCTCACCCTGACCGAGTAGGCCGCGGATCATCGCGATGGTCGTGATGAGCACGCCGAGAGCCAGGATGAAGGCACCGATGGTGGCCACCAAGTTCCAGAGCTCCCAGTTCAGACCGGGGTCGTAGGTGTAGTAGCGGCGCGGCATACCCTGAGCACCGAGGAAGTGCATGGGGAAGAAGGTGAGGTTCATGCCGATGAACATGATCAGCCACGAGGCTTTGCCCATGCGCTCGTCGAGCATGACACCAAACATCTTGGGCCAGTAGAAGTAGATGCCGCTGAACAGCCCGAAGATCGCGCCACCAAAGAGCACGTAGTGGAAGTGGGCCACGACGAAGTAGCTATCTTGGTGCTGAAGGTCGACCGGGGGGCTGGCGTGCATAACGCCAGAGAGCCCCCCAATCGTGAAGAGGCCCACGAAGCTGATCGAGAAGAGCGCCGCGGTGTTGAAGACGATCCGACCGCCCCACATCGTGGCGAGCCAGTTGAAGATCTTTACCGCGGTCGGCACGGCGATAATCATGGTGGTGATCGAGAAAGCGGCGTCGGCCACCGGCCCGAGCCCCACGGTGAACATGTGGTGCGACCACACGCCAAAGCCGATGAAGCCGATCAAGATGCCCGAGAAGATGACGAAGGGCGCCCCAAAGAGCGGCTTCTTGGACACGGTGGGCAAGACCTCCGAGACGATGCCCATGGCCGGCAAGATCAGGATGTAGACCTCGGGGTGGCCGAAGAGCCAGAAGAGGTGCTGCCAAAGTAAGGGATCGCCACCGCGCTCAGGGCTATAGAAGTTGGTACCGTAGTTACGGTCGAACATGAGCAGCACGAGCCCGATGGTGATCATGGGCAGGCTCATGGCGAGCAGGAAGTTCACGACCATCGCCATCCAGGTGAAGACCGGAACGCGGAACAAGCTCATGCCTGGAGCGCGAAGGTTCAGGATGGTGGTGATGAAGTTGAAGCTCGCAGCGAGCGAGGCGAGCCCGATGATCTGCAGCCCAATCATCCAGAAGTCGATGGACAGACCCACCGAGAACTTGGCCGAGGTCTGGTTGGCATAGCCGAACCAACCCCCGTCGGGCACGACAGGCGCATCGAAGAGCCCAGGGACGAGGTTGAGCACGAAGGGAAGCTGAATGAAGATCGCCCCGAAGAGGAACACCCAGTAGCTAAAGGCGTTCAGACGCGGAAATACCACGTCGCGGGCGCCAATCTGCAGGGGGATCAAGAAGTTGAAGAACGCGGCCGACAGTGGCATGACCCCGAGGAAGATCATGGTGGTCGCGTGCATGGTGAACAGCTCATTGTAGGTCTGCGCGGACAGGAAGCCGGCGTTGGGAACAGTGAGCTGAGCCCGAACCAAGAGCGCCTCGATACCCCCGAAGAGGAAGAAGAGGAAGGCGCTCACCAGGTAGAGCTTCCCGATGCGCTTGTGGTCGACCGTGGTGATCCACGACCAGAGGCTGTTGTCCTCTTCGTGGTGGACCTCGGTACCGGTCTGAACTTGGACGTCTGTCGCCATGTTGGGGTCTCCGGCCTGGTCTTACTTGAGGGAGCGAAGATAAGCGACGAGCTGGTCGAGCTGCTCGTCAGAGAAGTTGGGATACCCATCGCCGTCAGTGTCGAGCGCGGGCATCTGCTGAACGACGTTCATTCCGTCGTCCGCCCCGACCGTTCCGCGGCTCTTGTTGGTCACGACGGAGGCGCCGGGCTTGAGGACGTCGGGCTTGTGGATCCAGGTCTTGAGCAGCTCGTCGTCGACGTCATAGCCGGTCGCCGCCAGACGATGCCGGAGCCCGAAGTTCGTGAGGTCCGGGCCACGGTTGCCGTTGGCTGCAGGGTTGCCGGTGATCGCGTGACACGCGCTGCACCCGACGGAATTGAAGACCTCCATGCCAGCGAGGGCGACCTCGTCGGTGGGCTTCTCGGGCTCGAGCATGCGCTTGGCCCAGTCACGGAAGTCATCGTTGGTCTGCATAATGACGTCGAACTTCATCTGCGCGTGCGACTCACCGCAGAACTCGGCGCATTCCCCCTGGTACCGGACGGGCTCCCCGGGCTTGGGGCGCTCGTTTGTACAGGGCTGGCCCGCTTCGACCGCCCCACAGTCGGGCAGCATGCGGAACCACATGCGGTTGGTGCGACCGGGGACCGCGTCGCGCTTTCCGCCGAGGCGGGGCGCCCAGAAAGAGTGGATGACCGAATCGGACGTGATCAGCAGCGAGGCGTGCTTGTCGACCGGCAGATGCATCTGGTTAGCGGTGACGATCTCTCGCGTGACCAGATCCCCGTCGGGCACGTAGCGGAACTCCCACCACCAGCGCTTACCGATGACCTTCACTTCGATGTTGTCATCGGGGGCGGCGTCGCCCAGCATGAAGATCGTGCGCACGGTGGGGACGAGGATGAAGATGACGATGATGACGGGCAGAAGGGTCCAGCCAACCTCCATGGTGAGGTTGCCGTGGATCTGCTCGGGCTTGGAGCCGTCGCCCTTGTCGCGGAAGACGACGACGACGGCGACGAGCAAGATCAGCACGATGATCCCGATGATCGAGACCCACCAGGTGATCGGACCGTAGACATCTTGGATGGCGAGGCCGAAGTCGGTGACCGGGTCGACCGTGGTCATCGGATCGGTCTCGGCGGGGAAGATGTCGCTACCGCAGCCGCCCAAGAAGAGGACGGATCCGAGCGCTGCTGCCGGGAGTGAACGCATGAGATTCACAAGAAGCTCCCTACGCGGTGGCTCCACGCGACGCCAGGACGCGTGGAGGAGGCTGAGGACGTGAAGGGCCCAGAGTACCTGGCCCGCGATGAGGCGCAAGAACCGCTGGGGGGTCGCGGTGAAGCGACCGAGGATCTTCGCGGAAGGCTGACGGTTCCAGAGGAGTGCCATGTGTTGTTGCACACCGCCCGCGGCGCCTTGTCGTGGAGGAGACCGGCGCTCACCATGGCAGCACCGCGTCGACCATCATCGCTAAGTACAAGAAGAAGAGGTAGGCGATCGAGACGATGAAGACTCGACGATCCGCCTGCGGACGTGGCGCCACCATGGAACGGACGACGGCCACCAGGAACCACGCCCCCAGACCGACGGCTGCAGCCAAGTAGACCAGGCCCAGGTCGCCCATGGCGAAGGGCAGCAGGGAGACCGCCAAGGTGAGCACCGTGTAGACGAGTGACCGCCACCGGGTGGGCTGGTCCCCGACAACCAAGGGCATCATCGGCAGGCCAGCGCGGGCGTACTCGTCGCGACGATAGATGGCGACCGCCCAGAAATGCGGCGGCGTCCAGAGGAAGATGATCGCGAAGAGGATCCAGCTCTGCACCGAGAGGGTGCCGTCGAGACCCGCCGAGACGATCAGGGGAGCCGTCGCTCCGGCCGCACCCCCAATGACGATGTTCTGCGGGGTGCGAGGCTTGAGCCACACGGTGTAGACGAGCACATAAAAGGCGATGGTCGAGAGGCCAACGGCAGCGGCCAGGGGCCCTCCGACCAACCAGAGCAGCGCCGTGCTGACCACCGAGAGCACCAGCCCATAAGCGAGCATGGTGTTCGGCACGATCATGGCGGTGGGCAGGGGCCGCTTGCGAGTGCGAGCCATCAGGGCGTCGGACTCGCGCTCCACGTACGCGTTGAGCGCAGAGGAGGCTCCCCCTGCGAGCGCCGTGCCCGCCAGAATCCAGGCCGCCGTCCAGAGATCGGGCCACCCGCTCCGCCCGAGGAAGAGCATGGGGAGGCCGGTGAACAAAACCAGCGCGATCACGCGAGGACGGGTGACGTCGAGGTAGATCTTGGCCCACTCTGCGAAAGAGCGCTGGGGCGCGGTGACGGCGATCGGCTCTTGGACCTGACTCATCGAGCCTCCACCGAGTGAGCGAGGGGCGCGGACCGAGCTGCGACGGCCGGTGCGCGAAGCGCCTCGTAGCTGGCCCACGTTGAGGTGAGGACGAGCAGCGCAGCTCCCGCTGAGTGGGCCGCTGTAATCTCCGCGGGCATCGACGTCCACACGTTCACGATCCCCAGCGTCGCTTGTGCGATCACCACCGCGACCACCAAGAGCGCTGCCACGCCCACGCGAGCTCGTCGAAAGAGAACCGAGGCGCTCACGACCGACCCTGCGAGGACCACGAAGGCGCCGATGCGATGCACGACCTGCAGCCCGACAACCCCTTCGAAGGTCGGGAACCACGCGCTGCCGGCACAGTTCGGAAAGACAGGTCCACAGGCGAGGCCTGCATGGCTCGACGCGACCAATCCCCCAAGACCCAACTGCAAGAAGACGAGGGCGAGGACTCCGACGGGCAGCAGGCGCTCCGGCCAGCTCAGCTTCGGCCGCTCCACGTCGCGCCCGTGCTCCATGAGCCGCAGCGCGAGCACGAGCAGCAGGGCGCAGAAGGTGTTGCCCGTGACGAGGTGGCTCGTGACCGTCCAGATGTCGAGCAGCTCGAGCACGGTCAACCCACCGAGGATGATCTGCACGACCAACACCACCGCAGAGACCCCCACGAGCGCGCCGACCTCGCGGCGCAACGAGCGCGCGGAGAACACGATCCCCGCCAAACCCACGAAGGCGAGCGAGATAAGGCCCGCTAAGACCCGGTGTCCGAACTCGAGCGCAACCCCGAAGTTGATCACAGGGATCACTTGGCCAAAGCACATGGGCCAGTCGGGGCAAGCAAGTCCCGCGTCATGAATTCGGACGGTCGAGCCGAAGACGAGAAGCACATAAGTCACCGCCACCAAGGGGACGGCGATCCATCGAGCGATTCGAAGCCGGGTCGGCGGCACCATGCGCGCGTTCTCCACATCAAGCTCTTCGTCTATGCCCGGAGCGAGGGCCGTTCAAAGGGCCGGACGCGCCCCAGAGGCACGCCCGCCTATCGATCCTGGGCCATCCGCCTCGTTAGCCGCCGAGATCGCATCGCAGTGTTGCGGTGGACCCAGGGTAAACCAGACCACCGGGCACCCTGTGCGCCGGGCCCGGTCAAGTCTCCCGAAGGCGGGCGCCCGAGCCCACGACGACCCGCGGAGCCGGCTAGGCCCCGTCGGGTGGACGATTGACGACGAAGCCCGAAGACTGCGGGGTGGAGCGTTCGCACACGAAGTAGGCTTCACGGTCGGTATACTCGACCAAGCCCTCGTCGATGTTGGCATCGACGGGACGACCGAAACACCAGCGCCCGGTCGATCGGCGAACCAACGCAACGCGGCGATCCGCGTGCACCTCGTCGGCGGGGTCTGGCGGGAGGTCGGGGTTGCAAAAGCCGACCTCGTTGAGGTTGAGGCCGCTCTCGCGACCGCTCCAGACCCAGGCGTTGCCAGCATCCGAGGGCACGAGCCCCACCCAGCCCGCGTAGGTCTGGCCCGGCTCGAGCTTGTCCCCGATCCGTTCGGTGACCGAGGCGAACTCGGTGAGGTTGGAGAACGTCGCGAGCTGACCGCCCCACCCCATGGCTCCGCAAGCCTGGGCAGCCCCTTGAGCCCACTTGGTGGGCGTGATCTCGGGACGCTCGTCGGAGGAGGGCAGAACCGCCGCAAACTCGCGCCCCGAGGAGGCGAAGGCGACGAAGGAAGAGCCGCCAACCACGAAGTTGTCGGGGCAGAGGGTTCCGACCCGGCCGGTCGTGCCCGGATCGGTATCGTCGCAGTCGAGGTTGTTGCGCGCCACGAGCCCCGCGTCGGGGTCGGGCTCGCACAGCGAACCGAAGTCGCCGTTCGGATCGCCCCAACCGTCACCATCGCGGTCTTCGAAGTAGAGGCGCCGGTCACAGTCCGAGGGCAGGATGAACTCGGAGCGGAAGTCCGACATGCAGCCGCCGAGCGCGAACGAGGACAAGATGAGGGGCAGGACGAACCGCACGAAGACCTCCAGGGCCGGGTAGACCGGACGCGTCGATTGTACGCGATCGGGCGAGTTTCGCAAGCCCCGATAACGAACAGGCGCTTAGTGTAGATGAAACGCGGTCGACTGCGCAAGGTGGATCAACTTTACATCGCGGTGCGGGCTCAAGGGACTATGGGGCCCTCTTCCCCAAGGAGGACTCTCATGCTCAACCTGGATCGAGCCCGATGCCTCATCGGATCTCGAGGGCGCTCCCTCGCTGCCCTGATTCTCACTCTGGCCCTCACCCCGGCCGCGCACGCCGAAGACCACGCAGGCCTGAGCGACCCCAACATCCCGTTCACAAAGTATGAGCTCGACAACGGGCTCGACGTGATCCTGGCTCCCGACGGGAGCACCCCGGTGGTCTACGTGAGCGTCTGGTATCACGTCGGCTCCAAGGACGAGACCGAGGGTCTCACCGGCTTCGCGCACCTCTTCGAACACTTGATGTTCCAGGGTTCGCTCTCGCAGCCCGACGAGTACTTCGGTCCGCTCCAAGAGGTCGGCGCTTCGATCAACGGGACCACCTCCTTCGATCGGACCAACTACTTTCAGTCCTTGCCGTCCCGCTACTTGCCTCTCGCTCTCTTTCTCGAGAGCGATCGCATGGGCTCCCTCCTCCCTGTCCTCGACCAAGAGAAGCTCGACAACCAGCGCGAGGTCGTCCGAAACGAGCGGCGTCAGCGCTACGAGAACCCTCCGTACGGTGAGGCGTTCAAAGATCTCTTCGAGGCTCGCTTCCGGGAGGGCCACCCCTACCATCACATGCCCATCGGGAGCCACCAAGACCTCGAGGCCGCAACGCTCGACGACGTTCGCGCCTTCTTCGAGGCCTGGTACCTCCCTAACAACGCTTCCCTCGTGATCGCCGGCGACTTCGACGAAGATCAAGCCCGTCAACTCGTACTCGAGAACTTCGGCGGCATCCCCAAGGGCGAGCCTCCCACCCGAAGAGCGGCCGTCTCACCGGCCATCGACGAGACGAAGGATCTCAGACAGTATCAGCAGGTTCCCGAGCAACGCCTCTGGGTCGCTTTCGATAGCCCTGCCTTCTTCGAAGCGGGCGATGCCGAGCTCGACGTGCTCAGCTCCGTGCTGTCCGACGGGCGGGACTCCCGCCTCTACAAGCGCCTGGTCCGAGACAAGAAGATCGCCAAGTCGATCTCCACCTCCCAGTTCTCGGGCAAGCTCGCCTCCACCTTCCTCATCACCGCGACCGCCGCCCCCGGCCATACCACCGACGAGGTCATGGCCGAGGCCATGCAAGTGATCGACGAGGTGCTCGGCGACAAGCCCCCCACCGAGGACGAGGTCAAGGCCGCGATCGCAGGCTTCGAGAGGAGCTTCTACGACGGCCTGCTCACGAACTCCGGCAAGGGCGAGACCCTTCAGCGCTACAACATGTTTCATGGCGATCCAGACTACATGTCCAAGGATCTCGCCCGTTACCGCGCTGTGACCCCCACCTCAGCGGTCGAGACCGGCAAGAAGGTGCTCCAGGCTCACCACGTCGCGCTCCACATCTGGCCCGTCACCGACAAGCCCGAGGAGGCCAACTGATGCGTACCTCTACTCTCTTGACTCTCGCCTTCCTCTCTTGCACCCCCGGCGCACCCGGCCAGCCGCAGCCACACGCCGACGTCACCTTGCACGACCCCAGCGTCGCGCGGCCCATGCCCGACCCGCTCCCAGAGCGACCCTTCAAGGTCCCCGAGACGTTCACGAAAGAGCTGTCGAACGGGCTCAAGATCGTCGTCGTACCCAACGACAAGGTGCCCCTCGTCAACGTCCAGCTGGCGTTCAACGTGGGCTCCTACAGCGCCGCCACTCCGGGGCTCGCCAGCCTCACCTTCGACATGCTCGACGAAGGCGCCGGCGACCTCAGCTCCGAAGACATCAGCCGCGAGCTCAAGGCCCTCGCATCAACCCTGCGCGCCAGCGCGAGCACCGACGGCGCCCAGGTGGGGATCACCGCCATGCGCCGCAACCTGGAGCCTACGCTGGACCTCATGCGCAAGGTGGTGCAAGAGCCCACCTTCCCCGAGGAAGAGCTCTCGATTCTCAAGGTTCGATACCTCACGGCCATCAAGAACGCACGGAACGACCCGAGCGGGCTTCGCAGTCGCATCGTGGACCGTCCCCTCTTCGGCGATAGCTACCGCGGGCGCATCTTGATGGAGGAGCACATCGAGCCCCTCGGTCCCGACGACCTGCGCGCTTGGTACAGCAGCCAGGTCGGCCCGTCCAACGCTATCCTTTTGGTAGGGGGGGCGATCACCCCCGACGAGGCCGTCGCCTTGCTTGAGCCCAGGTTCGGCGCCTGGGCACCGGAAGGCGTCGAGAGACCCACCGCTCCTTCTCCCGCCAACTCACCCGATCAGGAGGCCATCTATCTGGTCGACAAGCCCGGCGCCGCACAGAGCATTCTCGACGTTCGTTGGGTCGTCGGAGAGCGAACCGACGACGACTGGTTCCCATTCAAGCTCGGCGTTGACGTGCTCGGCGGCACCTTCATGAGCCGGCTCAACCTCAACCTGCGTGAAGACAAGGGTTACACCTACGGCGCCCGCTGCTCGACCATCACGGGCTACGGCCCCGCCGTGCTGTCCTGCTCCGCGTCGGTGCAGACCGAGGTGACCGGCCCCTCCTTGGTCGAGATGCGCAGAGAGTTTCAAGAGATCTTAGACTCCAGGCCCATCACGGACGAGGAGCTGTCCTACATGCAGCGCACGCTCGTCAACCAATACCCCGGCCGCTTCGAGACCCCTCGCGCTCAGCTCGGTGAACAGGAGTCGATCTGGCGTTATGACCTCCCCGAGGACTGGGCGGACCGCTATCTGCCCGGCGTGAAGGGAGTCGAGCTCGAAAGCGCGCAGAAGGCCCTCGCGGAGCGACTCCGAGCCGGTCGACCCGCCTGGGTCGTGGTCGGGGACAAGGCCACCATTCTGGCGTCACTCGAGGAGTTCGGGCTCCCCATCATCGAGTTCGACGCCGATGGGCGGCGCATCGGAGGCAACCCTTGACCATCGAAGCCAAATACGTCTGGTTGGACGGCGAACTCATCCCCTTCGCCGACGCCAAGATTCACCTCCTCTCGCACACCCTTCACTATGGCGTGGGAGCCTTCGAGGGCCTCCGCTCCTACACTCAGCCCGATGGCCGCGCCGGGATCTGGCACCTCGACCTGCACGTTCGACGCTTGATCGAGTCTTCCAACATGATGCGCATGAAGCTCCGATGGTCCCAAGAGCAGATCCGTCAGGCCTGCCTCGACATCCTGAAAGCAAACGAGAGCACCGAGGCCTACCTGCGTCCGCTGGTCTTCTTCGGTATGGGCGCGATGGGGCTTGGCGCACGCTCGAACCCGGTCCACCTCGCCGTCTGCTCTTGGAAGTGGGGGGCCTATCTCGGCGACGACGGGATCCAGAACGGCGTGCGCCTCCAGACCAGCAGCTTCACCCGGAACCACCCGAACTCCGCGCTCCAGCGCGCAAAGATCGTCGGCCACTACGTCAACAGTGTCATGGCTCGCTACGAGGCCAACGACAACGGCTTCGACGAAGCCTTGATGCTCGACCAGAACGGCTACGTCGCCGAAGGGACGGGCGAGAACATCTTCGTCATCCGCGATGGCGTGGCCCTCACGCCCCCCTTGGCCAACATCCTGCCCGGTATCACCCGAGCGACCATGCTCGAGCTCCTCAAGCACGAGGGGATCGAGGTCCGGGAACAGTTCTTCGGGCGCGACGCCCTCTACACCGCCGACGAGGCCTTCATGTGTGGCAGCGCCGCCGAGGTCACCCCCATTCGGGAACTGGACCGTCGCACGATCGGCGATGGCACCCCCGGCCCGATCACCCGAGCCATGCAGCAGCTCTACGCGGACTCGGTCCGCGGGAGAGTGGACTGGATGCGTCACCACATCACCCTCGGAGATCCTCCGGTCGGACACTGAGGTCCGAGACGTGACGGCTGGAGACTTGCGGGGGGCGACAGCGGTGCGCACCCCTTCTCCAAGGGGCGGTCGCCCAGCACACCGCCCGGTCCCCGTGCTTGTGGAGGAAACATGGTGGTCCCAACCCTTCGCGTGACGATCCTCAGCCTCAGCCTCGTCGCGAACAGCCTCGCTGGGCCGGTCTCGGCTCCTGAGCCGAGCGCTACCTACGATCCTGGGCGCTCGCTCGCGCCGCTGGTTCGCGCGGTCGAGCCCGCCGTCGTCGCCATCGAGGTCGAGGGCTTGGTGGAGCGCCAGCGCTCTCCGCTCCCTCCCGAGTTTCGAGACTTCTTCGGGCCGCTGATGCAAGATGCCGATCCGGGCCCCCGACGGGTCCGCGGTGAGGGGAGCGGCTTTGTGATCAGCGCCGACGGGCTGCTGGTCACCAACCACCACGTCGTGCACGGCGCCTCGGTAGTGAGGGCACGTTTTTCCACCGGAGAGACCATCGAAGCCGAGCTCCTAGCCAGCGATCCCACCACCGACATCGCGCTCTTGCAGCTCCCCCAACAACGCGCTTGGACCTATGTAGAGTTCGGCGACTCCGACAGCCTCGAGGTCGGCGACTGGGTGGTGGCGGTCGGCAACCCCCTCGGGCTCGGCACCACGGTCACGGCGGGCATCATCAGCGGCAAAGGTCGCTCCCTCGGCAACAACCCCTACGATGAGTTCATCCAGACCGACGCCGCTATCAACCAAGGCAACTCGGGTGGGCCGCTCTTCGATCTGAACGGCCGAGTCGTCGGCGTGAACTCCGCGATCATCAAGTACGCCAACACGGTCGGCTTCAGCATCCCCAGCGGCCTCGTGCAGCGCGTCATCGAGGACCTGCGCCAGAGCGGCGAGGTTCGCCGAGGCTTCATCGGGGTCTCCCTTCAAGATCCCGATCCCGCCCTCGCCGAGGCCCTCGGCCTGCCTCACCGAGTGGGCGCCCTCATCACCCAGGTCCACGACGGACATCCTGCAGCGGAGGCCGGGCTCCGGCCCGGCGATGTGGTGCGCGAGGTCGAGGGCGTCGAGGTCATCGACTCCGCCTCCCTCATCCGCATTATCGGAAAGCACCGACCAGGCGAGAAGGTCAAGCTCGGGATCTGGCGTGACGGCCGAGACCGACACCTGACGGTGAGGCTCGACTCCAAGCCCGAGCCTCGCGCTTCCCGCGACCAGCCCCGAATCACGACGCGCGAGCAGCCAAAGCACAGCTCTACCTTCGAGAACTTCGGCTTCTCCGTCAGGCCCAACGCCGCCCGGAACCTGGAGCGCCCGGAGCTCGTCATCACCTCGATCGATCCTGCCGGACCCGCCATGGGTCGACTCCAGGTCGGGGATCGCCTCTTGGCGATCAACCGCTCCAACGTCGAGACCGTCGAGGAGGCGGAGGAGGCCTTGGCCGCCGGGGGCTCCGCCGTGATCCTCGAGGTCGAGCGCGGCGCGGGTCGTCACTTCGTCGCGCTGAGTCCGCGGCGGAGCGCCAAGCCTTGAGTGAGGTCCTCCGCTGGGGCCAGTCCGCGTACGAGACGTCCGACGATCTCGCTCGAGAGCGCGAGGTGGCCCTGAGCTTGGGCCTGACGTGGCGGGCCTGCCCCGACATCACCAGCCTGCCTGAGGGCGAGGCGGAGGTGCTGGTGGTCACCAGCAAGGTCACCGTCAACGCCGAAGCCCTCGACGCGCTACGCCCCGCCGTGATCATCACGACGACCTCCGGGTACGAGCACCTTGATCTGCGCGCCTGCGAAGCGCGGGGGATCCAGGCCTGTCGCTGCCCTCTCGCGCGACGGGACGCCGTGGTCGAGCACACACTCGAAGCGCTGATTCGACTGCTTCGTCGGCTGGACCTCCAAGAGACTCCCGCGCACGAAGGCCGTTGGGCCCGTGGGGATCTCCCCTCCATCCGCCCGCGCGGGTTGCGGGGCGCTCGGATCGCCGTCGTCGGACTCGGGGTGATCGGCCGGACGGTCTGCGAGTACCTCACGAGCTTGGGTGCCGAACTCCTACCTGTCGATCCGCTGCATCCTTCCCCCCCCTACCCGGTGGTGCCCCTCGACGAGGCCGTGGATCAGGCTGACGCCCTCACCTTGCACGCCTCGGCGCATCCCTCGGCGGTCGGCCTCCTGAGCGCCGACCGGCTCCGTTCTCTGCGCTCGGGCTGCGTGGTCGTAAACACCGCCCGAGGGGATCTGATGGACCCGATCACCGCCGCCGAGCTGGTCCGAGCGGGTCACTTGGGTGGCCTGGCCTGCGATGTCTTTCCGATCGAGCCCTGGCCCCAGCTCGCGGCGCAAGCCGCCTCGAACGTGCTCCTCACCCCTCACGCCAGCGGGTACACGGTGGGCTTGGGCGCTCGGGTCGCCGCCGAGGTCCACGCTGCGCTCGGCGCCTGGGTCGCCGGCGAGCCCCTCCCTTGGCGGCTGTGCTGAGGTTCAGAAGCCTCGCCCATGCTGGAGAAAGTCGAGCTCCTCGGGGGTACTCTGACGTCCGAGGACCTGATTGCGGTGAGGATAGCGACCGAATCGGTGGAGGATCTCGACGTGCTTTCGCTCATAGAGCAGCGTGCCCCGGGCCTGAGCCGCCTCGTCGGGGGTGGAGGCCAGCAACACAGCTCGTTCGAAGCATCGGGCCGCGAGACCGTGATCCGAAAGCTGCTCACTGTGCATGAGCGGCATGTACAGAAAGGTGCGCTCCTGGGTCGAGAGCCAGGCGTCGTGCCCCTGGCCCAAGGCCCGCTTGAGGACTTCGCGCGCTGCGGCGTCGTAGGCGAAAGATCGCGCATCATCGCGATAGATGTTGCGAGGGATCTGGTCGAGCAGGAGCACGAGCGACAGGGCCCCAAGAGGAGTGGACTCCCAGCCAGCGAAAGCCCCTGCAGCCGCAGGAGCGACGAAGGGGCCGAAACGCTCGCGGAGATCATCATCAAAGGCGGGGTCGGGCGAAAACCAGCGCGCGGGCGCGGCGGCGCGCTCTTCATCGGTGGTTCCGAACCAGACGTCGAGGATGGAGCGGGCGAGCGGATCGAGCATGTACGCCTCCTGATGAAGACCGTAACCGATAGGCTGGGGGGCGGGTGCGCCTCGGCGTCCCAGCGCGCTATGAGGACAGACCGACCACGGCACACCGTCTTCCTCCCCAGTCACGGAGCTGAACAGCCATGTACAGGGACTTCCTCATTCTCGGCGGAGCGGGCTTGGTCGGCACTCAAGTCTGCCGAGAGATCGTCACCCACTTGAACCCTCGGCGGGTCGTGGTCGCGAGCCTCTTCCCCCACGAGGCGGAGCAGGCCTGCGAGGGACTGCGTGAGGAGTTTGGACACCGGGTGGCCTTCGAGCCGGCCCATGGCAACCTCTTCGTACCGAGCGATCTCGCCGAGCTCAGCCGCGCCGAGATCCTCACCAGCTCACAGCATCGTGGCCGACTGCTCGACTTCCTGTACGGTGACTTCGACATCGCCTACCGCGAGAACCACCTCGTCAACCTGATCCGGCGCCACCGCCCCGAGGTCGTGGTGGACTGCGTCAACACCGCCACGGGCCTGTCCTACCAGAACGTCTTTCACAGCGTTGAGCGGCTCCGCGACTGGCTCGGCGACGAGGGGCTGCCCAAGCAGGCCGTGCCCGACCTGGAGGCCTTCCTGCTCTCGCAGTCCGTCCCCCAGATCATCCTTCACATGCGCCTCTTGCAGCGTGCAACCGGCGAGCACGACACCAAGGTCTACCTCAAGGTCGGCACCACCGGGACGGGTGGGATGGGTATGAACATCCCGTATACCCACAGCGAAGACAAGCCTTCGAAAGTGCTGCTGGCCAAGACCGAAGCGGGCTTCGGACACACCGGCCTCATGTTCGTCTTCGCGCGCACCCCCGGCGCTCCCGTCGTCAAAGAGATCAAGCCTGCCGCGATGATCGGCTACCGCGCCGTACGCACTATCGAAGCGAAGGATCGCTCGGGAAACAGCCGCCTGGTCGAGCCGACCAAGGCTCGGGCGATCGGCACGGTCGACCTCAGGCAAGATCGAGCGCCCTATCAAGACAAGGGCAGCTTGCAGGTCTCGGTCGTCGACACGGGTGAGAACGGGGTCTTCACCCGAGGCGAGTTCGCGGCCATCACCGCCCTCGGACAGATGGAGTACATCACCCCCGAAGAGATCGCGCGGGTCATCGTGCTTGAGATCCGGGGCGCCAACACCGGCCAGGACGTCATCAGCGCCATCGACGGTGCCGTGCTGAACCCCTCGTACAAGGCTGGGTTGCTCCGGTCCGTCGCGCTGCGTGACCTCAAGGATGCCGACGAGGCCTCCGCGCTACCCTCGGTCGCCCTGGGGCGCCTGGGACCACCCGAGCTCTCCAAGCTCCTCTTCGAGGCCCATCTGCTAAAGGAAGTCTACGGCACCCTGAGCGCCGTAGCCGAGGCCTCTCCCAGCACCATGACCCAGGCGATCGCCGCGCACCTCGACACCTCGGCGGTTCGACTGCTGGCCCCCTCGATCGGGATCCCGATCTTGCTGCCCGATGGGCAGACCATCCTTCGAGGACCGCACATCAACGTACCCGAGACCCCAGCCCACCGAACCTCCGTCGGCCTCACGGCCCCCGACGTCGATCGCTACGCCCAGAAAGGCTGGGTCGACCTGCGCGCCGACAACCTCTCTCGATGGCAGGACCGCGTTCGACGCATGATCGCCACCCGGCGACACATCCGCGACGCCGGTTCGGCCGCCGCCAGCATTCACGCCTATCTTCCTTCCGAGTTCGAGATCGGCGAGGTCGTCGCCTGGATCTTCAACAACGAGATGGACGGTTACCGCATCAAGTAGGAGTCCTCATGAAGCTCACCGGCAAGGTCCTGCACCTGGTCGACGACCCGATCAGCCTCCGCGCACAGCTCGACGGCACGGACGTCGACGTAGACGGCGCGGCCTACACCTACGGGGTGAACACCGACGCGATGATCTCGGGTAAGGCCTGTACCCTCGGCTATACCGGATCGATTCTAGGTCCGTACTTCCTAGAAAACTTCCAAGACGTGATCGACGTTGGCGACGTGAAGGCCGGCGGATTTCAGGTGGTGGTCGGCGGCCATGCCTACGGCACGGGCAGCTCGCGCGAGGTCGCGGTGGTGGCCCACCAAGGCGCGGGCATCGAGCTCGTGATCGCCGACTCCTTCCAGCGGATCTTCCAAGAGAACATGGTCTATAGCGGCATGCCCTTCACCACGGACCGCGGCGTGCTCACTCGGCTCCAAGCCGGCGAAGACGTGCCTTTCACAAGCCTCTTCGAAGAGCTCCCTCCGTTCTTTCAGCAAGTCGCGAAGAACGGCGGGCTGCTACCCTACGGCACGCGCTTGCTCGCCGGCGAGATCAACCCGACCTATGCCGTGGAGCGGCCCGCACGACCCATGAACATCACCGAGAAGATCCTGGCCAAGAAGGCCTGGACCGGCGAAGGACGGCCCGATGGACTGGGCCATGTACGGCCCGGCGACCAGGTGCTCGTCCGCACCGCCTTCCGAGGGATGCACGAATACACGACGGGCATGGTGATCGACCTCTACCAAAAGGAGTGGGGAAACGCCCCCATGTACCGCCCAGAGCTCGTCGCGGCCTTCGAGGACCACTTCGTGCTCATCGCCCACGATGCCGTACCCGAGGCCGTCAAGAAGGTGCGCCTCTCCCCTGCCATGAAGCTCACCGACGAGATGGTCGCCGCGTGTGAGCAGAACGGGATCCGGCTACACGGACCCGGGCGCGGCTTTCCACCGGGTGTCTGCCACCGTGTGGTCGTCGAAGACTACGGACTTCCCGGCGATGTCATCGTGCTCACTGATTCACATTCCCCCACCGCAGGAGTGCTCAACGCCTTCGCCTTCGGGGTGGGTAGCACCGCCATGGCCTTCGCCCTGCGCACGGGACTGATCCCGGCCACCGTGCCCAAGGTCGTCCGCGTCGAGATCACGGGCGAGGCCACCGGAGGGCTCTCCCCGAAAGATCTGATCCTCCACCTGATCGGCGATCCCTACTTCCGCGAGGAGCGATGGCGCGAGAGCCCTACGGACACCTGCGTGATCGAGTTCGGCGGACCAGGGCTTTCGCAGTGGAACGTCGATGAGCTCTCGGTGCTCACGAATATGACCGTCGAGGGTGGATTGATGACCGGCGTCGTCGAGCCCTGTGAGCCCATCGTGGCCTTTCTTCGTGACCGACGAGGCCTCGACGTGCGCGACCAGCTCGTCTACCCCGACCCCGACGCGAGCTACCACCACACCTTGCGGGTGGATCTGGCCGAGGTCCCCCTGACCATCGCGACGCCCGGCGACTCGCGCAACCGAGCGCCGCTGAGTGAGCATGGGAGCATCGACATCCACAACGTCGTCATCGCCTCGTGCACGGGGGGGAGCCTGGCCGACCTGCGCGCTGCCGCCCAGGTCTTCCGCGGTCGAACGCTCGCCGAGGGGGTGCGATTAACCGTGACGCCTTCCTCCGCAGAGGTCGCCCGCGAGGCCGACGCCGAGGGCCTGCTCGATCTCTTCCGCGCCGTGGGCGGGCTGGTGACGGAGCCCGGCTGCGGGTCCTGCATCGGGAACGGGCCTGGGATCCCCCACGAAGGCGAGATCACCGCCTCGACCACCAACCGCAACTTCGCCCGCCGGATGGGGGCGCCGGGGCCGGTCTACCTGGTGAGCCCTGCGGTCGCCGCGGCCAGCGCCATCACGGGGAAGCTGACCGATCCGAGGTCCTTGTCATGAGCTTCTCGATCGCGACGTGGAACGTCAACAGCCTGCGGGTGCGCCTGGAACAGGTTCAGCGCTGGAGCCAAGAGCACCGGCCCGATGTGCTCTGCCTGCAAGAGACCAAGGTGATCGACAAGAAGTTCCCGCACGAAGCCCTGGCCGAGGTCGGCTACGCGCACCGAGCCATCTACGGCCAGAAGACCTACAACGGCGTGGCGATCCTCAGCAGGCACCCCCTCGCCGAGGTGCATGAAGGCTTCGCTCTGGGCGAGCCCGATCCGCAGACCCGATTGCTCCGCGCCACGACCGGAGGGATCCGGATCTTCTGCTGCTACGTCCCGAACGGGGGGCAGGTGGGGTCCGAGAAGTTCAGCTACAAGCTCGACTGGCTCAGTCGACTCCGCGAGGAGCTCGACGCCGATCGCCCCGCCACCGAGCCGGTGGTCGTGTGCGGAGATTTCAACATCGCGCCTGCCGATCAGGACGTATGGGATCCCTTCGAGGCCGAGAACGAGATCCTCTTTCACCCCCTCGAGCACCAGGCCCTCGACAAGGTCCGAGGCTACGGACTCCACGATGCCCTCCGCGAGCTTCACCCCGTCGGAAAGCACTTCTCGTGGTGGGACTACCGCGGCGGCGCCTTTCGAAGGAACCACGGCTACCGCATCGATCATCACTGGGTGAGCGACGGTCTCAAGGCACGGGTTTCTCAGGTCGAAACGCACCGGGATGTGCGAGGATGGGAACAGCCCAGCGACCACGTGCCGGTGGTCGTCCACCTCAAGGAGTGATCATGCGACGGCTGCTCCTACCCCTGCTCCTCGGCGCGTGTGCCACCGAAGAGCCAGAGGACCCGCGCCTCTGCAACGGCTACGCCGAGCTCTGCGATCGACCGCTAGACCAGGTCGCGCTGCCGTCGACCCACAACGCCATGTCGAACTCCGACGAGGGATGGCTGGCACCGAACCACCGCTACCCTCCTCAGCGGCAGCTCGACGATGGGGTGCGGGGCATGCTGCTCGACACCTACCTCTGGAACGACGAGCCCTACCTCTGCCACAGCTTCTGCGAAGCCGGCGCGACGCCCCTCGTCGACGTGCTCACCGAGCTCGCCACCTTCTTTCGCGATCACCCCGACGACGTGATGGCGATTATCTTCGAGAACAACATCGACGCCCAGACCCTCGACGCCACCATGCGCGAGGCCGGACTCGACGCGCTTCGCTACACCCATCCCCAGGGCGCACCCTGGCCCACCCTCGCGGAGCTCGCCGATCAGGGCACGCCCTTGCTCGTGACCGTCGAGAACCCCGGCGACGACGATCCTGACTGGCACCACGACTTCTACGAGATCGGCTTCGATACCCCGTATACCTTCCGCGAGGCCGAGGACTTCACCTGCGAGGTGCTTCGCGGAAGCGCCGAGAACGACCTCTTCTTGCTCAACCACTGGCTGTCGACCCCGCTGCCGACCCGCGAGGGGGCCCGCGAGGTGAACACCTACGAGATCTTGGGGGGCCGAGCCCGCGAGTGCGCCGAGTTCCACCAGCGGATCCCGAACTTGGTCGCGGTCGACCACTACGATCTGGGGGCGCTCTTCGAGGTCGTCGAAGAGCTGAACGGGATCGGCGAGACGCTCTGAGCTCAGCCGAGCAGCCAGCTCAGCAGGCCCCACCAGGGCAGCCCCACCACCAGCGCGGCGCCGACGCCGATCGCCGTCAGGCTGAGACCGACGCGGATGAAGGTCGGGCTGTCGATGGTGTCGGTGGCGAAGACCATCGCGTTGGGCGGCGTGCTGACGGGCAGCACCATGGTCATCGAGCAGGCGAAGGCCACCATCATGGCCGTGAGGGTGGGAGGGAGGCTCGGGATCCCGAGCGCGATCGGGATCACAAGGTTCGCCGCGGCGGTATTGCTCATAAAGGTCGAAAGCGCCACCGCCAGGGCCGCGAGCAAGGCCAGGGTGAGGATGGCCCCCATGCTATCGAGGGGGAGCAGAGACAGGATCCAGCTATCGAGTCCACTCTCGGACACGACGGCCCCAAGGCAGAGCCCACCCCCGACGATCAGCAGCACGTCCCAGGGCAGCCCCCGGAGCGCTTGCGCAGGAAGGAGCTTTCCACCGAAGCCAACCACCACCGGCAATAGGCCGACCGTGCCGAGGCTGAGGGGATGGAGTCCGGCGGTCAGCCAGAGCAGGATCGTCGCCCCGCCCAGGACCGCAGCCGCGATGGCGGGTCCCGTCCACGAGACCGGCTCTCTCGGGAGCTCGACGGCCTCGACCTGGGAGGGAAACCAACGCAGGAGGAGCTTCCACGCTACGAAGAGCGCCACCGCCAGGACCGGCAGGCCACGCACCATCCAGCTCAGGAAGGTCGGCGCATGTTCTGCGGGTAAGCTCGCCAGCGCGATGGCGTTCGGCGGGGTACCGATCGGCGTCGCGATCCCGCCGAGGTTGGCCCCCGCCGCCACGGAGAGCACCAGGGCGATCCGGAGCGGGTCCCCCTTGGGGACCACCGGAAGGATCACACCGAGCAAGGCGAGCATCATGGCCGTAGCCGCCGTGTTGCTCATCCACATACTCAGCCCCGCGGTGGTGAGCATGACCCCGAGCAGTACGCGAGGGGGCTGGCTACCGACCTTGGCGAGCACCGCACGGGCCAGGCGCTCGGCCAGGCCGTGCTTCTCGAGGACCGCCGACAGGACGAACCCACCCAGAAAGAGCAAGATGACGTCAGAGGCGAAGGGTACGATGAAGGTGTCGGAGCGAACGCCGATAGCCGGGGCGAGCAAGGTCGCGCCGGCCAAGCCGATCCCCACGCTCGTCACGAAGAGCGGCACGACCTCGGTCACCCACAGCACAAGCGCAAGGAGCACGATCCCCAGCGCGATCCCCTGCCCCGCCCCGAGCCCGAGTGGCGCGTTCAACAGACCGAGACTCGGTATCACGAGCACGAGGGCCGCGAGGATGCCTATCAGCCATGGGGGGATCTTCGACACGGCCGGCAGGTAACCCAACCTCGGGTTCCTCGGTACATCGCGAGCCACCAGCGCCTTCCAGCCCCCCGCGCGGCACGTCTACTCGGGCGTGAGGACCTTCCAGGACCACGTCTCGAGCGAAAGCCGAAGCCGCCCACCGCTCACCGTGCCGGCCTGAGCTCCGCGATCATCGACCAGGGCCGTGCCTTCGGGGAGCACCGAGGTGGGAATAGGGATCTCACGGGAACCGCTCGTCCACCGGCTAAGCACGACCAGGGCCACCTCGTCTTCCGCCTGGCGCGCGAAGACGTAGAGGTCCTCGTCGACCCAGAGCTCCACCCGATCGCCACGCTGAAGGGCCGGGGTGTCCGCGCGTAACCGGCCGAGGCGAGCGAACTCCGCATAGAGCGCGTCTTGAGCCTCGGTCCGCGCACCCCAGGGGCGATCCCTGCGATTATCGGGGTCGTTCGCCCCCGCCATGCCCAGCTCATCTCCATAGTAGAGCAGGGGTGGACCCGGCTGCGTCACGGTGATCGCCCACGCCATGCCCAGCCGCTCGATCAGAAACGCATCGGTCTCATCGAACGTGTCGTCGGCGAGGTAGTCATGGCACACCCCCCAGAGTGCCCCCCAGTCGCTACACCCCGCGAGCTCGGTCGCCAGCCGTGAGACGTCGTGGTTGCCGAAGAAGGCGCTCATGTAGTGGAGCTGATCTCCGTAGACCTCCTCGCCATACCGAGCCTCAGCGGCCAGGTCGCGGAAAGAGCCCCCGTCGTGGACCGCCTCGCGGATGCGCCAATACAGGGGAAAGTCGAACTGCCCATCGAGCTCATGGGGCCCGATATAGGCGGCGATCAGCTCTTGAGCCCCCACGCCGGTGAAGGTCTCGCCCACGAGGTAGAAGTGCGGCGCGCCTGGCACGTGCAGCCGGTCCTCCACCTCGATCGAGAGCGTGCGCAGGATGACGTGGTCCATGTGCTTGGCCGCATCGACCCGGAAGCCATCGGCATCGAAGGTCTCAACCCACCAGAAGGACTCGTCGATCATGGCGTCGACCACGCCTTGGTTGCGATACTCGATGTCGGGCAGGTAGGGCGCGAAGCGACACGTCCGGGCCATCTCGGTCCAGCCACAGCCCGGTGAGCCACACACGCAGGGATCTTCGAGATCGAACCAGTCGGGGTGCTCTTCGACCCAGGGGTGCTCCTCGTGGACGTGGTTGAGCACCAGATCGAAGAGGACGCGGATCCCGCGCGCATGGGCTTCTTCGATGACCCGGTGCAAGGCCTCCTCGGCGGGCATGTCGACCGTGCCCAAGCGGCCCTCGACGGTGCGCGGCGCCACCGGCCAATAGCCGTGATAGCCAGTGTAGAAGGTCCTCTCGTCGCCACCGATCCACGCGCCGTCGGGGTTGTCGACCACCGGGTTCAGCCAGAGGGACCGCACGCCGAGCTCTTCGAACAGGCCATCTTCGATGGCATAGAGCAACCCCACCAGATCGCCTCCGTGGTAGTTCGCTCCTTCGCTCGCCCCCGAGATCGGAGGCTCGGGCGAAGGCCCCGCATCGCGGAAGCGGTCGACAAAGGGGAAGTACATCACGCCATCGCCCCAGGAGAACGGCTGGGCCTCCTTCCAGACGGGAAGGAGAACGACGCCCTCTTCGTTCTGCCGCCCTGCGGTGTCGGAGGCCGTAAGGCGGAACGTATACTTGCCCTCGACCGGCGCGGGGGCACGCACCTCGATCGTCCCGTCCGAGTCGACCTGTACCGCGCTAGCACCCAGAGGCTCCTTGGCCACGCTGGCCTCAATACTCTCTACATCAAGGGGATCCTCAAGGTTGCTCCGCTTCCACTGAAACCGACCCACCACCTCGTCGCCCTGAACCTCGACCGAGAGGGCCTTCAGCGAAGGATGTCGGCAGTCTCGGACGAGCAGCGCGCGGTTCTCGAAGCCGCCGCTCCACGTCGAGCGGACATCGACGGGCGGATCGCCCTCGAAGTCACCGTCGTAGACGAACTTGTAGGGATAGGTCCCCGGGACCAGGCGGCCGAGCTCCGCGATCAGCCCTTCCTCGCTCTCGCGCATGTCCACGGGCTGCCAGTCCGAGAAGGAGCCCGCGACCTGTACCCGCGTGCCCCCCGCAGGGGCCTCGGTCACGATCGAGGCTTGACAGGAGCGAACCTCGGCGTCCGCGTCGATCGCCACGGGCTCCGGTTCCTCGGATCGGCACGCCAGGGCTAGCAAGAAGAGAGGCACACCACACCGCATCTAGACCTCCAAGGCTCCTCTCTACCGCGCCCAAGCCCACCGCGCCTCGGAACCTCTCGCGCGTTGAGCTAACATGCCGTCACGGCGCTTCACCGTCCACCCCTGCTCGGACCCCCCTGTGCCACAGGTCACCATCGGACCCCTTCCGGACTGGATGCCCGTCGAGCGGCTGCTCGGCGCGGGGGGGTGGCACGTCTCGGTGACCCCTGAGGGGACGCGCTCTGCCACCGCCGAGCTCTCGCGTACCGAAGCCGCCGACGTCGCCGCTCGCCTCCGCGGGCTGGGTTTCGCCGGCCACGCAATCCATGTAGACGTCCGTCCCAAGCTCTCGCGCCCGCAGGTCCGCGCCGGGCGGCTGCGCGAGGCTCGAGCGCGTCGAGACACCAGCCCAGGCTTCACCCGGCGGGGGGCGCGCCTCGACGAGCTCGGCAAGCGCTTCCTCACCCCCGAGGCCCTGGCCTTGGCGATCGGCCAGCGCGCAGCGGGGAGGTCCGTGCTGGACCTCACCGCCGGGGCAGGAGGCAACGCCATCGGCTTCGCTCGCGCCGGCTGCCCCGTCACGGCTGTCGAGATCGACGCGGATCGGCTCGCCCTCGCCCAGCACAACGCCCGAATCTACCAGGTCGCCGACCGGATCCAGTGGCGCCGCGCCGACGCCCTCGACGTCGTTCAGACCGCCTCCGCCGATCTGGTCTTCGTCGACCCCCCGTGGGGTGGCTACGACAAGCTCCGCTCCACCCTCAGCGATCTACCCCTGCTCTCGAAGCTCCTGCCCCACTTGGTGCGACACCGAGAGATCTGGCTCAAGCTCCCTCCGAGCTTCGACCCCTCCACCCTGAACGACGGCGCGGAGATCGAGCCGATGTTCGGCGTGGCCAGAGGCGACGAGAACCGAGTCAAGCTGCTCTTGGCTCGCCTCACTCCAGGATGACCGCCCCAGCCTGACCGCTCGGGTCGTAGTTGTCGGGATCGAAGGAGCCGACGTTGGCCAAGAAGTTGGGCACGGTCCAGGTCTGGCCGGCGATGTTGATGACCGTGACCGACCAGGCTCCCGCCGGGAGCTGCGTGGGATCCATGACAACCTCGCTCGAGCCGTCGGGCAGGGTGTGCTGCGCGGCAGGAACGAAGATGTACTCGGCCTGCGTGAGCGGCGTCGGCGTGTTGAGAGGGACCTCGCCGAACCAGGCCGTGCCCGGGAAGAGGGCGGATCGCATCGCCCAGGACTCACCCGGCTCCAAGGTAGGCTGGACGACGCCGTCCTCGTCGAGCTCGCCGAGGTACTGCAGCACCACCTGAGGCCAGGCGTCCATGAGCCCGGTCTCGGGCGGAAAGTCTGGGCTCGGGTCGGGCTGTCCGTCGCCGTCGCGATCGTAGACCGTGACCCAGAGCGCGGTATCACAGGGCTCCGTACCATCGAAGGGACCCGTGATCTCGAGGATCGGCTCGGGGTTGCCGTCGCGTGGGGCGATGGCTGCGATCGGCGTCGAGGCGAGGCGGAAGGTCTGGGTGGCGCCGGTCGCGGCGACCTCGCGGGAGAGCCTGGGAGAGCCTCCCTGGAAGACGAAGGAGGGGCGCTCAAGCGTAGACTCGCGGGCGATCAAAACGCTGATCCCGTCGACGCGCTCGTTCTCACGAACGCTCACCGGCGCGAGCTCACCCGAGACTAGATCGGCGACATGCGCCCCCGAGAAGTCGCCGCAGGTCGCCCCGCCAAGGACCTCGGCCCACGGGGGCAGGGGGTAGAAGTTATCGTCCATGTCCATCAGCGCCGTGACGAGCACTTCCCCTTCGCTCACCCCGGGCAACGAGACAGAATAGGGTGCCTCGAAGACACCTTCTTCGCTCCTAAAGGCGGAGGCCGGCACGGTGGAGAAGGTGATCGGGCGCCCGGTCCCCACCGGGGGAGGTGGATCATCGGCCATATACACCAGGACCATCGTGTTCGCCGGGCGCTCTGGACCCGAGACGATCAGCGTCCCCGTGATCAGCGGAGGCCCTACGTCGAGCTGTTCGGCGAAGGGGGGCTCAGTACTGCAGCCCGCGGCGAGCACGAGCCCCACACCCACGCCTACCCCGGCCAGCAGGCCCAAGAGGCGGCCGAGACCATGTAAGGCCGGCTTGTGCGCGTCGTCGTTTCGATGAAGGGAGAGTCGAGACATGGGGACCTCAGAAGCTGTAGCTGACAGAGCCGAAGATTCGAGCACGAAGCAGCTGGCCGTTCGGATGTTCGCGAGACCGACCCGCATCCGCCAACGCGAGCATATTCCACCCCGTCACGGCGAGCTCCAGCTTGTCGTCTGCGAAGGGTCGCGCCGCCACGCGCGCGTTAAACAGGAACCTGGAAGGAATGGAACGTGGGGTGAACAGAATATCGCCTCCTTCGTCAAAGCCTCGTAGAACCCAGGTTTGGGGACCAACAAAATGCGCCGCGGTCGAGAGATCAACGCGGTAGGGTGTGCGGTACTGCACTCCTGCATTCGCCTTAATCAGCGAGGTGCTGCGATCGACCTGAAGGTCCTGCCCTGGCGTGTCTTGGAAGATTCGCTGAACATTCAGGTTGGCGAAGATGTCCAGGCCGTCTGCCGGGAAGAGCTTGCCGTCGACCTCGACGCCCCCCCCGTGGTAGACATCGGCGAGGTTGACCCAGCCCGTCTCACCGACGATGAAGCCTTCGTGCCGAGGGCTGTAGGGGGAGAACCTTGGGTCGAGCGGCCGCAGCCCGATAAGGTTGCTGACCCGATTATAGAACACCGTTACATCGACGGTATGATAGAGTGAAGACTCGTCGTGGAATCCTGCTTCGAAGGTCAGGATTCGCTCCGGGAACAGGGCCCTGGATCCGAAGTCCTCGACCACGACCCCGTCGACCCCCGAGGGCAAGCCAAAGTCCATGTACGACTCGACGAGCGTGGGAACCCGGAAGGCGGTACCACCCGTAAGCCGGAGGCTCGTATCCTTGGCGACACGGCCGATAATGGCGCCACGCGGCGAGAGGGTACGGTCCAGGTCGATGAGCGGGTGACGGTCGGCGCGAAGGCTGCCGATGAGCTTTACCTTTCCGATGGACGCCTCGTGGTTGACGAAGGCGTTGAAGTGGTGCTCAACCACCTCTCCTTCGAGGTAATCAAAGTTTCCGATATACTTGCGCCGGTAACCAATCCCGCCATTGATCCGGTGATCGATGGAGCCCGTGCTGAACTCCCCGAAGCTCTCGAGCTCCGCGTCGAAGGTGGTGGCGAGGAAGTCGGAGTCCAGCAGCCGCCGCTCCGCAGGCAGGCCCGCCCAGGGGCCCGTGCTCCCCTGGAGATAGTTGTAGAAGACGCGCGCGTGAACTGGTCCAAAGGTTGCGTCTGCCCGGACATAGGCGTCGGTGGTGTCCATGGCATAGTTGCCGAGCACGCCAATATTGTAGATCTCGGCGGTGCCGTCTACGAAGCCGCCCGACAGCGACACCACGCCCAGGTCACCGAAGGAGCGATCGATTCGGCCCGCACCTTGGATCTGCTGGAGACCCAGGTTTTGATTCTCGAGTACCGGAGACAACGAGCTGTTCTCGGTGATCTCCTCGGTTCGTTCCCACCGCTCGTGCTGGGTGTAGGACGCGCTCAGCCGCCACGCGGTCTCGCCTGCTCGGCCATTGGTGAAGACCGAGCCGCGCATGTAGCCCGGTGAACCATAATCGAGTCGCGCGATGGTCTCGGGGTTCTCACCCGGGGTCTTGGTGATGATGTTCACCACTCCCGTGACCGCGTTCGCGCCGTAGACCGCGGAGCCCGGCCCCCGGATGACCTCGATGCGCTCGATCTCTTCGAGTACGATCGGAAGTCGGTTCCACTGGGTAGAGCCCAGAAAGTCCCAGTAGACACTCCGGCCATCGATCAACACGAGCACCTTGTTGTTGAGCTCTCGGTTGAAGCCTCGGATGGAGATCTCGGGCTGCCCGCTCGCCATGTTCATCACGTCGACGCCCACGACGCGCCGCATCACGTCGGCGATGCTCGTCGCGCCTGAGAGGCGGATCTCATCGGCGGTGATGAGGGAGATGGTGGACGGCGAATCGAGCGGCGCCTGACCATAGCGTGAGGCGGTGACGACGACCCGCTCGTAAGCGTCCATCTCGAAGCCCGCGCCTTCGATCTCGGGGAGGCTGTCGGTGGGTGGGGGTTCGGAGGGCGCGTCGGGATCGGACGGACTGGGAGGGTCGGCAGGATCTGGAGGCGCGCGCTCTGCGGCGGCGACCGCGAGCTTCTCAAGCTCCGCAGCGATCGCGCGGAGTCGCTCCACCTCTTCGAGACCCAGAGAACCGGCAGCGGGTTGCGTGGGGGCCGCCGCGGGCTCTGACGCCGCCGCAGCCGCAGCCGCAGCCGCGCGCTCCGCGTCGATGCGAGCCTGAAGCTCATCGACCACGCCCCGGATCTCGTCGGAGCGCGTAGGCGCCTGCGTAATAAGGAGCTCATACCACTGGATCGCCTGCTCGAACTCGCCGAGTTGCTGATAGGCATAGGCGATGTTGTACGTCGTGGCCGGGTGGCGGAAGATCCCATCGGCCTCTCGAAAGAGCTCGATCGCTTCCTGGTACTGGCCCGCCCGAGCGAGCTGGACACCTTCGACGAAGCGCTTCCGCGCGTCGTCTTTGGGATCTGCGAGGGCCGCCAGCGGCAAGAGGATCGCGAGGGCGGCCAAGGCAACTCGATGCGACGACATGGCGAACTCCACTCCAAGTGACTCGACCCTTACAGGTTAGCAAAAAGTGCAAACAACGGACGGCACTCTCGCAAAAGCAAGGCTTTCGCCATGACATATTTAAAAGAAGGCGATGAGCGGCTCTGGCGCGACTGGCGCGCCCTATCAGCGAAAAGCCCACCTCATGCGTCCCGAGCGGGTGTACCTGAAGCTTGCAGGCTGTCGCGCAAACTCCCGAGGGGCCCACTCGTCGACGGACCTGAGCTCCAGCGTGCTCTATCCTGGTTCCAAGCCGGGACACCACTGTTCTATGCGGCGCCCGGTCCGTGGGCGCTGCCGCCTACTAGTCCCAGTCGTCGAAGTCGTCGACAAAGCCCTTGCCCAGATCGGTCTTCTCTGCCTCGTCGGCGTCTGGCTCGGACTCGGGCTTCGCTTCAGCCTTGGGTTCGGCCTTGGGTTCGGCCTTGGGTTCGGCCTTGGGTTCGGCCTTGGGTTCGGCTTCGGCTTTAGGTTGTACCGGCGGGGGCGTACGGACCACCGCGGGAGACCTCGGCGTCGGCTCGACCTCGGCGGGCTCAGGAGCAGCCTCGACAGGCGCATCTTGCGACTCCGTCGGGGTCTCTTGGCCGGCAGACTCCACGGCGCCAGAAGTCTGGGGCACCGCCTTCTCTACCTCTTCGGACGGAGCATCTCTGGTCTCTACCTTCGGCTCGGCCCCTGCCTCACCGCTCGGTATATCCATGGACTCCGTCATCGATGCGTCAGCGGGATCTGCAGTGCCGAGGGACATATAGCCCCAGACGCCAAGACATGCGGCCAAGCTGACGACCGCCAGCGCCGAGAGCCCTCCCACGATCAGTCCCGTCGGAGCCTTCTTGGCAACGCCTGGAGGAGCACGTAGCCCTCCGAGGGTCGACTGGCTGCGCGCCACCGCGCGGAACTGCTCCGGACTCATCCCAAGAAAGAACGAGAGCGCTTCCTGGACCTCTTCCATGCTGGAGAAGCGCTCGGCCGGGTTCTTGGCCAAGCACCTGCGGACGATGTTCTCGAGCCCCTCGGGCACCTCGAGATCTGGGGCGACCGAGAAGAAGGTCGGGGTAGGCTCGTTGAGGTGAGCGATCATAGTCGCCGTGCTGTTCGCACCGTGGAAAGGATACTTTCCGGTGAGCGAACGGAAGAGCAACACCCCCAGGGCGTAGATGTCGGTGCGAGCGTCCACGGCCAAGCCCCGAACCTGCTCGGGAGCCATACAGTGAGGCGAGCCAAGGACGAGTCCAGCGCTCGTCACGCTCATGTCGACTTCGGTGAGCTTGACCAGGCCGAAGTCCACCACTTTCACCAGCTCTTCATCGTCGTCGGTCTTGGTGATCAGAAGATTCGAGGGCTTGAGATCACGGTGAACGACACCGCGGCGGTGGGCGTAGCGCAACGCCTCGCACACCTGGAGCAACAGGGGCAGGATCTTTTCGACCGAGACGGCGCCATCTCGGATGACGTCGGTGAGGCGTTTGCCATCGACGTACTCCATGGTGAGGAAGACCTGATCGTCGTCGAAGACACCATGGTCGTAGACCGTCACGATGTTCGGGTGGTTGAGCTGGGCGAGGGTCTCGGCTTCGAGCCTGAACCGCTCGTGGAAGTTGGCCGACTCGTCGGTGTCGGGAGGAGGCCGAAGGATCTTGATCGCGACCTTACGATTGAGCTGCACTTGGTGCGCTTGATACACCGCCGCCATACCGCCCCGCGCGATCAAGCGCTCGATCACGTACCGGTTGGCAATGGTCTTTCCCGTCAGGCGGTCGACCCGGCGACCCGAGGGACCCGCCGATGCAGAATTATCGGTCACAACGACACCTCTCTTCCCCTGTCTCAGCCTACCACAGGTTCCAAGCGGACCGCGAGAGCCGGAAGAAGAAATTCACTCTGGTTGCGCTCCAAGCGGCCTTGCCCCCTCCTTGAAGACGAACCGCTCCGCCGGGGGCGACATCCTGCAGGCGCGCGGGCTGGGCACACAATACCCCTCCCCCACGGAGGCCCCTTGAGTCGTTCCCGAAACCCACGCCCCTCCCCCGGCCCGTGGCTAACCCGACTGACCATCGCGCCTGGTCTCGAGGCACTCCTCGTCGAGGAGCTACGGGAGCTCGGCTTCGACGGTACCATCGACAAAGGCGCCGTCGAAGTCCGCCTGAGCGCCCCGGAGCTCCTCCGAGTCCAGCGTTGGAGCCGCCTGGCGGGGCGGGCCACCATACGCCTGGGCACCGTAGGCGCCGATTCCCTGGACATGCTGGGCGACCGGGCCCGAAAGCAGCCATGGAAACTATACGTTCACCCCCGCCAGCCGGTGCAGGTTCGCGCCTCGGTGACCCGGTCGCGCCTGCGCCACCGCGATCGCGTCGAGGCGAAGGTCGCGCACGCGATCGCCGACGCGCTGCGAGGACCGAGGCTCCCCGGCGGCCGCCCTCCCACCGAGACCCTGCTCGTCGGCGTCCGCGTCGAGAAGGATCGCGCCACGTTCCGAGTCGACGCCTCCGGGGAGCTGCTCCACCGACGCGGCTGGAGGCGCGATAGCGGGCGCGCTCCCCTCCGCGAGAACTTCGCCGCCGCGGTGCTGAGGGCGAGCGGCTGGCGGCCTGGCATGTCCTTGCTCGACCCCATGTGCGGCTCTGGCACCTTTGCGATCGAGGCGGCTCGGTGGGCGAGCGGCCTCCCCGCCGCCGGGCGGCGCCGCTTCGCGTGCGAGCGGTGGCCCTGCTGGCCCTCACGAGCGGAGCCCCGCGCCCCCAAGGCCGAGTCGCACCCTGGCTTCCTCTACGCCGCCGACCGCGACTCGGGCGCCCTACACGCCGCTCGGAGCAACGCCTCCCGGGCCGAGGTCGGGGGTCGGATCGCCTTCCAAGGCACCTCCCTCGAGGACCTCGTCCTCGACGAGGCACCCGATGTGGTGGTGATCAACCCGCCCTGGGGCGAGCGGCTGGGCGACCCCCGCGCGCTGGCCCGCCTCCACGACCGCTGGGCCAAGCTGCTCCGCGAGCGTTGGCCGACGAGCACCGTCGCCTGCATCGTGCCCGACAAAGGGGCCCTCAAGCGTATCTGGTCCGAGGGCGCCCAGACCGCGCTCCAGTTCTCGGCCGGGGGCACCCGAGTCGGAGTCTTCGTGCGCCGAGGTGCGTAGCCCTCAAAAACACTCCACGTCGCGTGACTGGCGGCGTTCTCTCTACCCGCGCTCTACCCGTTCAGGACAAGGCCGAACCCCCCGTGCATAGTGAACCCATGAGCCACGCTCCCCTCAACCCTTGGTTGTCCTACCCCCTCGTCGCCGCCACCCGTCGCCAGCCTTCGGTGGGCAGCCTGGGCGGGCACCCGCGCGGTGTCACAGCCCAAGACTGGCCCAAGTGCGAGGTCTGCTCCAACCCGATGTGCCATATGGCGCAGTTCGACGCAGGGCCGGCGCTCGACCTCGGCCCCTTCGTCCGCATGTCGCTCTTTATCTGCCACGCGACCGGCGGGCGGTGCGAGGACTGGGATCCCTGGAAAGGGGCGAACAAGGTGCTGCTACACTCCGCTATCGACGACAACCTCTACGATGGTCCTCCGACCGTGCGGGTCTACAAGCGTCAGCCGGTGAGGGTCATCCACCCGACCGACGAACAGGCGCTGATGCGACAGGTCCAGGAAAAGCGCGTGACGATGGTCGACGCCTTGAACGAGATCCGCCACGACAAGCTCGGAGGCGGCGCGGTCTGGCTCCACGGCGACGCCACCCCCCGCAACAGCTCGGGGCGCCCCATGAGGCTCGTCGCGCAACTCACGACCAACCTCGTGCGGTACGACATCACCCCCAACGGCATGGCCTACGTCTTCTTCGACGACGAGTCCCGTTCGGGCGATGCAAGGCTGCTGTGGCAGGGCTCCTGACCCCTACATCCTTGTGGCGGGTCCCCCGGATCTGATGTACACTCCCTCACCCTCTGTTTTGATCGCTCGGAGTCCCTCTCTATGGTGCTCTCACTGCTCCTGCTGACCGCCCCTCAGGCTCACGCTGATCAACCTCGAATGTATGCTTCCGAGGTTATTGAGCTCGAGTTCGGTGACTACTTCAATGCCTTCGAAGCGATCGACTATGACACCGGCTCCCTCCCCTCCGGCAGTCCCCTGGCCGTGCGCTTCTTCATCCGCAGCTTCGGGGGATCCCACGCCGAGTTCCTCTCCGAGAGCCACCTCACCTGGCCCGATGCGCTGACCCAGCAGATCGTGGGGGTGCCCGGAACAGGGATCCTCGACCTCGACAGTCGGATCGACCTCGCCGCCCAAGTGTCCTTCGACCTGTGGGGCATCGCGGGATCCTACGACGTGTGGTCCGAACGAATCGTCCTGGAGCGTCAGCGAACCTTCGACCCGGACCTGCTCGCCGACGGAACCCCCTCCAGCCTTGAGATGGTCGCCGACGGTGACGGGCTCATCCGGCCCTTCACCGTCGGCGTGCCGCTCATCGCTGGACTCGAGCTCGAGTTTCGGGTTCAGGTGTTCCCCCGAGCAACCACCTTTCTCTCAGGATATCACTACGAGACCGAGGGGCAGATCGCCGACCAGACCGCCCAAGAGGTCATGCACGAGATCCCCCGCAACAACCGGGGCCGTCTTCGCTTGGTCACGCGGTACGTCGCCGATGTTGGGGCCTCACTGAGCCTCATCGTGCAGCCCACCATGGCCGTCTGCCACTCTTGGTTCGGCTGCTACAGCGTCGCGACCTTCGACATTCCGATCCACATGGTCAACGACGTGGTGCAGCACACCTTCGGGCCACGGGTCTACGAACACCCCCTGCCGGCCCTCGAGTCCACCGTGACCTGGCATGACTACGGCGAGATCCCCGTCGAGACCCTCTCGAACCTTCAGCTCCCTCTGACCAACCTGGGCCAGCTTCCCCTCGAAGGCTGGATGGAGATCGAGGGGGACGATTCCTTCAGTGTCTTTCCTCCCTACTTCTACGCAACCGAGGGCAACACGTCGGGCGCCGTCGTCACCTTCGACCCGCGGGAGCCAGGGCCCAAGGCCGCGACCCTCATCATCGAGAGCAATGATCCTCGCGATCCGATCTTGCGCGTCCCCCTCTCCGGCACCGGCTGGGTGGAACCCGACCCCGAAGAGCCCCCCGTCGAGGTCCCGCGGCTGTCGGGCGAGGTCGGGTGCGGTTGCTCAAGCACTACGAGCGCTGGTTCGTCCAGTGTTCTCGCCCTACTGCTCAGCCTTGTTCTGCTCCGTCGTCGACGGAGATGAATATCTGAGCCCCGTCGGGCGTTAAGATGACTTGCACGATGGCAGGAGGTCCCATGCGCAACGCTTGGCTCGCGGCCGCCGCAGGGTTGTCCTTGGCGGCCTGTGACAGCGGCATCAACATCTTCTCGGTCGAGGATGACATCGAACTCGGGGAGCAGCTGGCCGAAGAGATCGCCAGCATGCCCGAGGAGTTCCCTATTCTTCCCCGCGAAGACTTCCCGGTGGCCTACACCTACATGGACGCCCTCGCGCTTCGGATCATCGAGTCTGGGGAGCTGCGCTACGCCGACCGCTTCCAGTGGGAGGTCTTCATCATTCACGACGACGTGCTCAACGCCTTCGTCACCCCCGGAGGGAAGATCTACTTCTACACTGGACTCATCGAGTTCCTCGATCGCGAAGACGATCTCGCCGGCGTCATGGGGCACGAGATCGCCCACGCCGACCGCCGCCACAGCACCCAGCAGCTCACCAAGGCCTATGGGCTGTCGGCACTGGTAGGGATCGTCCTTGGCAACGACCCGGGCCTGCTCTCCGAGATCGCGCAGACCCTCGTCCAGCTCTCGTTCTCGCGATCCGACGAGTCCGAAGCCGACGCCTACTCGGTACGCTACCTGTGCGAGACGCCCTACGCGGCGAACGGGGCGGCGGGATTCTTCCGTCAGCTCGAAGGATCGTCCATCGTCCCCGAGTTCCTCTCGACCCACCCCAACCCCTCGAACCGGGTCACGGCCATCGACGACCTCGCCGACGAGCTGGAGTGCAGCACCGAGCCCTGGCAAGACGCCACCTACCAGGTCCTCCTCGACGCGCTGCCCTGAGCGGCGAGCCTGCCCTCTGGGGGGGGTTAGTCCTCGACGGGTCGGAGACGCTGGGAGATCGCCTCGAAGACGGGATGGCCGAAGAAGAACACGACCATCCCCACCGCGCTGAAGAAGAGCACCATGAGGGTCAGAACCGCAGCCGAGATCGGGGGCTGCCAGAGCTCGACAACCCCAGGCTCGATGACCACCGTGGCCGGTGCGTCGACGAGCGAGGTGGGCCCGATGAAGAGTCCCACAACGAAGCCGATCGAGAGCAAGAAGAGCCCCAGGAGCGCGGCGAAGACAGGGATCACAAAGCGCATCAGGGAGCCTCGCTGGAGCTGGAGCTGGAGTTCGGAGCGCCGAGCTGACGGCGGCGACGCAGCGCGAGGACCAGCTCGGCCCGCCGCTCCTCGAAGGTCGCCTCGAGCGGCGCGAGACCCGCTCGCCGGAGGACTGCCCACAGGCCGAGCCCCGCTAGTCCCAGCACGAGTAGGAGCAACAGCAGGAGCAGCGGAGGCCAAGGGTTCGCCAGGTGCCAGGTCAGCCTTACGCTTACATGAGCGCGCCCCTTCGCGCCCGGGGCGGGTGTGTGGGTGGCGACGATCTTGTAGGGCCCACCCCCCGACCAGCGGAAGTCCCGATCGAGGGGGGCCACGCCGACGCGCTGATCGGGCTGGACACAACGGATGATCCCCGCCACGCGCTCGGAGGTTGCCTCATCGACGAGATCGACCGACAGCTCCCGGCTGCCCGTGTCGAGTCCGCACTCCCCTCGGATACGGTAGAAGCCCATGTCCGCGTCGAGCGAGACCCCTTGCAGCAGCGCCGCCTGCTCGACCCTCCCTTCGGAGAACTCGAACTTCGACCACCCTTCGCTCATCGGTCGCACCGAGGTGGTCAAGAAGACGACGAAGAGGGCCCCCAGGAAGCAGAGGACCAACAACGCGACCGCAGCGTGTCCGACGGTATCGGCGATGCCTTCAGCCCGCTGGCGAGCCTGGAAGAGCACATCGTAGGCCTCCATGATGTCGGAATAGCCAAAGATGGCCCACATCGCGCGATCCTCGAGCGGCTCGACCCGAAAGGCGAGCACGACCTGGCCGGTCACAACCACCGTAAAGAGGGCCTGCTTTCCTTGGGCTCGCAGGCTGATCACCGGCGCGTTGGGCTCGACGAGGTGATGGAGCTGGCCTTCGAGGTGGACCGCGCGGAGGTCTCGCCGCTGCTCGACGGTCACAGACTGGCCAGCCAGTACAAAGGTTGTACCCGGTTGTGCCTGGTGGAGGTCGGAGCTGGACGGGACCTGCTCTTCGGGCACCGGCAGCAGGATGGCGTAATGGCCCTGCCGCTCTCGCAGTCGCAGTGCGACACCGTCTTGCGCGAGGAGCTCCCAGTCGTCGAAGGTCTCGAAGCTCGCGCCCCGCAAGCCCCCGAGCCGCACCCGGCCCACCACTTGCAGGTTGCGCTCCCCAAGGCGACCCCGACGCCCGAGCTCGACCAAGCCCTCGGGCCGGTGGTGATCCAGATCCACCGTCCCAACCACCACCGGAGGCGCTGCCCGAAGGTCGTGGCTCGCCCCACACGCGTCGCAGATCCTCAAGACCGGCGCTCGTCCTGGCGCGAGCCGGAGGGGCGCGCCACAGGATCGACACGTCCAGCTCGCCGGGGTGCTCTCGGGCATCAGGCCTCCATGCGAGAACATGATACACGCAAACGCGTGTCGACGCCCAGGAGGCCCGCCGTGAAGCACTCCGTCACCACCCCGCTCCAACCCTTTCGCTCGCTGTCCGGGGCCCTCGAGGTGCAGATGGTCCCCGTCTGGCAAGACAACCTCGTGTGGTTGATCTTACCACAGGACAGCGACGACGCCTGGGCGGTCGACGGACCCGAGGCGGCGCCGGTTCTGGAAGCGTGCGCAGCGCTGGGGCGACGCCTGTGCGGCGTGCTGAACACCCACACCCACCGCGATCACATCGGTATCAACCTCGATCTCGAGCGACAAGGGATGCTCTCGGAGATGCGCGTGATCGGCTCCACGACCCCGAAAGAGCCCATCCCGGGCCAGACCCGAGCGGTCGACGATGGGGACACCCTGCTCATCGGCGGTGTCGAAGGTCGGGTGCTCCGAACCGAGGGCCATCAAGATGGCCACCTCTCCTTCCTCTTCGAGGACCTCCTCTTCTGCGGAGACACCTTGTTCACCGGCGGCTGCGGGTACCTCTTCGACGGGCCCCCAGCGCGCATGTTCGAGAGCCTGATGCGCTTGGCGGATCTTCCCGGGCACACCAAAGTCTGCTGCGCCCACGAGTATACGCAAGACAACCTTCGCTTCGCCTGGATGGTCGAGCCCGAGAACGAGGCCCTCGCCGAGCGCATCCGACGGGTCTGGGACCTGCGCTCCCGGGGGGCCTGCGCCGTACCCTCCACCCTCGACGAGGAGCGCGCCACGAACCCCTTTCTACGGCCGGGGTCTCCCTGCATCATGCGCGAGGTCGCGCGCCGGCTCCCCGAGGCAGACCTCAGCACATACGCTGCGATCTTCGCCGCGACCCGTGCCCTCAAAGACCGCAAGGACCACCGTGAGCTGAGCGACGCCGACCTCCCCCTCCACGGCTGAGCCCTTGCGCCCGGAGCGCGCGCGGTTAGCCGGTCGGGCCGTGGCGACCTGGACGTGCGCTACGCGGAGGCTCGATGCACCCTATCGTCAAAGAAGAGCTCGACCTGCTCGCCGATGTCGTGACCTTCCTCCGTGAGCACCCCGCCGAGGGCCAAGCCTCCGAGGCGCAGATCGTGCAAGACCTGCTCCGCCTCCGCGAAGATCTGCCCGCCGCCAAGGAGGAAGACAAGGGCGCGCTGATGGACCAATACAACGCCCGCCTGGCCCTCCTGGAGCAGATCCGCGCCGCCCGCGGTCAGCCCGAGGTCGACCCGGATCGCCCCTACTTCGCGCACCTCCGGCTCCGCGAAGACGGTCGGGAGCGGGATCTCTGCCTCGGCAAGGCCACGCGCATCGACCGTGGCATCCGCATCGTCGACTGGCGAAACGCACCGATTTCCCGTATCTTCTACCAGTATCAGCAGGGCGAAGAATACGAGGAGGAGTTCGGCGGTCGCGAGCGAAGCGGCGTGGTTGTCGCACGGCGAACGCTGACCATCGACCGCGGCACACTCGAGCGGGTCGACGCGCCGGAAGGCGTCTTCGAGCGTCAGTCGAGCGGGGAGTTCAACCCGGCGGCTCGCCCCCTCCCACGGCTGAGCGGCGGTCAGGGGGCTGCCGTTCGCTTCCATGAGCACGCGGACCGTTCGGATCGACGCCTAGGGACGGACCTTCAAGGTCACCGGCGCCGCGCTGACAAGCGCCTACCCGACATCGCGGGGCTCATCGATCCTGAGCAGTTCGAGCTGATCACCCAGCCCGACAGCGGGTTCGTCGTCATCCGGGGCGCGGCCGGATCCGGCAAGACCACGGTCGCCCTGCATCGGATCGCCTGGCTGGCCTTCGACGATCCAGCGGTCAACAGCTCTCGAACCCTCTTCCTCGTCTTCTCAAAGGCCCTGCGGGACTACGTCGGCCATGTGCTGCCCGCGCTCACGATCGAAAACGTCCGGGTCGAGACCTTCAGCGGATGGTCCCGCGCGCTGAGGCTGCGTCACTTCCCGGCCTTGCCACGCGGCTTGCGGCACGACACCCCCGCCGTGGTCCTCCGGCTCAAGAGCCACCCACTCCTCCAGCGGGCGCTGATCCAGCAGGTCGAAGGTTTCGCCGCGCCCAGCACCCCCGCGCAAGCGCTCGACGACTGGTCCAGCGTGCTCCTCAACGAAGCCACTCTCCGGCACCTCGTCCAAGACGAGTTTCCCGGTACCTTCACCGAAGACGACCTGAGCCGGGCCGTGCGCTGGAGCCGCGATCGATACGAGGAGCTCTCCGCCTGGCTCGAAGGGGATCGCGATGGACCGAAACCCGCCCTCGACCCCGAGGACGACGCCCTCCTCCTCCGCGCATGGCAGCTACGGGTCGGTCCTCTGCGCGGCCCGGACAAGCGCCCGCTCCGCTACCGACATGTGGCGATCGACGAGGTGCAGGATCTCACGCCTCTCGATGTGCGGGTGCTCCTCGGCTGCCTGGACGATCGCCGGAGCATCACCCTCGCGGGCGATACGCAGCAGCACGTCATGCGCGACGCCGGGTTTACTTCGTGGGCCGACTTCTTTCGACACCTAGGCGTCGAGGGGGCCGAAGTGAACACCCTGCGCATCAGCTACCGCTGCTCCCGGCAGGTGGTGGACTTCGCGATGGGGCTCTTGGGCGACCTACGCGAAGACGAGCACCTCACGGTCACCCGCGAAGGCCCCCCGGTCGAGCTCTTTCGCTTCACGGATCACGGCGCCTGCGTGGCCTTCCTCGCCGACACCCTCCGGGAGCTGATCCGCGCGGAGCCGCTGGCGAGCGTCATCATCCTCGCGCCGGACCAGGCCACCGCCAGCCTCTACGCGGCAGGGCTGGAGCGCAGCGAGGTCCCCAAGCTTCGCCAGGTGACCGATCACGACTTCAGCTTCGCGCCTGGAGTCGAGGTCACCGACATCAGCCAGGTGAAGGGGCTCGAGTTCGACTATGTGATCCTGGTTGAGGCCAGCGCCCATCACTACCCTGATCAGCCCTTCGCCCGTCGGCTGCTACACGTCGGCGCCACCCGCGCGGTCCACCAGCTCTGGCTGACCACGGTAGGAAGCCTCAGCCCCGTCGTGCGCGAAGCGATGGGAACCAAGCAGGTTCAGCCCGTGAGCTGACGCTCGACCAACGCCCGATACCGCCCCCCTTCGAGGGCCATGAGCTCGGCGTGCGAGCCTTGTTCCACCACCCGGCCCTGCTCCAGGACCGCCACCGCGTCCGCGTCACGAACGGTCGAGAGCCGGTGGGCGATCACCAAGGTCGTCCGGCCGCGCATCAGTCGGTCCAGGGCCTCCTGCACCAGGTGCTCGCTCTCGCTGTCGAGGGCACTGGTCGCCTCGTCGAGGATGAGCACCGCTGGATCCGCGAGGATCGCTCTTGCTATCGCGATCCGCTGCTTCTGTCCCCCCGAGAGGCGGACGCCACGCTCCCCCACCTGCGTCTGAAGCCCGCGCTCGCTCTGCTCGATGAAGCCCCAGGCGTTGGCCTGGCGGGCGGCGCGCTCGATCTCGTCCTCGGTCGCGTTGGGGCGACCGTACCGGATATTCTCGGCGATCGAGGTCGCGAAGAGGATCGGCTCCTGGGCTACGACCGCCAGGTGCCGTCGAAGCGCCTGGGGATCCAAGGTCCTGAGGTCCTGTCCATCGAGGTGGATCGTACCTTGCTGCGGGTCATAGAAGCGGCAGACGAGCGAGGCCACCGTCGACTTGCCCGCCCCCGAAGACCCGACCAAGGCCACGACATCCCCGGCGCGGATGTGCAGGTCAAGCCCGCGCAGCACGGGCTCTTCGGGGCGGCTTGGGTACGCGAAGACGACGCCCTTGAAGGTTAGGTCCCCCCGAACGGTCTGGAGCGTCGCGCCGCCGGCTTGCTCCAGTCCGCCCGGAAGATCCAGGAGATGGAAGATCCGACGAGAGGCGCCCGTGGCTCTCATGAAGTCCCCATAGAGGCCGGAGATCGCCCCGAGCCCCACCGCCACCGAGAGCGTGTAGAGCAAGAATGCGGTGAGCTCTCCGACCGACATGGAGCCCGCGACGACCATGCGCCCGCCGGCCCACACCACGAGGGCCACCGCCCCAAAGCCCCCAAAGCCCGCCAGACCTTGGAAGAGGCCCTCGGCGAGGGCGCGGCGGGCCGCGAGACGAAAGCTCCGAGTGACGGCCTCGCTATAGCGTTGGATCGCACCGTCTTCACGGGCGAAGGCGCGGACGGTACGCACCCCCGAGAGCGACTCTTCGGCCACCGAGGTCGCGTCGGCCAGCGCGTCCTGCACGCGGGTCGAGAGGCGCCGGACGACACGACCATAGATAGCCGCCCCGATCGCCACCACCGGCACGACCGACATGGCGATGACGGTGAGCAGGGGCGAGGTGACGAGCATGAGCGCGATCCCCCCGAGCCCCATGATGCCAAAGCGCAGGCCCATGCTGACGTTCACCGTGACCGTGTTCTGAAGGACGGTCGTGTCGGAGGCCAGACGGTTGGTCAGCTCGCCCGTGCGGCTCAGATCGAAGAAGGCGATGTCTTGGCCCAAGATGGCCTGGTAGACACGCTCCCGGAGCCGGGCGACCACCCGCTCCCCCGCCACGGTGAACAGCCAGGCGCGGATCATCGCGAAGACGGCTTGGACAAGGAACAGCGCCACCAGCAGCAGGGCGACGGCGTCGAGCTCACGCAGATCGCCCCCTTCGACGACCCCGTCGATCATCCAAGAGACCACCTGTGGATAGACGAGCTGGATCCCCGACGAAATGAGCAAGGCGATCGTGGCGATGCTCAATAGGCCGACCTCCGGCAGCGCCAGCCCTAGCAGGCGTCGCAGCGGCACCGACTCCGAGCCCGCCTCACGACCGGCCACGGCTTGGGATCTCGCTTCCTTCACACGCGCTCCTTCATCCCCTGCGCTGTTCACACCCGCCGCGAACAGGCAAGCAGGCAGCGAGGAGAGCGGGCTTGGGATACCCCTCGACCTGACCCGGAGCGCTCATGCCCATCGACACCTCCCCCTGGCTCGCCGACCCCAAGACCCTACCGGAGCGCTCCGCCAGCGCCTTGGCTCGCTCGATGAAGGGCTCGACCATCCTCGCGATCGCCGGCGAGGTTCTGGACCTCAAGGCGCGCGGCGTCGACGTCGCGAACTTTACGATCGGCGACTTCGCGCCCAGTGAGTTTCGTGTTCCACCCCTATTCCTCGAGCATCTCCAGCGGGCACAGGGCGAGGGCCAGACCTTCTACCCCCCCGCCGTAGGGACCCCCGAGCTCCGCGCCGCGGTTCGTGACTATTACCGCCGGGTTCTCGGCCTGAGCTTTCCCGAAGGCACCATCCAAGTCGGCTCCGGGGCCAGGCCTCTCATCTACGCGGCCTTCGCCTGCCTCGTCGATCCGGGCGACACCGTTGTCTACCAGGTCCCGAGCTGGAACACCGAATACTATGTCGATCTGAACGGCGCCGAGGGCGTTGCACTCGTGGCGAGGCCCGAGCACAGCTTTATGCTCACCGCCGACGACATCGCGCCGCACCTGCAGACCGCACGACTGCTCGTGATCAACAGTCCACAGAACCCGTCCGGCACGGCGATCTCTCGCGCAGCCATGAAGGCGATCAGCGACGCGATCGTGACCGAGAACCGGCGACGCGAAGGCACCGGGGAGCGCCCCCTCTACTTGCTCTACGACATGGTTTACTGGCAGCTCACCCTGCAGGACGTCGAGCACATCACCCCGATCCACGCCAACCCCGAGATGGCCCGATACACGGTCCTGGTCGACGCGATCTCGAAGTCTTGGGCCGCAACCGGGGTTCGCGTGGGATGGGCTGCGTGCCCGCCTTGGGTGCTGGCCCCAATGAAGGCGCTGATCGGGCACATGGGCGCGTGGGCCGGGCGTGCTCCTCAGATCGCCACCGCTCGTACCCTGGCCGAGATCTCACCGATGGAGCCTTGGTCCAAGACCTTCCGCGCTGAAGTCGCCAAGAGACAGCTCGCTCTGTACAACGGTTTCACCTCGATGAACGCCGAGGGGCTCCCGGTGTACCCCGTCAAACCCGAGGGCGCCCTCTACGTCACCGCGCGCTTCGCCCTTCACGGCGCGAGCTTCAAGGGTCAGAAGATCGAGACCGACGAAGATATACGACACCTCCTCCTCCACGAGGCGGGCACGGCGATCGTGCCCTTCGTGACCTTCGGCTATCCTGATGGCACAGGCTGGGTGCGCTTCTCGATCGGCGCGGTCTCAGGGGCCGAGGTCGAGGCCGCGCTCGACCGCATCGCAGGGCTGCTGCGATCGCTCTGACCCCGAGGTGCCCATGTCCACCACCGTCTGGTTTGATGCCGACCGCGCTCGGTTCTGGCAGATCCCCGACGGGGTGGCGATCCCTGCGGGGCCGCTCCCGATCTTCGCGCTCACCGGCCACCGCCAGCGGGTCCAGGCGTCGGCGCTGGAGCGCTACGCCCTCACCGAGGACCAGGTGCGCAGGGCCGTGGTCGAAGAGCTCCTTCGCGCCGCGCGCCACACGGGGCGTGCGATGGGCACCGTCTCTGCGGATCTGGCCGGACAGGCTCTCGCCCGGCTGCCACGCGAACTCAGCCTGGCTCAGCTCGAAGAGCAGCTCGGACCCATGACCTCTTGGGCCGATCCCGCGCGAGCTTCTCAGGTGCTCCGTGCCGGGCGGGACAGCCTGCGCGAGGGAGCGAGGCGAGCCGGGGAGCGCGTCGACAAGACCCGGCGATTGGCCCGCAAGACGGCCCGCACCGCCAGCTCACTCGGCAAGATCGTCGCCGCCAACCCCGAGCTCACCCAAGCGGCCTTCACGACGGCCCGCGATTGGGTACGTCGGCGCCCAGCCAAAAAGGCCAAGAAAGACACAGACGATCGCTAGCGGACGCCCCACCTGTCTCCCCGGGAGCCGTGCGGAGGCCGTCCAGCCCGAAGTTCGCAGGACACCCCTCTTCACAGCGAGCGCGTTCGTGCTATCTTCGCTCCTTCCCCCGATGGAGTGAGCATGACCAAGCCCATCGCACTACTGGTCGACGACGTCTCGGACCTCCTCTCGGTCATGGCCGAGGTCTTCGAGCACAGCTTCCCCGAGTTCGAGCTCATCACCGCCACCTCGGCGCTCGCAGCGGAGCGAGCCATCCAGGAGCGCGCCTCGGATGGCGTCTCTCTGGCGCTCGTCGTGACCGACCAGTCGCTCGGCGACCGTACCGGGCTAGAGCTCCTGCAAGACCTCCAGCGCCACGGCGCCCCGGTCCTCGTGCTCATCAGCGGCAGGGCGTCTGAAGACCTCGTATGCGACGCCGCCAAGATCGGCGCCACCGTCCTCTGGAAGCCTTTTCGCATGTCTGCTTTCGTCGATCATGTGCGGGGCGCGCTCCGCGACGCCTCGAGCGCTCACCGCTCCCAGGGCACCTGACCGCGTTGTCGGTTGCGCTCGAGTCCGCGTCCCTCTCCGTCGAGGCGGTGGAGCAGATCGTCGACCATGTGGAGGGTCAGGCCCCAGAGCCGTCCGCCTTCGAAGTCCACCTTAGGAAAGGTGAGCTCCTGCTCGCGCCACGGATGACGCATGAGCCCCCGCCCACGGCCTTCGAGGAGGACCCGAAGCCGAAGGGTGTGGACCGACGCGACCTCTTCGTTAGGCTGGAGAGGAGGCAGGTCGGGGACCGCGAAGACGTAGGGGTGGATCACGAGCGGAGGGAGCGGACCCATCGTGCGCAAATGATCCAGGGGGCCCAAGAGCTCGGCGCCCTCCAGATCGAGCCCGATCTCTTCGCGCGTCTCGCGTACGGCGGCTTGGAGGGGCGTCTCGTCGAGCTCGACTCGCCCCCCCGGAAAGGAGACGTGACCACTCCAAGGATCGCCCAATCGGTCCGCGCGACGCAGGAGCACGAGATCGAGCCCGTGGGTGAGCACCGCGGCCACCGCGGCCCGCCCTCCTCCGCCGGGGAGGGGGATGGTCTGCGGTTCGCGAGCCAAAGCAGCCCGCAAGCGATCCAGGCTCAGCTGCATGAGACCTCCAACACACGCCATCCTAACCGGCCGGTTGGACCTGACCGTGAAGATCCGATAGGCAGCCCGACCCGCGAGAGGTGTACGTGAGCCAGAGCCCGCCACCCGAGCCCCCCACCGATACGCCCGAGGCGGTGGACTCGGCCCCAGACACCCAGACCGAGGCCGAAGCGGAGGCAGAGGCGGAGGCGGAGGTTGAAGACAACCCCTCCCTCGGCGGGTGGCTGCTGGAGCTCCTCAAGAGCTGGGGACCGGCGATCCTCGCGATCATCGTCCTGCGTACCTTCGTCTTTCAGCTGTTCAACATCCCCTCGACCTCGATGGTTCCGACCCTGCTGATCGGCGACTATGTGCTCGTCAGCAAATATAGCTACGGTCTCTGGGTCCCCAACCCCATCGGCTACGAGCGCTGGCAGGCGATCGACTGGGCCTCCCCCAAGCGGGGTGATGTCATCGTTTTCCGCTGGCCCAAGAACAAGGCCCTACACTACATAAAGCGCGTCGCGGCGGTGGCCGGGGATCAAGTCGAGGTGCGCGACAACCAGGTCGTCATCAACGGCATCGCGCAGGATCGAGAGTCTAACGGGACCTACGCCTACGACGACGCCGACTGCGTCCGCCCCAAGACCGCCACCTTCTGGACGGAGCACCTCTCGGGCACCTCTCACGCCAAGCTCACCGACATCGAGCGCAGCGGCACCCACCGCTCCTACGGTCCGGTCACCGTTCCACCGGGCAAGGTCTTTGTCATGGGAGACAACCGCGACAACTCGGGCGACAGCCGAGAGTGGGGCTTCGTCGACCACGAGCTGATCATGGGCAAGGCCCACTTCATCGCGGTGAGCTTCGACCACTGCGGAGGCAGCTTCCCTCCAACTTTCCGCTGGGATCGCGTCGGCCAGGGCCTCTATGGCGAAGTCCTGCCTACCCATCCGAGCCAGTAGCGGCCCGGGGCCTCAGGGCTGGACGACCAGCTCGACCATGGCCTCGGACTCTCCGCTCTTCGCGATGATGTAGACGGTTCCTGGCGCGACCGCCTGGACCTCGCCACTGGCGGCGACGGTGGCGTACTGAGGCGCGCTGCTCGTCCACGTGACGTCGCCCGGGTCGCTGGCGCGACCGCCGACCATCGCCTCGAGGTGGAGGGGCTGGCGCTCGCCGACCCGAAGATAGGTTGGCGGGTCCACCACTCGGAGCACCACCTTGGGCTCGACCTTGAGCGTCCAGCTCGCCTTCTGGCCCTTCCAGTCGAGCTCGATCTGCGCCTCGCCCGCCGACTCCGCGGACACCACGATGCCTTCGACCTTTCCGATCTCGGGGGGGGTGACCGTGATCGAGACCGTGTCGGGCACCGAGCCGTCCGAGAGCTTGGGTGAGGGACCACGGACCGGACCGAAGTGGTCGACAACGACGGTCTCGGGTCCGTCGAGCTCGAGGGTTCGGGTGTCGGCCGGCGTACAAGCGGCGAACACAATCACAGCAGAGAAGAGACGGAGCATGAGGTTCCTACGTCGCGACGAGCGGCACCGCCCGCCTCAGGGTTTGGGGTCATCCTGTTCGAGACGGGCGAGGGCTTGGCTCGCCCGCACCACGTCGGGGTGGCTCTCGGGACCCATGGCGGCGCGCCGAAGGTAGGGGAGCGCTTGATCGGGGCGCCCCGAGACCCGAAGGAGGGTGCCGAGGTTATACAGGGCCGCCGGATCGTCGGGGCGCTTCCGAAGGGCCTCGCGGTAGCGCTCTTCGGCCAGCTCAAGCTCGCCGTCGAGGTAGGCTTGCAGCCCTTCTTGGACCAGCTCCGCCGCGTCGTGGATGAACTCGACGTCGAGCACCGCCTTGGCCCCGAGGTTGACCAGGAGCGCGGGCAGCGGAGAGAGAAGCCAGAAGGCTGCCCCTTCGCCAGCAACAAAGACCGCCAGCGGAATGTCGGGGCCGAGCCGCCGCCCGCGATAAGACAAGCGGACTTTGGTGTAGCGGCTGGCTTGAAAGGTCTGCCCGATGCGCTGGCGGAGCTCGCGGAGCGTCTCTTCGACCCGCTCGGGGTCGACCTCGATCTTGAAGCCCTGAAAGGGGCCACGGCGTTCACCTTCGGACACGGATACCTCGCGAGGATGGCTTAACCTACCGTTCCCGCCGAGCCCAGAATAGCGGTCGAGGACCGCACCGTCGAGATAGGCTGGCCCCATGACGACCACGTGGAACAAAGAGGCTGGAAAGACCGTCTTTCCTCCCCATGCCGACCCTCATGGTCCCTGCTGCCTCCGCGACCTGCTCGCGGCCCAGCCGTGGCGCCGAGCCATCGAATGGCCGGAGGGCTTCGAAGGAGGGATCGCCCACCGGCTCGACGTGCCGACCTCAGGAGCGCTCCTCGTGGCGGACTCCCCCGAGGAGCTGGAGCAGCTCCGCGATCACTTCAAGGCTCGAAGGCTCCGCAAGAGCTACCGCTTTCAGACCGCCCGCACCGTACCTTGGTCCCATCACGTCGTGAAGACGCCCATCGCGCACGACAAGCGCCGCTCCGGCCGGATGGTGGTGCGGCGAGGCGCCAACACGCCTCACCGAGGACGGTGGTACGACGCTTATACCGAGTTCACTCACCTCGGTGACGGTCTGTGGCAAGCGGTGATCACGACCGGGGTCACCCACCAGATCCGAGTGCACGCCGCCTCGGTCGGACTCGCGCTCCAGGGCGATCGACGCTACGGCGGAGGCCCGACCCCCGAAGGCTGGGCCTGCACTTTCAGGCTGCACCATGCGGGACTCCAGGGGCCTTCAGGACTGCGCACCGATCCCGTGCCCCTGCCCAACTGGGCCCGAACCGCGGGACCGCCACCCTAAGCCCCAAGACCACCCGACGTTCCGAGATCGCTACCGGCGCTTCAGATCCCGCAGGGCGCGCAGGACGGCCGAGGCGCCGTCTTCGGGACCGAGTTCGTCGTCGTCGTCGCTGGGACGGCGGGCGAGGCCGGTCTGGTTCGTCCTTCCCGAGGGCGGAGGCCCTTCGTGCGCCGGGCCGCGTCGCGCGGAGGGCTCCGACGGAGCGTCGCCCGCGAGGGGGTCGTAGCCGCCGGTGGTGCGCCACGCCTTGCCGCTTGCGCCGTATCCTTCGACGAGATCGTCGATGTGGGCCTCGGGCGCGTCGGCTTCGGTGAGGTGCGCGGAGACGCCGAACAAGCTCTTGATGTCGAGCTGGGACCCGCAGGCGGGACAAGAAGCTACCCCGCCTCGGCCGTCGATCTTCTCGGGATCGAACTGGGCGGAACAGGCGGGGCAGCGGACGTGATCGAAATACATGAGGACTCCCGGTTCCCTCTGAGTGTAGCGCATGCGGCGGCGCCCGGGTGGGACTCGGACCAGGTCGCTCACTCGTTCGTGTTTTCCCCCATCGTGTGCTCACCCATCGTGCATCGTGTACTCACCCATTGTGGATAGGCAGGTCGAACGTGACGGTCACCGGGGCGTGATCCGAGGCGGTGATCCCCGCTTCACGGTCCACCACCACGTCGCGTACCGCGGAGGAGGCCGCGGCGTTGCCGAGCACATAATCGATCCGCCATCCTCGATCCTTGGCGCGAGCCTGACCCCGGTTCGACCACCAGGTGTACGGCCCCTTCCCAGGTCCGGTGTGCGCACGCTGCACATCGACGAGCCCGACCTGGAGCAGGCGCGAGAACCACGCTCGCTCGTGAGGGAGGAAGCCGGAGCTGCCCTTATTGGAGGTAGGGTTCCAAATGTCGTCTTCGGTGTGGGCGATGTTGAGGTCGCCGCAGAGGATCACCGGCTCCGGGCGCGCCGCGAGCTCGGCCGCCCAGGGGAGGAAGCGCTCCATCCAGGCCTCCTTGAAGGCCTGACGCTCGGGCCTGGAGCTGCCGGAGGGCAGGTAGATGTTGACCAGTTGGACAGGACCCACCGAGACGTGCAGGACCCGGCCTTCAGGATCCGACTCGCCAGGGAGGCCACGCCCGAGCACCTGATGCGGAGCGCGCGTGAGGGTCGCGACCCCGGAGTAGCCCTTCTTCTCGGCTGGATGCCAGGTGGTGTACCAACCTTCGGGTCCGCGCCAGGGCTTGGGGAGCTGCTCCGGCAGGGCTCGGACTTCTTGGAGAAGCAGCACGTCGGGACCATGGCGACCGATGAAGCCGGGGAAGCCCTTTCGCAGCGCGGCCCTGAGACCGTTGACGTTCCAGGTGGTGAGCTTAAACATTGGGAACCTCGGCGCAAGAAGCGCCGCTAACGCTCATGGGCCGGAGCGCACCCCTTGATCTCCCGACGTCGTCAGCTCGGATGCGCCGCTGCCAGCCTCGCGGGCCTCTTGCTCGCCATCTCCGCTCTGTGGTGCGCCCTCCCTGGAGCCTCCCCCCCCCTCCCTGAAGTCCAGGCCGTTCGGGTCGAGCCCATTCGCCGCACAGCCCTCCCCCCGCCACCTCCCATGGC
>REDI01000078.1 GCA_007693595.1 Deltaproteobacteria bacterium | reverse complement strand
TGCTCGGGGTCAGCGCGGGCGAAGACTTTGACCAGGCGGTGGATGAGGCGGCGGCCGCAGCGATCAACGACCACGCCGAGGCACCTTCGGCGGACGCGGAGGCTCCCGATCTCGAGAGCTTGGACCAAGCAGGACCAAGCGCCAACGCCCAAGGCGCTCCGGAGGACTCGATGGAAGGGTCCGAGAACGCGAACCTCGCCCAGGAGCTCGACGCCGATGCGACCCAGGATCACGTCGAAGTCTCGCCCCTACACGATGAGCCGTCCGAGACGAGCGCAGAGGTCCAAGCCGCCGAAGCCGAGCGTCAAGCGCGCCTTCAACAGGCCGAAGAGGCGGTGGCCCGCTGGGAGGCGATGGTGGATAGAGCGCTCACTGCGGGGGCAGGAGAGCTCTTCGGCGCTCACCTCCAGGCACAAGAAGCAGTACGCCGCACCCTGACGGATGAAGGCGATCATGCATCACGCCTCTCCGGGCAAATAGGGGGAATCCGTGCCCAAATCGCTATCGCGATCGATGCGGCGATCGGGCCCAAGATGGAGGTCATCGCTCGTGCAGAGCTGACCGGACTCACTAACAACGATATGCCTTTTTTGAGCTCCCGCGTCGACGCGCTCGAGCGTCTCGGAGAACCCATCCCCGCGGGCGCCGACAAGATCCCACAGATCTCCGCGGCGCTCACACTGCAGGGATTCGCTGAGAGGCTCAGCAACGACGACGTGAGAGTTCCGAGCGCGACCCGGCTCCTCGTCGAGAGGCTGGAGAGCGCCGAGCACCGTGAGGCGCGAGCCGCCTTTCCTTCTGTCGATGCCCGCATTCAAGAGGCGCTCGAAGGCGTGCGCCGCAAGATCAGGGAAGAGGTTTCGGGGGCTATTCCTGAAACCAACGCGCCTATCGATGGCATGACACGAGAGAGCGCCAACGAGTTCGCGTCGCTGATCCAGGCTGCCAAACGGGTCGCAAGAGAGGCTGGCGTGACCCTCGACCTCACCGCAGAGGAGGGGGCACTCGATCGACTAGATCGCGCCCTTACCCTCAAGAGTCTCACGGATCTCGACTATGCGTCCGGCATAGACGTCGATGAAAACCTCCTTGAGCCCGTAGAGTTCAACAGACTCCAGACCAGCCTGGGAGGGCTCGCGAGGCACACGCCATCGGCGGTTCTGGATCGTGCGGTCAGCGGCTGGCTCGGAGAGGCCGAAGCCTCAGGAGATGTTGACGAAGCCCTCCTACGCCGAGCCTACGCGTATCAATCGGTCGGCAACTTCTTGGGGGTGATCCCCATCGTGAGTACCATCGCAGCCGTGCCCAACGGATTGTCGAAGACACTCGAGAAGCTCGCCCGGGGAGAAGGGTGGAAGAGAGCCATCGTTCACGGCGTGGTCGAGGGAGCTCAGTCTGCGTTGCTCAGCGCGATCCCCGTCGTAGGCAACGCCGTCTCGGGTGTCGCATCGGTCGTCGATGGTATCGCGACAGCGACGCAGTCGCGCACGGCGGACCTTGGCAAGAGCCGATACGAACGAGCGATCGCCACCCTCCGTGAGGCCCGTGAAGCACGTCAAGAGAGCATCGCGCAGTTCGGGCGGCTCGAGTTTACTCCCCCGGCGGAGCTCACCACCCAGCTCCAAGATCTATCCGATAACCTTGAGGTCCTCGAGGCCAACCTCCGCGCGGTCGAGTCGCTCATGTAAAGAAAGGACCGTCGGCCCGCCGCGCTGCGTCTTTAGGGCGACCTGCTACAGCCGCCACGGCGCCGTGGCACGCAGGACGAACTCACCGAGAGCCTGGACCGCAGGATCTCTCGACTGCCGCCAGGCGAGGACCTCGGGGGCGAGCTCAGCCAAGCCGACTTCGGCGAGGGTCACCGCCACACAAGCGAGGCGAGCGGTGGGTGCACGCTCCACCGCCGCGAGGACCCTCACGTGCAGCGCGTGGCGATCCGCTTCGGCCAAGACGGTGAACGCTGGGTCGAACATGGACTCGAGGGCTTCCCGATAGTGCTTGGTGCGCAACAGCTCACGGTGGACAGGCTCGGGACGTTCATCGAAGGTGAGGTTGCGAACCACCAGGTCGACGATCGCAGGCCGCGGGTGTGCTCGAATGGCCTCGAAGGCGAGTAGGTAACCGGCAACCGCCCCATGATGGAGCAGAGCATCGACCAGTGGCAGCGGCAGAGGGGGGGCGGACTCACGAAGCCTCGAGATGAACTCGACCACCTCGTGGGCGGGCCGCCCGGCAAGTCGCTGGTCGAGCATGTCGGAGACGTCGCCGACCCCAAGTCGCGCGCAGGCCACGAGGGCTGCCGCGCCCAACCTGTCGTCTGAGGCGTTGGTCGCAGCCATCGCGGCGTCCGCGACCCCCGAGCGACCCATCCGCCCAAGGAGCTCGATCGCGGCGGCGCCAACCACCGGGTTCGCCGTGGCGCGAGGGGCGTATAGCTCAAGAATGCGAACGACAGGCTCCGGCAGCTGAGCCAAGGCCCTCTCTACCGCTGGGCGCACGGAGGGAGGCCCCCACAGCAGGGGGAGAACAAGCTTGAGAGCGTCGATGTCTCCCGCACGAAGTCGTGCGCCAGCCGCATCGATGCGCGCTAGCGTCGGACCTTCGTTCGAGAGTGTGTTCAGGATGGACGCCGCTCTTGGGGCGTCTCGAGCCGAGAGCTCACCGGCCGCCCAGCTCCGATACTCCGCGGGATACGCGGGTCGAGTCAGCTCTTCGAGTTCCTCGGTGCTCAGCGAGCTCGCCGTGGCGAGCCCTCGCATAACCCGCGCTTTGGCGGGGGGGGGAGCGTCTTGAGCTGCCGCCCTCAACCTCGGCGCCGCCTGCTCTCCGAGGATAGACAGGGCGTGTACCGAGGCCTCGACGAGCGCAGGCGGAGGCTCATCCCCCAAGAGCAGGTCGAGGATCTCCTCGGTCGCGGCCTTCGGTTCGAGGGTCGCGAGCGCGCGCAGGGCCAGAGCGCGGACCGCGAGTGAAGGCGCGCTCGTCCACGCTTGGTGGATCTTCGCCGTCGCGGACGCCTCCGCTTCATCGATTGCAGCCAGACCGGCCAGCGCCGTCGCTCGGACCGCCTGGCTCTCGTCGTCGACTGCGGCGCAGAGCTGCCGCTGGGCTTCGGGTCCCCCTTGGGCGGCCAGGCCACGCAGCGCGAACTCGCGGAGCTGAGGGTCCGCGCTCGTGCACGCTCGAGACAGGGCTGACCTTGCCTCTGGAGCATGGATCAAGCTCAACACCTGGGCTGCACGCCACTGGGTCGGCGGATGAGGGTCGTCGAGCAACGGGATCACCGCTTCGACGAGGCTCTCCAAGACCTCCCACTCCTCCGGGGATGGGTCCGATAGTCGACTATTGGGGAGCCACTCACGATCAGGATCGCTCGAGGGCGGAGCGGAGAGGAGGTGAATGAGCTGGCCCAAGTGCTCTCGCGGATCCGCGATCCAAGGAAGGAACACATGGGACAGGGTGGTCTGCGATGGCTCTTGATCCGTCACGAGGACTCCGACAGTCTTCGCCCGACCCTCAGCGGGTCGCGCTTGCGACGCGATGCGATGGAGCGGGATAGGGTCAGCATACACCGGCGTAGAGGAACATGCCGGAAGACCAAACCGATGGGGTATCCGTGCACCGCGCCTGGCGCGACGTCTGCTCGATCTGAGCTTCGGCTTTGGACATGACCTCGAGCGCGCCCTGAAGTGCCTCTCGGGTTCCCGGACCATCGACATGGCGCATTCACGTGGCGATCGCGGCTGGTTGGGTGCGAAGTGAGCTTCGTCATGTCCTCGACCGCCTCCGAGCCAAAGATCGCTCCTCCTCGATGCGGTCGCATGTTCTCTCGCAGCAGCTCGTTGTCCATCACCACCTCTCCGAGCTCATGCTGAGGCAGAGGGTGGTCGGCCGGATAAGGATCGCCAAACGCGGGGTTCTTCAGCGGCCATCTCCGCGATACCCTTCGGCCGCCGGCCAAGACGTGCGTCGGGTTCCCAGCCCCGAACCTCGTCGCCGGACCCAAGGAGTACGCCCCATGACCCTAAGCGCGCTCCTCGAGAGCCGCCCGAGAACGCGGCCCGCTCAGGCAAGAGAGAAAATAGGCTTTCCGATGGATGTTCCTGATCGAGCTGGCCATCTTCTTTCGCCAGATCCCGGTGGGAATCCTGGTCGCGTCCACGGCAGGCGGAGATGTCCCGCCCTCCAAACAACGCCGAGGCCGACGCGGGCGTCCGAAGCGTTCTCGTCTCCGCCGACGCCGCAGGACTGACCGTTGTTCACACCTTCGGCGGTGGGCTTGTCGTAGCCCGGCCTAGGTCCCCATCCCCAGTTCGGGCAACGTCCCCAGGGCTGGCTCGGGCAACGTCCCCACACTGACGAAGCTCGGGGGGGCGGGCTGGCCGCTGCTGGATCGTCGAGGCGTGACCTCCGGGAGGCGCCTGAGCCGGGGGCGGAGAAGATCGTCGGCCGCCGAAGTGGCTCTACCCTCGAACCTCGGGGACCGTAGTCGGCGTAACTTCGGACCTTGAGGACCGTTGTCCGCTTAACTTCGGACCTCGAGGGCTCTGCCGGGTCGCTGGCCGCAGGTCGAGACGAGCGAAGGCGGATCTTCAGCCGGTGGCGGCGCTGGGGCACCTGCGCCCTCCGACGTTTCTTCGACTACGGTGTCGTACCTCCGAAGTTTCTTCGACTACGGTGTCGAACCTCCGAAGTTTCTTCGACTACGGTAGGCGGCACCTCGGTCCTCGCCGATCTCGACGCCCCGGACAGCGCGCCTCTGTCCGCGCGCTCCCCCTCAGCGCCGACACCGGATCGGACCGATCAGTAGCAGAGACGCCCAGAGTGCTCCGATTCCGGCACTCGCGCACCACACCCGACGCGCACGACCCTCGCGTGCGCCACCTGATCGTCGAGAGCGAGGCCGCCGCCGCGCGCGAACCAGGTGCTCTACGGCGGCGTGCTGGCGTCGCGGCACCGGCCGCACCGGGCGGTGCGGCTGCGACCGCCGAAGCGCAGGGTCGCGCCGGCGGGGGGTGGCTGACCAAGTCTGGCACCGCCATCTCGAGGTGGACGCCTTGGAGCGTGCGGTTGTGGCGGGTGTTCGAGGTTGACGGCCTGGCCTGCCCGACGTGCGGAGAGGTCATGGGGCTGCGGGCCGAGGTGCGGCCGCCAGCGACGCTGGCGGTGCGGGGTTGCTGGAGAGGTCGGCGCGGGGCCGCCCTCGGGTGCGCCGAGCGCGTGGAGGGCCTGAAGCGCGACGGGACCGGGGGGCGTCGCGGGCGGGCGCTGGGGGGCTTGCGCGTCGTCGGGTGGCCCGTCGTTCTGGTCGGTTGCGGCTTGGGGTAGGCGCTGGGAGTGCTTGAAGGTCCCCATCCCTGGGCGGACATTCGGCCGACTTCGGTCGGGTCATCGAGGGGGCGGCCACCTTCGCTCCGCCGCCTTTGCGGATCGCCAGCGTCCTTCGCATGACGAAGACGACCGATCGCCGACGCACTCGTGCTCGTCATCGCGCGAAACTCTGTCGATCGTATCAGGATAGTTTTATTTATGATCTTGACTAACGAACGAGTGAAGTATATTCTCTGGATGTGAAGTGGTTCTATTTATGAGAGGGTGTGTCATGAGGTATCGTCAGAAGCGTGTGGGTCAGGGGCAGCAACAGGCACAGGCGCCTTCGGTCGAGGGCCCCGCCACCGCGGAGGTCGGTCCGGGCGCGATGCACGCGCCTTCTGAGGCTGGTGCCTCGCTGGACGCCGAGACCCCGATCCTCGATGCCCTTGGGGGGGGGCTGGGTAATCCAGCGATGAGCGAACCACCTCCCAACGGCTCCGATCTCTTCGACGATGACCGCTTCGGGTGCGGCGGCGGGCCGAGGGCCGCCAGCGCGAGCGGCGACGAGGGGCTCTTTCCAGACCTCCTCTCCGAGGACTGCGATGCCTTCGCGGTCTCGCCACCTCCCGAGGAAGAGCTCTCAACGAGCGAGGCCTTCGATCCGCTCGAGAGCGACCAGTGTGATGGCCGGTACGCCGCGTCGACCGGGCCGACCATCGGCGAGTACTTTTTCGACCACCACGCTGCCGAGGCCCTCGTGCTCCCTGTGATGCTCGCGCGCGGGTTCGAGCACGTCAAACGCCGCGCCAGGTCGCACAGCACGAGGGTCAAAGCCAAGCTCCTCGAAGAGCTCTCCGACATCCCCAACCAAGACATCATCTACGAGCAGCTCGCCAAGGGGCTTGCCTACGGAGGCGGCGACGCCCATCAGCTCCGCTGCTGGGGCTACAGCATGCCCGAGGTCGTCGTTCCGCACGATCCGCTCACGGGCATGTACGCGGTCGCCGTGCATCCGGCCGGCAATCTTCCGGGTGAAGTGAGGGAGGCCATCGAAGAGATGCACGGGGCGGAGCTTCGCTCGGTCATCGCCTTTCGTGGGAGCGCCGATGCGGTGGACTGGGCCGATGACCTCTCGCCCGAGTTCGTGGGTGCCTTTCAGTTCAACGCGCATCGCGGCCAGATCAGCGACGCGATCGCGGCGTGCGATTCCCCCCCCGACACCACGGGTCACAGCCTTGGTGGGGCGATCGCCCAGCTTGCGGCGACGGTCGGTTCGGTCGGTCGGGTGGTGACCTTTCAGTCCCCCGGGATCCCGGCGTCGATGCTCGATGAGATCGACGATGACGTCGAGGCCACCCACCACCGCGCAGCGAACGATCCGGTGGCCTGGGCCGGCGAAGCGCACATCGGCGGCGACGTGCTGGTTCACCACACCACCCATGACAGCCTCCTGCACGTCGACCAGCACAACATCTCGCACACCCATGTGTTATTGGGTGGGCTCAACGAGCTGCGAGGTGGCGCGGTGCCCGAGGTATTCAGCGAAGACGTCTATCGCGAGCGCACCCCGCGCCCAGGGCAAGACCCCGACCTCATCGGCCACTCGACGGATCCCAACACTGGGCTGGTGGTGCCCGACCTCCCCGGCATCGACGATGCGAAGGTCGATGCTTATTTCGACAAGATGGAGCGGGGCGGTACCTCGCGCTTGATCGACGTCAAGAGAGGCCGGAGTGACGAGGAGTCTGGCGGCATCGGAGGCGTCGGCGGGCTGTACGATCGACATCGGCGAGGGGTGGCCGAGGGGGCTCGTTCTGGTTTAGGAGGCTTGGCGCGAATGGGAGATGCCTCCGCGGAGCACTGGTTCGGAGAAAGTGCACCAGGCGCGACGGAGGTTTTGGCCAACCTGGCAAATCAGGCGACCGGGGGCAGAGATACCAAGCTGTCGGGCAAGAACATGAAGCGCTACCTCGATGAGATGGAGCGCTGGGAGGCGGAGCTCGAGCGCAGGCAACAGGCGCAGGGCGCGGCGTTTGATGTGAAGGGGTTGGTGGGGGAGATGATGGGGGAACGCGTTCTTCCTCCTGCGCTAGCGGACAAGCTGAAGGCCCACCTTGAGTGGAAGGCCTCTCGATGACACGCTGCACCGCTGTTTCGTTTATGTTGGTAGTGCTTCTCTGCATCTCGTGCAGTGGGATCCATGACCTCTTTGTTGTGCCGAGTAGGTTGGAGACGGCCCGGCGCGTGGCACAGTATCCCCTACCGACGAGCGCTCCTCCCTTGCTCAGCAACTATTCGCCGAGCATGGGCCGAGGCTCGAACAAGCGCTTTAGTGGTCTGGCGGGCGGACGAAATTTTCTGGTCTTCGTTGATGCTCCTGGCAGGTATGGGCCCTTCCGAGTCGGAAGGTTTCAGCTCGGTTTTGGCGAGGTAACGGACTACTGGAATGTCTTGCAAGACGCTCCCCTTGGGCCGGAACACGTCCTTCTTGATATTCGGACCGGCTTTGCGTCACGCGACTGCGATAGGTTGCGCACCTGGATGCGTGATACGTATGGGCCTCCGAATGGTCGAGGTATTTGGGATGGCATCACCCACGTGATCGGACTTCAGTCGACCTCCGGCGGCGGACCGTTGGGTGGGGCGCGATCCTGTGCTGTTTCATGGTCCTTGTTTCCGGTCGACGCGGGCCGCCCAATGGGCAGCTCGCGTCCTCTCGAAGATCACGAGATCCCTGAGGTCCGAGACGAGTTCCGCCTCGATTACTACCGTATTTGGTTCACCACCGCCCAGCGGGTGCTCCGAGGCGAGTCCATCGACGATGTACGTCCGACCGTACTGGCTGCCCAGCTCGACGCACACCACCAAAACGAGATCTTCCGAATGCTCGAGCCCTTGGAGCTGCCCGAGCACCGTGAGCGCCGTCAGCACCTCGGCCCGCCGTGAGGCGGGTTGCGCTCTGGTCGTTGCGCAGCCTTGGGCGGGCGTGTTCGATCAGGCGCAGCCCGCGGCCTGTCGGCGGTGTCTCTCCATGCAGACGCAGTCGCTCTCTCCGAACGCAAGCGGCATCGCCCCCTCCATCGCCATCGCCCGAGGGCGACCGAAGTGGCGTGAATGTCCGGTGGGTTGGACCGTAGTCGCCTGAGTGTCCGGTTTTGGGTCGCGCCGAGATCGCCGAGGAGGGCGGCCTGGTTGGAGGCGGTGGCCTTGGTGAAGGAGGCGACGACGTCGGCGCTGTTCTCGCCGCCGAGGGTCGCGACCTCGGGTCCGGGGCCGGAGCTGGACGCGCCGCCGGAGGTCGAGTCGCCGCCGCCGCCACCGCCGGCAGGGGGCGCGTCGGTGACCTCGATGGAGATCGCCTCGGGGGCTGTGGTCACGTCGT
>REDI01000049.1 GCA_007693595.1 Deltaproteobacteria bacterium | reverse complement strand
CGCGCACGCTCTCGTCCGCATGACCGTACCCGTCGCCGTCGCCGTCGAGCCAGAAGAGCACCAACTGCTCTTCGGGGCAGTCCGTGCCCGGAAGAGAGTCGCTGCTCACGTCCGGGCCCGAGGGGTTGCAGGCCAAGGCCAGCGAGAGGAGGAGGAATCGTTGCAGCATGGGGACTCCTTAGCGAAGGTAGAGGGAGATATCGAAGAGCTCGCCGCCAGTATCAGCCGGGAGCGGATCGGAGGTGGAAGAGTTCGGGTCAGGCCCGTCGCGAAAGGCGCAGTCGTTGATGAACCAGCGAAGCTCGTGGGGTTGTCGCCGGAGCTCCGGCGGCCAGCTCACAGGGTCCCGGTAGTAGAGATCGTCGATCTCGATCGAGACGGGATCGATGAACTGAAAGGTGTAGGTGCGTAGCTCCCCGCTCTCGGTCTGCCCCCACCGCCCCACCTGCGACCCGTCAGCCCCAAAGCCCCGCTCCTTGAGGTAGGCCACGCCGTTATACAGCCTCGACCCCGCGACGAAGGTGAGACCACCATGGTTGCACTCCGGCCAGTGGGACTCCGGGTGAAAGGACAACGGCGCGTCGCTGGGCAGCGGAAGGTCGGCCCCCCAGTGCCTCCCCGTGACCGGCGCGGTGGCCCGCAATCGCCAGCGGCCATCGATCTCGTGGACCTCGACCGGCAGCTCCAGGTGCACCCCAACGCGTCGCCCATGGCCCGACCCCGAGGTCTGCACCTTGGGCTCCAGCCTGAAATACTGCTCATCCATCCGGCTTCCCCACCGCGCGATCCCATCGCCCTCGATATTGAGCAGCGCGACCCGGTCCACCCCATCGCCATAGATCCAGTCCATGTCGAGGTGCCACCATCCACGGCCCAGGGTGCCACGGTCGACGCAGGTTAGCCGGTTCTCGCCCCCCTGGGGATCGAGGATCCAGGCCTGGGCCGTATCGACCTCGGGCCGCATGTCGTGGAAGTGCATGCAAGACTCGGCGGGGCACTCCGGGCCATCGCCGAGCACCCCATCGTCGATGATGCCGCTGCAGCTGTTGTCGCGACCGTCGCAGACCTCGGGAGCGCCAGGGTAGACGGTGGGGTCGGTGTCGTCGCAGTCGTGCTGCAGACGACGCGACCAGGCGTGCCCGGCCTCGCTGGCGTGATGGGGGCAAGCCATCTGACGGCTCTGGCCGGGATCGCTCCGGTCGCCCCAGCCATCGCGGTCACGATCGGGGAACCAGAAGGTCTGGGGGTTGGCGTCGCTGTCGGGGGTGCCGTCGCAGTTGTTGTCGACCCCATTGCACTGATCGTCGATGATGCCAGGGTTGATCTGGGGGTTCGTGTCATCGCAGTCATCGGGTCGGGGGACGTAGGTGCGCGAGCCCACGAGCGTGCTCTGGTGCTGGCGACACTCCCAGACCCGCTCGCCCGTCACCCCGTAGTCGTCGCCGTCCTCATCGAGGAAGACGTAGTTTCCCCCTTCGACGGGCTGGGGCTGAGGCACCCCGACCGTCGGGGTGAGCACCCGCTCCCCGTCATCGGCGGGATCGGCGTGCACCCGATCGACGTAGCCACTGCAGTTGTCGTCGACCCCATTGCTGCAGTCTTCGGGGGCGCCCGGGTAGACGTTCGGATCGTTGTCGTCGCAGTCGTCGCCCCCCGCCTCGATCGCGATGAAGCCGTCACCGTCTCGATCGAGCGCGGCGTCCGACACCAGACAGCCCGCCAAGAAGAGCATCAGGACACGCGTTCTCTTCACCACTTCACCCCCCAAAGGATCCCCATGCTCACGCCGGATAGCACGAGTCCGCCGATCCCGAGCCCCCCGAGCGTGTTGGCGCGGGTCTGGATCCGACGGAGCTCGGACGGATCGGCTGTCGACAGCTGTCCGCGCGTGATCAGGCCCGCCCCCAATAAAGAGGCCCCCGCGACCCCCACTCCGAGACTGACAACCGACCCCCGCCCCCGCAGGCGCTTGATCCGCTGGCTTCGCCAAGGCGAGGTGGGGACCTCGTTGGTGTGACTGAGCCAGCTCGACCAGGTGACCTGCCCGTCGCGCCCGAGCGCCTGTAGAACGAAGGCGCGATCCTTCGGTACCTGGTCGCCCGGGGTACCGTCGACCACCCAGCCGCCTGGCGGCGCCTCGTCGATGCGGCTCTTCCAGCCAGGCCGGCTCGACCAGGCCTCGCGCACGGGATGGTCGGGGGGCACGTCTTCGTCGAGGTTCTCGGTCCACTCCGGGGCCAGATCGCGGACGGCCAGCCAGGCCCTCACGCTGGTCTGGGTGTCGAAGACGGTGTAGGCGTGCCGCGCGTAGGCCTGGTGGACCCGGAGCGAGAGCGCAGGGGTGAGCGGCGTACACTGGTCATGGAGCGCCGCCTTGACCTTCTCGAAGCCTCGATCGAGGGCCTCGCCGTCCATCTCGACCCAGGCCCGATCGATCGCCCCAAGAGAGCTCTGGAGCGCGTCCAGGGCACCGGGCTCGCAGGCATGGGTGAGCAGGCTGAGGAGGATCCCGATCATGGGAGCTCCCGACAGCGACGAAAGCGCTGATCACACCGAACGCGCACCGTCTCGCCTTCGGCGACCCGGATCGTGACCGTGTCGGTCCAAGCCCCATGGGCGAAGCTGGCCTGCACCGAGTAGCGCCCCTCGGGCACTCGGCCGGGCTCCGCGAGGCCGTCGGGGCCCTTCAGGCGAACGGGCACGGCGGAGTCGACCTGCACCTCGCCGGCCGGGGCCGCGACCTGCTCGATGGCGGGCGGCTCGGGCTCTGACAAGGCCGGCGCACCCGGCGATCCCGTCGGATCGTCGAATGCAGGAGAGGTGCGGCGGGGTGCGCCGGACGAGTCAGGGGTCGCCGCGCCAGGGGCGGACGGCGACGGAGTTGTTGCGGGCGGATCAGGCTGCGGGTCCGGCTGGGGGGGGGCCGCCTGGGGCTGGGGCTGGGGCTGCCGAGCCTCGTCGACCGGGGAGTCCAGGGGCCGGACCTCAACCCCGGCCGCGGGCTCGATCACCGCGCTGGAGGATGGCGCCTCGGGCTCGGGCTCGGGCCACACCACCCCGCCGAGCTCCGCCCCACCGAAGGCGAAGAGCGCGCCCCCCGCCACGCCGATCAAGGCGAGGAACAGCGCGAGCAAGAGCCCCCCGCCGCCGACCAGGGCAAGCAGAGCGCCCACGCGCCGACGAGAGGCCGGTGAGCGTTCCGTCGGGGCTTCGGATGACGCAAGCACCCGTGGGGCTTCGAGGGTCTGCGCCGAGCTGTCGTGCGCCTGCCCGACCTGCCGAAAGCCATCGGGCCCCTCGATCCAAGACGAGTCGATGCGATCGGACGGGGAAGCCTGATTGACCCCTTCGAGGCGCACGGACCACTCGAGCAGGCTCTGCCCCCGACAGCGACCTGCGAGCGAGAGGGCTCGGGAGGCGACCTGCGAGGCGGTAGGGCGGGCGTCTGGATCGTGGGCGAGCATGTCGCGCAGGAGCGAGAGCCCCCGCGAGGCTTCGCGAGGCAGATCCGACAGCCTGCCCTCGACGAAGGACTCGAGGCGCTCGGCGTCGATGCAGGTGCCCACCTGCGCAGCGGGCGCCATGTCGCGGTAGAGGGGCTGCCCCGCCAGCGCCGCATAGAGCACGCACCCCAGGGCGAAGACGTCGCCCGGATGACTGTCGGGCCGGCCGAGCCAGCGCTCCGGCGCCATGTAGCCCATGCTCCCAATCATCATGCCCGTGCCTGTCTTGGCTGCTCGGACCATGGTCTCGGACCGGGCGATGCCGAAGTCCAGCAGCTTGACCACCCCGTGCGGACCCAGCCGGATGTTGCCCGGCTTGATGTCTCGGTGGACGATGCGGAGGGGCTGCCCATCAGGGCCCCTCTGATCCCAGGCCGCAGCCAGCGCCTCGGCGACCTTGCTCACCACCTGGAGGGCGGCCCGAGGGGGCATGGGCATGGCCGCCGAGAGATCGCAGCCGTCGATGTACTCGCTGATGAGGGCCGTTCGCTCCCCCAGCTTCACGAGATCTTCGACCCCGACGACCACGGGGTGCCGCAGGTGGGTGAGGAGCTGCGCCTCGTCGTTCAGCCGAAGCAAGGCGTCGTCGCTGTCGTTGAGGTCCGCACGGAGCAGCTTGACCGCAACCCTGCGCGACAGCCCGGTGCTCGTGTGGACCGAGGCCTCGTAGACCTCGCCGAAGCCCCCGCGCCCGACGATGCGCTGGAGAATGAGGCGACGGCCATGATGGTCGGTCAGGGTCTGCACCGTGGCGAACTCGTGAGAGCTAGGGGCAATCATACATCGTCTCGAGAAGACCTGGGGGGCCGAACGCGAGATGGTCGCCGATCCGACCTCCCATAGCTGCCTCAGAAGGTAGGACAAACGACAGGTCTTCGCGACCACCGATCGAGACCTCGCCCCGGCACCACACCCCGAGGGCGGGTCCCCCCGAGCCGGCTCCACCGGGGCCGCCGCGTCCGCCTCGGCCGCCCACACCGCCGGGCGCACCATCACTGAGGTCTGGATGGTAGTGAGGCTCGCCGTTCGACGTTCCGCCGGCCCCCCCGGGGCCACCATCCCCCCCTTCGCCACCGACGCTGCCGTCGCCGCCCTCGCCCGCCGGCCCGACCCGGATCTCGGTACCGGCCAGAGAGACAGCGCTGTCGGTCACGATCAGGCCGATCGAGGCGCCGCCCCCTCCGCCCGGCAGCCCGCCTGCGCCGGCTTCGCCGCCACCGCCTCCGCCGCCGCCACCGCCGCCCGGAGCCTGGCGATCGGTGCACTCCGGGATGAGTCCGGTGACGCCCCCGCCACCGCCACCGCCACCGCCACCGGGCCCCCCCTCAGGCCCCACGGAGCCGACAGGAGGGATGTAGCCGAGGTCCCCCGGCCCGAGAGGGGAAAGCTCGAGCGTTCCCATGAGCTCACTCGGCTCACCTGCCTCGAAGCGGGGATGACGATCCTGCCCGACGGCGCCAGGCTGACCCGGCTCGGCGAATTCACCGTAAGGACCGTGGGCCGACCTCCATCCATAGCCTCCAGCCCCGCCCTCCCCACCGAGCGGGCCCGGCGCGTCAGCTCCAGCGGCGCCTCGGGTCGGCTCGACGCCCCACCCGAGGTAGCCACCATCGCCCCCCCGGCCGCCGGGCTCGTAGTCGTGCGCCGCGCTGCCACCGCAGTAGTTCCCCGGCTCTACCGCGTGAGCGAGCCGAGCACAGTCCGGGAACGACCCGCCACAGGCCCGGTGAATGGAGCCCCCATCGCTGCCGGGCTCCCCCTGCCTGGCCTTGTCGGGAGGCTCGGCGGAGCGGCCGCGCTCCGCCTCGAAGGTCTGGATGAACATCGACTCGAGCCGCACCTCTTCGGACTCGAAGACGTGCAGGGCGATGTTGTGCGGCGAGTCGCCGCCCCGCGGGCCCCCCGCTTCCACGCGCAGGTGTTGGAGGCGAACGGGCTCGTCGAGGCGCCAGAGGACGAGGCCGTGACGAGCCTCGAGGGGACTGACCAAGGTCCGCTCCGCGCCGCGCTCCTGGAAGCCCGCTTCATAGCCGCCGGCGAGCGAGACCGGCACATCGAGGGCCTCGAGGCGGTAGGGCGAGGTTGAGGCGACGCGCAACAGGACCCACTCGCGTCCTTCCTGCTCGGCGATGGTGACCGCTCGCTCGAGGGAGCTCACGGGAGCGCCGGGCTCGAGGCCGCTCGCGAAGTCGTTGCCGTCGAGCTGATCGACGAAGACGCTCCTCCCGATGTCGCCGTCGATGCCATCGCAGTTGCTATCGATATAGTCTAGATCGGGAGCGTCGGGAGCCCCCGGATGGATGGTCGGATCCGTGTCATCGCAGTCCACGTCGGCCGTGAACCCGTCTCCGTCGTTGTCGATCTCGCTCAGCTCAGCGACTTGGACGGCGACGCTCGCGTGGGCCGTCAGGCCGTCGGGGTCTTCGACCTGGAGCCGGATCGTGTGCGTCCCGCCCAGGGTGGGGGTCCACTCTACCGAGGTCGTGCCATCGGCATCGACCGGCTCGGAGGTCAAGGAGGTCGAGTCCCCTTCGGGCGTGACCACGGTCCAGCTCGCCACCAGCGCGAAGGCCTCGTGCTCCTCGGAGCTCACCTGACCCTGGAGGACGGCTTGATGCTGCTCGGCGAGCTGATCCTCCGGCCCCGGCCACAGCACGGAGACCTCCGGCGCGGTGCCCGAGGCCGCAACCGAGAGCTGGACCGCGTCGGTCGCGCTCTGGCCATCGGAGAAGGTGACGGTGAAGCGGATCTCGTGCTCGCCCGCGGGCAAGAGGCTCTCGAAGCGGCTCTCGCCCGGAACGGCGGCCCCTCCCGCGACGTGGAGATCCCCGGTGAGGCTCGAGGTCCAGATCAAGCCCGTGACCGATGGCTCGCCGGTCGCCGGGCTGTAGGTACCGTAAAAGGAAAGCGTCTCCGTGTCGTCGACCTCGAGCCCTGAGCTCGGGGCCTGGATCAAGGCGGAGACCAGGAGCGGTTCGCTCTGGGGCTCGACCCCCTCGCCGCATCCGGCGAGCGCGATCGTCGCGAGGGTCGTCAGGTAGAAAACTGGAGCGCGCTTCATAGGAACCTTCCATGAATAGGAGTGGAGTCTCGAACACATCGAGTTCAGTCTTCGCAGCCGTAGATCGAGGACCTCAGCCCCGCGGGTGCTGCGAGGTGCGGGTGCCCGTCGGGGTGCCCGCCATGGGCGAGGCCGGAGGGGAGCGAGACGTCGGAGCTGCTGAGCCCGACCACCTCGCCGCCGAGTCGGCACCAGACCCCCAGGCTCGGTCCCCCAGCGCCCGCGCCGCCAGGACCCCCATCGCCTCCCTTGCCCCCAGCACCGCCGGGAGCCCCGCGGGTGTACCGGCCGTCGCCATCGAACAGTCGACCGTTCGAGGTGCCTCCAGCGCCGCCCTCGCCCCCTTCACCCCCTTCGCCCCCCGCGCTTCCGTTCCCTCCGCGGCCGCCCCTGCCGGCCGTGAGGGCGCTCTCGGCAAAGGCAACGCGGCTCTCGGTCACGATCAAGGCGATCGAAGCGCCACCGCCCGCGCCCGGGTTGCCGCCTTCGCCGCCTTCGCCGCCGCCGCCGCCGCCGCCACCACCGCCGCCGCCGGCGTTGAGCCAGCAGCCGTCAAGAGCTCCGCTGCCACCACCACCGCCTCCTCCGCCACCGCCGCCGTGCAACCCCGGCTCGCCCGCGACGGCAACCGGGGCCTGGTACGTCAGCTCGTGGGGGGAGGCGGTCGAAGAGAAGGTACCGATCGACGCACTATGCTCCACGTCGAGCGTCCCGGAGGGGCCCGGATGCCCCGGCTGGCCCGGCGTCGCCTCAAAGCGGGAGTCCACACTGAAGCCTCCTCCGAGCCCTCCTTCACCACCGAGGCCCCCCTCGCCGTCGTGGCCATCTCGGCCCAAGCCAGTGACGTCTTGATTCGCCCCGTGCCCCCCACGGCCCCCGGGGGAGAAGGAGGAGACGGCGGCTCCGCCACAGACGTTCAGGTAGCCGAAACCGGCGCCGGCCGTGCCGTAGTTATTGCCGCAGTCGGCGTAAGCCCCGGAGCAGGGGCGAACCACTGATCCCCCGTTTCGACCCGTGGCCCCCTCGGCGGCCTTCGACGGCCGCTCGGCCGAAGGCGCGTCGGCCGCGTCGGGCACGACGATCGTGGTCCCCTGAAGCTCCACCAGCTCGGAGCCGTAGACGTGCACGCCGATCCGGTGAGGTCCTTCGGGGCTATCGGGTGATTCGACCTGAAGGAGTTGAAGGCTCACCGGCTCGTCGAGGCGCCACACCACCAGCCCTCGGGCTGCCGAGGAGGGCTGAACCGGGGTCCGCTCCCCCTCGACGCGGGTGAGATAGCCCGCGCCATATCCCCCCGCGATCGAGACCGGGGAGTCTAGCACGTCGAGGATATAGGGCGACGGGGACCCATGACGTAGGAGCACCCACTCCCGCCCTTGGTCCTCTGCGACCTCGATCGCGCGGACGAGGCTCTGCACGGCGTCGGCGGGGGAGAGGCCCGATGCATGATCGTCGCCCGCGGCCAGATCCACGAAGACGCTGCGCTCCGCGTCGCCGTCGATCCCATCACAGTTGCTATCGATGAAGTCCAGATCCGGGGCGTCGGCGGCCCCTGGGAAGATGGTCGGATCGTTGTCGTCGCAGTCGACGTCAGCCGTGAAGCCATCGCCGTCGTTGTCGACCTCGCTCAGGTCGAGCACCTGGAGCGCGAGGGCTGCCCGCCCCACCACACCCGCTGGATCTTCGATCTGGAGGCTGAAGGTGTAGGTGCCGGCGTCGGCGGGGGTGTAGGTGGCGTTGACCTGACCATCGGGGCCCAGGGACAGGGTGGGCAGGGTCCGCACGCCACCGCTCGGCCCGGCGATACTCCAGGTCGCCGCGAGGTCCTCGGCTGCGAAGAGGGTGGAGCTCGCCTCACCCACCAGATGAAGCTCCTGGCCCTGTGCAGGCTCGGAGTCGGCGAGAGGCCTGAGGATGGAGACCTCGGGGGCTTCCCCCGAGCTCGTGACCTGCAGGCCGATGACGTCCGTCGCGCTCCGACCGTCGTCGAAGGTGACGGTGAAGTAGATCTGATGCTCACCTTCGGGAAGTCGGCGACTGAACCGGCTCTCCCCCTGCACTTCGGGGACCTGGGAGACATGGAGATCCCCGATGAGGCTGGAGGACCACGCGAGCTCGGTGAGCGCGGGCTCCCCACCTTGAGGTCCGTAGAGGCCCAGGAAGTCCACGCTCTGCGCGTCGGTGACCTCGTCGCCGTCCAGCGGTCGGTTGATCGAAGCCTCGACGAGGAGAGAGACGTCGGTGGAGGGGCTCGAGCACGCGGCGAAGGCACCCGCGAGAGCGAGCAGGACGCATCGAGATGTTACTGAATAAACCATGTCTTCGTGCCCCCTTGGTTGCATCCGCTCACCCACCGCAGCCCAGCGTGGACTGGACCACACCTTCGGGTGCGCGGTGGCTTGGTTGGCCCGGCAGATGGCCGCCGGGCGCAGGATCCGCGTCGAGCTCGTAGGTCAGCTCATGGTGATCCCGCAGCGAGGCCCCTTCGCGGCACCAGATCCCAAGGCTGGGACCTCCGGCGCCCGCTCCACCCGGCCCGCCCCTGGCCCCAGCACCGCCCGCGCCGCCCCTCGCGCCGGCGGTAGCTGAAGCGTAATCACCGTCTATCCTTGCGTTAGACGTGCCTCCATCCCCGCCGGGGCCGCCATCGCCTCCGGCTCCACCCGGGCCGCCATCCGCACCCCGACCCCCAGCTCCTGGGATGAGGGTCGTGCCGTAAAAGGAGACCTGGGTGCCGGTCACGATCATAGCGATCGAGGCGCCGCCACCAGGGCCAGGGCTGCCGCCCTCTCCGCCATGGCCGCCACCACCGCCTCCGCCACCCCCGCCACCCGGGACGAACTGGGAGGGACAAGAGGGGTGCTGCCCTGTGACGCCCCCACCGCCCCCTCCGCCACCCGAGCCTTCCTGGCCTGGGCCCCCCTCCGTCCCGAGCGGGGGCAGGTAGACCAGATCCTCAGGCCCGAGGATCTCGCCCAGGCCCATGGTTCCGTAAAGCCCGCTGTGCGCCCCCGCAGCACCCGAAACCAGACTGTCGGCTCCCCGAGATCCGGTCCGAGGATCGTTCCCGACCCGCCGGGACGTCCCACCAAAGGAGACGAAGGAGTAACTGCCCCCAGCCCCCCCGGAGCCGCCGTCGGAACCCCCGCCCGCTTGACCCGGTCGGCCGTGGTCCCAGTCGTCCTGTTCGCCACCGTGACCGCCTCTCCCGCCGGCCGCGTAGTAGGAGGCGCCCGCCCCCCCACAGCGGTTGAGGAAGGATCCGATCCCACCGATTCCGTCGAAGTTGCCGCAGTCCGAGTGGGTGCTCCCGCAAGATCTCGACACGCTCCGACCGCGCGTCCCCGCCCCGCCCCGATCGGCCTTGGCAGGAGCTCTGGGGGGGTCGGCGTCGTAGGCGTCGAGGGTACGGATCACGCCGCGCTCGAAGCGTACCGGCGCCGACTCGAAGGCGTGCACCCCGATGATGTGCGGCGCACTGCTGCCCCGACCAGACTCGATCTGGAGCTGCTGCAACGTAATCGGCTCGTCGACGCGCCAGATCACCAGCCCCCGCTCGGGGGCTTGTGGCGCCACCAAGGTATGGTTTGAGGATCCACGGGCCAGGAAGCCCGCTCCGTAGCCCCCCGCGATGGAGACCGGAGCGTCGAGGGTGTCGAGCTCGTAGGCCTCGGCCCCGTGGTGGCGGAGCAGGATCCAGTCCCGACCCTCGCGGATCGCGACGTCGACAGCAGCTCCGAGGTCGCGGAGCGGAGACCTTCGCCTCAGCCCCGAAGCGCCGTCAACTCCGTCTGCGACATCTACGAAGACGCTCCGCTCGATGTCACCATCGATCCCGTCGCAGTTGCTGTCGATGAAGTCCAGATCCGGCTCATCGGGCGCGCCAGGGTGGATGTCGGGGTCGTCGTCGTCGCAGTCGACATCGGCGGTGTAGCCGTCTCCGTCGTTGTCGATGGCGCTCAGATCTGCGACGTCGATCGAGCGCGTCACCCTCCCGACGAGTCCCAAGGGGTCTTCGGCCTCGAAGACGAGGGTGTAGCTCCCCACCGCAGGGGGGGTCCAGCTCACCACAGCCTGCCCGTCGTGCCCGAGGGAGCTCGGTGGATAGTGCTGCGCCTCGCCGCTCTCCGGGAGCACGACCCAGCGTCCGGTGAGATCCGCGGTCCCGTAGCCGTTCGACGAGGCCTCCCCGATGAGGTTCACCTCGCGTTGTTCGGGCAACGGACGTTCGCCGGTAGGCGCCAGGATCTGGACCTCAGGCGCGTTGCCCGACGCCGCCACGGACAGCTCCAGGCTGTCGATCTCCCGATGGCCGTCTTCGAAGTCCACGACGAAGTCGATCCGATGCTCGCCGGCGGGCAGGTTTCGCTGAAAGCGGCTCTCGCCTGGGGACTCGGAGTTGGAGGTGACGTGAAGATCGCCGATCATGCTGGAGGTCCAGGCGATCGACGCGACGGCGGGCTGCCCATCCGCCGGCGAGAAAGACCCGATAAAAGCGATCGTCGCCGCATCGGACAGATCGGAGCCTTGGGCGGGCTGCACGATGGAGGCGCTGAAGCCACCGGCGTCGGGCGCGGGGGTCGAGTCCGCACACGCCGCGATGGCGACAGCCATGATACCTATCCAATACCGTACCAACATGAGGAGCTCCATGTTACTTTATTATAGATTCTTTGATCGGATTCGCTATCTTTCGTACCACAAATAGTCTCTAAGGTTCAACACCCGCGGCTCCGGGATGGAGTCCCGCGAGGCCCGCAGCGTGCTCGAACGCAGCTGGGGGGGCCGCTGGAGCCATGCCTTCGGGACATGCCTCTCTCTAGGCTGGCCCTCCGAGCCCCGGACACTACCCCCGATCCATTTCCGGCCCCTTCATGCGACCCAGGGCCAGCGTGACCTTTCAAGGAGCGTCGGCCGCGGACCCTACGGGGTGCAGGTTGCCGATAAGGAACGATCCCCGTTAGACCCCGCCGCACCTGCTCTGGAGACGACCATGCGCTACGCCCCCTTCCTCGCTCTGGCTCTCGCAGCCTGCAACGGAGAGCCTTCCTCGCCATCCGCCGACACAGACACAGACACAGACACAGACACAGACACAGACTCCGATACAGACACCGACTCCGACTCCGACTCCGATACAGACACAGACTCCCCGGGCGAAGGAGCGCGATTCGTCGAGGACTTCGATGAGTACGCTGGAGACTTCCAGACGGGTGAGGCCTTCGGTCCGTGGACGGTGGTCTCGGCGACCGACACCCTGACCATCGCCGAGGCGTCGAGTGAGGGTATTTCTGCCTTTCGGGGCGATCACGTGGCCTGGTTCAGCGAGCCGGTCGGGGGCTTCGGCAGCAACCGACTCGACCGCTGCCTCGCGATCAACGACCGACTCGACATCCAAATGAGCTACGCGGTCTACGTGGTCGCCGACGAGGTCGACAACAGCCTCCGAGTCCGGCTCAACCCTAACTTCTACTCCTCCGTCGAAGCCTGCGAAGCCGACGTGGCCGCCGGAAGCACCGACAACCGCCTCGAAGGGACCGACGGCGCCTGGTTTAACGACGACTGGGACACCCGATTCGGCACCGCCGCGGTCGCTCCCGGCCTCTGGTTCGAGGTGTCGGCCGCCACCCACGGGGATCACGCCGGCCTCATCCAGATCCCCTCCGCGCGGATCCCCCTCGGCGCGAGCGCCATGCGCTTCAGCGTCCGGGTACGCGACGACGGCTTCGATCTCGACCCAGATCGTCGCGTCTACCTCGATGCCCTCCGAGTGTCCCAGCCAGACTGATCCCGCGAGAACCTCGAATGGCTGGTGGCCCGTCGACGTCCACCGAGGCCTCTCCCTCTCGTCATCGGAGTCGACGTGCTCTTCTTCCTGCTCGCCATCGCCTGGGCCGTCTGGCCCGATCTGGACCGCCCGTCGAACGTCGGGGGCGGCGAGAACGACGCGGCGCTGGTCATCGGGATCGAGGACTACTGGGCCGCCCCCAGGATCCCCGGCGCCCGACGGAACGCGAGGGACTGGTACACCTGGTTTACGGTGGGTCGCGCCATTCCTGCACACCGCACCCGGCTCTTGCTCGACGCCGAGGCGACCGCCGAAGAGATCCGCAAGCAGGCCCAGCGCCTCGCCGCAGACATGGACGGGGAAGGCACCTTGTGGATCGTCTTCATCGGCCATGGAGCCCCGGACCTGAAGACAGGCGACGCCTCGCTGCTCGGCGTCGACGTGCAGCCCACCGCGCAGAGCCTAGGCGCTCGTGGCCTGACCCGCCAAGAGCTCCTCACGGTGACCGAGGGGGCAAGTCAGCGCGTGCTGGTGCTCGACTCCTGCTTCTCGGGCCGCGACGCTCGAGGGGAGTCCCTCGCGCCCGGGCTCCAGTTCCTCGTGCCGACCTTCAGCGCCACCGAGCGCAACACCATCGAGCTCACCGCGGGCACCGCGAGCCAGGTCGCGGGCGCCCTACCGCGCGAGAATCGCCCCGCTTTCTCCTATCTCTTGCTCGGGGCGCTCCACGGCTGGGGAGATCTCGATGGCGACGGAGTCGTCTCCTCGGCCGAGGCCCTGACCTGGACGCGCCAGACTCTCGATACCGTGCTCGTCGGGCGCGATCAGACCCCCCAGAAGGTCGGCCAAGACCGCCCCCTCAGCTCGGCCGGACGCACTCGTCCCCCGAACCTGAGCGCGATCGTCGATCAGCGGTCCGAGTCCTCGCGTCGGACGGTTACCATGCCCTCCCGCCCGGAGGTGGCGGTCGATCGGCCCCAGGGCCTAGGCGTCGACGTCGAAGCCGAAGCTCTCTACTGGCGGGCGATCGATGCCACCGAGTCCGACACCGTCTCTCCCCAGGACACCGCGAAGGCCTGGTGCGCGCTCGCGAACCACAACGAGGGTCCTTACACGGACAAGGCCCAGGAGGCCTGTCGGGAGTGGACGGAGTACCACGAAGCCCAGGCCACCATGTGGACCAACTACTTCAACGATTACGAGAGCACCCGACAGCTCCTCTCCATCGGTCGAGCGCCCGTCGAACAGAAGCTTCAGGCGCTCGATGCCTTGATCGCGACGTATGGCGACGCGAGCCCCTGGACGACCGCCCACCTGGAGCGAGCTCGGTCGCGGACCGCCCAAGGTCGCCGCGCGCCGCTCCCACCCTTTTACTCGCCACCGGACTGGGCTCGAAAGACCACGCCTCGCAGCGGCTTCTTCACCGGATGGGATCCCGCTGTGCGAAAGCACCGCTGGCTCGCGTACAAGGCCGACGGAATGGCGATGTTCAGCGATCCGATTCAGGGCTTCGGGGGCGTGGGAGCCGAGATCGGCTACGGTCCCGTCCACGCGGGTACATCCATCAACTTCAACTTCGCCCAGCAGACCATGCTCAACGTCTACGGGGCGGTCATGCCCTTCGCCATTCGACCCTCGAAGCGCCTCACCGCGGAGCCCAGGGGATCCTTTCTGAACCCTTCGGTGGGCCTGAGCTACCAGTACGGGATCCGTGACGAAGGCGTGTCGAACACTCTCGAAGCTGAGCTCGCAAACCACATCTGGGTGAGCGAGTCCTTCGGACTTCGGCTCGCCGGCCGCTACCCCTTCTACGGCCACGAGGACGCCGCTCCGAGCGTGGTGCTCTCGATCCTCCTCAACTCGAACGCCCTGAAGAAGTAAACGGCCTGAGCTCTGAGGAACCGAAGCTCGCCGGCCGCTCAGAGCTCCTCTTCGTCCTCCGCTGCCCCTCTGTCGAGATGCTCAAGGAAGCGACGGATCAGGTCTTCCTTGCGGGACTCTCGCTCGGTGATCTCGGCCTTCATTCTCTCGAGTCGTGCCTCGAGGCGGACGAGCTGCTCCTTTCTACCTTCCTGCCTCAGGTCAAAGAGGGCGCTGGCCGCTGCCTCGATCTCTGCGCGCCGGGATCCCTGCTCGGCAGGGGGCGCCGACTGGTGGGCTTCGAGTGCGCGATGAAGGGCAAAGGCGCGATCGATCATGAGGCCCAGCCGCTCGATCGGAGGCGACTCACCTCGCCCTCTCATCCCCCGAACCTCGGTGAGGACGAAGCGACGATAGAGAACCGGCCGGGCCTCGCGAAGGATGATCACCTTTTGGTGGCGATCTTCGTCTAGGCGCTCGAGTGCATCGAGCACGCGGCTCTCTCGATGCTCCATCGACCGCGCGCCGTGAGGAGGCCCCTCCCCTGGGCCCGCGATCGCGGGATGTCCACCCAGGATAAGAAGGAGAGCCACGAGGGCACGATAGCTTGACCGAGAGGATGACATTGGAGCTCCTAGCGGAGGGCGTGTTCCCACCGAGCGGCTAGAGACTGGCGAGGCTCTCTTCGAGCCAGTCGAGATCATCGGAGAGTTCCTCGAGATTATCGGAGAGATCCTCGAGATCATCGAAAGAGGCGGCTTCGAGGTCCCGCGCATCCTCGACGAGCAGGCGCGCGACCTCGGAGGCAGAGGGGTGCGGCGCCCGGACGACCGCAGGCTCAGACGGCGATTCGACCGAGCCCATCCACACCACACCGATCGCGAGGAGCACCGTCGCTGCCACGGCCAGCGCCCCGAGCGTCCAGCCGAGCGAGACCCCCTCGCCACCCTTCGAGACCTCGACCAGAGGTCTCCCCGCCAGGGGCTCTGGGGTCTCCCGCAAGCTCGGAGCGGCGAGGGACAAGACGTCGGCGTGAAGCCGGGCCACTTCAGAGCAGTCAGGGCACGAAGCCACGTGAGCGGCGTGCTGGTCGTCGATCTCACCATAGAGCCAGAGGAGCGTCGTCGTCTCGGCATGGTGACAGGGGCTCGGGGGCGTGGTCATGGATCCTCCCTGACAAGGCCGGCGTCGGCGAGGGCGACCGAGAGCTTCTTGACGGCTCGGTGCATGCGTGCGAGCGCCGTGTTCACTGGACAGCCCTGCCGCTGGGCGATGACCTTGAAGGGGACGTCCTCGAGGACCCGCCACCGGAAGACCTGTGCCATCTCGGGGCTCATCTGTTCGAGGGTCGAGGTCACGACTACGAGGACTTCGCGGGCTTCCAGGTCCCGATCCGGTCCGCCGGTCCACTGGCTCAGGCGCTCGAGGGTCTGACCGTCCACCGAGACCAGCTCCAGCCGCGCCGCCTGTCGCCGGTGCCGATCGATCACCAGGCGCCGCGCGACCGTATACATGTACGCGCGAAAAGCCGCTTCATCAGGTAGATCCGGCGCGGCACGATGAATGCGGAGCCAAACCTCTTGCGCCAGCTCCTCGGGATCGCTCGCCACCCTCTTACGCAGAAAGGCGATGAGCTGATCGTGGTAGCTCGCGATGCGGGTGTCGAGAGAGGTCAAGGGATCCTGCATGGCAGAAGACTCCGTCCTAGCCCTATAGACGGACCCACTCAACGAGTATTGCATCGAGGCCTCGGATCGCTCTTGCAAAAATGGTAAATCGCGTTTATCTTTCATCCATGAGCACCCTGACCAGCCCTAAACGCGCCCGTCGTCACAACAAGAACCGGGACCGGATCCTGCGCGCTGCCGCGCTCGAAGTGGCCGAAGCCGGGTTGCACGCCCTCTCGGTCAAGGGGGTCGCGGCGCGCGCTGGCTACAGTCCTGGTGCGATCTATCGCTACTACCCTTCGAAGGACGCGCTACTCGCGGCGGTCGTCGGACAAACCCTCACCCAGATCGCCGGCGCGATCGCGGACCTACCTGAGCCTGATCCCCTCCGACTCGTTCTGGCACAGTTCGAGCTCTACCGAGATCTCTCGCTTGAGCAGCCCCACCACTTCACCCTGATCTCCCAGCTCCTGACCGATCCGCGCACCCTGGTCGAGCACCCATCGAGCCTCGCCGAGATCCTCCAGGCGAGCCTTATGGTCCAAGGTCACATCCAGCGCGCCCTCGAACGAGCCGTCCAAGAAGGAGCCCTCGAGCCCGGGAGCGCCTCCGACCGAGCGATCGCCCTGTTCGCCTCGACCCAGGGTGTTCTTCAGCTACGCAAGCAGGAGCGCCGCTTGCCCGGCGTGCTCGACGTCGATCGACTGCTCGACCTCACCCTCAACGGCCTCCTGCGTGGCTGGGGCGCTGACCCGGACCGACTCGCGTCCCGCCCAACCACCTCCCACCCGGAGAAGCCATGATCTCGCTCTTCGTCGCTGTGCTGCTCGGAGCCCTCTGCTGGACCTTGCTCGAGTATGTGATCCACCGCTTCTTGGGGCATCACCGATGGTTCCGTGGCAACCCCTTCGGGGTGGAGCACCTTCGTCACCACGCCATCGAGGGCTACTTCGGTCCTGCCACCAAGAAGGCGCTCGCGGCCCTGCCGGTCGCGGCGCTCACCTGGGCCCTCGGAGCCTGGATAGCCGGCCCCTTGCTCGGGCTGGCCTATACGTCGGGTCTGATGGGCACCTACCTCGTCTATGAGCTGCTCCATCGTCGTGAGCACACCTGCGCGGGTCTGGGGGCTTACGGGCGCTGGGCACGTCGTCACCACTTCTGGCACCACTTCGGCAACGCCAGCAAGAATCACGGAGTCACCACCCCGGTGTGGGATCTGGTGTTCGGGACCTACGAGCGTCCCCGCCAGATCGTGGTCCCCGCGCGACGGGCCCCGGCTTGGATGCTCGACCCTGACACGGGGGCGCTCCGCGAAGAACTCCAAGACTCCTACCGCCTCCGCGGCCGGATTTCCGCAAGGTAGAGCGCGACCTCGACCCCTTGCGTGTCGAGGGTGAGGGACCCCGCGCTGCGGGACGTTCCTGAGGCAGAGTGGTCCCCTCACTCATGGAGCCTGCTGTGCGCTTTGTCTGGTATACTACGAACGATGACGACGCTCGCGCAGCATCAGGACCCCGAAATCATACGCTCCAAGCAGATCTTGGAGCGGGCAATCGCTCGCCACTGCCCCCAGTCGCTCTCCGATCGGCGCGAAGATCTCGTCCAGCAAGCGCTGCTCAAGCTGATCAAGCGCAAGGGCGACGCCCTGGGCGAGCTCGCGGCCGCTTACCACTGGCGCGTGGCCTACTCCGTCATCATCGACGAGCTACGCAGACAGTCCAGGCGGCCCGAAGAGTCGATCACGCCCTTCGAAGGAACGCTCGCCTCACCAGGCATCGACCCGGAGCGAGAGGCTTCGAGCAGCCAGCTCCGCGAAGCCATCTCGACCTGCCTCGAGGCACTCCATGAGCCCCGCCGCCGCGCGGTGCTCCTCCACCTGCAAGGACACTCCGTGCCCGAGATCGCGGGACTGCTCTCTTGGACCCGCAAGCGGGCCGAGAACAACGTGTACCGGGGACTTGCCGATCTGCGAGAGCGACTCCGACGCTTGGGGGTCCACGTTGAGCGATGAGGATCCCCTCCGCCGTGCCTGGAAGGCAGAAGTCTCCCCCCTCTCCGACCGTCCAGATCCCGACCCGGAGCGCATCTGGGATGCCCTCGATGGGGAGCTCTCGCCCGAGGAGGTCGGCGAGCTCATCGACCTGACGCAGCAGAGCCCAGAGTGGGCCGAAGCTTGGCGGCTGGCGGTCGAGATGCGGCGCGACCTGGGCATGCCGATCGGAGCCGAGCCCCCCAGTGAAGAGACAAGCCACGACGAAGACGACGACGCGACTTCGGTCGACCACGCGGAGCTGGGAGTCCGATCTGACGCTCCCGACGCCGAGGTGATCCCCCTCCTCCGCCGGCCGAGCACCTGGGTCGGGGCGGCGGGTCTGGCGGTCGCAGCGCTGGCCTTGCTGGCGATCCTGCCCGCGCTCCAGCCCCACGCCCCCGACGCGCCCACCCTCTACCGCGCCACCAAGGGCACCCCGATCGAACTCTTGACCCCGGCGGACCAAGCGCTCCCTCGCGATGCCTTCGAGCTCATCTGGTCCATCCCGAACGGCGACGAGCTCAGCTTCGATGTCGTGATCACGGACGAAGACCTAGGCGTCATCCACTCCGCGCGAGATCTCCAGGCCGACCGCCTCCGCGTCCCCCCAGCCGCCCTCTCCGATCTCAATCCTGGGACGCGGCTCCTCTGGCGAGTGACCGCACGCGACGTCTCGGGCGACAAGGTCGGCTCCGGGTCGGGGGCGGTGGTGGTGCGGTGATCGGACTGACAGGGCTCCTCCTCGGCCTCGCTCTCGCCTCGGCCCCCTCCGGGGTCGACCCTCTCGCCGCGTGCGCCAGACCGATCGATGACGATCCGGCCGCACGCGAAGGTTGGCGTTGTATCTATATGGCGGCTCGGAGATCAGGTACCTACCCCCAGGCGATAGAGCTAGCGCGACGCCACCTGGAGCACCCTGCCGCCCAGCTCACCCTGGGCAGCCTGCTCTCCGATCAGGGCGATGCCGAGGCTGACGAGCACTTCTTGTCAGCCGCCGAAGGGTTCGCCCAGGCCAACCAGATCGAGGGCGAGGTCTACGCCCGCCTGAACCTCGCGAGTGCGCTCTCTCACAAAGGAGAAAACGCGGAGGGAGAAGCTCAGCTCGATCTCGCGGCGGCCTCGGCCGAGGCCGCTGGCGCCGAGGACTTTCTGACCACCGTCCGGATCCAGCGCGCTCGCCTACGATGGTGGAGTGGAAGGGGGCTGGGCGAGGCCTGGCGCGAGCTGCGAGATCTGTACGAGACCCGATTCGAGGGCCTGGGCTATCAAGAACGTCTAGTGCTGATACACACCCTGGCCCGCCTCTCCGAGGGGGTGGAGCGCCTCGACGAAGCGGCACGCTGGCAGCGCACCTTGGTCGAGCTGGCCCACGAGAACAACGATGCCTACGTCGAAGCGACCTCGCGGGTCGAGCTGGCCCGCTGGTCGATGCGGCACCCGAGCAACCGCTACCTGGTGCCCGAAGGCGAGCGTGAGGCGTGGATCGAAGAGTCTTCTCGCCTGGCCGAGAACGGGCGAAATCCCTTCGCCCAGGCGAGCGCCCAGTGCTTGCTCGGGGAGCTCGCGACGCAGGCGACGATCCGAGACGAGCGCTACACCTCCTGTCTGGAGCAACTTCGGTCCCTGAACTACCCTATCGAGGTCCGAGAAGCGCTCCAGCAGTGGGCGCTCCATCGCTCGCTGGACGACCCCAAAGCCGCCCTCAGGCTCCTCGAAGAAGCCCGGCTCGCCGTCGCTGAGGACAAGGGCTACGACATGGCCAACCTCAAATGGCATGAGGCGATCGTGCTGGACCGGGCGGGGGAGCCCGAGCGCGCCCTGAAGGCCGCCCGAGCGGGCCTCGCCCGCCTTGAGCTCGGGCTCCAAGACCAACACGATGACTTGGGCCGGGTTGGCTTCCTCGCGCACTGGAAGGGCCTGTACCACGAGGTCTCTACCCTCCACTCGAACTTGGGCCAAGACGCCGAAGCCTGGGAGGTGATGGAGCTGCTCCGAGGGCGCGTCCTGCGAGATCGGCTCTCGTCGGCCGCCGCCATCCCTGACTCGACCCTGGCCGAGGCAGAGATCAACACCCTCGCTGAGCTGCAGGGAGTGCTCCTCCCCGACGAGGCGGTGATCGCCTATCAGGTCCCACCCCGCGGGGCGGTCTACCGCGTCGGTACGGGCTGGCTCCTCACCCGCGATCGGCTGCACCGCTGGGAACTCCCCCACGTCGATGATCTGAGTCAGCAGATCGAGCTCTACGAGGGCTTGATCTCTGATGCCTCGCCCGACGAGCCCCGCGCGGCCAAGGCCTTGGGACAGGCCTTGCTCGCCCCCGGGCTCGATGGCCTGCCGCCGTCGATCCGCGCCCTCACGATCATCCCGGATGGCCCGCTCAACGCCCTACCCTTCGACGCGCTGATCCTGCCCTCGGATCAACGGCTCCTCAGCCGCTTCGCGACCTCCGTCCTCCCCTCTGGGAGCCTGCTCGTCACCCTTCGAGCCGTGGAGGTCCCCGACTCCAGCGCCGGTGTCTTCGCGCTGGCCGACCCCCAGACCCCCTCCCTCGACCCGACCACAGGCGCCTCGCTCCCACGCCTGCCCGGAGCGCGTCGCGAGGCCCAAGCTGCGGTCCGCGCTCTCGGGGGGCGTCGGGTCCAGGACGCCCAGGCCACCCCGGCGGCCCTCCGAGAAGCTACGGAGACCATCATACATATCGGAGCCCACGCCATCGTCGACGCCACCTTCCCCGAGCGCAGCGCGGTCCTCTTGGCGGGGGACGAGCCCGGCGCCGGCGATCTCGACGCCGCAGCGCTGGTCGAGCTACCGCTCGAAGGCAAGATCGTTATCCTCTCGGCCTGCCGCTCCGCCGACGGACCCACCGTCGCTGGCGAGGGCCCGCTAGGGCTCGCGAGGGCGCTGCTCCAAGCCGGAGCCACGACGGTGATCGGCACGCGCTGGCCCTTACCCGACGAGGCCGCTGCCGACTTCATCACCTCGATGTACGAACACATCGATCGAGGCGCGACGGTCAGCGAGGCCGTCGCCCTCGCCCGGCGTCACCACCTGGCGGCAGGGCACACTCCCGAGGTCTGGGCGGGGATGGTTGTCATGGGCGATGGGCATCGGGCGCTTAGGGAGCCACGGACCTCGTGGGGCTGGCGCTGGCTCGCAGGGGGGGCGGGCGCGACGCTGTTCGGGATCGTGGCGCTGCTCCTGCTCCGGATCGGCCGAGCTCGAGACGGCACCTGAGCGCTCCCGGAACCAAAAGAAATTCAAGGATTTTTCGTGCCCCTGGTCGGGGAGCTGTTACTACTGCTGCGCTCGTCCCGACACACCCCTGCGTGAACGTGTGGGTCTTTCGACCGAGCGTGGCGTCCTTCTGACGCCGTGAGAATCGGACCTCCTGTCCGACCCGTCGCAAACCCCGGGAATCCCCCGAAGCGACAATGACAACGAGAAAAAAGAATGAGCAAGAAGCTCTTTGTAGGCGGACTCGCCTGGGCTACCGACGACCACGGGCTGCGCGAGGCCTTCGAGGCCCACGGTGACGTGACCGACTGTAAGGTGATCACCGATCGCGACACCGGCCGCTCCCGCGGCTTTGGCTTCGTGACCTTCGCGAACGACAGCGATGCCAACGAGGCCATGCGCCTCATGGAAGGCACCGATCTGCACGGGCGCACCATTCGGGTCAACGAGGCCCAACAGCGCTCCGACAACCGTGGCGGTGGTGGCGGGCGCGACCGCAACTCCCGCTGGTAGTCTCGCCAGTTTCTAGCTCTTCGGAGCTCCGAACCCTCAGCCTCGGCTGAGGGTTCTTCCGTTAAGGCGCTCGATCTCGCCCCACGACACCTCACGAGAGTGGACCACCTCGCGGCTCAGCTCTTCAAGACCTCTTCCGCCGCAGACCCGGCCGTTGCCCTCCCCTCACGCACCCTCAGCTCCGCTGCCGCCATGCGCTCCTGAAGCCTTGAATCAGACCAGAATCGACGCAAGACCTCATCCTCGACAAGGCGACGCAACCAGCGAACCCGCTGTTCGGCGCGGCGCGCCTCGAGGCGCCCGCTCGCCCCTTCTCGCACGAAGCGCTGGTGCATGGCCTGCCATAGCTCGTCGAGCCCAGCCCCGGTCCTCGCCGAGCAGGTGAGCACCTCGGGCGCTTGAGTCCCCCGAAGCAGTCGCAGCGCACCCTGCAGCTCCCGCTGGGCAACCGCTGCCGCAGCGACGTTCGGCCCGTCGGCCTTGTTCACCGCCAACAGATCGGCGAGCTCAAGGATGCCGCGCTTGATGCCTTGCAGATCATCCCCGGCTCCCGCGAGGAGCAGCACGAGGTAGGTGTCGACCATCTCGGCGACCCGCGTCTCGGATTGGCCCACGCCGACGGTCTCGACGAAGATCAACCGAAAGCCGGCCGCCTCACAGAGCACCATCGCCTGCTGGGTCGCCCGATGTACCCCTCCAAGCGCCCCCCGGCTCGGAGAGGGACGCACGAAGGCGTCAGGGTGAGCGGCGAGCTGTCCCATCCGCGTTTTGTCGCCGAGGATCGAGCCCCCCGACACATCGCTGCTGGGATCGACCGCGAGGACCGCGACCCGTTGGCCCTCGGCGATGCGCGCGAGCCCCATCGCCTCGAGGAAGGTGCTCTTGCCTGCGCCGGGCACCCCAGAGAGCCCGACGCGGTGGGCGGCGCCGGTGTGCGGTAGCAGGCGCTCGACCACCTCACGGGCCATGGCGCGATGCTCCGCACGATGGCTCTCGACCAGGGTGATCGCACGGGCGAGCACGGCGCGATCGCTGTCGAGCACGCCTCGTACATAGTCCTGGGTCGTGAGCTGCCGGCGCGCCACCTCAGCCCTGCTCCGGCCACGGGGAGATCCGAAGCGCTCCGGCGAGCTTGTCGAGCAGATCGCACGCGGCCTTTCCGATGACAGTGCCCGGACCATAGACCGCCGTCACCCCCATCGAGAGCAAGGTCGGTACGTCGTCGGGAGGTACGACGCCGCCGACGACGATGAGGATGTCGTCTCGCCCGTGCGCAGCGAGGGCCTCGCGCAGGGCTGGCACCAAGGTCAGGTGCCCAGCCGCCAGGGACGAGACCCCGACCACGTGCACGTCGTTCTCGATGGCTTGTCGGGCCGTCTCGTCCGGCGTCTGGAAGAGCGGCCCGACGTCGACGTCGAAGCCCAGATCGGCGAAGGCGGTCGCGATCACCTTCTGTCCCCGATCGTGCCCATCCTGGCCCATCTTGGCCACGAGCAGGCGCGGTCGGCGCCCCTCGGCCTGCTCAAATACGGTGATCCGACGCTCGATCGCGCCCAGTTCTCGCTGATCCACACCTCCCTCCCCGCGGTAGACCCCGCTGACGGTCTGCACCCTGGCTTGATGACGCCCCCAAGCCCGCTCGAGGGCGAGACTGATCTCGCCGACCGTAGCGAGGGCCCGCGCCGCATCGACCGAGAGCGCGAGCAAGTTTCCCTCGCCCGAGGACGCCGCTCGCGTGAGGGCCTGGAGCGCCCGGTCGACCCGCTCGGGATCACGCCGCTCCCGCAAGGCCTGGAGCCGGGCGACCTGACGCTCTCGGACCGCTTGGTTGTCGACCTGAAGGAGCGGGATGCGCTCCTCATGCTGCGGAGGAAGCAGGTTGACCCCGACGATGGTTCGCTGCCCGCTGTCGATCCGGGCCTGTGCGCGGGCCGCCGCCTCCTCGATGCGAAGCTTTGGGATCCCCGACTCGATCGCGCGCGCCATGCCGCCCAGTCCCTCGATCTCGTCCATGTGAGCGCGCGCCCGAGTGGCGAGGTCGTGGGTCAACCGCTCGACGTAGTAGCTCCCTCCAAAGGGATCGACCGTATGGGTCAGCCCCGCTTCGAGCTGAAGGTGGAGCTGGGTATTGCGTGCGATGCGCGCGCTGAAGTCCGTCGGCAAGGCCAGCGCCTCATCGAGCGCGTTGGTGTGGAGGGACTGGGTGCCCCCGAGCCCTGCCGCCAAGGCCTCCAGCGCGGTCCTTCCGACGTTATTGAACACATCTTGTGCCGTGAGGGACCAGCCCGAGGTCTGGCAGTGGGTGCGAAGGGCCATCGACTTGGGGTTGGACGCCCCGAGACGCTCCAGCTCCTGCGCCCAGATCAGCCGAGCGGCCCGCAGCTTCGCGACCTCCATGAAGACGTCCATACCGATCGCGAAGAAGAAGCTGATCCGAGGTGCAAAGGCGTCGACATCGAGCCCTGAGTCGACGCCGGTGCGGACATACTGCACCCCGTCTGCCAGGGTGTAGGCCAGCTCGAGATCGGCGGGCGCCCCCGCCTCCTGCATGTGGTAGCCGCTCACGCTGATGCTGTTGAAGCGTGGCATGTGTTCGGCGGTGTACCTGAAAATATCAGCGATGACCCGCATGGACGGGGCCGGTGGGTAGATGTAGGTATTGCGGACCAGGTATTCCTTGAGGATGTCGTTCTGGATGGTGCCCGTGAGCTGCGCTGGAGGCACGCCCTGCTCCTCGGCGGCGACGATATATAGCGCGAGAATCGGCAGGACGGCGCCGTTCATGGTCATCGAGACGCTCATCTTGTCGAGCGGGATGCCATCGAAGAGGATGCGCATGTCGTCGAGGGAGTCGATCGCCACGCCGGCCATGCCGACGTCCCCCGCGACCCGAGGGTGGTCGGAGTCGTAGCCGCGGTGGGTCGCCAGATCGAACGCGATCGAGAGCCCCTTCTGACCCGCCGCCAGGTTTCGTCGGTAGAAGGCATTCGATTCCTCGGCGGTGGAGAACCCCGCATACTGCCGAACCGTCCAGGGGCGGGTCACATACATCGTGGCGTAGGGGCCTCGGACGTACGGTGAGACGCCAGGGACCGAGTCGAGGTGACCGACCTCCGCGAGATCGGCCGGCCCGTAGACGGGGGCGACCTCGATCCCCTCGGGGGTTCGCTCCGGCGCGAGCTGGGGGCGCTGACCCACAGGGAGTTCGGGCAGATCCCGAAGTGAGAGGTTGGCGAAGTCTGGCAAGCTCATGGAGACTCCAAGAGATCGGCGAGTTCACGGAGCACCGAGAGCACGTCCGCCCCACGGTACACCGCGTGGCGGATGCCCGCAGAGGTGAAGGGCTCAGGTGGCTCGGGCACCCGACCGGCGAGGACCACTGCCCGCGCCCCCGCCGCGACCAGGTGGGTCGCGAGGGTGGGGGCGAGTCGCTCGTAGTCGTCGTCACTCCCGCAGATACACGCGATAGGCGCGCCGTGGGTCGCGAAGGCGACCGCTCCGGCGTCGGGATCGATGATCGGACCGCTGTCGTGCACGCCAAAGCCAGCGGCCGTGAGCACATCGCGGGCGAAGTCGGAGCGCGCCTTATGGCGGGCGAGAGGGCCGAGCTGAAGGAGCATGACGGAGATCTGTCGTGGCCGAAGCCGACGCTGAAGGGCCTCCCAGCCGCCGGCAGGTCGCCACGGTGGGGCGGCTCGGACGCGCTCGACCAGCTGGCGCGCGGCTGGGGGCGCCGAGGCGGGCTCGGGGAGGGGCGCTGTGGGGTCGACGAACTGACTCACCCCGACCCAAGGCTCCCCGCGGCGTGCGACCCGCGACTGGCGCTCGCGCCGGGCCTCGGCGATGCGCTCTTGGAGGAATCCAGCCCGCAAGGAAGCGAGCAGCCCGCCTTCGGACTCGATGAGGCGCAGCTCCGTCCAGGCCGCCTGGGCCAAGGTTCGGGTGAGGGACTCGACGGCGTAGCTGCCCGAAGCAGGATCCTGCACCCGGCCCAGCCGCGACTCGCGAGCGAGCAGCAAGTGCAGGTTGGCGGACAAGCGCCGTGCCGCAGCCTGGGGAGCGGCCGTGGCCAGATCGTGCGGCGGCAGACCCAGCGCGTCAGCACCGCTGGCAGCCCCGGCGAAACCCGCGGCCGACAAGCGCAGGAGGTTGGTGGTGGTGTCGACGCTCGAGAGCTCCGTCGAGGGCAGGGAGGCGTAGATCCGTACGGAAGACTCCGCGGCTCCCGACGCGATAAGCACCCGCACCATCAGGTGGCGAAGGGCGCGCACCGCCGCGAGGTCGAGCAACACATCGCCGCGGAGCGCCAGCTCCAACTCCGTGGCAGCGGCCACTTGCCCGACCGAGAGGCCCTCGGGCTCCAGCGCCCGCACCATGTCCAGGAAGCCACAGAGCGCGACCGCGATCTGGACCGCAGGCTCCGCTCCGGCTCGGCCGGCCCACGCCCCCGAGGGTGCCAGAACGTGCACATGAGGCAGCTCGCTCGCGACGCGGGCCGGCTCTGCCAGATCCGCGAGCGCGCGCTCGGCAGGGACCGAGAGGCCACCCAGCTCCGCGAGGGCTCCGAGTGGATCGCCCTGGACGGTGAGCCAGACCTCGGACCGAGCGAGGCCTCGCTGCTCGGCGACCGCGAGGGCCGCGCCGAGGACCGCACCCGCGGAGGCCCCCGCCTGGATCGCGACAGGCATCCCCAGGGCCCCCTCGGGCAGGATCGCCTCGAGCCAGGCAGGGTCGGGGACCGCGCTGGGATCCCCCGCGAGGCACGAAGGCTCCGCGAGGAGCAGAGGTGCCACGAAGCGCTCGTAGAGCTCAGCGATCTCGGACCGATCGGGTGAGGCGAGGGGCTGCCGGGGCTCCCAGGGCCCCACCCGACCCGAGGGCAAGCTTGGTTCGGGCCGTTCCCAACACAAGGCAGGAAGCGAGAGCGCCCCCAGCCGCGCCGTCAGCGCCTCTGGATCTTTCCCGCCGCTCGCCTTGGTTGCCATGGCGCGCCAGCGCTCGATAAGAGGCGGGGCAGGGTTGGAAAAAGTAGTCATCCAGCGACTCCTTGCATCGAGCCCTCCGCCTTAACGAGATCCTTCTCTCCGCGTCGCTCGGTCCACATAGGATAGACTCACTCCGAAATAGGAGTACCCCATGCGCATTCTCGCTTCCCTTCTCCTCGTGGCCTGTTCCGGAAGCAGCGCCCCCAAGATCGGCGACCTCGAAAAAGACTTAGCCCTGCTCGACGAGACCGAGGCGCTCGCCCACCTAGCCCCCGCCTACGGCCTCGACGCCTCGGTCGATGACCTCCTCAACCGACGGGTCCGACCCACGCGGCCCCCCAACCCCACCACCTGGCAGCAGGCCATGACCGAGGCTCACCAAGCCCTCCCCGACCTCGTCGACCCCGTGACCCTGCGGATCCTGAACTACAACGTGGCTCTGCTGGATCGTCCCTACCTCTTCACCCGCGTCCAGATGCCCCACGTCGAAGAGCGCCTCGAAGCGCAGCTCCAGGTCCTCTTCACCGATGACTGGGACATCTTGTTGATCCAAGAGCTCTTCGAGTGGGACCACACCGAGCGCTTCGTCGAGGTCGCAGAGCAGAACGGCTATACGGCCTGGGTCGGCAGCCGACGCGACTCCGAGCGCCACGGCACCGCGATCTTCGTGCGAGACGAGGTCGCGGGCATGAGCGTCGACCGCACCGAGGCCTTCTTCGATGCCCAGCGCAGGGTGGAGCGCTGGCCTGGGCCGAACATCAAGCGCGGCTACCTCACCTACTCCTTCCGTCTGCTCAACACGAGCCACACCATCACCCTGGCCACCACCCATATGTCGGCCTTTTACGACTTCTGGCACCTCCGGGACCGGCAAGCCCGTGAGCTCGGCCTGGTGCTGGGCGAGGAGCCAGGGATCGTGATCCTGGGTGGCGACATCAACGCGGGGCCCTACTACGCCAACGATGCCTGGGTCGACGCCGACGGAAAGCGCCACACCGGCTACTTACGCAACGCCTCCGCCTTTCCCTTGCTCGCCTACTATGGCGGCATGGTCGACACCTTCGCCCTGCACGGTCCCCCCGGCGATGTCGAGGCGGGTCTGCACGTTCCAACCGGCCTCGGCGAGCTCTACCGCGAGGCCCCCTACGGCGACGGCGCCTTCTGTGAGCGCGAGTCCGCGCGACGGGTCCACACGGTCACGGACTGCAACTACACCTTCTTCCAGAGCTACGCCGGCGATGAGCCGCCTGCGCGCATCGATCACGTCTTGCTGCGCGACCCCAACCGCTACGTCCGCGTGAACAAGGCCTGGCTCGCCTACACCGAGCCCCTGGAGGGGGTAGACTACGAGCTCTCCGACCACTACGCCGTCGCCGTCGAGCTGCAGATCGCCCGATGAGTCGAGCCTCGTCGCCCTGGAGAGCCCGGTCCATGCTGCTCATAGCAGCCGCGCTCGTGATCTTGGGGATGGTTCTCCCCTTCGGCTTCCTACTCACCTACCCCGCGCGGCTCTTCAACACCTTCATCCACGAGACAGGTCACGCCGTGATGGCGGTGCTCACCGGGGGTGAGGTCCTCGATTTGCGCGTCAACCTCGATACCAGCGGGCGCGTGACCTCGCGTGGCAGCGGCAGGATCCTCACGAGCTCGGCTGGGTACCTGAGCACCACCCTCACCGGAGCCCTACTCCTGCTCGCTGGACGGCGCCAGCGCTGGGCACGCCCCACCCTAATCGCCCTGGGAGCCGCCACCCTCCTCTCGACCGTCGTCTTCGCAAGCAACCTGACCGTCTTCGCGGCGGCGGCAGGGGCGGGAGCAGGCCTGGGCTGCCTGGGGTTCGCCGTGGAGCGCGCGCGGAAGAAGCGGTGGATCGCCACCGCGCTCCTCAGCGCCTTCGGCGGCCTCTTCGTCCTCGGCGCCTTGGTGGGGCTGTTCCTCAGCGGCGCGATGGTCACCTGGGCCGTCGGGGTGGGCGCCGGCGCCTTGCTCCTAACCGCAGCGATCGCCGCCACGCCAAGCCTCCGTCAGTTCGTCGTGGTCTTTCTCGGCGTTCAAATCTCGCTCGACGGCCTGCGCAGCGTGCGGACCTTGATCTCGCGAACGACCCAGGGCGTCGGCCACTCCGACGCCGTGAACATGGCAAACTATACCGGGGTCCCCGCCATCTTTTGGGCCCTGCTCTGGGCGACCATCGGGCTGCTCGTCGTGGGAGCGGCCTTGATCTACTTCTGGCGCGACCCCGGGGAGCCAGGACCGAAGACATCTCCCTCCCTTGCCACAACGCGTGGCAGTGGCAGGATGAGACAGGGCGGATAGGACCGGCCCAGACGCGAACCGAACCCGGAGCCCTCCGATGCGCCTCATCCTGCTCTCTCTCGCGCTCACCGCTTGCGGAGCGACCAACCCCAACCAGGCCAACTACGACCGTGTTCGGGCGGAAGTCCGCGAAGAGCTCGGTCTGGATCATCACCACGCCGAAGACGTCAAGGACACCCAGGCGACCGCGACCGAGGTCGGCGGCAGCATCGATCCCGACGCCGAAGAAGCTGCGCCCGATCCGGTCGCCCGCGGCAAAGAGGTCTACAACACCTACTGTGTCGCCTGCCATGGGGCCGACGGCAAGGGGAACAATGGCCAAGCCGCAAGCTTCCCCGATGATCCTGCTCGTCTCGCAAAGTCCGACGCGGCGCTGGTCAAGTCGATCCGCGAAGGCGTGAGCGGCGATGTCGGCATTATGCCGCCCTGGGGCTCGGTGGTGAACGAGCAAGACGCCAAGGCGGCGGTCGCCTACATCCGCAGCGAATGGGGCGAGTAGCCAGAGCTCGCGCGACGTAGGGTAGAGAGCCTCCCGGCCTCAGCGCCGCTGGAGGCTCTCTTCGATCCGGGCGCGGAGCTCGCGCGGAGCCTGTGGGAGCGCCGATCGAAGCGCCTGAGCCGTCTGGGGATCCGAGAAACGCCCCAGCGCTTCCGCCGCCAGCCCTCGCTCTCGCAGACTGCCGTCGCGAAGTCTCGAGACCAAGGCCTCCCCTGCTTCTTGGGTACGGGCACGCGCCGTGCGCTTGACCCGTGCCAAGAGAGCTTGGATCGCCACCTCCCGGCTAGGTGAGCGCTCCCGGCAGGCCGCGCGGATCAAAGGCCGAAGGCTCGGCGGCTCCGAGCGCCGGCCCAGGGTCCACAGCAAGGCCTCGCGGAGCTCCGGCTCGGGCTCTTCGGCCTCCATGCGCTCGTAAGCCTCCCAGACCGGGTCATCCCTACGGCGATCGAGCGCCGTGAGCGCCAGCTTACGCACCTCGGGCAGGGGGTGGGACAGGGCGGCAGCGATCGCCGCGCTCGTCGCCGGCGAGGACGAAAGCCGTCCCAGCGCGGCGCGGAGAAGGAGAGGCTCGGCTCCCCGGAGGAGTCCGATCTCGGCGAGCTCGAGGTCGCGGGGGTCCTCGTCGCGCAGCTTAGTCATTCCCTGAAGGTCTGAGGGCACCGCAGGGTCGAAGAGCCGACCCATGGAAGGCGCAGCGCGGCCGCCCCCCGCGACGAGGGCAAGGGCGGCCTGGCTCGCCAGAAAGGGGTTGGGGGAGCGGCTGAGAGAGCGCAGGATCTCCGCGGTATCGGCCACCGGGTACACGGCGAGGATCGTACAGGCATGCCAGGCGACCTCGACGCGCACGACGCGCACGACGCGGTCGGCAGGGTCAGCGCGGCCGCCTGGATCGAGCTCGCGCAAGGCAGCGGCCGCGAGCGACGCCGACGCCTCATCCTTGGGACAGGCTCGTAGCGCCTCCGCGCGCACGGTGAGATCGGGGGCGCAGCTCCAAGCCCTGGCCCGCGCTGGAGATCGAGGCGCGACGGCCCGAACCAAGGCCCGACGGAGCCAAGGGAGTGGTTCCTGGTCCACCCTGTCGGCCAGCGCGGCCGTGAGGCTCGGGAGCAGCGCCGCCGTCTCGATCACCACCGCCCTCACCCGCGCCTCGGGCACCTCCAGCGCCTCGGCGAGGGCCCCAGCCCCCGCAGGCCCGACCGCGCGCAGCGCGAGGGCCGCCATGCGAGCCTGTTCCGGATCTCGTAAGGTCCACAGGGCGTCTCTCACCGCTTCTGGAGAGATTCGGGCGCGCTCCAGCCAACGCAGGGTCTCGGACATCGTGCCTCCAGCCGCAGGCCTAACCGAATCGATCACCCCGGAGGCTGCGGCCAGGCACCGAGCCCCGCTACCGCGACCCGGAACCTCCACGCGGTAGCCTCGCCCACGCCCCCTTCGAGCTCCGATTGGGTTAGCGCCCCTCCTTGCACTGGAGGCGATCGTGTTCGTCCTGCTCTCCCCCGCCAAGAAGCTCCAGCTCGACCCGGCGCCTCGATCGATCTCTTCGACGGAACCTTACTTCACCCAGGACTCCATCGAGCTCGCCGAGCGCGCCAAGGGGCTTGATGTCGGGGACCTCAAGGCCCTGATGAACCTCTCCGACAACCTCGCCACGCTCAACGTCGAGCGTTTCGCAAGCTGGAGCCCCGATCACAGCGAGGGCACCCCCGCCGTCTTGACCTTCGCAGGCGACGTCTACCAAGGCCTCGACGCCCACCAGCTGTCCGAGGCCGATCTGAGGTGGGCCCAGGACCACGTCGGAATCCTCTCGGGGCTCTACGGCCTGCTCCGCCCCCTCGACCGGATCCATCCCTACCGCCTCGAGATGGGCACCTCGCTCCACACGGACCGAGGAAGGAACCTCTACGCATTCTGGGGCGACAAGATCGCACGAAGGATCCACGAGATCGCCACATCCCACCCCGAGCCGACGGTCCTGAACCTCGCTTCCCAAGAATACTTCCGAGCGGTCGACCAGAACGCTCTCGACCTGCCCGTCATCACGCCGGTCTTTCAAGACGTCAGCAAAGGGAAGGCCCGAACGATCAGCTTCTACGCCAAGCAAGCCCGAGGCGCCCTGGCCCGCTGGATCGTCGAGCACCGCATCACGCGACCCATCGAGGTCCGCGAGGCGGTCGTGATGGACTACCGCTACGACGAACAGGCCAGCACCGAGACCCGCTGGGTCTACCGCCGCCCCAAGCCCCCTCCAAAGAAATAGGCGCGGATGCCGACGCTGAGTCTCGACAGCGGTGGGAACCGACCCTCGATCCCAACCGCGGCAGCGCAGACCGGCGACGCGCCCACGCCCAACAGCCGACGCTCGGCCCGCCCCACAAAAAAATCGCCCCGACCAAGCGAACTTGATCGGGGCGAGCAGCCGGTAAAGCCGATGGAGGACAGGACGAACGGGACCTGAGCTGAGCGCGCACTCGCGAGTGCGCGACCGTGGACTACCAGGGAGCGGGCAGACACCAACAAACGCTAGTGTAAACCTGCCTGCACTTGCGACGATGCGGGTCGTTGGCCTCTCCCGCAGCCCTCTGTGAGCTTACGCCGTCTCCGGCGCCTCTCTTTGAGGACGTTCGACGCAGCCGCTCAAGACCAAAGCCTCTCGCTGCCCTGCATGACCTTGGGGCACGCCACCGCACCACCCAGGCCCCTCGCGCTCGCGCCCTCACCACTTCTGATGAGCCGCTTGGCGCAGTCCGTCCGTTCTCGGTTCCCCTCTGCCGTTCGCGCGTCACGTGCCTGATTCACGACGAGTTCAGACCGAAGCCTGAGCACTCGCTGCGAGCACGCTCCACGACCGATGCGTCTACTCCCACCACCCGAAGGCGGCTTTGGGGAGCCGCGGCCATGCGACTCCATCGCGTTCCGACCTCGTGGTTTCGCACCACCTCGCCGGCTTGCTCCGCACCAGCTCTGCAGGCTTGTTGCATCCTGCTGCCGGCTCTGGGGTTCATCGCGTTTCTGCTTCCTGCGAGCGTCGAGGCGAACCTCTGGGCTCGCGAGGAGCTGCCCTCGCGATGCATGTCGGACCCTTCGAAGGGTATTCCTTGTCGACAGCCGCACCGCGTCACCGCGGCCGTTGCCTCCTTGGCGTTTCTACCCTGCTGTGAGACACCACATCCCGTTTGACGGGGAGCGGCTCGGCTCCGAAGAGCCGTCGGGATCCCTCGGTACGGGAAGACCCGTTCCCTACCCTCTGTCCACCCTTGCGCGCCCCGAAGAGCACGCGTTGATGGCCCGGCACGGTGCGAGCGCCGTACCGCTGTGCAGCCCGGGCGAGCTGCTGAGCGCTACCCGAAGGTCCCGCTCCTCGGCCCCACCATCGCTGGCGAGTGTGTACCCTATCCGACGTGGTACACGCCCCGGCCGTAGAGGGTCGGCCGGAAGCCCGGTTCGCCGAGTCGGGTCGGCACCCCTGACTGCGAGAGGCAGCCCCATGAGCGAAACCGCTCGACACCTCCGAAGTGGTGTCCCCACCCGCTGAGTCCGTCGCTAGAACTCAGACGTCCGCCAGCGCCGAAGCGCTGACTTGTGCCAACCCGCGAAGGGTCGCACCCACCACAGCCACGCGGTGATCCGTAGGGGCCGAAGCCACCCACACCCGCTCACGCGGGACCCAGCCGAGGCTGGGACGCCGACGCCCGGAGCGCGTCGTGCGCTGTCGTGTCCCCGAAGGACACCCTCGACCGAGGCCGAGCTCAAGTCACCTCCCTCTCAGGCGAGAGACGCGCTCTACTGCTGCTACTGACGTAGCGTACCGCCCTGCGCCGCCGGGACCGGGGCAGGCTGGCTCGGAGACTCCGAAGAGCTCCTGCCGACGACCGAAGTGTCGGCGGTCACGGGCCGTCGCACCGTGTCCATCGGACGAACCACGCGTAATGGTTCGCTGCCTGAGCGCTCCCCGCGAAGGGAGCCGCACCGACCGAGCCTCGCAGCTCGACGGCACCGGCACCGACGAATCTGTGCCGATGGGATCTTGCGATCCCGTCTTGGCATCGCTCAGGTTCGATGCCAAGGATGACCCCAAAGAGCCATCGGCTGCGCTCCGAGGAGAGCAGCCCCCGTTCCGACCCACCACAGTGCGCGGGACGGTCTCCCTCCGAGAGGGAGCTTGGGTGACGCCGTCACGCCACCTGCAGGACCGACGCGCTGGGTACGCGTCGAGCCACCTGCGTCATCCGCAGGTCCTACGGCCGAGAGCTGGGGAGCTTCGTCCGCGCGCCGACTCCTGCCGGCTGAGCTGGGAGCATGAGGTGGTTCCCAACCCTACCCAAGACCGCGGTGCCTGCCGCGCGCCCTGAGCTTCCTCGTGCTCCCCCGCGTCGGCGGGAGAACTCAAGGGGCGACCCGTAGGCCGCGCTCGACACCGACAGCGAGACGTTACGCGCGTCTCTGACCGAGGTCATGCTGCGATGCCAGCTCGTCTCACGAGCGACACAGGCTCACCGGGGTGAGCGCCATACCGCTACGACTCTTCGCTACCTTCCCCGCGAACGAGGCCGATAGGTGTTGAGTCGACCACCTCCCTGCGAGAGAGAGGAGGGAGCAGTCACCTTCGAGGCCTTGCTCCGTCGACGAGTCCGTGATCTCTCGGGTGTCTCCACCCTCGAGTTCCTGTCCTTCCATGGGCTTTGGTCTCCTTCGAGGTTTTCCCCGGCACATCGCCACGCCACGAGGGCGCGATCCCCCACCCGACGCTCCCCCCGAAGGGCTCGCGCACCCGCCGCCGAGGCGGTGGGGCCGCTTGCGCGTCGCGAGCGACGCTTGGGCGGTTCGAGCAGGTCTGTCCGATGTCCGAGTAGGTGAGTGCGATCCGTGTTCCTCGACCCGAAGGTTTCGGAGCGCGAACGGAGGCAGGGTCACCACCCTCCATGGAGTTTTTGACGTCAAAGAACACGTGGCTGCCCGGAGGCCCCCACCCGGCGAGCGGGTGAGCGCTTCGGGGTGTTCCCTTCGGTCGCTCACCGGCCTTACCGGCTGCACCCCTACTCTGTGCAGACGCCGTGCCAACATGAACCCCACGGTAGATCGTCCTCTTTCCTTTGCTTGAATCGGCAAATAATTTCCCATTCATGCGCTCGACAGGGTCGGTGGCGACCGCTGTGCAGGTCCGATACTGACACATAATCATGCTTATACCGTCAGGTCGCGATTGAGCAACTCAGTGCACACCCCGCAACTCAGATCGCCGGACCGTCGCCCCACCCTACTCCCGACCGCGCGGCTCGTCGTCGGGTGTGTCACAGCCCGATCACGTTCAGTAGAAGTCGATACTGAAGGGCGGCAGCGCGGTCGGGATCGGAGCGTCGTCGATCAGGCGACAGGTCTTGGGCTCGAAGCGCCAGATGCCGGTTGTGGGTTCCTTGTGGACAACAAAGCCCTCAGGTGCGCTGTCGGCAGAGGCCCACCCCCGACGCACCGCGGCCCAGATCGTGCCGTCCGGGGCGGGTACGAGGGTGGGCAAGAAGGCGTCTGTCGCAAAAAAGGGCTCGACCTCACCCTGCGGATCGACGCACCACAGCTCGTGCCACAACCGCGCGCCGCGGGTGATCACCACCCCGTACCCGTCGGCGTCGAAGGCCACCTGTGCGATCGGTTTCTCAAAGGTGAGCTCAGGCTGGAGCACCGCCTGCTCTGGATCCAAGCGCATCAGCCGCCCATCCGCTCCGAAGGCCCGGATCACGCCATCCGCCCCGACGTCGACTTGCACGTTGGGCGGGGCTTCGACCCAGCCGCTCACGCGGTGGACATCGCACGAGATCTCGACCAGCCGCCCTGGGCCCTCCGGGAAGAAGCCCGTGGAGGTCCGCGAAAGACGCTCGAGGGCCACCCAGGCGGTGTCGCCCAGGCCGACGATCCCGCTCGCCTCTGGGAGACCATCGCCATCGGCGTGTTCACTCAGCCCGATCTCGCCGATCCGATGCCCCTCGTCGTCGAACAGACCGAGGGCGTCCTCTTCGTACAGGCTGATCAGCCACGCTCCACCGCAGCGGGCGACGTCATGAGGGTTGGCGCCCCGCCCCACGGAGAACTCCGTGACCGGCTCGTGCCAGCGCGGAGGATGGAAGATCCGCACCCGATCGTAGCGAAAGCGATCGAGCTGGATCACGGCCTCGTCCTGCGTCCTCACCACGCTGTCGCCTGTGGCGGCGGTGACCCCATCGCAGACCGTAAGGTCCGAGAGCTCGATCACCGACAAGGTACCGGCATCGAAGCGCTCCGTCAGCGTGCTGAGGACCGCCGCCTGCGGCGGATCCGCGGGCTCGGGACCCAGGCACGCCGGTTCGACACTCCCTACACAGGCGGCGCAGAGCACGATCATCGCAGATCTCAGGAGGATGATGGACTCCACGTCAGGGTGATCAAGGCCGTCCGTCCAGGCAGGGGATATCCCGCGAAGTCGGTCAGCGGGCGGAGCACGTCCCCCGAGGCTGGGTTTCGGGGATCACGGGACATGGGGGCAACGAGCGTATCGGTCAGGTTTCGAACCGTGATCCCGATCGCTGGAAGCCCACTTCGCGGCTGAAGTCGGACGGAGGCGCCGTGAAGCGCACGGGGCGGCGCGACGAAGAGCCCTGCCTCGTCCCACGCATTGCCGCCATCGTAGGCGAGGTCGTAGCTCACCCTGGCGATTCGCTTGTGTCGAAGCGCGACCTCGACGAAGCCACCAACGGGCGGGATGCGCGGAAGCCGTCGCCCGTGGAGCCCCGAGACCTCGCTCACCACGAAGCTCGGGCTGAGGTTCAGGCTGGCTCGTGCGTCGAACCACGAACGCTGCACATCTCCACCAAGCTCAACCCCACCGACCACGCTCTCACCGAGGTTGATGGGCACCAGATCGCGCTGAGCGTTCTGAACGTAAACGATCCGATCGAGGGCGTGGTGGATGAAGAGGCCGAGCTCCGCACCTTGGCCTTCGCCGTGCAGGCGCAGGCCAGCGTCCGCCCAGGTGCCGCGCTCTGGACGCAGATCGGACCGCCCACGCATCGGGCCGCGATCGCCGAAGAGCTCCAGAAAGTCGGGGGGCCGGACCGCCCGCCCCGCAGCCGTGCGGAGGGTGACCGAGTCCGAGGCCCGCGCGCGCGCACCCACGCGAGGAAGCGGCGCGAAGCGCAGGATCCGCACCCCTTCACGCTGCTCCCACCAGCCCTGCCCCTGGGCCACCGCCTCGAGAAGCAAGCGGTCGTTCGCCAAGGAGAGGGTTCCGTGTCCGACGCCGGTCAAGGTCAGTCGGGCGGCGCCCGGCTGCTCCAGGACCCTGGCCCGCCCATCGAAGCGGCCCTGAAGGGTGAGGCCCACCTCGCCGCGTGCCCAGGGTCGTACCGCTCCCAAAGAGAGGCCGAGGTGACCTTGCTGCTCCGGGATGGCCTCGCCTGAGGGCAGCGTGAGGCGTTCATCGCGGAGCTGGCCCCACGCGCGCGCCGAGAGCGCGGTCTGGCCCTGCGCTCCTTCGAGCCCCCCGCTACCCAGCGCCCAGAGGGTACGGAGCCGCCCATCCGCTGGCGCGCCGATGGGACCAGGCAGGCCTTCGTCGCGGGCGTTGAGGAGGATCAGCCCCGTCCGCCGCACCGCCCCCTTGGTGCTCCGAAGACGCAGGAGACCCGACGCCTGGCGCTTGTCGTTGCTCGCTCGACGCCGGATCCGGTCATCCAGCCAGTAGCCGTCCGTTCCATTGTCATCGAAGTACCGAAAGTCCGACTGCGTGGTGAGCACCTCGGCTGCGCCCAAGATCTCGGTCCCTCCGATCGTGGTGGCGCCGCGGACGGCTCCCCTCCCCGTAGACCAGGATCCGAAGGTGCCTTCGACCGTGAGGGGCGCTCGGGCATCCGCCGCGGTTCGCAGATCGATCACACCGCCGAGCGGCGCGGCTGCGAGCGCCGCCGGACCCGCGCCGCGCCAGATCTCGACCCGCTCGAAGGCCCGCAGGGGTAGCTCTGAGAGGTTGAAGGCCGCGCTGCCGTCGGGGTTGAGCGGGAGGCCGTCGAGGTGGACCTGAACCTGCCGGAGCGCCGCGCCCCGCAGCGAGACGGCGCTGAAGTCCCCGAGTCCTCCAAGCCGCTGGACCGTCGTGCCAGGCGATCGGGCGATGGCGTCGGCCAGATCCGCGCCCTCGGGCAGGCGCTCGTCGACGGCGATCGTCGTCACGGCCATGCGGGCCTCCGCCGGATCGGCCGCGCGCCGACGCTCCCCCTCCACGATGAGCTCCTCGGGCTCGTCCGCGCCGTGCGCAGCAGGCACCGGCAAGAACGCGGGAAGGGAGACCATCAAGACGAGGCGAGGGGACACGATCGCTCCACCGGCGGCGTGGTTATCCCATCCGAGCAGGCCGGGGGAGGTTGCACACCCCGCACCGATGGGTGACTAGCGCGGCCGCCCAGCCCTAGGAGGCCGCATGTCCACTCAAGCCATCCCCCCTGCCCTCCCCGAAGACGAGTACCTGAGTCACGAGCAGCTCGTTGAGCTCCACGGGCGCCTTCAAGCCCAGCTCGCCGAACTGCTGGACCTCGGCACCGCCGCCGTCTCGGAGCTGACCCGCGAGGAGCAGACTGCCGCCGACCACCTGGACCAGGCCAGCACCTCGTCGGATCGGGACCTCGTGATGCGCAAAGCCGATCGGGAGCGTCAGCTCCTCCACAAGGTCAAGACAGCCCTGCGGAGGATCGCCGAAGGGGAGTATGGGGCCTGCGAACTCTGTGGCGAAGAGATCACGTTCGGCCGACTCTCCGCCCGCTTGGTCGCAACCCAGTGCATCGACTGCAAGAGCGAAACCGAGCGCACCCGCGATCCCTGAGTATGCAGGGGCAGCACGCCCCGCCGGGACGATGCGTGCTTGAAGTGCCAGGGGCGAGATACCGTGCTACGGTGCGATCGCGCTGGAGGTCGATCTATCTCACCTGACCCCAGCATGGAGGAGACATGAACCGCAGCCTACTGCTTGCCCTCGCGGCGGCCCTTACCTTTGGTGCCTGTAACGGCGACGATGAAGAGACCGAGCTCAGCTCTGAGTCCGATTCCGATTCCGAGACCGAGGTTCAACCCCCCCTCGTCACGATCAGCGGACAAACCCTCGAAGTGCTCAGCCAAGATCCGGCCGACGACACCCACTGCGTGCTGGCCGTCGACCCATCGGCCGCCATCGAGGGTGGCGACCTGAACATCTTGGGTCAAGCGACGGTGAACGCCGACGGCAGCTACGCCATCACCGAGGTCAACGTCGCCTTGGCGCCGCTGGCGATCTTCCTGATCCTGCAGGACTGCGACACCGACACCGGCGAGCCCACCGTCTTCCCGTCGGCCACCGGCTTCGCCGCAGAGTCCTACTCGAACGCCCAGGCTGGCGATGAGCTCACCAGCCCGATCCTCTACCTCTCGGCCGGCACCGCCGCGCTGATCGACAGCGGTCTCGAGACCATCGGGAGCGATGCCCGTCTCGAGGACGGCTCGGTCATGGCCTTCATCCAAGATGACGAGGGCGACCCCCTCGGTGGCGCCACCCTCACCTGCGCCCAGTGCGGCGACACCTACTACGTCAACCCCATGGCGGCCGACGGCGTCCTGGGCAGCAGCGACGAAGACATCAACGACGCCACGATCCCCGGAGTCGGGCTGGCCTTTATCCCCGAGGGCCCGGTTGGAGCCTACCAGGCGAGCGCCGAAGGCTTCACCTTCGAGCCGGGCCTCTTCGGCTCGATCGAGGGCATCGCGGCCTTCACCGCCTTCAGCGGCACCCCGGCCGAAGCCACCGACTGAGATCTCGCGAGCTCTTCCCCGACCCCGCCCCGCGCACGCGGCGGCGGGGTCGCTTCTTTGGACCTCCCGGAGCGGAGCCCTCCCGCAGGTTAACCCTCGCGCTCGACCCGGAGCCCCGATGTCCGAAGCCATCCAATACACCGTCGTCCCGAGCAACCCTGCTGGTCACGTCTTCACCGTGACGGTCACCGTCGAAGACCCGGATCCCAGCGGACAGATCTTCACCCTTCCCGCATGGATCCCAGGATCCTACCTCGTCCGCGACTTCGCGAAACACCTCGGGCCGGTGCGCGCCGAGTGCGATGGCACACCCTGCGCTATCCGAAAGCTCGATAAACAGACCTGGCAGGCAGCCCCCTGCTCGGGGAGCCTCCGACTCACCTACGAGGTCTACGCCTGGGACCTCTCGGTACGAAAGGCCCACCTCGATCGCACCCACGGTTACTTCAACGGCACCAGCCTCTTTCTGGCGGCTCGGGGTCGAGAGCGACGTCCCCAAGAACTCTGCCTCCAGCCTCCCCTCGATCCCTCCTGCGAGGGCTGGCAGGTCGCCACCACCCTTCCCCGAAGGACCGGGGACCCTCTCGGCTTCGGACGGTTCCTCGCCAAGGACTATGACGAGCTCATCGATCACCCAGTCGAGATGGGCCTCTTCGAACACGCGACCTTCGACGCGTCAGGGATCCCTCACGAGATCGCGATCACGGGCCGCTACCGCTGCGACACACAACGGCTCTGCCGCGATCTCAAGGCCATCTGCGAGGGACACCTTCGTACCTTCGGTATCCCCACGGACCTCGATCGCTACCTCTTTCAGATCATGGTCGTGGGCTCGGGCTATGGCGGGCTCGAGCACCGCAGCTCCACCAGCCTGATCTGCTCGCGAGGGGACCTCCCTCAGCTCGATGAGGCCAAGATCAGCGATGGCTACCGCACCCTGCTGGCTCTCGCCTCGCACGAATACGTGCACAACTGGAACGTCAAGCGCATCAAGCCAGCGGCCTTCACCCCCTTCGACCTCTCGCGCGAGTGCCACACGACCCTGCTTTGGGCTTTCGAAGGGATCACCGCATACTACGAGCCCCTTGGCCTGGTTCGAACCGGCCTGATCCGTCCCCAGAGCTTCTTGGAGCTCATAGGCCGCAAGCTCACCGATGTCATGCGGCGAGCTGGGCGGTTCAAGCAGAGCGTAGCGCAGAGCAGCTTCGACGCCTGGACCAAGTTCTACCAGCAGGACGAGAACGCGACGAACGCGATCGTCAGCTACTACACGAAGGGCGCGATGGTCGCGTTGGCGCTGGATCTGACCCTTCGCCGAGGCACCGACGGCAGCACCTGTCTCGACGACGTGATGCGCGCCCTGTACGAGCGGCACGGCGAGACGGGGGTCGGGGTCCCCGAAGATGGCGTGCAGCGGGTCGCGAGCGAGGTCTCGGGTCTCGACCTCTCTGGTTTTTTCGAGATGGCGCTCCATGGGACCGGCGATGCCCTCTGGGAAGAGCTGGTCGAGCTCTTGCGCTACGTCGGACTCAGGGCTCACCTCCGTCCGCGAGAAGGGATGAAGGATCGCGGCGGAAAGGAAGGCAAGGTGCCACCGTCGCGCTGGGAGACGCGGGGCGACCTGGGCTTCGGACTTCGAGGCACCTCGACCAAGGTGGTCTGGGTGCGCGAGGGCAGCCCCGCCATGGTCGCCGGCCTCTCCGCAGGAGACACCATCGTGGCCTTCGACGGCCTCAAGGCCACCTCGAGCCTACCGGACGAGATCGCCGCGCGGGCGCCTGGCGAGGTCGTGACGCTGCACGTCTTCCGTCGCGATGAGCTGCACACCCTCGAGGCGATCGTCGCCCGTCCACCCCTCGACACCGCGTGGATAGAGATCCTCGACGATGAGCCTGGGGCCGCTCGGCGGCGCGCGTGGCTCCAGCCATCCGAGGGGAGCTAGCGTCGCCTGATAGACTGGGGCCTCGCCTGGAGGCCTCATGACCGATGCCAAGACCGTACCCGCGATGCTCCGATGGCGTATCGAACAGACCCCCGATAGGACGGCTTGGCAGCACCGGATCGGGGGAGATTGGGCCAAAGTGAGCTGGCGCGAGTTCGGAGAGCGAGTGCGCGCCTTGTCCTGTGGATTGCGGGCGGGAGGCCTGCGGCACGGGGAGCGGGTCGCCATCCTCTGCAGCACCCGACTCGAGTGGATCGAAGCCGATCTGGCTGCGCTGTGCGCCGGCGGCGCGGTCTCGACGATCTACCCGTCGAGCACCGCAGAGGAGTGTGGATTCATCCTCAGCGACTCCGGCGCGACCGTCTGCTTCGTTGAGAGCGTAGACCAACTCCAGAAGATCATCCAGATCTGGGATGCGCTCCCCGATCTACGCGAGGTCGTCCTCATCGAAGGATCGTCAGCCCACGACAGGGTGGTGACCTTCTCGGAGCTGGCCCGTCGCGGCCAGGCGGCGGACCGAGACGTTCCCGGCGCCTTCGACGCGAACCTGGAGCAGATCGGTCCCGACGATCTTGCGACGCTGATCTACACCTCGGGCACCACCGGAGTCCCCAAGGGTGTCATGCTCACCCACGACAACTGGGTCGCGACGACCGCGAGCGCCGAAGAGGTGATCCGTCCGAGCCTGACCGGCGAGGACGCCCAGTACCTCTTCTTGCCCCTCTCTCACAGCTTCGGAAAGATCTGCGAGATGATCGCGATCCGCATCGGTCTGCCCACGGCGGTCGACGGCGACATCCCCTACCTCGTGACCGGCCTCAAGGAGGTCCGCCCCACCTTCTGCGGAGCCGTCCCCCGCGTCTTCGAGAAGGTCTACGCCGGGATACACCGCAAGGCCAAGGAGCGCGGCCCGTTCGCCACCAAGCTCTTGGCCTGGGCCAGCCGGATCGGGGAGCGCGGGGTTCGTGCGCAGCAACAAGGCCTACCCCTGAACCTCTTGGAGCGACTCCAGCTCTCGATCGCTCAGCGCCTGGTCTTTCGGAAGATCCGCGATGGCTTCGGCGGACGGATGCGCTGCTTCATCTCAGGGGGCGCCCCCTTGGCCCCCGAGATCGCGATCTTCTTCTACGCCGCCGGGCTCCCCGTGCTCGAGGGCTATGGCTTGACCGAGTCCTCGGCCGGATCCGTGAGCAACCGGCTGGACGATCTTCGGTTCGGGAGCGTGGGCAAGGCCTACCCTGGCGTCGAGCTCCGCATCGCGCCGGACGAAGAAGTGCTCTTGAGGGGGCGCGGGATCATGAAGGGCTACTACAACCGACCCGAGGCCACGGCCGAGGCGCTCGACGAGGAGGGCTGGCTGCACACCGGCGACCTGGGTCGCATCGATGAGGACGGCTTCCTCTACATCACCGGGCGCAAGAAGGAGCTGATCATCACCGCAGGCGGCAAGAACATCGCCCCTTCGAAGATCGAGAACAAGATCAAGGCGGCCTGCCCCTACGTCAGCCAGGTCATCGTTCATGGCGATAAGCGACGATACTGCGTCGCCCTGCTCACCCTCGACGTCGAGGCCGTGACCCTGCTCGCGTCGGAGCGGGGGATCGATGGAACCGACGCCGCCGCCTGGTCCAAAGAGCCGCTCGTCCGCGCCGAGATCCAGTCCGCCATCGATGCGGTGAACAAGACCCTGCCGTCTTTCGAGACGATCAAGCGGTTCGCCATCCTGGACTACGATCTCTCGGTCGAGGGCGGAGAGCTCACCCCCTCCCTCAAGGTCAAGCGCAGGGTCCTCGAAGCGCGCCACCTCGAACTCCTCGATGGGCTCTACGAGGGCTGAGTGCGCGGTAGCTAGCTAAGAAGGCCCCTGGCCGCGCGCCTGTAAGGAGGCGAGAAAGGGGGGCGGAGTGCGGGAGGCGGCCACGCTGATCTACACTCGACCCACACTGAGGAGCTTCGTTGTCGTACAGCTTGCCGATCCCCAAGCCCTTCGCGCACCATGGACCCCACGGAGGACCGAGCGATGAGCAGCTTCTCCAGGCCTATCGGAACGGCGACCACCCCGCCTTCAACCTTCTCTTCGAGCGGTATCGCGACCGGATCGTCGGCTATGTGTGGCGCATGCTCCGCAACCAAGAAGAGGCCGAGGAGGTCGCCCTCGAGACCTTCTGTCGCGTGCTCGAAGGCGCCTGGAAGCCAGGCGGTTCCTTCCGCGCCTTCCTCTTTACGGTCGCGCACAGACTGAGCATCGACCGGCTCCGAAGACGCCAACGAACCGCTCGGTTTCAGCGGCTATGGAAGGCTGCCGCCTCCCCATCTCGCTCCCCGGAGCAGTCGGTGGTGGCGGACGAGACCCATCGGGCCCTGGAGCTGGCCCTCGCCCGCCTCCCGGAGCTCCACCGCGCCACGGTGCTGCTCTACTACGGTCAAGAGCTGAAGAGCCGGGAGGTAGCCGAGATCATGGGGTGTAGCGACCAGCAAGTCCGCTCACGCCTCTCTTATGCTCGCAAGCAGCTTCGACAGCTCCTACCCGACGAGCTCTCGGAGGGGGAGTCGTGAAGCAGTCAGGGCCGGATCCCAAGGTCGAGGGCCGCATGGTGCCCCTCGCCTCCGACGGTACCCTCGCTGGCCTTCGCCCGGACGACCTCAACCACCAGGAACGCCGCGCCTTGTTGCGCGTCATTACCAGCAAGAACGGGAGCGAAGAGCGCTCTAGGGCCCTCGCCCTCGCTCAAGCTGTCTCCGACCTGCCCCCTCCCACCACCGAACTCCACCCGGCCGACGTGCTCTCTTTGCTCAAGGAGCGCGAACAGGCCCGCCTGGTCCAGCGGTGGCGCCTTCGCGCCGGGGTCGGCTTGTTCCTCGTCGCGGGGGTGATCACCGCCCTATTGGTCTGGCCAGGACCCACCTGGGATCCCGGCACGCTCCAGCTCGAGGCTCGGGCGACGAGCCAAGGCGTGCGGCGTGCCGTCGGCAACGGAAGTCTCCTACCTGCCGACGCCAAGGTCGAGCTCTCGGTCGCCGCGACCGGCTCGGGGCAGCTCTTCATCGTGGAGCGCTGGGGCTACGACAGCACCAGGGTGCTCCTTCATGGCGCAGATGCTCAGGATGGCCCGCATCGCGTGACCTTCGAGCCTTCGACCTCGGGGCACAGCGCCACCTATCAGGCCTGGCTGTGCCCCCCTGGGGCTGACCGCTGGAGCCAGGCGGCCTGCGCTCGCGAATACCTGCGCCTCGACTGGCGCTGAATCCCTGGACCCGCTGGCGCGGGTGGTCAGGGCTCGCCAACCCGGATGGGAATGGTGACCGTTGCGCGCGTGCGGTCGTTCGAGGCGATGGTGAGGGTGCCTTCTTCGGAGCCATCGTCGACGGAAGGGTCCCAGGTGACGAAGATCGTGCGTAGCGGTCGGTTGGTCTGAGGGTTGAGGGGTTCGAGCTCGAAGGGGAGGACGCCGTTGCGGTCGGGGTCGAGATCCAAACCGAGCCCGGGGTTGCCGTCGATCTCGAAAGACTCGAGGATGAGGGTGACGTCACCGATGTTGCGGATCTCTACGGGGATCTCCTGATCTTCGGTGGGATCGGCGACGGTGATCTGATCGACAACCTCAAGCTCGGCCGCCACGCCCACCCCCTCGACCGGAACCGCCGCTTCACTGCCCCGGGGCGTGATATTCGAGACGATGAGGATCGACGACGAGAAGGGGCCCGCGACGGGGGGCTCGAAGCGCACGACGAAGCTACGCGCCGAGCCCGGCGGGATCCGAAAGGCCTGGCCGACCGTGCCGACCGAGAAGGCCTCAGCCGGATCACCCACCCGGATCTCATAGACGTCCAGGTTGTCCTCTCCGGTATTTCGGATCTGGACATCGCGCCCCACAGTCGAGGTCCCGACCCGCTGCTCCCCGAAGTCGAGGGCCTCCGGCTGAAGCTCCATGACCGGCCGAAGCACAGGCGCTTCGGTCGGAATCAGAGGTTCGGGCTCAGGGCATGCCGCGAGCGCGACCAGCAACAAAGGGTATCGCATCAGATCTCCTCCCTCTCTTGGTGCACCATTCTTCCGTCGGGCGCAACCTTCACCGCACCTCGGGAGGGTTTTGGCGCTGCCTGCTACGCCGCGCCGCGGTAGGCTCCCCCCATGCGAACCCTACCCTCAATCCTGGTCCTCGCGGCGTGCACCTCAGGCCCCGCGGTCCCGCCGATCGGGCTCGATCCGGAGCCTCGTCCACACCCGACCGCCGACGGTGTGGGTTCGAGCTACACCCTCACCTTCCCCGAGGCCGCCGCCCAATACCTCGAGGTCGAGGCCGTCTTCCCGGCTACCGGCGACGAGCTCGAGCTCTTCATGGCGGGATGGACCCCCGGCTCCTACCGGATCCGCGACTACGCCCGCCACGTCGAGGCCCTGGTCGCCTCAACCCCCGACGGCGACCGACTCCCCGTTCGAAAGTCGGCGGTCAACCGCTGGGTCATCGACGCGGCAGACACGGCCGATGTCGTCGTGCGCTACAAGGTCTTCGCGGACGGCACCTCGGTTCGCGAGAGCCGCGTCGAGGCCGACGCCGCCGTGCTCAACGGTGCCCCCACCTTCCTGACCGCCATCGATCGCCTCGACCGCCCGCACGACGTGCGCTTCATCCTTCCCGACGCCTGGGCCGATCTCGCCACGGGGCTTCCCCCCCACCCCTCGGGCGAGCCGAGCCGCTTCCGCGCCCCCGACTTCGACGTGCTGGTGGACAGCCCCATCCTGGCTGGGAAGCTCTCGATCCTCGAGTGGACCCTCGACGGAACCCCGCACCGCCTCGCCCACCTTCACGCTCCCCCCGACTTCCCCGGAGAGCGAACCGCCGCCGACGTCGAGGCGATCAGCCGTGCCACCGTCGCCTTTTGGGGAGGCATGCCCTACCGCGACTACATCTATCTCAACGTGCTCAATGGGCGGGGAGGCGGACTGGAGCACAAGACCTCCAGCCTGATGTTCGCCCATCCCGACATCATGCACGACGACGACGCCTACAAGAAGTGGCTCGGTCTGGCCTCGCACGAGTTCTTCCATACCTGGAACGTCAAGCGGCTCCGCCCCGAAGGCCTCGGCCCCTTCAACTATGAGCAGCCGGTCCTCACTCCCAACCTCTGGGTCGCCGAAGGGCTGACCAGCTACTACGCCGATCTCTTGCTCGTCCGCGCCGAGCTGTTCACCGAAGAAGAGTGGCTGTCACGTCTCAGCCGGCGCATCGAGCGCACGCAGGCCATGAAAGGCCGAAAGGTCCGAAGCCTGGAGCAAGCCAGCGAGGATGCCTGGATCAAGTACTATCAGCCCGATGCGAACCACGACAACGTGAGCACCGACTACTACAGCAAGGGGGCGGTCGTGGGCTTCCTGCTCGACGCCGAGATCCGGAAGAAGAGCGGGGGATGGGCGAGCCTCGATGATGCGATGAGACTGGCCTACAAGCGCTATAGCGGCGAGCGAGGCTACACCGCCGCCGCCTTCCAGGAAGTCTGCGAAGAGGTCGCCGGTTCACCCCTCGAAGACTTCTTCGAGCGCTTCGTGCGTGGCACCGCCGAGCTCGACTATGCTCCTGCCCTGGAGCTCTACGGCCTGCGCTTCGCCCACAGCGAGCCCAACGACCCCGAGATCGGTCAGATCGGGATCCAGGTCTCGGGCGGGCAGATCACCCGTATCACCCGAGGCAGCCCCGCCTGGGGCGCCGACGTGATCGTAGGAGACGAGCTCATCGCCATCGATGGTCACCGACTGAAGGGCTCGGTTCGTGACCTCCTGCGTGGCAAACCTCCGGGCCAGCAGGTCGAGCTGCTCCTCTCTCGGCGGGATCGGCTGCGCAAGGTTCGCCTCGGCCTCGCCGCTCCTACAGATCAGAGCTTCACCCTCGAGCCCCGCCCCGATGCGTCCCTCGAGGCCCGAACCCACCGCACCCGTCTGCTCGGACAGCCCCGCCCCGGAAGCCCCGAGTCACGGGCTGCCGCCCGAGCGAAGAGCAGCGAGTAGGCTACATTCCCGGAAGCAAGGGCCGCCCGGCGGCCATGAACGGCCAGGGGATGCTCGCGAGGATGAGCAGCAGGCCGATCGTAAAGCCCACGAGGGCCGCGAGGTGCCGCCGCTTGTCTTGCTTGGCGCGCTTGGACACCGCGTTGCCCACGGTCGCAATGACGACCCCGAGCACCATTCCCGAGATATGCTCCACCGCCCAAAAGCGCAGCACAGGCGACTTCATCGCCGCCCCGAAGTCCCCGAAGACCGCCGGCATGGTCGGGCCCAAGCCCGCGTAGAGCGCGATCCCGAGGACCACCTGTAGGTGGAGCACCAGCACGAAGGCCAGGTTGGTGTAGCGGTGTCGCTTCTGGAAGCTCTGGCCCGTCGCGAGGCTAGCCCCCGCTTGGCCGATGGCCGCGAGCCCCAGCAAGATCACGAGCCATCGGAGTATGGAGTGCGTCGCAAGCAAGAAGAAGACCATGTCACCGGACTCCGCGAGATCAGTCGACGATCGTGGCGCGCTTGACCTGATCGAGGTTGGGGTAGCCGGCCTCGAGGTAGGCGCCACCGAGGCGCTGGACAAGATCCTGCCGAGGCCCTCGACCGTTCGGTTGGCCCTCGCCGTAGCAGGTGTGGAGCTTGTCGACGACATCCATGCCCTCGACCACTCGACCGAACCCGGCGAAGCCCATGCCGTCGAGGTTGATGTTGTCGCGATGGTTGATGAAGATCTGCGTGCTGCGGCAGTCGGGAGCACCACACTTGGCGAAGGTCACCACCCCTCGGCGGTTGCCCATCTTGACGCGCTCATCCTTGATGCGGGCGTCCTTCCAGACCGCGTTCACCTCCGCGAAGTCGCTGATCCCGAACTGGACCATGAATCCCGCGACGTTCCGAAAGAAGCGAGCTTGGTCGAAGTAGCCGATCTTGACCAGGTTGTAGAAGCGATCGACCCCGATGGGTGCCCAGTCCCGGTGGGCTTCGATCACGAAGTCGCCCGCTGTGGTCTCGAATCGGACCTTGAAGACGTCAGGAGCGGTCTCGGTGGCCTTGGAGGGATCGGTCAGGGCCGCGTGGGCTCCCTTGGGCAGCGGGAGCGGCTGGAGCGAGCCGGGATCGACGGACTTCGGCCCCTCTGCCCCTGCACAGGCGTCGCGATTGGCCGTGGAGGGGGGGGCCACCCAGCCATCGTCGGCAACCGAACCCTTGAGCTCTTTCTTGCTGCGAGCCTTGTAGGCCTCCGCGGCGATCTTGCGCCGATTCTCGATGGATTCCTTGCTCGGAGGTGGGCGCGGGTGGATCTTACCGTCTTTTAGGTCGACCATCTTGCCGGACTTCTTCTCGGTCTGGGTCGCTTGCTGCTCGCCTGACGAGCTCGATTCGGACGAATCGCAGCCCACAGTGAGCAAGAGCGCGGCGGAGAGGGCGAGCAGAGTGGAACGCATGAGACCTCCTGAAGTGGTCGCGGAGGGTAACCTGTGCTCACCGAACGCGCCGCGTCCGGGCCGCGGGCGACCGAGAGGCCTATGTTAGGCCGACTGCTTGCGCGTGCGGTCCAGCCAGTCGAGATACTCATCGATCGTGCCAGCGTAGTCGATCAGGTGCCCCGGCTTGTCGAAGGCCCAGATCCGGGTGGCATGGCTCGCGAGATCGCGGTCGTGAGTGACGTAGAAGATCGTGCCTTCATAAGACTCGATGGCCTCGCCAAGCGCGCTGATGCTCTCGAGATCGAGGTGGTTCGTCGGCTCATCGAGGATCAGCACGTTGTAGCCCATCAGGATCATTTGGCTCATCATGAGCCGCGCCGCCTCGCCTCCCGAGAGGGTCCCCGTGGGCTTGCCGCCATCCTCGCCACTGAAGAGCATACGGCCCAGCACCGCCCGCACCTGCTCCTGCCCGACCTCGGGTCGGTGGGCGAAGAGCCACTCGAACACCGTGCTTCCGGCTTGGACCTCGTCGCGATGCTCCTGCTTATACCAGCCGATCTTCGCGTTGTGCCCCCACTTCACCTCGCCCTCTTCGCAGGCCAACTCCCCCATGAGCACCCGGAGAAGCGTGGTCTTGCCAATGCCGTTCGCGCCGAGGATCGCGACTTTGTCGCCCCGCTGAACGTGGGCATGAAAGCTGTGGAAGATCGTGCCCGGCTCGGGATAAGAGAACGAGAGGTCGGCCACATCGAGCACGTCCCGACCGCTGGGGTCGTCGACAGGGAAGCGAATGAAGGGGCGCCGGATGTTGCTTCGCTTGATCTCTTCAGGCTTGAGCTTCTCGATCTGACGCGCTCGGGATCGAGTCTGCGAGGCGCGCGTCCCAGCCCCGAAGCGCGAGATGAAGTCTTGAAGTTGAGCGATCTTCTTCTCGCGGGCGGCCTGATCCTTCGAGAGGCGGCCTCGCATCGCCGCCTTTTGTCGGACCATATCGTCGTAGTTGCCCGGATAGGTGATGATGGTCTCGTAGTCGATGTCGGCGATCTGATCGCAGACGGCGTTCAAGAAGCGACGATCGTGGCTGATCACGACCAAGACGCCCTTGTAGTCAATCAAGAAGCCCTCGAGCCAGCGGATCGAGTCCAGATCGAGGTGGTTGGTCGGCTCGTCGAGCAGGAGGGCGTCGGGACGTCCGAACAGGGCCTGCGCCAGCAGCACCCGGAGCTTGATCCCACCTTGGAGCTCGGCCATGGGCCGGTCGTGCAGAGCCTCTTCGACCCCTAGTCCGTCGAGGAGCTGCGCGGCGTCCGCCTCGGCGGTGTAGCCATCTTCCTCGGCCACCACCATCTCGAGCTCCCCGAGCTCTTCGGCCTCCGCATCGCTCAGACCCTCCGCATCGTCCTTGTCGTAGAGGTGTTCCTTGCGCACCATGGCCTGCCAGAGGCGGTGATTGCCCATGATTACGGTGTCGAGAACCTTATGCTCGTCGAAGTGGGTGTGATCCTGGCGCAACCAGGCCGTGCGCTCCGGCAAACTCACCGACCCCGCGTCCGAGGCCTCTGCTCCGATCAGCAACTTCATGAAGGTCGACTTGCCACACCCGTTCGGGCCCGTGAGACCATAGTTGTGGCCCGGCGAGAACGAGACGTTGACGTCCTCGAAGAGCATACGCCCACCAAAACCTTTGGAAACGCCCGAGACCGTGATCATCTCCCCTCCTGTAGGCCGGGATCCGTCGGGCCCGTCGGCAGGCCCCGCGCAACGCTCCCGGCTCAAGGTCGGGCGTGTAGCGCAGACCGCGCCAGCGGGCCAGCGTCGGGACGGCGGGTCCTCGACGGGTGACAGGTTCGCTCGCCCCGAACCACCGCGCCCAGCCATCGAGGGGTCTACTGCCCCGAGGCGCATGGCGGCGTGAGGCGGCCCGGACCGTCAGAAGGGTTACACTCCTCTCGACCAACCCTTGAGCGTTCCATGTCCGAAACCGTGCTCCCCCCCCTCGATGACTGCGGCTTCGTGCGGGTCCCCAGCCCCGCCAAGACGCCACTGTGGATGACCTGCAACGCCTGCGGGAAGTCCGATCACTTCTTCGTGGCCGATGGCCAAGTTCGGTGCCGCTGCGGAGCCCGCTACGATCATGCGGTGCGCCCCGACGACACCGAGGTGCCCTTCGAGGATCTCACCTTCGTCCCGTTCGAACAAGGTCCCAAACGGCTCGCTGATCTCGAGTGGGATCCGCAGAAACTCGGGATCCTCATCGCCGTCCTGCTCGGCGTCGGCTTCTTCGTAGCCTTCAGTCTCTACTGGCTACTCTGAACCAAACCTTCGCGATCTTGCCATCCACGACCTTGTAGATGGCGAGGGCATGGACCTCTCGGCCGTCAGGCCTCATACCCACGACTCGCTCCTGATCGACAGCGGTGTCACCGACGACCAGCCGTCCAACGAGGTGCGCGTGCAGCTCGGGCTTGGTCGCGAAGACGTCGCCATAGATCCGTCGAAGCTCCTCGAGGCCCGAATAGCGCATGGGGCCCCCGAGGTCGTAGACCTCGACGTCCGGCGCATAGCACTGGACAAAGGACTCGATGTCGTGGGCGTTGTACGCGTCGAGCTGCGCTTGAGCCAGCCGTTCGGTGTGGGCAGGATCGGTCATGCCACCTCCGTCTCCCCCGTAGCGCAGCCCATCGCGCCGGACGAGCCTCGCGAGCCCGGTCGCCGACGCCCCTTCGCTGAGATACGCGCGCCCCATGAGCACAGTCAGCCAGTTCTTTCAGACCGAGCTCCCGCACGGCGTCGACACCGTCTGGGGGTGGCACGAACGCCCAGGGGCCTTCCTCCGCCTCGCCCCCCCCTGGGAGAGCCTCACCCTCCTCGAGCGGAGCGGGGGGCTCGATGTGGGAGCCCGGACCGTCTTCACCATCAAGAAGGGCCCGCTCAGCGTTCGGTGGGAAGCCCACCACACCGCGTGTGAGCCGGGGCGTCGCTTCGTCGACGAGCAGCGCAAGGGCCCCTTCGCCTCTTGGATCCATGAGCATCGCTTCGAGCCTACGCCCACGGGTTGCCTCCTATCCGACGAGGTGACCTGGTCTCCCCCGGGAGGCCTCTTCGGCCGACTGGCGATCCCCACCCTCCGCACCGGCAATGAGCGCATGTTTCGCTTCCGGCACCGGCGCACCGAGCGCGACCTCGACCGTCACGCTGCCTACGCAGAGAAGCCCCGACTCAAGGTCGCGATCACCGGAGTCACCGGGCTGGTCGGAAGCGCGCTCGCGGCCTTCTTGACCAGCGGCGGCCATCAGGTCGTTCGCGTCGTACGGCGCGATCCCGAGCCAGGCGACTGCCTCTGGGACCCCGCACGCGGCCAGATCGACCATCAAGCCCTCGTCGGCGTCGACGCCGTCGTACACCTCGCCGGCGCCTCGGTCGCCCAGCGCTGGACCCCCACCCACAAGCAAGCGATCCGTGAAAGCCGCGTCCAAGGGACCCGCCTCGTGGTCGACGCCATCCGCCGCCTCGAACAGCGGCCAAGGGTCCTGGTGAGCGCCTCGGCCATCGGCTTCTACGGCGACCGCCAAGACGAGGAGCTCACTGAGCAGAGCGGATCAGGCGAAGGCTTCCTCGCCGAGGTGGGCAAGGCTTGGGAGGCCGCATCGGAGCCCGTCGAAGAGCTGGGCGTGCGCCGGGTGCTCGCCCGGATCGGCATCGTCACCACCGCAGCGGGTGGGGTCTTGGGCCGCCTGCTGCCCATCTTTCAGGGTGGCGCCGGTGGCCCCGTCGGCTCTGGAGAGCAGTGGGTCTCGTGGATCGCCCTCGATGATCTGGTGGCCATGCTCCACTGCGCCCTCTACGAACAGGACTGGAGCGGGCCCATCAACGCCGTCGCGCCTCGCCCCATCCAGCAGCGAGACCAGGCGCAGATCCTCGGCGAAGTCCTCGGCCGCCCGGCCTTCACCCCCACGCCATCCATCGCGGTCAAGACCGCCTTCGGGGAGATGGGGGAACAGCTCCTCTTGGGGGGGCAGCGCGTCTTGCCCGCCCGCCTTCAAGCGCTGGGCTTTCGCTTCGACGAGGTCGAGTTCGGTGCTGCCGTAGCGCATAGCCTGGGTCTGCGATAGCGCTGCCCTCCGGCGCGCCCGCCCCCTCCGCCACCGAGGAGTCCGATGCTCTCACGCCTTCAGCACACCGTACGCAGCACCGAGGTTGACTTCCTAGGGCATGTGAATAACGCCAAGTACCAAGAGTACCTAGAGTGGGGTCGCTTCGGATGGATCCGCGACGCCGCGCTCACCCGTGACCGCTTCGCCCACGCCCGCATCGCGCCGGTCGTCGTCCACGTCAGCCTCGACTACAAGCGCGAGGCCGTGCTCGACGATGTGCTCACCATCGAGACGGCCCTCGTCAAGATCGGGAATCGTAGCCTCCACTTTCGTCAGCGCGTCCTCCGTGAGGGAGGGGAGGTCGCGTGCGACGGCAAGGTCGTTCTCGCCCTCTTCAACCTCGAGACCCGGCAGAGCTCCGCCTTGCCCGATGAGCTGCGCGCCGAGTTGGAGCGCCTGATCGCTCCCCGCTACGGCGAGCAGGGCTGATCCCATCCCGTCGGCCTTCCCGACTCAGGTGCCTGGGATCTGCCCGCCGACCGCTGCGATGAGCTCGGCCCGCGCCGTCTCGTAGCGCGCCCAGGCGTTGACCTCGGTGTGGATGGCGGCGGCTGTCTCTTGCTCGATCTGCCACAGACGGAGCAGGTCGACCTTGCCGAAGTCGAAGGCTCGCTGCTCGGCCTCTTGGATCCGGAGCGCCAGCGCGACGGCCTCGGTCGCGGCCCTCCAGCCCTCGAGGGCAGCCCGTTCTCGGGCGGCGGCCTGGCGGACCCGAGCCTCGATCTGATCTTCGGCCCAGCGCAGATCCGCGCGAGCCCCGTCGACCTGAGCCTCCGTCGCGGCCTTCATCCCTCGGGCGGAACGGTTGAGGACCGGCATGGAGCCCTGGACGCCGATCATGAGATTGAAGGGTTCGAGGGAGGGGACCGCATCACCACCCCCTAGAAAGTCCTGGCTCGCCTCCCCGAAGACTCGGATATCGGGCAACAGCCGGTTGCGCGCCAGCCGGGCCGCTGCCTGACGCTGTTCGATCACGGCGCGCATGGCCTCGAGCTCAGGATGGCGATCGAGGGCGAAGCGCACGAGCAGGTCTTCGTTGCGCGAGAGGGCGGCGGCGGGAGGGGACTCGGCCTTGGGCACCCGGTCAGCCGCAGCGGTGAGTCGTGCACCCTGGTCATCGCGGAGAAAGAGCGAGAGGTGTTGGGACGCGGCCTCGAAGGATCCGATGGCGTTCTCGAGAGATGCCCTACGCCTGGCGAGAAACTGGAGATTTCGCAGCTCTTCGAGCTGGGGAAGATCCCCCAGGGTGATCCGTGCCTCGATGGCCGTCTGTCGGATCTGGGCGATGTCGAGCAGCGCTCGCTCCAAGGCCAGCATGCGGCCCGAGGCGACCCACCCCACCCACGCGACCGCCGCCTGCTGACGGAGCTGGATCTCGATCGCGTCGGCCATCGCTTCGGTCCGGTCGATGTCGAGGGCCGCGATGGTGCGCTGCGTCCTGGCCGGATCGGTCACGAGCCCTTCGAGCAGCGGGATCGAGAGCCCCACCCGCGCCTCGCCGCCTTGGAGGGTCCACTTGTCTTGGTAATAGACCGGGATCCCCGCGCGGTCCCAGGTATCGACGCCGATCCGCCACCCCCCATAGACCGAGAAGGGGCCGGGGGTCCACTCGAGCATCGCGTTGCCGAAGCTATAGCCGTAGAAGCCTGCTGCGAGGGTTCGAGTCCGAGCGATCAGGTTCGGGTCGAAGGGGCCCTGGCTCTGCAAGAGCGCGCCTTCGGCCCGCTGGACGTCGAGCATGGCGGACCGAAAACGGGGATGCCGACGATCGATGGACTCGGTGACGGACTGCAACGGGAGCGGGTCGGCCGGCTCGGCCCCCAACATGCGCCTCAGGCGCTCTGCCGAGCGGGTCCGAGGCGTGTCGAGCTGCGGATCTTCGATCGCTGACTCAGGAGCGGGTTGAGCCACCGCCAAAGCCATCAGAAGGTAGATCAGCATCGTCACTTATCCTTGGGGACTAGAACCTTCGGTGCCTTGAGTTCACTCTCGGCCTCGGGACTGTCGACGGTGGGCTGGAAGCCGTTGAGCTGGCGCCAGAGCTCCCAGCCCAGCGGTACCTGCTTGAGAAGGACCCAGCCTTTGGCCTTGACCCCTTGGCGAAGGTAGGTCTTCTCCGGCCACTCGACATCGCCCTCGTCGGGCTCGCGCACGACGATGCGGAAACGACCCTGACCATCGTCGGCCGCGTCGATGAACATCACCTCGCCAGGGAAGGTTCCGATGGCGACGCTCGGCCACCCTGCGAACTGAAGCGCAGGCCAGCCTTCGAACTGAAGGCGCACGTGCTGACCGGGCTGAATGAGCGGCGCGTCGATCCCCTGGACCATCAGCTCGACCATGTGGCGAGTGTCATCGGGTACGATACGCGCGAGGAGATCGCCTTGCTTGGCCTGCTCACCGCCCTGCCCCTTATAGATCCGCAAGACCGTCCCGTCGCGGGGGGCGACGACCCGCTGCGCACCCTGCCGCGCCAGTGACGTCTCGACGCCCAGCCGCCGCGCCCGCAAGTTCGAGAGCTTCTGATCGGCCCCGAGGAGATCTGCACGGGCGGACTCTAGCTTTGCCCTACCCTCTTCGCGATCCTTCACCAGCACGGCCCGCGCCGAGGCCAGATCCGCCTTGGCCGAGGCCAGCGCCGCGAGCATCTCGAGGGTACGCGCCTTGGTCTCTCGGCTCTTGAGCACGGTGAGCTCGAGCTGACGCTGGCTGACCAGGCCCTCTTCAAAGAGAGGCTCGATCCGAGCGAGGTTCAGCTCTGCGGTCTCTTCGTCGGCGACGGCCATGGCGTGGCGCTGCTCGGCGGACTCCACCCGACGCTCCGCAGCTTTGACCTTGGCCATGGCCGAAGCCACGGTCGCCTCGAGGCTGGCCTCGGCCGCATCGACCTTCGACTCGTAGGCGACCAGGCTGGCTTCGGCCGCGTCGATCTGGTCGTCGACCGTGTCGAGCTCACGCTGCAGTCGGTCAAGAAAGGAAGGGTCGTTGTCGCGCAGCGTGACAAGCACGTCGCCCGCTTGCACCCGGTCGCCTTCTTGCACGTGCCACTTCAACACCATGCCCGTGACGGGGGAGGCGACCACCTGCGGGCGCGCCGCCGGATCCAGCGCTTGGACCATGCCGGTGCCCAAGGCCGACTGCTGCCACGGGATGACGGCCAGGCCCAGGGCCAGCGCCACCAGCGCGATAAGCAAGCCCTGAGCCGCCTGCCCGACGTAGCCGGGTGGCCGCACCCGACCGAGCGCCGAGGGCCCCCGAACAACCCTGGACTCAAGCAACTTGTTCATGAGGCCTCCGAGGGGAGCGGACGACGCTCAATCGGCTCGACCCGACCACCCCGGAGCTGATACCGGCTGCGGAAGTCGCGCAACAGCTCAGGATCCTGCGTGAGCACGATGAGGGTCCAGGGGGCCTCCTTGGCGAGCAAGAGGTCGAGGATGGGCTCCCGCGCACGCTCCGAGAGGGCGTCGAGGATGTGATCGATGACGAGGAGCCGCGGTCGGCTGATCGCGGCCCGCGCGATGACCAGCCGGACGAGCTGGGTTTGTGAGAGCGGCGCCCCGTTGGCGTTGAGCTTCGTCTCCATGCCTCGCGGGAGGGATTCGAGCTTGGAGATGAGCCCGACGGACTCGAGCACGCGCTCCTGCCACTGGGCGGAGAGCCCCGCACGTCCCAAAAAGAGGTTCTCGCCAATAGTTCCAGTGAAGACTTCTTCAGAGCGGACGAGCGAGGCGATCTCGCGGACCGACTCGGGGCGCAGGCTGCGGAGGTCGGAACCATCGAGGCTCACCCGGCCCGACTTGGGGAAGCGCAGCCCGAAGAGAATGTCGGCGAGCACCGTCTTGCCCGAACCGTCCGCACCGTAGATGACCGCCTTCTCACCGGCCTGCAGCTCGAGGTCCACGCCCTTGAGTACCGAGGTGCCGTCTTGGAAGGTGTAGGTGACCCCGTGCAGCGTAATGGGCAGGGGCCCGACCCCAGACCTGGGCGTGGCGCCGGTCGAGCGCTCGAGGGGGAGGTCGACCAGCACGCCGAGCTTGTCGAGACCGGCGATGAGATCGTAGACCGTCTCGAGCTTCTCCGCGAACTTGCCATAGGCGGACAGCACGGCCGAGACGACGAGTTCGGCCGCGACGAGCTGGCCGAGAGAGAGCTGGCCGTTGACGACCAGCATCCCACCCAGCCCCAGCAGGCTCGCAGCCGCGATGGCCTGTAGGCCGAGGGTGCCGACGTACTGGCGGAAGAAGATCCGGAAGTGGGCCTCGCGCGCGTCGAGATAGATGTGGGCGTGGTCGTCGTTGCGATCCTGCGCAAGCCGAGAGCCACCGGGCAGCTTGAAGATCGTAGGCCGCATCGAGAGCTGTTCGAGCCAACCTGCTACCAGGTACTTGGCCTTCGAGAGCTTGATCGCCGTCTCGGGACCGCGACGCCCCAACCCGAAGAAGATCAGGGCGATGGACCCGACCAGCAGCACGTCGAAACCGAGCAAGGCCGGGTGGTAGATCGCGAGCAGGATCAGGCCCACGAGCGCCTGCATGGTCGCCGCCAAGGCATCGAGCAGCATGGAGCTGGCGGCCTTCTGCAGGGTCAACACGTCGAAGAAGTGGTTGACCAGCTCAGGTCCGCTCTTCTTGTCGAAGGCCGAGACCTTGACGCGGGGCAGACGCCAGGACAGATCGGCCGCCATGCGCACGAAGAGGCGACGCTGGAGGATCTCGACGGTGTACCAGGTCATCGCCCGAAGCACCGCGGCGAAGGCCAGACACAAGAAGAGGGACAGGACCAGGAAGAGGATCGGCAGGGCCAAGGAGCCGAAGGCCACCGTATTGACCAGGACCTGTACGAAGACGGGCGTGGCGAGGCCGAGCACGCCCACCCCGAGGGAGTAGATGACCACCACCCCGATGTCGCGCCGCTCAGCCTGCATCAAGTACCAGAGCCGCGAGACCGCCGAGAGCCCCGCCCCCGAGGGACCGAGCAGGTCGGACGCGGGCGCGACGGGCTCGAAGATCAGCCACGTTCGCTGCTCATTCTCGCCTGCGTTCAGCCGGCCCGCAAAGCGGCGCTTGCTCATGCGCAGGCGCACATCGTCGATGTCGGGCTCCCACACGAGGACCCGGCCCCGGCTGCGCCCGCCGATCACGAGCCAGTTCGCCTCGGACGTGGGCTCTCCGAGCCGCGCCACCATGGGCATGTCGTCGCGAGCGCGTTGCCATGCCTCGCGGGGGGTGCCAACCCACGTGCGCGTGCGCAGGCCCACCGCCTGTGCGGCGTCGGCGAGCGGCTTATACCATTCGCACCCGCGGCTGAGCTCGGTGCAGCTCTGCGCGTAGGCCGTGCGGGCGGCGACCGGGCTCCACTCCATGCCTGCCAACGAGGTAAGGCGAGCCAGAACGCGCATAATCGCGACCTGATCCTTTGGACCGAGCGTAACTGGCGGAGTGCTGGGCAAGGGCGATGGCTCCAGATCGAACGCCCGTCCACAGCATCGTCGAGCCTGAGCTCGAACCCTGGACGAGGGTGGGAGGTGGAGCGCGGACCCTGAGCGGATTCCAGACCGCGCCCGCGAAGAATATACACTCAGTCTGCGAAGACAAGGCAGACGCGGAGCACGCTCTGCTCCGAGACACCCAAAGGGCGCACCGCTCCGGGCACGGAGCTAACGCAAAGCTACCGATAGCTCAAGACTTCGTGATGGCCACTCCACCGGCCCCCTCTCCCTGGCCGCGGGCGCTTCCTGACATCTGTTGACGATGACCTCGCGCGCGCCACGTCGGGCAGCTCGCGGGATAGGGAGTGTATACTCTTCTTCGTGAGTCCTCCCCTCCCCTACCTCGCTGTCCAGACCCTGCTCCGCGCAGCGGTCACGACCTTCTTCCGCGAGATCTTCGTGAGCGGGCGCTCGAACATCCCCGAGACCGGGCCCGTCATCTTCGCCGGCAACCACCCGAACTCTCTGATCGATCCGGTCCTGGTCATCGCCACCTGCGGTCGTCAGGTCAGCTTCGCAGCCAAGGACGCGCTCTTCAAGCCCCCGCTAGGAACCTTCCTTAGAGCGGTGGGTGCGGTACCGTTCGCCCGCAGAATGGACCACGGCGATGGCCCGCGAGACAACTCCAGCTCCCTCCGCGCGCTGTGTGATGTGCTCGCCGAAGGTGGCGCGATGGGCATCTTCCCCGAAGGCCTCAGCCACGATCGTCCCCATCTCATGGAGCTCCGCACCGGAGCAGCGCGCATCGCGCTCCAGACCGCGGGGCGCGCGGCCGGTGGGCGGGTCCACATCGTGCCGGTGGGGTTGACCTATATCCGACGAAAGCGCTTTCGTAGCCGGGTCATGGTGCGCTACGGCGAGGCGATCTGCGTCGACCAGGCTCACGTTACGGCCTCCGCTCAAGATCCCTTCTCCGCCGCCCGCGCACTCACCAACCAGATCGAAGAGTCCCTGGTCGCGATCACGGTCAACGCGAGCGACTGGGACACGCTGCGGGTCCTAGATGGCGTCCGACGGCTCTACCAGCCCGGCAAGGTGACGCTCAAAGAGCGGACCGAGCTCGCCCGCCGGTTCGCCCACTACTACCCGACCGTCTCAGGCATTCCCGAGGTCGCCCAACTCTTCTCCGAGGTCCGCGACTTTCAGGAGCGCCTCGAAGATGCAGGGCTGACGGATCGCGACCTGGTCCGGGGGCTCGTCGGTCGGAGTCTTGTCCACCGGGCCGCGTTCAACCTCGCAGCGGTGGCTCTCTGGCTTCCGCTCAGCCTTCCGGGGCTCCCGCTTCACCTGCCCCTCCTGCTCCTCATCGGCTACTTCGGGCTCCTCTTCGCCCCTCGAAAAGACGTGATCGGAACCTCGCGGCTGATCTCTGGGCTGGTAGGGATCGGGCTCGCCTACCTGCTCACACCCCTGCTCATCGGGCTGACCGCGGGCTGGGGCTGGGCCGCCCTCGCGGCGATTCTGCTCCCCGCGAGCGGCTACGCCACCCTTCGGCTGCTCGAGCGGGGCGTCTCGCTCCGACGCATCTGGCGGAGCGGGTGGGCCTCGCTGAGCCTTCGACGTCATCTGAGGGAGCTCCGGGCCGAACGCGCGGAGCTCTCGGAGCGGGTCATCGCCACCGTGCAGACCTACAAGCCCGACGAGCTCGATCTCCTGTTCCCCAGACAGCAAGGCTGACTTATCCTCGATCCGAGCCCTCGGTCGCGGCGACAGGAGGGACGTCCTCGTCGGGTCCGAGGATCGCCCCGAAGAACCTGGCCGAGAGCTGCTTGATGTCCTCGAGGATCAGATAGCCCGCAGGCACGAGAAGAAGAATGACGAAGGTGGCAAAGAGAATGCCAAAGCCCAGGCTGATCGCCATGGGAATGATGAAGCGGGCCTGGACGCTCGTCTCGAAGATGAGCGGCATCAGACCGAAGAAGGTCGTGAACGACGTGAGGAGGATGGGGCGCAGGCGGCGGGCTCCCGCGTAGAGGATGGCGTCGACCGCACCGAAGTCGTCCTGGCGGCGTCGTTGGTTGGCCGCGTCGATCAACACGAGGCTGTCGTTCACGACGACGCCCGAGAGGGCTACGATGCCGAAGAGGCTGATCATCGACATGCCGTAGCCGAGCAAGACGTGCCCCCCGACCGCGCCCACATAGCCCATCGGGATGGCGAGCATGATGATGAGCGGCTGACCGTAGCTTCGGAACGGGATGGCCAACAAGGCGAAGATCACGACCAGCGCGACGGCGTAGTATCGCATCAGCGTCGAGATCGCCTCGCTGAGATCGGCTTGTGACCCTGCGAACCTCAGTCCGAGCGCCGGGTGTTGTTCACGGAGGGCCGGGAAGACCTCCTCGGAGAGGGAACGAACCACCCGTTGGTTGCTGTCGACTCCCTCGGCCAGCATGGCGGTGACGTCCACCACCCGGCGGCCGTCTTCCCGGCGGATATCGGTGGGTGACTGCCCGCGGCGCACCTCGGCGATCTCGCGAAGAGGCACGTAGCCGCCCGTCGGGGTGCGCACCCGAAGCTCCTCGAGCGTGAACTCCGTCTCGCGCTGTTCGCGAGGAAGACGGACCATCACCTTGACCTCGTTGCGTCCTCGCTGCTCCCTCAGGGCTTCACTGCCGAAGAAGGAGGCCCTAAGCTGACGGGCCACGTCGGAGCCTGTCAGCCCCAAGGTGCTGGCCCGGGGGAGGATCTGGTACGAGAGCTGAGGCTTGCCTTCGGCATAGCTGTTCTTGACGCCCGTGAGATCGGAGTAGCCGCGCAGCGTGTCGGCCATCTGCGCCGCGAGGGTGACCAACACCTCGGGATCGGGATGGCTGAGCTGCACATCGACGTCCGCCTCACCACCCGGCCCGATATTCGCGTTGAACGTAAGGGACTCGAGCCCAGGCAGGAGAGGGGTGCTCCGCTCCCAGGCCTTGGCGATCTGCTCGGCCGTGACCTTGCGGCGCTCGCTCCCCACGAGCTCGAGCTCCACCGTGACGAGGTGGCTCCCCCCAGCCGTCGGCGTTGAGACCGGCCCACCGGCGATCGGCCCCCGCCCCACCGCGCTGAACACCCCCACCACTGCCTCGGGCGCGTCGAGCTCCTCCACGGCTTGCGCGAGCCCCTCTTCGAGCGCGGCCCTCACCCGCTCCGTCGCCTCGATGGGGGCTCCGAAGGGGAGCTGCGCTGCGGCGGTGACTTCGTTCCCCTCGAGGCGAGGAAAGGGGCTGAACGGAACCATGCCGCTCGCCGTCACGCCGACCGAGATCGCGAACAAGGCGACCGCCAGCCCGGACACCAGGTAGCGACCCCGCAGGACGCCCCGGAGCACGGGGCGGTAGACCCGGTCGGTGAAGGCCGCGAGCCGCTCGCTGAACCACCGACTCGGCGCGTCGATAAAGCGGAGCCTGCGCTGGACGAACCGTGCAAGACGACTCTGGTGCCCGAGGTGGGCAGGGAGCACCAAGAAAGACTCGATCAGGCTGAAGATCAACACCGCGAGCACGATGCCCGGCAGGATGAAGAAGATCTTCCCCGTCACGCCAGGCACGAAGAACATGGGCGAGAAGGCGACGATCGTCGTCAAGACCGCAAAGGTGACCGGGACCGACATCTCGCGTGCGCCGACGATGGCCGCTTCCATGGGCGCGAGGCCCTGCTCCATCTTCTCGAAGATGTTCTCGCCCACGATGATCGCGTCGTCGACCACCAGCCCGAGAGTGATGATGAACCCGAAGAGGCTGATCATGTTGATGGTGATGTCGAAGCCTGGCAGGAGCGCAAAGGCACCCAGAAAGCTGATCGGGATCCCGACCGCGACCCAGAAGGCCAGCCGGGCGTTCAAGAAGAGGTACAGCACCACCAGCACCAAGAATAGGCCCTGAACACCGTTTCGCACCAAGAGATCGATCCGCTCCCGCAGCAGGATGGACTGGTCCTTGAGCAGGGTGACCCGGATCCCGTCAGGGTAGGCGTCCTGGAGCGTCTGGGCGTATGCCCGAACGGTGTCGGCGACCTGCTGCGGCGACTCGCTACCCACCCGGTACGCGTCGATCCGGACGGCGCGCTCTCCGTCGAGGTAGGCCGCTTGATCCGTCTCGGCGTAGGTATCGCGGATCGTCGCGATGTCTGCGAGGCGGAGCACGCCCCCGCCCGGCGTTCCCCGGAGCACCACGTCAGCGAAGGCGAAGCCGGACCGTCGCCGGTCATCGACCTTGACGAGGACCTGACCACGTCGGGTCTCGACGCCCCCTGCGGGCAACTCCAGCGAAGACAGGCGGATGCGCTGAGCCACCTCATCGAGGCTCAGATCGTAGCGCTCCAGATCCTCGCGCGAGATCTCGACCGCCACCTCGAGCGGAGGGACGCCGTCGAGCTCCACAACCGTCACCCCGCCGCCTGCGAGGAGGTCCACACGGGCCTTCTCGGCGAGATTATGCAGGGTCCGCAGGGACTGATCGCCAGAGATGACCATCCCGATCACCTGACGACGCGAGGTGAGCAGGCTGACCGAAGGCTGCTCCGCCTCTTCGGGAAAGCTCGTGATCCGATCGACCGCGTTCTTGACGTCCGCCAGGACCTTGTCTGGGTTGGCGCCGAGGAGGAGCTCGACCTGGATGGCGCCGACGCCCTCGCTGGCGGTGGAACGGACCGACTTCACCCCATCGAGGCTACGCACCTCCTCTTCGACAGCGAGAACGATGCCCTGCTCGACCTCATCGGGGCTCGCGCCAGGGTACACGACCTGAACCGAGATGATGTCGAGATCGAACTCGGGAAAGACCTCTTGCCTGAGCTGGAGGATCCCCAAGAAGACCCCGGCCAGCATGATGAACACCATCAGCAGGTTGGCGGCGACCGAGTTCTTGGCCATCAGCGCGATGAGCCCGCCGCGGGGGGTGCCCTGCATGGATCACTCCTGCCCGCGCGCAGCGACCGAGGGGCGCACCGACACGCGCTGACCTTCCACCGGCAGGGCCAGCGGTGAGGTGACCACTTGGTCGTCTCGATGTAGCCCTTCGATGATCACGACATCCTGCGCCACCCTCCAGCCGATGCGAACCGGACGGCGCTCCAGCCTGCCCTCGACCACCACCCACACCGCCTCACCGTCGACCACGGCCTCGCGAGGCACCTTGACCGCGTCGTCGATGGGGCGACCCAAGATCTCGACCTCGACAAAGGTGCCAGGCAGAAGGGGTCGCTCCCCCGAGAACGGCTCTTGAACCGAGACGACGAGCTGCGCCGTGCGGGTCTGCGGATCGAGCTGGCCGACCACTCCGGTGACCACCCCTTCGTAGGAAGCGGGCGCGCCACGCCCGAAGGAGACCCGCGCCACGGCGCCCTCCTGGGCGTTGAGGCCGGGCACATCCACCTCCGCGAGGCGATCGGAGGGCACGTTGGCGATCACCCGCACCTCGTCCGTGCCGACGAGCGTCACCACCGCCCCCTGGCTCCCAACCACCTGACCCACCTCGACGTTCTGGCTGACGACGACCGCACGGAAGGGAGCCTTCAGGCGCGTTCGGGCGAGGTTCAGCCGAGCGCGATCGACCGCTGCAGCCGCGGAGCGCTGGTTGGCCTCAGCCACCGCCAGGTGCGGTCGGCGAAGCGCGAGGCTCTCGGATCGGGCGACATCTCCCAAGAGCTCCCACTCCCGCGCCGAGGTGCGCTGCCGCTCCCGCTCGAGGGCGAGCTCGAGATCGGCCTGGGCAAGCCGCGCCTCTTCTGCGACGAGCGCGGCCCGAAGGTCCCGTGCATCGAGGCGCAGGAGCACGTCCCCCTCGTCGAGGCGTCCGCCAGGTCGGAGCCGGGGATCGATCCAGGCGACGCGGCCCGCGACCTCGGGAGAGAGGGCGACCTGACGCGCGGGCTCGACCGAGCCGGTGAGCTGGAGCACCGCCTCGATCCGCTCTGGGTTCGCGGGCATCACCTCGACGGGGACCGATGATTCGACCTCGTCTTGGCTGCCCGCTCCAGGTGCGAGCACCACCATCACCACCGCCGCACCGATGCCCAGCCCCGCGATCCCTAGCGCGGCGAGCCCCATGAGGACGCGGGTCACGGTCTTCATCTCACACGCTCCTGGCCGAGATCTGCGGTCCAAGGTCCGCCGAGAGCCTCGTGCAGGCTGATGCGCGCCGAGAGCAGATCGCGGCGACCCTGCAGGAGCGAGAGCTCCGCCGCCTGCAAACGACCGAGCGCAGCCTGCACGTTGAGGTAGGGGGTCAGCCCACCGAAATACTGGTCTTTGGCCGCGTCGTAGGCCTGCTGCGCCGCATCGAGCTGGGTGCCCAAGGCCTCGACCGACTCCCGCTGGCGCCGCTCTTGGGCCAGGGCCATCTCGACCTCCATGACCGCAGCCAAGAGCGCACCTTCGAAGGCTGCCGCCTGGGCGTCGAAGGTGGCCTGAGCCTGACGGAGCCCCCCGTAGGTCCGACCCCCATTGAAGATCGGCACCGTAAAGTTGGCGCCGGCGTTCCAGTAGGTCTGATCGAAGAACTCCCCCCGATCGATAAACTGGTAGCCCGTGGTGCCCTGGACGCCGAGGGTGGGCAGCAGGGCGGCCTTGGCGGACCAACGGCGATCCCGCGCGCTCTGCGTCCGGGCCGCGGCGGCGCGCAGGCCAGGACGATGTTCGATCAGGTCGATCGGCGCACCGACAGGGACGTCGGGCGGGGGATCGGGCAGGGCGTCCGCCGCTGGCGGCAGGGCGGTCGGGAGTCGACCGAGCAACACGGCGAGGCGCTGCCCAGCGGTGTCGGACAGGAGCTTGGCCGTAGGGAGCTGTGCTAGGGTCGAGGCGAGCTGCTGGCGCTGTTGAAGCACATCGAGAGCCGTGGCCTCTCCCCCCTCGTAGCGGAGCTGGAGCACCTCGAGCAACTCTTGATTGGACTGGATCTGCCGCTCGATGACCCGCACCCGAGCGTTCGCGACGACCTGATCGTAGTAGGCCTCGCTCACCAGAGTCGCGATGGACAAGGAGGCCCCCTCGAGATCCGCCCGACTCGCCTGAAGGTCCTGGGAGGCAGCGCGGTACGAAGCGACCCCACCCCCAAAGGCGTCGACCTGCAAGTTGGCGTTGACCGTCGCGCCCCCGAGCACGTAGGTCTTGGGAGCGTCGGGCGGAAAGGGGAGCCCGAAGCCGAACCCAAGAGACTCGAGCGGAGCGATGGTGGTGGTGCCACCCGCGCTCAAGGTGGGGGCGAAGCCCGCGAGTGCAGCGATGCGCCCTCCATCGGCTTGACGGACCAAGGCGCGGCTTCGGTTGAGGTCAGGGTTACGCCCCAGCGCCTCGTGAACGTAGGCCGAGAGTCGCTCGTCGCCCATACGATCCCACCAGGGCTCCTGAGGGATAGGCTGCGAAGTTCCGACGCTATAGGTGTCGTCGGCTCCGAGCTCCGCAGGTGCGGCGGTGGCGAACCCCACGAGCCAGCACCCGATCAGCAGGACGCTCATCGCTCCCCTCCAGGGGCGATGCCGTTCCACATCGTGTCGACGAGCTGGGCCACGTAGTCGTCATCGCGCTCGACCGGGCTCGCGTCGGCGAAGAGGTGACCCAGGAAGGCCCGCACATGAAGAGCCCCCATGAAGTGCAGCGCGAGATCCTCCGGATCGGCACAGCGAAGCTGACCACGGGCGGCAGCCTGCTCGAACCACCTCGCGAGGATGCGCCGGGTTCGAAGCGGGGGAGGCTCGTCGAAATGCTCGTGCATGCACTCCGGTCCGAGCCCCGAGGCCCGCAACACCATCAAGCAGGGCACGACACCGCGAAAGAAACGCAGCGCGCCGGTGCCGATGGCACAGAGCTGATCGGTGATCGGGCGATCGTTTGGCCCCGCATCGACCAACCGCAGCCATGGAGGCCACGGCTCAGGCGCCAGCGCGAGGAGCATGAGGTTCTCTTTGGTGCCGAAGCGCTTGAAGACGGCCGCCTGAGACAGGCCCGCCAGCGCCGCGATGGTCGCGGTCGAGACGGAGGGGCCATGCCTCAGGAAGGCCGCCCTGGCGGCCGATAGAACCTGTTGATCCGTGATATGCTGGGGACGGCCCAAGGCGGCTCCACAGGGTGAGTGACCACTCACTTACTTAGCCCTCCCTACGCGGCACGTCACCAGTTGTCGCGATCCGGCCTCGCCCGAGGCCCGCACCCCTATGGCTCGGGTGGGTCGTCAGCGACGCGGTGGCTCTCGAAGGCGAGCAGCTCGCCGTACACATCGAGGGTGGCGTCGAGGCGCACCCGCTGGTCCTCGTCCACCATCTGGATCCGGGCCGTACCGTCGCTGTGAAAGTCGAGGACCATGATGTTGCGCGCCGCGTCGAGGTAGACGATCTGGTCGTCGGGATCCATGAGCAGCCCGATGGGGTTGGGCGCGCTCCCACCCGGGCCACTGATGACCTCCCAGAGTCCAAAACCAGGGCCCTCGGGATCCAGGCGGCTGAGGGCGGGCATGTGGTAGTCGCCCGAGAGGACCAGCACGCCCTCAAGGCCGTTGCTGGTGATGTGCTCGACGAGTCGACGCCGCTGCTCTCCGTCGCCGTGACCGTGCCAGGTGTCGTTGATGGCGATAGGCGCCTGATACGGCCCAGGCAAGGAGCTCATGGGTACGCTGTTGCCGATGAGCTTCCAGGTCGCGGTGGAGCGCGAGAGGCCATCGAGCAACCACTGGAGCTGCTCTTCGGAGATGTAGCGCCCATTGGGGCGATCGCGCTCCCCGCGGCAGTCGAGCATGAAGAGCTCCGCCACATCGCCAAAGCGCAAGGACCGCCAGAGGCGATCGGGGTGCTCCGCATCCCGCGGGAGCGGTACATGCTGGTGCATCGCGATGCGGGCGTTCTCGATGAGTTGGGGATCGAGCTCTTCGAACTCCCAGTTGTTGTCGACCTCGTGGTCGTCCCAGGTGTAGATCCCCGCGCAGTGCGAGAAGAGGTCCTGATAACCCTGAAGCTCCAGCGTACTCTGCCAGATCTCGCCAAACTCCTCGACGGTGAGGGAGCCATCGCAGTAGGCCGCATCGCCGAGGTGAATATGGGCATCGACCTCGGGAAAGGCGAGCGCGTTGCTCAAGGCCAACAGCGGGCGCCCGCTGCGGTGATCACAGCAGTTTAGGAGGAGCCGAATCGAGCCGGCCTGCCCCTCGGCCATGCAGGTTCGAGCGGACACGACCGGGGATCGCGCCCCTCCTTCGACCGAGAAGTAGAGCGCCACGGAGGTATCGGAGGGGAGATCCCGAACCCAGGCCCGCACGAAGGGGCCGTGCTCATCGCGCTGGGCCTCGACGGGCTCCTGCGCCTGCCACTGTCCGTCGACGAAGAGCGCATAGTGGAGGGTCACGGTCCCTTCGGCGACGACTTTCGCCACCGCATAGAGGCGATCCGGGCCGGGTTCGCCAGCCTGGGCTCCCAAGGGAAAGACCTCGGCGTCGGGTGAGCCGGAAGGTTCCCAGCGGGCCTCGGGCCACGGCTGGCGCTCGGGGATAGCACCACAGCCGGGGAGGACGGCGGCGCCCACCCCCGCGAGGGCGAACCCCTTGAGCACGTCTCGACGGGTCGGCTTCATCAGCACTCCTGGTCACGGTGCGGGGACGCCGCTACCATCGAGACGACGACCCCACCCCCGCAATCTGGCGTCCCCCGTCGCGATTGTCCACCGCACGCTCAAGGCCCCTCCCTCGACTCGGCCGCCTACCCCGGAGCCTCTTGAACATGACGTGCCTGTCATAAGTTTGTCGAGGCGCACCCCGTCGCGCCACGGATCCCACCCCCCGGACCGATCAGTCTGGGACCTCCCCCTCGGGCAGGCCCGTCAGCAAGCCTTGGAGCGGAACGTGAAAGACGGGCTCCTCGCGGACCCCCAAGCCCCGCAGGATGTGGTTGGCCGCCAAGAGGCCAGAGCTGAAGGCTGCCTCCATGAGCATGGCTGGGAAGGGCAGCCGAACCCAGTCCCCCGCGAGGTACAGCCCCGCCGCGCCGGTCTGAACGCCGGGTCGATGCCGCGCCAGCCCCTTGTGAAAGGCCGGAAAGTCGTCTCGGAGCTGAAAGGCGTCTCGAAGGATCGTCGCCTCGGACAGCTCCTCGAAGAATCGATGCAGGTCGCGCAGGAGCGCCGCCTTGACCTGCTCCGGGCCGTCGAGGGCATCGGGGACCGCGTAGCAGTGGAGCTCCAAGACACAGCCGCGCCCGCGCTCGGCGACCCAAGCCGCGGAGTCCGGCTCAAAACGGTGGTAGAAGGTTACGGAGTCGAGCAGCTCTTCGCGATCGGTGATCACGAACATCGGCAGCCCCTCCCGTGCGTCGACGTCGAGCCACAGACGCCAGACCGCATAGCGCTGACCGGCCTGGAGCTCCGCCATGTGGCGCGCCAGATCAGGAGCCGCTCGCTGGAGATCCGGACTGTTCCTCACGATGGCCTTTGCGCCGGGTACATGAGCCGCGAGCACGACCTCGTCGAACCAGTCCGGGCCGATGTGGTAGCCAGCGTCCCGACGCTCGATGCTGCTCACGCGGCTGCCCAAGCGGATGTCGACACCGTTCGCTTCGAGGTGGAGTCGGATGGGCTCCAGCAAGGCCGTGTGGTAGTTCCGCGTAGGAAAATCATACTCAAGCCCACAGTCGTGGGAGAGATAGTAGAAGTGGAAGCTCTTGACCAGCTCGGCCATGCTCATGCGGTCGGGGTCCGCGAAGAAAGCCCGTGAAAAGGTCGTAAACGAGAGCGCCAGGTCCGGCGCGAGCCGAGCGCGCTCGGCAAACTCGGCAAAGCTGACGTCGTCCCAGCGCTCGAAGGTCTTCTCCGCGTCGTAGCGCAGGAGGGCCTCCATTCGCTTGGAGGCGGCCGGATCCTTGATGATCGCACGCCAGTCGAAGACCCCGTGAAGCGCCAGGTCGACAATGTTCAAGCCCGGCGTCGTCTCGGTTCCCCCAAAGCCGAGGGTCGAGCCGTCCGTCTTCAGGATGACGTACTCCTCGATGGCGCGCATGCCCTCGAGCAACCCCATGCGACGGAGGAAGCGGTCGAGGTTGTAGTAGTGACGAAAGAAGGCGTGAAAACCATGCTCGACGTAGGCGGTCCCCCCGTCCTCGAAGCTTACGGGCCATGCCCCGATTTTGCCTCCCAGGTACGTGTTGCCTTCGAAGAGGGTCACGCTCACACCCCGCTCCGCCAAGGTGGTCGCGGCGGCGATCCCAGCGATCCCCCCTCCGATCACCGCGACCCGGTGACTTCGCTGAGCCTGTTCCGGGGACGAGGGATCGGGCACGATCGACTGGACGCGATACTCGCCGAGGCGCCTGCGCACCACCCACGCCAAGAGTGGGCGAAAACCGAGGAAGCGACGATGAGGAAGCGGTAGCAACCAAGCCCGAACGCCGATCACAAAAACCGCGAAGCCCACCAGGGCGACCACAACCCCGACCGCTCCTATCGCATAGACCACTCCACGCCTCCGGACGCGCCGCCGACGGCGCCGGCGGCCCCTAACGCGAGGCGCCCCCGATGCCTACCGGCCCGGCCCCTCGACGGGGAGAAGTTGGAACGCTACTTCGAAGCCTTCAGGACGAGCACAGGAGCGGGCGAGAGCCGCACGACACGCTCGGCGACCGAGCCTAGCGCCGCTCGGACGAGGCCCGTTCGGCCGTGGCTGGTGACGACCACCAGATCGGCGTCGATCTCCTTGGCCAGATCGGCGACCATCGTGCCTGGCGTACCGATCACGACGTGGGGGGTGGCCCCGGCCAGGCCGCGCTCTGACAAGAGCTGCTCCAGCGCCTCCTGGACGCGGGTGAGGCGGACCTGATCGTCGACGGTGCCCCAGACGATGCCAGGAGAAGGAGGAACGACGGGGACCAGCACGCTGACGACGTGCAGTCGGCTCGCGTCGCCGCCCGTCGCGTCGAGAGCGACCTGGAGCGCCTGGAGAGAAATGTCGGAAAAATCGGTAGGTACAAGAACTTTTTCGTAGGGAAAGGACATGAGGACTCCTGAGGTAAGTATCGAGACGCGCACGACGGACTTAGCCACCTGCAAGCCTTGGACCAGTGGACCGAGACGTCGTCACCGCCTCTGCGCGACCTGGACAGGGATAATCCACCCACCCTCGCCCGTCGCTGTGTGCTAAATCGCACATATGCTCGGCGTCCTCGCCGTGGAACCCGCTTCACGATAGGCATCAAGCTTGCAAGAACGTCGAACCCCTTCCCCAGGAGTTCCCATGTCCCAGCCCCAGACCGAGCGTGTGCTCGACCAGCTCGCCCACGAGATCCACGCCTGCGTCGAGGCGCGCCCCGGGCGCCTGTCATGGGTCAGGGTCAGCGCACCTGTCCAGGTCGCCGACGATGTTCGCGACAAGCTCAGCGCGCTGCTCACTCGCATGGGCCTAGACTTCGTCGACATCGAGGTCAGCGCCCAAGACGGCGACCCCAAAGTGCTCGACGTCCGCTTCGACGAGGGGTGGAGCTGAACAGTCAGGGCTCTTCAGAGAGGGTAAACCTATACTTTTCTAGCTCTTTGTCCACGCGAGGGTCGCGAGCAGACTTCCCTTTGAGCCAGTACACCATCGGCTCCGGCTCCCAAGCGTACGGCTCCCCATTCAACCGGACCCTCCCCTGCTGAAGCGCCACCGAGAGGTCGTAGCGACCGAGGTGCCCCAGATCGCGCACGAGCGCCTCCATGCGGCCTTGCCGCCCCGGATCCACGAAGGACGACCGCTCGGAGGTTGGCCAAGCCGTATGGAAGTAGCTGGGCCGAAAGCCAACCCCATGGGCGTCGGTTCGGGCAGCCGCTCGGCTCAGCAGCTCGACCACCTCCACCGAGATCCCCAGCCCGGGTACCTCTTGGCCGGGGAGCTGGGGGCGCGCGCGTCCAAAGGTGCTGGCGGGGTGCCGAAGGGTGAGCCAGTGAACAAAGACGATCGGACGCTTCGCCAAGGTCTTTCGCTCCACGACGACCTCGCCCAAGACATGCTCCTGGCTGCCCGCATCACTCCCGAGCACCCGGACCCGCTCGCCGAGCGCCGCAGCCTCGATCTCCACCCGAAAAGCGCGGTAGCCCAAGCGGGCGAGATGAGAGAGGATCCCGTACGCGTCGAGGGCGTGGAGCAGCCCCTCCCGGGTGTACGTTCCGAGGAGCCTGGACGGCGCTCGCTGTCGGATCCCAAGCTCCTCTTCAATCTCGGCGGAACCGAGCCAGTCTTCCTCGTCGCTTCCTAGAGTCTGCGGATCCAGGTGGGACGCGATGCGCTCGAAGCGCAAGTCCAACGGATCGCGGTTGGGGATCGCGGCCAGGCCTCGCCCGAGCAGCGCAAACGCCGTCCCCGCCAGGACCTTCCAGGCCTCCGTCGTGTATCCACCTCCGGGCAACCAGACGCTTCCTCGACCCTGGACGGCTTGGAGGACGGCCAGATCTCGCCGTCTGGCCCCGTCGAGGCTCAGCCCGAGCTGCCCCATGCGATCCCCGGCGATCACATCGCCCCCGGCGATGATGAAGATGAGCTCAGAGGAGGGCATCCTCGCGAGCAAGGCATCGAGCGCCGCCAGATACGCCCCATCGCCCGTGCCCGGAGGCAGCACGGTCTCATCGCAGCCTACCAGCGGACCCCAGTCTGAGCCCGAGAGCGATCCGATCCAGACCCGCTCATCGCCCGCGAGGCAGGCCGTCGTCCCATCGGGGGGGTGCGCGTCAAGATCGATGACGCTGATCGGTCCAGAGAAGCCCTCCGCACGAAGGACCGCCACCGCCACCGCGATGTCATTGACCGGGCATAGGCCACCCGCTTTCTCGGGAAAGGCATGGTGAAAGCCCCCCAGAAGGTTCAGGCACGCCGAGCGACTCGCCAGCGCCTGACGCGCGGCCTCGACCGTACCTCCAACGGCCCGACGGATGGCCTGCATGACCTCGTCGGACTGAAACTCGGCGGGGTCGGTGTGAAAGACCTCGGCCAGACGGCGCCCATCGGTCAGCGAGGTGAGCAGCTCCTCGGTGTGGACTCGGGCCAGGTCGCCGTACCGGACCGGCTGGGGCGTGTGCACGTCCTCGGTGTGAACGAACCCTTCGAGCGTCAGAAACCACGCGACGAAGTCCGCGCGTCTGGGCTCAAGGCCGTGCCGAGGGCCCAGGGAGGGGATCGGAAGCCGATAGCCAGGGTCGTACCAAAGATCCAAGCCCGCGCTACCCCCGAGGGTTCGCCGCGCCCGACGGGCCCACCGTATCACGTTGCGCACGATGGACCTCCTGTTCTCTGAGTTCTACCCTGAAGACGGTTCGCTCAACCCTTGGGCCCCCCCTTCTGCAGGAGGCCATACTTCTCCATGCGGTAGCGTAGCGCGTAACGCGAGATGCTGAGTAAGCGGGCCGCAGCGGACTGGTTGCCGTCCGTTCGCTGGAGCGCCTGGATGAGCAAGCCCCGATCGACCTCCTCGAGGTCCACGCCCACTTCAGGGAGGACGAAGGGACAGCCCTCGATCGTGGAGGGGCGGCTCTGCGCCGCGTAGCGGATCTCGGGCGGCAGGTGGGCGGCCTGGATCACACCGTCGTCACCGAGCAAGACCAGGCGCTCGAGCACGTTTCGGAGCTCCCGGACGTTGCCGGGCCAGGGGTACGCCCTCAGACGCTGCATCGCTTCGGCGGACAGGCCGGTGACCTTCCGCCCGAACTGACGATTAAATCGATCGAGGAAGTGCTCGATGAGCAGGGGAATATCTTCGGTCCGCTCCCGGAGCGCAGGGACCTGCAATGGGATGACGTGAAGACGAAAGTAGAGGTCTTCTCGGAACTTGCCCTCTTTCACCTCGCTCTTGAGGTCACGGTTGGTCGCCGCGATCACGGCCGCGTCCATGTGGAGCGTGGCGACACCCCCGACGCGCTTGAAGCGACGGCTCTCGAGGGCACGGAGCAGCTTCGCCTGCGTCCCGAGTGACATCTCGCCGATCTCGTCAAGAAAGACCACCCCTCCCCGCGCGACCTCGATCAGACCGCGCTTCATGGTTCGCGCGTCGGTGAAGGCCCCCTTCTCGTGCCCGAAGAGCTCCGACTCGATGAGCTGTTCGGGGAGGGCCGCACAGTCAACCTCCATAAAGACCCGGTCTTTTCGTGGCCCATTCGCATGGATGGCCCTGGCGAGGACATCCTTGCCAGTGCCAGACTCCCCTTGGATGAGAACGGTGGGTGCATCAACGCCCTCGAGGCGCTGCAAGGTCGAGAATATCCCGGTCAGGGCCTTGCTCGCCCCGATGAACTCGCCGTAGCCATTTCGCTGGCGGCTTCGGAGGTACAAGACTTCTTGTCGAAGGCGATCGTCGTCGATAGCCTTCTCGACCACGAGGGAGATCTCGCGCAAGTCGAAGGGCTTCGAGAGATAGTCCGCCGCGCCGAGCCGGGTCGCTTCGACCGCGCTGTCGACCCCCCCGTGGGCGGTAAGCACCACCACCGGGACCTCAAAGCCCTCCTCACGCAGCTTACGCAGCGCTGTCATGCCGTCCATCTCAGGCATCTTGAGGTCGAGCAGGACCAGATCGGGAGAGACAGCACGAACCTGCTCGATAGCATCGACGCCGGTCGCCCCTTGCGCTACGTCATACCCCTCGCCCTTGAGATGCTCGACCAGGGACCACCGAAGTAGCTCCTCATCGTCCACTACCAGCACTGTTGGCTTCGTCAACCGGACCTCCGAGACACCTGTCCTGTGTACCGAAGCAGGAACCGTGCCACCCCTAGCCCACATTATACAACATGTCGGCCGGGTCGAGGGGCACGAGATGAGGGCTTTCCGTGTGCTAAATGCCACAACGCGCCGCGGGGTCTCGACCTTGGCGCCCGTCACGCGACCCTCCAGCGCCCCGACCTCGTCAAACCCCGGTCGACGCCCCCCCCCTGCATGCCGTAGACTGACCGCGCCCTTGACGGCCCGGAGGCGCCATGACCCGCTCGCTGATGCTCATCACCTTGCTCACCGCAGCCTGCGGCGACCCTGAACCCGAGCACCCCGCCTACACCCTCGACGGCGACGTGAGCAACGGCGAAGCGGTCTACGCGCGCACCTGCCAGAGCTGCCACGCCGCCGACGGCACGGGCGGCGACGGGAGCGACCTCACCGAGACCCTGCCCGGCATGGAGCGCGACGAAGTCATCGAGGCCGTCCTCGACGGCATACCCGGCACGACCATGGTCTCTTACCGCAGCATCCTCACGGCCCAAGAGATCGCCGACGTCGTTTCTTACATCCACGTTACGTGGGGCTCCTGACCAAGAGCCCGATCCACGCCTCTCACGTCGGGTGAGCCGACCTCGCACGGGATACCCTTCTCTTGGAGGCCATCATGACCCGCACGTTCTCTTGGTTGTCTATCGCTCTCCTCTGCCTCACAGCGTGTGGCGACGCCCCCGACAGCACCGACTTCTCGTCCCAGTCCGATACTATCGTGGACTCGGGCACACACTCGGAAACCGAAGCCAACTTGAGTACCGACACCCTCGACGATCCGAGCATCGAGCGCGGACAGGTCGTCTACCGCAACCGCTGCTCGAGCTGCCACGGCATGTCGGGTACAGGGGGCACGGGGCCGAACCTCGACGTCAGGGTCCCAGGCTTGACCGAAGCGGAGCTACGCTCCGTCATCCGTGACGGCTCCGGGTCGATGCAGGGCGTCGGGGCGTCCATCAACGACTTCGACCTCGACAGTCTGGTGCTCTACCTCATCGACACCCACGGCTAGCCGTCTGCCGAGAGACCTCCCGACGCCCGACCGAGCAGCGCTTCGAGCCGCTGGTCGGCCTCGGCCGTCCACGCAGCGACTCTTGAGTCGCTGAGGATGGCCTGCACCGCACCCACCTCGCCCACCACCCGGCCCCCGACGACCAGGGTGTGGAGCGCGGCAGCAGCATGCGTAAAGGCGAGGGCCCTCATGGGGTCCCGTCCGGGCCACATCGCAGGGTGTGCCAGGTCGAAGGCCGCGAGACAAGCCCGGCGTCCAACGGCGATCTTGCCCCACTGGGCCTTGGGGTGGACCCCGCCGGGGACCTCGCCGATCGCGCGCAAGGCCGACCGGGGATCCGCCCGCTGGACCCGCCCGAGGAAGGTCTGGGTTCGGTGGGCGGAGAGGGCCGCCGTGCCCTTGGCGACATCGCGGTCGAGCGTGGCGTAGAGCTCGTGCCGATGGGTGGTTCGCCAGGCTTCGGCGTGGGCGAGCAAGAAGAGCTCCCGCTGCACGTTCATCGCGTCGTTGCACGCGCCCGCGTCGGTGCCCAGCGCCATCGGGATCGACGCCCAGCGCGAGATGTCGGCCGGATGCGCGAACTGAGCCTGGCTCGCCGGACAGTGGACGTGGACCGTGCGGCTCGGGTCAAGGGAGGCCACATCGCGCGTCGTCGCGTAAATCCCGTGCACGAGCAAGGTCATGGGAAGGCGATTCAGGGCAGCGACAGCTTGAAGTCGCGCGATGGGGGTCTCATGGCCAGCTTCGCGTGCCCGGGCGACCTCTTCGGGGGACTGGGCGACGTGGACGTGGACGGGGAGCTCCCGCGAGAGGGAGGACTCGACGATGCGCGCCCACAGGCCATCGCTCACCGTGTCGCTGGCGTGGGGCCCGAGGGCAACCACGATCCCCCGCTCCACCAGATCGGTCCGATCATCGAGCTCAAGCGTGGTGGCGAGGGCCGCCTCGAAGTCGCCGCTGCCGGGACCAGCCAGATCTTGAAGCGTAGGAGCGACCATGCCTTCGAGGCCGACATCGACCAGGGCCTCGGCGACGGCGTCGGCGTGGTAGTAGTGGTCGAAGACGGCGCCGGTGCCACAGAGCAAGCACTCAAGCGCGCCGAGCCGAGCGAAGGCCCGGACGTCGTCGCGGGTCAGCTCCGACTCCACCCGGAACCAGAGGTCTTCGACCACGTTGCCCTCACGCGCCTCATCGCCCCCAAGACCCCGAAGGGCGCTCATGGCCAGGTGGGTGTGGGCGTTGACCCAGGCCGGGGCCACGAGCCGGTCGCCGAGGTCGATCCGCTCAGGGGCGAGGGTCTGAGCCTCGGCACGGCCGCAAGGTCTGACCTCGGTGATGACACCAGCTCGCCAGCGAATGAGGGCGGGCTCGATCCGAGACTCGTCTTGGGACTCGAGCAGCACGCGCTCCGCGTAGAGCGCGCCGTCAGTGTCTGGGCGCATGCGCTCCTCCGAAGGCCCCCGTAACCCGACCCACAGCGGGTGAGGCCGAGGCGCGGCGCCGGGCGCCTTAACCTGACTCTTCCGCCGGAGTCGCCCGACCTTCTGGTCTAGTCGTCGCGCAGCATGCGCTCGGGGGCGTCATCGAGATCGTCGAACTGCCCTCGGCCGACCGCCCACACGAAGAGCGCGACGAAGGCGCCACCGAGGACCAACGCGATCGGGATCAGAAGAAAGATGGCGCTCATTGGGGCTCCGGGATGGGGGTAGATTCCGCGCGACGGACCCGCCGTTCGACGCCCAAGGCCCCCGCGATGACCCAGGCGCTCGACAGCGGCATCAACAGGGCCGCCACCAGAGGATTGACCAGCCCGACGGCGGCAGCCGACACGGCGAGCACGTTGTAGATAACGCTCCGGCGAACATTCCTGCGCACGGCGTCGCGCGCGGCCACCGCGACTCGGAGCGCGGCCGGCACGGGTCCGAGTCCCTCGTGGGCGATCACCCCGTCGGCGACGAGCACGCTCGAGGTCGCGCCCGCGCCCATGGCGAGGCCGACATCGGCGGCGGCGAGGGCCGGTCCGTCGTTCAGTCCGTCGCCGACGAAGAGCACGCGGTGCCCTTGGGCCTGCCGAGCGCGGATCCAGGCCACCTTGTCGTCGGGGCTCAGCCCTGCCTGCACATCGGAGATCCCAGCCTCCGCGGCGATCTGCCGTGCTACCTCGGGCCGATCCCCCGACAGGACGGCGGCGTGAGGCCCCAGGGCCCGCAAGGCCGTGATGGCGGAGGCCGCGTCGGCTCGCCGACGGTCGCGCAGGACGATGGCGCCGACCGCCTCGACCCCCACCTGGCGAAGCTCGCCCTCGATAGGCTCGAGCACTCGCTCGACCACCACCTGACCGGGCGCCCCTGCACGGATCCGGTAAAGCACCCCGTCGATCCGGCCTTCGATCCCAAGGCCTGCGATCTCGCGGATCTCGGTGCCGATGGGTAGGGGGATCTGGCGTTCGGTCGCCGCATGGACGATGGCCCGACCGATAGGGTGCGCGCTGTGGCGCTCCAGGCCCGCCGCGAGGCGCAACACCCGATCGTCGGCCGCGATGACCTCGGGCACGCCTCCGGTGACCGTCCCTGTCTTGTCGAAGGCCACGGTGTCGATCTCGGCGAGCTGAAGGAGGGCCCCCCCGCTTCGGAGCACAGCCCCCCGTCTCGCCGAGGCCCCGAGCCCCGCAGCGGTCGCGAGGGGACCCGACAAGCCGAGGGCACAAGGACATGCCGTGACCAGGACCGCGACCATGACCTGAAGCGCCACCCCCGCGTCGGCGAGCCACGTCCAGATCCCGAAGGAGAGCGCGGCGATGATCAAAGTCAGCCCTACGAACCAGGGGGCGAGCTTGTCAGCAGCCGTGGGGTCGCTGCCGCGATCGGTGGCCGCTTGGAGCTGTCGTGCCATCTGAGCCCCCACAGTCTCGGCACCCGTGGCTTCAACCCTCAAGGTGACCGCGCCGGACTCGACGACCGCCCCCGCGACGACCCGATCGCCCGCGGTGAGCGAGACCGGAGCAGCCTCCCCGGTGATCATGGCCATCTGCACCATCGCCTGCCCCTCGGCGATCCGACCGTCGGCGGGGAGCTCTTCGCCGGCACCGACCTCGACCCGATCGCCGACCTCGAGCTCCTCGACCGCGACCTCTTCGACGCCATCCTCGGTCCGACGACGCGCCCGCGTGGGAAGACGAGCCGCCAGCGCCGCCGCCGCCTCCCCTGCCCGCTTGCGCCCTCGTGCCTCGAGCAGCCGACCTCCAAGGAGCAAGGCGATGAGCATGGTCAAGGAGTCGAGGTAGCCATCGGCGTGCCAGAGAACCGCCCCGATCCCATGGAGGTAGAGCGCCGCCACCGCGATGCTGATCGGCAGATCCATGTGCAGCAGGCCCGCCTTCAAGCCTGCCCACGCCCCTCGAAAGAAGGGGACTGCCGAGTAAAGAACGGCAGGGGTGGTGAGCACGAGCTGCGTCCATCGCAGGAGCTGCGCGTGCTCCACCGCGATCCCCTCCCACCAGCCAGCGTAGATCGACGCCGAGAGGAGCATGACGTTGCCCGCGACAAAGGCAGCGAGCCCGGTGCGCACGAGCAGATCGCGATCGCCACGAAGGGCGTCCTCGGCGGGTCGGGGACGATAGCCCAGCGCCGCCACCCTCCGGACGATCCCCTCGACCTGGGCCGCGCCAGGATCGAAGCGCACCGTCGCCCGACCGCTCGCGTAGCTCACGTGGGCATCGACAACTCCGGGGGTGCGCTCCAGGACCCGCTCCGTCACCCAGGTACACGAAGCGCAGCGCAGTCCATCGAGGGCGAACACGACCTCGGCGGTGCCGTCCCTCGCCTGGACCACGGGGAGACACTCGGCGTCGAAACGTCGGCCTTCCGGTCGAGGGGCGAAAGCCTCGCGCTCGTCGTAGTAGCGTTCTAGGCCTGCTCCACGGATGATCTGCGCGGCGAGCTCGCACCCCCCACAGCAGTAGACGTCGATGGGACCCTCGACGGCCGTGCCACAGTGCGGACAGGCCGCAGCCTCTGGCGCCGTCTGAGTCATCAGCGATCCTTATCGAGAGCATACGACGGCAGCGGCTCCTCGGCGGTGGTGACCGCCAGGTAGAGGAAGGTGCCGTTGACCAGAAGGATCACGGTAAAGAATCCGACAATGATGAGAGGCCACCTCATTGGCCATACCCCCTATCCGAGCGGCGACCGTCGCCGGGACCGGCGAACGTCGCTTTGAGGTTGACCCGATCTCTCTCGGAGCTCACCCGCACCGTGATCGGCACATTGGTGGGCGCCTCAGCCGTCGGGACGCGAACGACGAGCGGGATGGTTCGGCTGGTCGAAGGCTGAAGCACGACCTCCGGCGCCTGGACCTCCGCCCCCTCGAGGCCTTCGACTTCGACCGTAAACGCGGTGGGCTCGCCACGAGCCTCGTTGTTCGCGATACGCAGCATATAGACGTTGCGGACATAGCCATCGCCATCGACCGTGTAGTGGGTCCCCGCCGCCCTCGCGACCTGCGCCTCGAGCGGGCTGTGGGTGAACAGCATGAACAACATCGCGCCCGCGAGCGCGGTCAGAAGGCCCGCATAGACCACGGTCCTCGGACGGATCAAGCGGGTGACCTTGCCCATGTCGCGCGCCTCGGTGCTGTACCTCACCAAGGTCGGTTGATCGAAGCGCTCCATCACGCTCGTGCACGCATCGATACACTTTCCACAGGCGATGCACTCGAGCTGGAAGCCGTCGCGGATGTCGATTCCTTGGGGACAGACAACCACGCACTTGTGGCAGTCGATGCACCCACCTCTTTGACCTTGAGCCTTGCCCTTCTTGCGCGGCTCACCACGCTGGGCGTCGTAGCTGATGGTGAGGGAGTGCTTATCGGTCAGCGCGCCCTGGAACCGAGCGTAAGGGCAGAGGTAGTTGCACAGCTGCTCGCGAAACCACGCGAAGTCCGCGAACCACAGGCCGGTGAACACGCCCACCAGGATGTAGTCCACCCAGCCCGCCTGAAAGGTCCAGAGCTCCCACGCTCCCGCGAACCACTGCGCGAACGCCATACTGACCAGGAAGGAAGCAAGCAAGAACGCGCCCCACTTCCCGGCCTTGCGCCAGATCTTGTCGAAGGTCCAGGGCCCTGCATCGCGACGCTTCCTGCGACTCCGGTCGCCCTCGAAGAACTTCTCGATGGGACGGACCCAGGACTCCAACAAGATGGTCTGAGGGCAGGCGTAGCCACACCAGACCCGACCGAAGAGGGCCGTGACGAAAAACAGCAGGAACGCGGCTGCAATACCGAGCAACGCGATGAAGAAGCCATCGGCGGCCGTGAAGACCTGACCGAAGAGGTAGAGCCTCCGTCCAGGCAGATCGAGGCGCGCCGCAGGATAGCCGTTGATCATAATCCACGGCAGCACGAACAACAGCAGGTGAAGAGGCACGGATCCCCAGGTGCGGAGCGCATGAAAGGTCCCGCGCATATGTTGGGGATAGACCCACTCTCTTGCACCGCTGAAGATGGCCATGTCAGACCTCGTTAATCTTCCTGATTCTTGCTGTAGATGAAGGCCGAGACGTCACGCACCTTCTCGTCACCGAGCACTGCGCCCCAGGCAACCATCGCGGTCTCGGGGATCCCGTTGGTCACCGTGTTCATGATGTCGGAGAGCTCCCCCCCGTGCTTCCACTCGCCATCGACGAGGCTCGGCCCGACCTGTCCGGTCATGTCCTCGAGGTGGCAGACCGCGCAGTTGGTCTTGTAGACCTCGGCGCCAGCAGCGAGGATCTCGTCGGTGATGTCGGCTGGGTCGAAGGGGTCTACCTCGACCGGATCGGCCTGGGCTTCGGCAGATGCGCCAGCCGCCGCCGCAGGTGTAGGAGCGGCCGAAGTGGGCTGGGTGCCCTTCTTGCTGACGACAAAGGCGGTGACCTTGGCGACCTTGTCGGGCCCGAGCAAGCCGCCCCACGCGGGCATGCCCTTGGCCGCCACGCCCTCGGTGACGATCGCTGCGATCTGATCGGGCTCGCCGCCGTGGATCCACTCATCGTCCGCCAGGTTGGGACCAATCCCCCCTTCGAGGTTCGCGCCGTGACAGTTGACGCAGTTTGCGACGTAGATCTCTTGGCCCTCGGCGATCGAGGCGGCGTCGGTCGGCACTCCCACCGCCTTGCCGAACTCGGGCCAGCGCTCCTTGGCGTCTTCGAGCTGGGCCAGGTATGCCGCGTCCTGCGAGCGGCCACTGATGAAGTGGTACTCTACCGTGTAGCCGACGGCGAAGAGGACCGTGAAGATGAACAGGCCGATCCACCAGTCGGGGAGCGGGTTATCGTACTCTTCGATCCCGTCGTTATCGGCACCGTGACCCATGAGCTGATCGAGCTGCTTCTTGCTCACGCTGCACCCCCATCTTGGTCATCAAAGGGAAGTCGAGCCGCCTCCTCCATCGCCTGCTTGCGAGACGGGAGATACGCCCAGATGACCCACGCCACGAAGATGGCGAAGGACAGCAGGGTGAAGGCGGCCCCGATCCAGCCGAACTGGATCTGACTGGCTCCATCTTTCAAGACGAACTTGGCTGCGTAGACGATCTGGAGGGGGATCATTCGGTCACCTCCGGCGAGCTGGCATCTGCCACGTCGCGACGCTGGTGCCGCCCGAGGCTCTGAAGGTAGGCGATGAGCGCGACGATCTCGTCGTCGTGCTCGGCGCTTCGTCCACCCTCGGCCAGCCGAGCGACGATCGCCTCGCCCTGCTTCTTCATGTCCTCAGGCGCCCCTTGGATCTGAGCGTCCGTATAGGGCGTGCCCGCCATCTTCAGCGCCCACATGGACGCCTGCACGTCGCCGGAGTCGACCTTCCACTCGAGCAGCCAGGGATACGGCGGCATGATGCTGTTGGAAGCCATGCTGCGGGGATCCTTCATGTGATCGTAGTGCCAGGAGTCGCTGTACTTTTTGCCGACCCGGTGGAGGTCGGGGCCCGTGCGACGGCTGCCGAGCAGGAAGGGGCGGTCCCAGACATATTCCTCGGAGCGTGACCAGTCGCCGCCATAGCGGAGGGTCTCGGAGCGAAAAGGCCGCACCATCTGGGAGTGGCAGCCCACGCAGCCTTCGCGCATGTAGATGTCACGCCCCGCCACCTCGAGGGGGGAGTACGGCGCGAGCCGGTTGGCCGCGTCAGACTCGGCGTGCAGGGTGAACATGGGCACGATCTCGACGATCCCTCCCACGCTCAGCGCGACGGTTGTCAGCACCGCGAACAGGGCGGCCCGATGCTCGAGAAGCCTGCGGTGCCAGTGTTCTTGTTGATTGTTGTCAGCCATGCCTCACCTCACTTCGCAGGCTGCGGCGCGGCGCCCGTCTCGGGAGAGGGCTGCTGGACCGTCATGAACAGGTTGTAGGCCATGAGGACGACGCCGCTGAGGTACATGAGACCCCCGAGGAGGCGAAGCCAGTAGAAGGGCTGGATATAGCCCACAATCGTGGAGAAGTCGGCGTACATCAACGTGCCGTCGGGGTTGACCGCGCGCCACATCAGACCTTCGGTCACGCCCGCGGCCCACATCGCCACGGTGTAGATGACGATGCCGATGGTGCCGATCCAGAAGTGGGTCTCGCCCAGCTTGTTGGAGTAAACCTTCGACTTGTTCCACAGCCTCGGCACGAGCCAGTAGAGGATGCCGAAGGACAGCATGCCGACCCAGCCCAGGGCACCGCTGTGCACATGCCCGATAGTCCAGTTGGTGTAGTGCGACAGCCCGTTGACCGACCGGATCGACATCATGGGGCCCTCGAAGGTCGACATGCCGTAGAAGGACACCGCGACGACCATCATCTTGAGGATGTAGTCGCTCCGCAGTCGGTCCCACGCACCGCGCAGGGTGAGCAGGCCGTTGAGCATTCCGCCCCAGGACGGCGCGAGGAGCATGAGGCTGAAGACCATGCCCGTCGTCTGGACCCAGTCGGGCAGACCCGAGTAGAGCAGGTGGTGAGGCCCTGCCCAGATGTAGATAAAGACCAAGGCCCAGAAGTGGATGATCGACAGCCGGTAGCTGTAGACCGGACGGTTCGCCGCTCGCGGCAGAAAGTAGTACATCAGGCCCAGGAATGGAGTCGTCAAGAAGAAGCCAACCGCGTTATGCCCGTACCACCACTGCACGAGCGCATCGGTCATGCCGCTGTAGATCGGGTAGGACCTGGTGAGCGTGGCGGGGATGGCCAGGTTGTTGAAGATGTGCAGGATGGGGATCGCGATCACGAAGCTCATGTAGAACCAGATCGCCACGTAGAGGTGCTTGACCTTCCGGACGGCGATGGTGCCGAAGAAGTTGATGGCGAACGCGATCCACACCACCGCGATGGCGATGTCGATGGGCCAGATGAGCTCCGCGTACTCGTGGGTCTGTGTCAGGCCCAGGGGCAGGGTGACCGCCGCCGAGACGATGATCGCCTGCCAGCCCCAGAAGTGGAACTCGGACAGCGCCTTGCTCCACATCGGCACCCGCAGCAGCCGAGGCATGGAGTAGTAGATGCCGGTGAAGAGGATATTCCCACCAAAGGCGAAGATCACGGCGTTGGTGTGCAGCGGGCGCAGCCTGCTGAAGGTGAAGTAGGGCAGGTTGGTGTTGGCGGGCCACCAAGCGAGCTGCAAGGCCAGCACCACGCCGACGAGCATCCCGACGATGCCCCAGACCACGGTTGCGATCAGGAATCTCTTGACCACGGCGTCGTCGTACCCGGGAGGAGACGGGTTCAGAGGTGCCGCGGCGACAGATGGTTCAGACATGAGGACCTCCGAAGGACCGAGGAGTATGCAGATGGCGTGCCACAACCACCCTCTCGGAGATGGCCGGGGCACAACCAAAGGGGTGCGCTGCGCCACCGCTGGCACAACCCACGAGGACAAGGTCTGGACGGCGAATTGGCACACCGCGCATGTGCGAAGGAGCACACCCTCGTCGCATCAGCCTTTTACCAGGAAGTCCGCCCACCGCAACGCCAGGTTGCACACCCGCAGTACCCGCTCTTGGACCACGACGGGCCATCTGGCACGCCTATCCTAGCCTTCTCGCTCTCGGGGTCGCGTCCCACGTCGTAGGATACGTCGAGGACCGGGTTAGGCGACCCGCGGAGGCCTCGTGCTCACGACTCTGCCCGCCGCGCTCATCGCGAGCCTGATCGGCACGCCGCACTGCCTGGGCATGTGCGGCGGCTTCGCGGCAGCCTCCGCCCGATCGGTGCCCGACCTGATCGCGTGGCAAGCGGGAAAGCTCTTGACCTACACCGCCCTGGGCGCCCTCGCGGGTGGGCTGGGCGACGTGGTGCCAGGTCCTCCCTGGATCGGCAGCGCCATCGCCACCGTGCTGCTCGTGTGGTTCTCTGCCGCGCTCGCGGGCTTCGTGCCCGAGCCCAAGGTTCCGATCCCAGGCCTGGCCAGGCTCGGCGCCCAAGCCCTCGGGGCCAAGGGTCTGGCGGCTCGCTTCGGCTTCGGAGTGATCAACGGGCTGCTGCCGTGCGGCCTGCTCTACGCCACCCTCGGGCTCGCGGTCGGGGCGGGCGGCTGGTGGCAGGGCGCGCTGACCATGCTGGTCTTCGGACTAGGGACCGCGCCCGGCCTTTCGGCCGCTGCCTATGGTGTTCGTACCCTCCTGGTTGGAAAGCTCTGGATCCGTCGCGCCCTCGCCGCGGCGATCCTCCTGGCGGGACTGTTCGGCCTGTGGTGGCGGTTGATCGGGTGAGCACCTTGCCGCCCCCCTCACCCGCGTCTACGACACTGCCATGATGGACCGACTGCTGACCCTTTGCATCACCCTTGCCGCCTTGACCTGCGCCCAGGATCCCCGGGCTTCTCACGCCAACGCCGCGCCTGAGCCCAGGGAGCCGGCGCAGCGAGCCGAGCGGGTCACTCCGACCGTCAAGGCCCCACCTCCCAGCGCCTTCATCGAGGACGAGCGCAACACCATCGACGTCTTCGAGGCCGCGTCTCCCGCGACGGTCTACGTGACCCAACGCCAGGTCGTGCGGGACTGGAACCGGGGAATGGTCGAAGTGCCTCGGGGATCGGGCACCGGATTCATCTGGGATACCGACGGTCATATCGTCACCAACTTCCACGTGGTCGATGGCAGCCGCTCCTACGCCGTGACCCTCTCCGACGGCTCCGAGTACCCCGCTGAGCTCGTGGGGGGGGAGCCTCGCAAAGACATCGCGGTCCTCAAGATCGAGGCTCCGTCCGACAAGCTGGTGGCGATCCGGCTGCCGCCCGAAGAGCACGAGCTGCGGGTCGGCCAGAAGGCGGTGGCGATCGGCAACCCCTTCGGCCTCGACAACACGCTCACCGTCGGGGTGATCAGTGCGCTGGGCCGCGACGTCGAGGGCTACGGCGGGGTGACCATCCGCGACATGATCCAGACCGACGCCAGCATCAACCCCGGCAACTCCGGGGGACCCCTCCTCGACAGCCGCGGTCGACTGCTGGGCATGAACACCATGATCTTCTCCCGCTCGGGGGCCTCCGCAGGCATCGGCTTCGCGGTCCCTGCCCCCACCATCAAGCGGGTCGTCTCCCAGATCATCGAGCATGGCCGCCCCTTGAACGTGGGGCTCGGCGTCTCGCTCCTTCAAGACTACCAGGCCCGCCGGCTCGGGATCCGCGGGGTGATCATTCGGGATGTGACCGCCGAGTCCCCCGCTGCCAAGGCAGGCATGCGCGGCATGCGCCGGACTCCGCGCGGGATCGCGCTCGGCGACGTCATCACCGCGATCGACGACCAGCCCATCACCCGCTTCGACGACCTCTACCAGATCCTCGATACGCGGGCCCCAGGCGATGTCGTGACCGTTCGCTTCGCACGAGACGGCCAGACCCGCGAGGTCGACATCGCCGTCGAGCTGCTCCCCTGACCCCACCAAACCGACCGGCGGGTCAGGTGAGATCTCCCGCCTCTGAGCCACGGCGCCGCCTCCTCGTGTAGCCCGGGGGCCGACCGAGCCCGACACTCCCCCGTGGAGGCGCCAGGACCGCACGCCTCGCGGTTGACGACTTCGCGCAGATCCGGTAGCTAGCCGCCCCGCACAAGGAGAGGGCCCATGACCTCCACGCAAGCCGAGATCGACACCAGCTACAGCGTCAGCAACGACTTCTTCAAGCTGTGGCTCGACGAGAACATGCACTATACCTGCGCCGTCTACGACGACGAGCACGTCACCCTCGAAGCCGCCCAAGAGAACAAGGCCCGCTTCCTCTATGAGCTCGCCGAGCTCGACAACACCAAGACCGTACTCGACATCGGCTGCGGCTGGGGCTCCTTCATCGACGTGGCGACCCGCCTCGGCGTGAAGGAGGCTCACGGCATCACCCTGTCGACCGAGCAGATCGGCTGGTGCCACGAGCGGAAGATCGGCAACGCCAAGTTCTGGCTCCAAGACTACGCCGAGTATGAGCCTGACTTCAAGTACGACGCCCTGGTCAGCATCGAGATGATCGACCACCTCTGCTCCCCTCGCCAAGCCCGCGAGAAGCAGGCTGTCGCGATCTACCGCCAGTACTTCAATCGCCTCGCCGACTGGGTCGAGCCTGGCGCACCCTTCGCATTTCAGGCGATCCTCACCGACAAGCTCCCGCGCGGGCGCAAGGACCTCGAGGACCTCGCCTTCACGGCCGACGTGATCTTCCCTGGCGGCCGCAACCCACGCCTCGAAGAGATGGTGATGGCGCTCCGCCCCAAGTGGGAGATTGAGGAGCTGTATATGCGGCGCACCCACTACGGCCGCACCACCGCCGAGTGGCTCCGCCGCCTCGAGATGCACGAGGACACGATCCGTGCCCAGTGGGGCGATCAAGTCTATATCGACTACGTGCGCTACCTTGAGACCTGCGTTCGCGCCTTCGACGCCTACTGGTCGGGCGACGTGCAGATGAAGCTACGTCGCACCACCGACTGAAGCGTCGGGGCCAAACCCCCACGGCGGCCCCTGTGCGTCCACCCGGCGGCCTACACGGGAGCGAGCTTCCGGAGGACGCGCCGCTACGCTGCGCTCGTGCGAGACCAAGGCCGCAGCACGAAGGGCGCTTTGTCAACGTAGAACGCTGTCTGCGCCGCTATCGTCAAGAATTGTCCACGACACGCGCTCCTCCCCGCTAGGCTGTGGACGTCCCGCGTAGCCCATCCATCGTGCGCCGGGACTTCACCGCAAGGGAGGAGACCATGGGTTCACGCTCGATTGGGATCGGAGTTCTGACTTGGCTCGTGTTGGCAGGCTGCAACGGGGACGGAGGCAGCGTCAGCAGCGACTCTTCGGTCGACACGGGGACGGACACCCCTGCAGGCCCTAGGGCCCCCACCCTCCTCCTCGAGCCCGCGGAGCCCCGAACGGGCGACAGGCTCGTGGTCCAAGTCATTCAGCCCGACGCGGGCGTGCGCTTCGAGTACGCCTGGACGCGAGACGGCGAGACCGTCGACGGCCTCACCTCCGACCAGGTCCCGAGCGCCGAGACCGCCAAGGGCGAGACGTGGGAGGCCATTGTCACCCCCTTTGCAGGGAGCCGCGAAGGCACCGCAGGGACCTCGTCGGTCGTGATCCTCAACACCCCGCCGGAGCTGACCGCCGCCTGGGAAGACACCGAGCCGGCCTCGGACAGTGATCTCGTCGTCACCTTCTCGACCGCCGACGAGGACGACGACGACGTCACCGTGAGCTGGAGCTGGAGCCTCAACGGCGACCCCACCTCCCACGATGGTCCCATCGTCCCGCGCGCGGACCTGGAGCGCGGGCAGGAGTGGACGGTCGTCGCCACGCCGAACGACGGCGAAGAGGACGGCGATCCAGTCACCCTGACCACCGAGATCGGAAACGGCGCGCCTTCGATCGCCTCGGTCGTCCTCGGACCTGAGCTGGCCTACACCAACACCACCCTGATCGCCGAGGTCTCGGGGGTCGAGGACCCTGACGGCGACGACGTGAGCCTGAGCTACACCTTCATCGTCGAAGGCGTAGAGGTTCAATCCAGCGACGACAACAGCCTGGAAGGCAGGCACTTCTCGAAGGGTGACACGGTCTATGTCGTCGTGACCCCCAGCGATGAAGAGATCGACGGCGAGCCCGCCACCAGTAATGAGATCGTCATCCTGAACAGCGCGCCCGAGCTGCTCTCGGTCACCCTCGACCCCGACCCCGCGCGGACCCTCGACGACATCCGCATCACCTTTGAGGCGAACGATCCCGACGGCGATGATCTGACGCTGGTCCCGACCTGGACCCTCGACGATGAGGTCATCGCCTTCGATGGGCTCGTGCTCCCCCACGGCGAGACCGTGCGGGGCAACCGGATCATGGTCGACGCCTACGTGACCGACTCCGACCTCGACAGCGAGACCCAAGAGTCCCAAGAGCTGACCATCGCGAACACACCGCCCACCCGACCCGGGATCGCCGTCGCGCCCAACCCAGCCATCGCGGGCTCGGACATCACGTGCTCGGTCGTCGCTCCTAGCGAAGATCCGGACGACGACGCCATCACCTACAGCTTCACGTGGTCCGTGAACGGCACCCCCTTCGTCGACGCCGTCCACAGCGAGAGCGAGAGCACCGTACCCGGCGACTCCGTCGGCGACGATGAGAACTGGATCTGCACGGTGGTCGCCAGTGATGAGCTCGACGAGAGCGAGCCCGCCACGGCCGCGACCTCAACCGATCCCTTCACCTGCGTCGAGGTCCCCTTCGCCGAGTGGACGGGCAGCGGCACCACGTCGAGCCCCTACGTGATCCAGTCCGTCGAGGCCTTCGACGCCATCCGCGATGCGGAACACTGCCGTTTCCGCCTTGGCGAGGACGTCGACCTCGATGGGTTCACATGGACGCAGATCGAAGAGTTCTCTGGCAGTCTCGACGGCAATGGCCACACGATCCGCAACCTCACGCTCGACGAAGCCAGCTCCACCGACGGCACCGCCCTCTTCTTGAACCTGAGCGGCACCGTCGAGAACCTGACCTTCTCGGGCTTCGACGTGCGCGCGTCACGCTACGCCTCCATGCTCGCCCGCAACGTGCTGGGGGGCGCGGTGATCCGCAACCTCTACGGCGATGAGACCAACGTCGTGTTCTCCAACCGAAACGCCGTCGCCTTCGCACAGCTCATCGAGCCAGAAGCCTTGGCCGAGCACCTCGTCTACGACGGCGCGATCGAACAGGCGGGGCTGAGCTCCCAGACCGCGGGACTGTTCTCGTTCATCGACGGCCATGTTCGACAGGTCGCCTTCCGTGGAACGATACACATCGAGGCCAACGGCCCCGGGAGTAGTCACAACACCATCGGTGGGATCGCGGTCTTCCTGCGCGACGGAGGCCTGCTCGAGGAAGCGGCCTTCACGGGAACGATCAGCGGTCACGGCACCCGCGTTGGTGGGCTGATTGGTCGCGTCAACGATGGCGCTGCGACCATCCGAGACTGCTATGTCGACGCGACGATCGACGGGCATAGCCGGACCCACGGGGTCGCCGGGGATCGCCAGTCAGGCGCAATAACCCTCGTCGAGAACACCTACCTCGCCACCGAGATGTCGATCTCGACTCCAGGCAGCGGAGCCCAAACCGGCATCGCCGGCGACGCCAACGGGAGGCCCAGTTGGCCGGTGACGGAGGTCCACTGGGCGACCGACCTCGCCGGCGTCGAGAACCCTGGCGAGAACGTGACGGGCGACAACCCCGTGATGGCCGCGGAGTTGGTCGGCTCCTCGCTCTTCGATGCCTTCAGCTCTGACATCTGGGTCTTCTCCGACACCGACTACCCGCGCCTTCGCTGGATGGTCGACAGCGGCTTCGGGGGAGACAGCGGCGACAGCGGCGACAACAGCTCCACCGAGCCCCCAGGCGACCTGGAGGCCCCCCTCGAGCCCTCTCCCTGATCGCCGGACGCGCGGGGCGTCGTGTCTCACGGCGCTCCCCGCGCCGTCGATCGCAGGTCGAGGGCCCGAGTCCCCCGTTGGCAGCGCTGCCGATCGTCGGTTAATAGGCTCCTTCCTCCGCGCACCTCCAACAACAGGGAGCCCCCATGCGCTCGTCTGCGATCCTGGCCCTGCTCTCCACAGCCACCCTCGCGGCATGCAGTAGCGGGCTCGATGCGACCAACCGACCCGGGGGGCCACTCGTCGAGGAAGCCGACACGGACACGGACACCGACACCGACACCGACTCTGACGCCGACACCGACACCGACTCTGACGCCGACGCCGACGCCGATGCGGACACGGACACGGACTCTGACGCCGATGCGGACACAGACACCGATGTCGACACAGACACAGACCCCGAAGTCGACACAGACACCGACGTCGACGACGACACAGACAGGGAGGTCGACATCGACGCCGA
>REDI01000023.1 GCA_007693595.1 Deltaproteobacteria bacterium | reverse complement strand
CCCCCCCCCCCCAACTACAACAATAAGTATAGCGACAACAACAGGGACAACTCCATCGAGATCTGGCACGAGACCGACACCGACACCGACACGGACACCGACACGGACACCGGCATCCCGACGCCGGACCTCACAGGCTCCACGACCTTTACCTGGGTCGAGGGCGGTGAGCTGTTCTGTGACTTTGACGTCGACTTCAATGGGATGCGAAGCGATATCGGCGCTGTGTACTATGTTCCGGGGGAGGTTTACTTTCTTCTGGACTGGCACTACTCCATCGACGACATCGACGTTGAGTCGCGGGCCATCGAAGACTGCCCGACCACGGCCATCGCGCCTTCTCTTTACGGGATGCTCTTCGACGGGGTCGAGGGGCCCGGTATCGGCTACACCCGCTTCTCGCCTAGCGACGATCCCTCCGAGGATGAGGACGCGCTGTGGTCGGGAGGCTTCCCATTCGATGTTGACCTAATCATCGAAGAGGGAGGAGACCCCGTGCCTTTCAATGCCTTCCGTGGCTACCTCAAGTTCTACACCGGGTTCGCCGAGGACGGCGACTTCTTCGAGGTCGTAGGCAACACCATCACGGTCTCGAGCGAGATCACCTACTCCTCGCCGGACGACGAGGTCGTCGGCGAACAGGACATCGAGGCGGAGTTCAGCTTCACGCGCGATGGCATCGGTGGGCTGACCGGCTCGGGCTCATACCGCTCCTTCGTCGAAGGAGATCAGGTCTGTGATTTCACCCTCAGCTTCACGGGCGTCGCGGTGGACGAGCTCACCTATCCGACGCTCGATGAGTGGGAGTACACCCTCTTTGTCGAGATCGACTCCGACGACAGCACCAGTGACTGCGATCGGTCCGAAGGTCTAGCGGCCGACCTCTGGGGTCTCTTCCCGGCGTCGGACGTCGATCGCCACCTCGCTTTCGACGACTCCTTCGATGAATTCTGGATCTACACCTACGACGAGGGCGTGATGGTAGACGACTACCTCTTCGGCGGCGTTGGTGGCCGAGGCGACGTCATCGAGAACGCCGACCCGGACTACTCCCTGGAGCTCGACTTCACCACGGATCTGGTCGTACGAACCATAGTGGAAGGCGTCATCAACTACACCACGGTCATGACCCGGCACGACGCGGAGTAGTCGCCTTTTACGTCCCGGCCGTCTCTTCGGTCCGGTTACGCCCCCTCCTGAGCATAGGCTCTCGAGGGGGCGTCTCTCGTCAGGGCTTGCCAGTGCCCAGGATAGAACCATGCGTTTCGGACTCTTCTTTCTGCTCGTGGCTTGCGATCCCGATCCTCTGCTCCCCGGTGGCTCGTCGGGTTCCCGATCCACCGAGGCCTCTGCCCCCTCCCAGGCCGCCCAAGGATGCCGCGCTGAGCCGGCCGCCTCCGACCGCGTGCGCTTCGGGGTGGTGAGCCTCCCCTACGGCCCGACGGGAGGTCATGCGAACGCTTGGGAGGTCCTGGCGCTTGCGCCTGACGGCGCCCTGGAGCGGACCGGGGAGCGCTTCGAGATGGGGCGGGCCTTCGACGGGGCCGTCGCCTTCACCCCCGATGGCTCTCTGGGCTTGGCCCCGCAGGATGACGGCACACTCGGCGTCTTCACGGTCGATGAAGAGGGTCAGGTCGAGGTCGTGGATCCTGCCTTTAGCGATAACGGGGCTGGAGGCTCCTTCTACGCCTCATCGGTCTGGGTGGATCCGAGTGGTGAACGAGCGATCGTCGTCGATGGAAACTGGCCGAACAACGGAGGTGGGCTCTACGCTCTCGCCTTGGACTGCCAGACGGGCGCGCCGACGCCCGAGGGGCTGATCGTGCCGACCAAGCTCGCGCGTCACCTCTTCCGCGCGCCCGGAGGTCGTCATGTGCTCGTCGCTACCGAGGTCGGTGAGGGGCACGAAGGCCACGCGCACCTCTTGGACCTGAGCGGCCCCACCGTGCTCTCCTCGACCACCCTCTGGCCCGATGGTGACGCCATCGCGGGCGGGGCCTCCTGGGCCGGGGACGGGTCCTACCTCTTGGTCGGCGACGTGAGCTCCTTCTCGGGCTTGCCGAACCGGGTGGCGGTGGCTCGGCTGCAGGACGAGGAGCTGCGGGCGGTGCAGGTGATCAGTCCCCTCGAGGACCCCGCGGGGATCGGGGCCTGGGGCCAGGCCACCCTCGTCGCGAGCGGCTTTGGTGATCGGCTCATCTCGCTCCAGTACCAAGGGGGTGCCACACCCTTCGTCGAGGCCGGCCCAATCTCTACCCAGGGTGGCAACCCCCAGATCCCGACCGCCGTGGTGACCGTGCGAGGAACCGGCGCAGCGGGTCTCATGCTCGTGCCCGAGGTCACTGGCGTTCGGGTCGTGCGCGCGAGCGCCGACGGTGAGCTGACCGATCAAGGCGTCGCCGCCTTCGGTTCAGGCTTCGAGAACATGCCGGGCGCCCTCGGTATGCCCTGAGGCGGACCCTCCCTCAAGAGCGTCAGTCCTCGCGTGGCTTCCAGGGGATCGGGGCTGGGGGCTTGCGGGGCGCGCTCGGCTCCACCAGGGGTTGGCCGGCGCAGCAGGGGTCCTGGTTCAGCCCGAACATGGGGCAGGCGTTGTTCAGGCACGCGCCGTGGCCATGCACGTCTTGAAGAGGGGTTCCACAGGCTCGGCATCGGACGGGCTCGGGTCTGCTCATGGCCTGAGGATACCCTATCCGAGGGGTCGGTCGGCATGGTTCGGCCATGTGAGATCTTCGAAGGGTCCACTGAACCGACGCGAAGGCTAAGGGTCATCGGCCCGTCGTCCGGCGGGCCTCGTCGCCCCATCCCTCTCGCGGTGTTGCAGGCAGCCGCCGCGAGAGGGGTGGCGGCCTGGATCCTCACCGCGTCAGCAACGTGAAGCGATAGCGCTCGAGGTCCCAGGTCTCCAATCCTTCGCCGCGACCGTTGGAGCACTCGGAGGTGTCGCCCCGGCAGGTCACCACCAACAGGGATGACGCCTCGCGACCCGGAATGCCGATCACGGTGCGGTACTCGGTCTGGGTCTGGAGGTTGCCGGTGCCCACGGGCAGGTTCTGACCACTATGGTAGATACCGAGCCAGCTATCTACGCTGTTGGGGTCATAGGTGAGCCGCGGTGGGGTCCCGGTGAGGTCCTCGCCATGGATCCGGCCTTCGGGATCGAAGCGGAAGCCGTCGGGCGCGTCAGCGCGCAGGGTGAGCTCTTGGTCGTCTTGCGGGGACTGGGGGTCCCCCTGGAGGTCAAAGGCGTACGTTCGCCCGCGAAAGGTGCGGCCGTCGAGGCGGGTGGCATCGTACTGCTCCTCGGGGAGCCCTGGGTCCTCGCGGTAGCGATCCTTCATGCTCACATAGAGCGCCGCGTCGGGACCGGGTTGGGTGAGGATGAGCAGCGCCATGTGCCGCCGACTGTCCGAGAGGATCCCGAAAGCGCGCATGCCATCTGGAATGAAGGTGCCCTGCGCCTCGTAGATGTTGGGGACGCCGGCCGCGACGAACTGCAGCTCCTCCGCGGTGGCTCCGGGCTCGGTCCCCTCGACGGTGAGCTCGAGCACGCTGTCGCAGATCCGGTCGTCGCCGTCATCGCAGTCACCTCGTCCTTCGACCCCCTCTCGATGATCGACGACGTTGAGCACATCGAGCTCGCTGCCCACCCACAGGCCCGCGAGCGTGTCGAGATCGGACGACGGGTCTTCGGCAGGCTCGGCGGAGCATGCGAAGAGGAGGCAGAGGGAGCAGAGGAGGGATCGTGGCATGGGGCGACTCCGGCGCGGTGTGGGTCTCTGTTTAGCCTGCTGACGACGATCGCGTCACCTGGGAAGGGCCAGCAGTCCGCGTCCGGTGGCTCGAACGAGCCTTTGCGTGCCGGCCGTCCGCACGGGGCGCGCAGGCGCCCATCGGGGGCTGTCAGACCTTGGGCCTGTCGCGCTCGTCGCCACCGTGGCCGTCGATGGCGAGACGGCTGATCCCAGCGACCACCTTGGCTGCGGTGCCCAGCTCGCCGGTGAGGGTGCGTCCCATGGTGAGGATCTCGCGGAACCCCGCGATGCGGGTGTGGCCATACAAGCCGGTCACATGGACCTCGACCCGTGGGCTCTGAGCCAGGGACGCGGCGAGGTGGGCCGCCTCGCTGACGTGGATGACGGGATCGTCGACGCCGTGCAGGATGACGACCGGCACGCGGACGCCATCTGCGTAGGTGATCGGGCTGTACCGCGGCGCATAGTCGGGATGGGCGTGCAACACGTCGAGGACCAGATCGTCGGCGCCCTCGCGCCGGCCGGTGCCCAGGTCGTAGGTCGGGTGGAGGGTCTCGGGGAGCTCCTCGCGGATGCGGGCGGCCAAGGCCAGCCAAGCCTCTTCGGCGTGCCCGTCGAGGAGCCAGGCCTCGGTCATCCAAGCGAGCCAGGCCTGGTGCAGGCGCTCTCGGTCGCCGGTCAGGCCGGGGATCTCGGGCAGGTTCATGAGGGGCACGGGCAGGAGCCGCAGGTCGGGGGGACGCACGCGCTCGCCGTCGACCCGGCCTCGGAGCACGTAGCGCAGGGTGCGCTCGAAGTCGGCGTGGCCTCCGTACAGGAGCAGGCCGCTGAGGTGGTCGTGGTCGGCGCGCTCGGCGGCGAGGCGCACGGCGGGGAGCACCCCGAAGGAGACCGCGAAGAGGGCGGGCCGCGAGACCCCTGACTCGGCCCGGAGCGCGTCGAGGGCCGCCCCCAGATCGCGGGTGGAGATCTCGGTGAGCAGGGTCCGCCGGTGGTCGGGCAGGGATGGACAGAGCACGAGGAAGCCGCTCGCCGCCAGGATGCGGCAGAAGCGGTCGAGGACCGGGTGCTCGGGACCCAAGGGGTGGAGCCCTGGGCTCATGAGGTAGGCGCCGCGCATGCGACCTTGCGGCTCGTAGAGCCGGCCCGTCAGCGGGCGCTCCTCGCCGAAGGCGATGGGGCTCCAGATCACCTGGGAAGGCGCGGAGGTCGGGCGGGTCCAGGGGCCGAGCCAGCGGATGAGGCTGAGGATACTGCGCATGAGCTTGTGGCTAACCTGAGCGTGCGGGCGGAGAGACTCGGCTCGCGCTAAGGGCCGGGGGCGTTACGGAGTCCCCATGCTCAGCCTCGCCTCCACCACCGATCCGAGCTGGGTGCAGCGGGTGGAGCGTCGTCTCGACCACCTCCTCCTCGATCACGCCCACTGCGAGAAGAAGGCCGCCTCGATGGCGATCAACCTGATCTTCCGCTACCAGACCCGACCCTTCCTGCTGCGGTGGCTCTCGGAGCTGGCCCGCGAGGAGCTCGAGCACTTCGAGCTCATGCTGACCGAGCTGGATCGACGCCAGATCCCCTTCACCGTACTCGATCCCAGCCCCTACGCCGGTGAGCTCATGAAGCACGTGCGCAGGGGAGAGCCGGACCGCCTCGTCGATACCCTGCTCGTCTGCTCGCTTATCGAGGCCCGATCGTGCGAGCGCATGAAGCTCTTGAGCGAACACCTCACCGATGAGGACCTGCGGGAGCTCTACAAGGGCCTGCTCGCCTCCGAGGCGAGGCACCATCGGGGCTACGTCCACCTGACGGCCGAGCTCGTCGGGCGAGAAGCGGCGGTGGAGCGGCTGCGGGAGCTGGCCGAGATCGAGGCGGCGGTGATCGCGCGAGCCCCCCGAGATCAGGTGCGCATGCACACCTGATCTCACCAGATCTCGACGCCCTCGTCGGTGGCGGTCCGGAAGGCGCGGAACATGCCTCCCGTGTTGAAGGGCATGGTGACGTTGCCTTGCGCATCGACCGCGATCAGCCCCCCTTGGCCATGGACATCGGGCAGGTCGGTGTGGATGACCTGATGGGCGGCGCAGGCGAGGTTCAGGTCGCGCAGCTCCATGAGCATGCTCACCCGGAGCGCGACCCCGAGCCGCATGAAGGGCTCGCCGTGCCCGGTGCCGCTCACCGCGCAGGTGGAGTTCCAGGCGTAGGTCCCTGCTCCGAGGATCGGCGAGTCGCCGACCCGGCCGCGCCGCTTGTTCACCATGCCCCCCGTCGAGGTCCCCGCCGCGAGGTCGCCGTGCCGATCGCAAGCCACCGCCCCGACCGTTCCAAAGACGTCTCGCGAGGAGGCGTCGTGGTCCAGCGAGACACCGCCTCGTTCAGCCACTCTCGCGTACTGGGTCTGCCGCTCGGGGGTGAGGAACCACGAGAGCGCTGCCTGGTCCAACCCGACCTCCTGAACGAAGGCGTCCGCCCCGGGTCCGCACAGCAGCACATGAGGGGATCGATCCCGCACCGCGAGGGCGGCCCGGATGGGGTTTCGGGGCAGAGAACAGCCGGCGACCGCCCCGGCGCTTCGGTCGCGTCCGTCCATGATCGAGGCATCCAGCTCGATCCCGCCGCCTTGGGTGAGGACAGAGCCTCGGCCCGCGTTGAAGCAGGGGGCGTCTTCGAGGACCACGACCGCCGCCTCGACCGCCCCCAGCGCAGAGCCTCCCTTGGTCAGGACCTTCCAGCCGGCGTCGAGTGCTTGGGCAAGAGCGATCCGCGCTGCCTGCTCTCGCTCGGAGCTCAGGCTGTCGCGGCGGATCAGACCAGCGCCGCCGTGCAAGGCGAGGGCGAGGGCCATCGCTCAGATCCCCCCGAGGTCGTGGGTGAGCGCGTCGATCAAGGCTTGGGCTCGATCATGGTCGCCGTGTTCGCCGCGAGCGTGCGTGGTGCCGTCGTCTCCCAGGATCGCGAAGCGACCCGACGGCGGATCGTAGTGGGTCCGGGTGGTGCCGGGGAGCACGAGGGGGCGGCGAAAGGTGAGATCTTGATAGGAGGCCTCGGCGCCGGTGTCGTGCCAAGCGGCGGCCGCCATGGCCATGCCGTGAAGGATCGCGCCGCGCTGGCCGAAGAGACGGGCGAGGGGCGCGGCGAGGTGGATGGGGTTGTAGTCGCCGGAGATGTGGGCGTAGGCCCGCCCTGCGTCGCGAGGCCAGGTGCGGGCGGGGGCTTCTTCGGGCCAGGAGGTGTCGAAGGTCGGGCTGCGCGACGGACCGTCGAGTTCTTTGGGGGCCTTGGCCCGCAACAGGTAGGTGCTGAGCATGGCGGCCCCTGGCCCGCTCTCGCCGTAGATCAAGGTGCGAAGCAGCAAGGCGCGCCGGCCGGCGATCGGATCGGTCTCGGCGAGCTCGAGCACCGCGCGGGGCCGACGGGGCAGCGCGGCTGTGCGGGCGATGACATTGCCCGCGTGCACCATGCCGAGCACGGGGATCCGCAGGGCGGGGTCGAGCAGGGCCGCGAGGTGCATGGGCTGCACCCAAGGGTAGAGCCAGGTGAGGGGTGGCGGGTCCACCGGGGCGTGCATCCACGCGGCGTAGGGCGCTGGATCCTTGTCGACCAGGGCGGCGCGATGCACCACCGGGCCGATCCGGGTGGGGCTGAGCGGTCCCTTGGGGAGGAGGGCACGGGCGAGGCGGGTAGGGCGCAAGGCGGCTCCAGGGGGATAAGGCGAAGCTAGGGATCCAAGGAGAGCGCGGGCTTGGCGGGCAGGTGGCGGAGCCCCATCCAGGCGAGCGCCGCGACGTGGGCAGCGACGACTTCAACCGGCGGCTTTCGGGCCTCTATCCACCACTCCCCGACGAAGGTGACCATCCCGACCAAGGCGTGGGCGTACAGAGGGGCGAGCCGCTTGTCGAAGCCTGCGGCGGTGAACTGCTCGTTGAATACGGTGCCGACGCGGTCTGCCAGATCGTGGAGCAGCCCGGCCATGCCTGACCCTCGGCTGGTGGGACTGTCGCGCAGCAGGAGCATGAAGGCGTCGGGCTCGTCGCGGACCCAGGTGAGGAAGGCAAGCACGGCGGCTTCGAGGCGCTCACGAGGGGATCCTTGACCGATCGCTTGGGAGATCCGGCCTACGATCGCCTCCATGTCTCGGTCGACGACCACGGCGTAGAGTCCTTCCTTGCCGCCGAAGTGCTCGTAGATGATCGGCTTGCTGACCTTGGCGCGCCGCGCGATCTCTTCGACCGTGGTCCCCTCGAAGCCGTGCTCGGCGAAGACCTGCCGACCGATCCGGATGAGCTGCTGACGGCGCTGGAGGGCGGTGAGGCGACGGGCCATCGGGGCTCCGGGGTGGGTCGGGTCGCACAGTGTATCGTCTTGCCCAGGGCGCTGCGTCGCGCGCAGGGAAAGTTCACCTATAGCCTTGACCCAACCATAGAAGCTGGTAAGATGCGCGCATCTCGCTCGGAGGCCCCATGCGTACCTTTGTCTTTCTCGCCCTCGCAGCGCCGCTCGTGGCGCTCGCCCAAGACGCGGACCCGGCGTCCGACGCGCTCGAAGCGCTGGAGCTGCCGGCTCGGGCCGAGGCCCTGCGCGCCCGAGGGGCCTCGCCCGACCAGGTCTCCGAAACGCTTCGGACCGCCCGCGATCGCGGCATGAAGAGCAGCGAGACCTCCAAGCTCCTCCGCGACATCGAAGCCTCCGCCGAAGAACACGGCCCGGTCGATGACTTCGGCGAGTTCGTGCGGTCGCAGATCGAGAGCGGCAAGCGTGGTCAGGAGCTCGCGGATGCGATCCGTGAGTACCACCGCGAGCGAGGCGTGAAGGTGCCTCGCGGCAAGGGGGCCGAAGGGGCCCGCCCCGATGGCGCGGGGCGCCCCGATGGCGCGGGCAAGCCCGACGCGCCCCGCACCGGAACCCGCGGTGGCGACCCTCCTGCCCGCGGTGGGGAGCGCACCACTCGGCCCCAACCAGCCGACGAGAAAGCTCCCGAAGGCGGCCGAACCTCCACCCGCGGTGGTGGCGACGCCCCCGATCGGTCGGGCGGCCGCACGACCCGGCCCGAACCTTCCGAAGAGCCCGCGCGGGGCGGTGGCCGCACCACCACTCGCGGCGGTGGCCGCTGATCTTCCCCCTCTTCCCTCCCGGGAGTGCACCATGTTTCGAACTCTGAGCCTGGCCTTCCTGCTTGCCGCGTGTGGTGGCGACGCCCCTGCCCCGACCCCCGATCCAGGGCCTGCGGCCGAGACGGCCAAGACCGACGCGGGCCAGGCCGCCCCTGATCCGTCAGCGCCCGGCATCGATGCCCGGGTCAAGAAGGCCGCCGCCATCGCCAAAGAAGCGAAGGGTGGCGATCTCGACAAGGTCCTCGAGAAGCACGGCCTCACCGCCGAAGAGCTCGAGGAGCTCCTCTACGAGATCGCGGCTGATCCCACGCTTAGCGCTTCGTACCAGGCCTCGCGGCAGTAGGCTCGATCAGGGGGCGCGGCCTCTACCTCAGCGCTGGGGCAGGGCCTTGGCGAGCTCGGCGTAGAGGTAGACGTTGGCGGCGATCGCCTTGCGGAACAGCCCGAGGTGCATGGACTCGTTCGGTCCGTGGGCGGTGGTCTTGGGGTCCATGACCCCGTTCAGGATCAGCGGTAGGTCGCCGAAGCGCTCGCCTAAGAGCGCGACGAAGGGGATCGAGCCGCCGACGCCCACCTGCACGAGCTTGTGGCCGAAGGCCTTGTCGTAGGCGCGGTCCGCCGCGCGGAAGGCGGGCCCGGAGGGCTCGTAAAGCCAGCCCCCCGAGCCGTCGCGCAGGACCTCGATCTCGACCAGGACCCCCCCGGGGGGATCCTGGGTGAGGGCTCGGGTGAGCGCGGAGCACAGGGCCTCGGGATCCTGGCCGGGCGCGACCCGCACCGAGAGGATCGCCTCGGCCTCGCGTCGCAGGGCGTTCTTCTTGTGGGCGGGGGAGGGCAGGGTGGTCGACACCACGGTCATCGCCGGCTGCCTCCACAGCCACTCGGCCGGGGTCCGATCGTGGACCGGGAGCGGGGCCACGTCGTCGCGAAGGTGGGCCCCTTCGCGGATCACGGTCTCGGTCAGCGGCACCTCGGCGGAGGCCTCCCGCCAGGCGTCGTCGACCTCGACGCGGCCGATCTTCAGACGGCCATCCTCGTCGGTGAGTCGGGCGATCAGGCGGCAGAGCGCGACGCCGACGTCGGGCACCATGTTCCCCCACAGCCCGGAGTGCACGTCGGCAGTGAGGGCCTTGCAGGTCACCCGCAGCTCCGCGAGGCCGCGCAGGCTGACCGTGAGGCCGGGCACATCGGGGCTCGGGTTGTCGCAGTCGGTCAGCACCATGACCTGGGCCTCGAAGGCCTGAGGGTAGGCGTCCATGAAGCGGGTCAGGTTAGGGGAGCCGATCTCTTCTTCGCCCTCGATGAGCAGGCGCAGGTTGCAGGGCAGGGAGCCCGTGGTCTGTAGCCAGGCCCGGATCGCGGCGAGGTGGCTCACCCAGCCCCCCATGTCGTCGGCCGCCCCGCGGGCGTAGAGCCGCCCGTCGCGCACCGTGGGCTCGTGGGGGGGGCTGTCCCAGCTCTCGCCCTTCACGGGCTGGAGGTCGAGGTGGCCGTAGATGAGGACGGTGGGCGCTTGGGGGCCGGCGTGCAGCCACTCTGCGGCGACGCAGGGTAGGGCGTCGGGCAGCTCGAGCAAGCGGGCGTTCTCGAGCCCGAGGGCTGCGAGATCGTCGCGGATCTGGTGTGCGAGGCGCCGGACCTCGACGAAGTGATCCGGGTCGCAGGAGATCGCGGGGATGCGAAGGTATCCGCTCAGGGTGTCGAGGGTCTGGTCGAAGGCCTGATCCGCGCAGTGCGCGACCTCGTCGGCGAGGGACATGGGGGCTCCGGGGTGGGTGGAGTTTCGGGGCGGACGCGGCGCGCGACGGGGGCCGCTGCGGCCCCGTCCGCCCTGCTGCGGTAGGATGGTCCTACCCTGGAGGTCCGATGCGCGCTTGTCTGCTCCTGCTCAGCTTCTTCGCCTGTTCGACTACGGCATCGGACGAGCCGGCGGGGGGGGCAGAGCCTGCGGAACCGGCGGACGAGCCCGCCTCTGGTGAGGCGGCCCCGACCGAGGCTCCCTCGAGCCCGACCGCATCGGACGCCGGGCCGGCGCGCCGACCGATCGATCCTCGCGCCTCCGTTCGCCGCGCGATGGCCGAGCACGCCGAGCACGCCCAGCTCGCCAAGGCGGCGCTCGTCACCGGCGAGCTCGCCGCCTTCCGCCGCGCGGTCGAGGGTGCGGGAAAGGTCGATCTGCCCGGCGAGCGCGCGGAGCTCTCCCAGCGGTACCTCGACGCGCTCAAGGACGCGGGCGGCGCCTCGGACCTCGCCGAGGCGGGCGTCAAGCTCGGCGCGGTCGGGCAGGCCTGTGCCGACTGCCACGCCAAGACCCCTGCCGGTCGCTACCCTCCCATGGGCTTCGTGGAGCGCACCTCCGATCTCGACGAGCGGATGCAGCTTCACTGGTGGGCGGTCGAAGCCATGTGGCAGGGGCTCACGGCGCCCTCCCTCAGATCCTGGGAGGTCGGCGCGAAGGCGCTCTCGACCCCAGAGCTCGACTTGGTGGCCGGCTTCCCCGAAGGCGAAGAAGCGAGCACTCAGGCGCAAGCCTTCGCCCAAGTGGCCCGTTCAGCGAGCGGGGTAGCGCCGGCGGAGCGCGGCGCGGCGCTGGGGCGGGTGCTGGTGCAGTGCGCGGCCTGCCACGTCGCGGTGGATGGCCCCGCGCTCGACGAGCCGTAGCGCGGAGGGGCGCGACGGGGGGGAGCCGGTCCGCGGAGCGAGGTATTGTCCGGGTGCCGCAGCGTCGCTCTGCCGGTCGGCGCCGAGCCCTACTCCGGCTCGTCGACGTACAGGTCCAGCTCGAAGGTCTGGTCGCCGCCGAAGGCCTCGCTGTCGAGCACGACGTAGATCACCTTCGTCTCGGTGCTGACGTTGAGGTACACCGCTGAGGCCTCGCCGCCGCTGGTGTGGGTGCCACCGTCGACACAGGAGGTGGTGACCGGACAGCGCTCGAGCAGGTAGAGGTGGCCGTTCCCGCCGTGACGGTAGTAGGCGGTGAGCGCTTGGTTGGGCTCGAGCTCGACGCGCACCGAGCCGTCGGGTCCCGGCACGGACCCGGTGCAGTTGTTGTGAGCGATGTCGTTGAGGTTGCTCGCCAGGGTGCCTAGGTAGAAGCCTGCGCCACGAGGGCTGCTCGGGCAGAACTCGGCCAAGATGGAGGTGCGCACCAGCTCGGAGTCGCTGTCGGTGTCGGAGTCGCTGTCGGTGTCGGAGTCGCTGTCCGTGTCGGAGTCGGTGTCGGTGTCGGCGTCGCTGTCCGTGTCCGCATCGGTGTCGGAGTCGGTGTCGATGTCCGACTCGGAGTGGTGGCTGGAGATCGCGCTCTGATCCGACGGAACGGGGTCGTCGGCGTCGCCGCAGGCGAGGACCAGAAGCAGGCTGAGGGGAGCGAGGGGGCGGAGGTGCATGGCGGGCTCACCGGGTAGATCGGAGGGTGGAGGGTTGGACCGGGGTGGCTCCCAGGGGTGCCGGGTAACCTGAAGGGGCGCGAGGGTCCCCATCGCTTCCCAGCCGAGTCGATAGGAGGGATGATCGTGGCCGCCCCGGGGGTTGACTTTCCTGGTGAAGCGTGGGACCGTCCACGCAGGTTCTCAGGAGGGTTCAATGGCGCCAATCCCCTCGACCAGCCGCGCGGCGGCCCTCGCTGCGGCGCTGGGCCTCTCTCTCGCGGGTGTGGGGTGCTCCTCGAAGTCTGCGGATCCGGCTCCTGCACCCACACCGACCAACACCGTCCCCCGAGTGCCCGACGAGCCGGAAGCTCCCGACGAGCCTGGAGCTCCCGACGAGCCGGAAGCTCCCGACGAGCCCTCCGACACTGCCCCCGAGCCCGACCCCTCGCCCCCTCCACCCTCGCCGCCAGCGGATCCGCCCCCTCCACCGCCCCCGGAGCGCCCCACCACGCGGCCCCCCGATGTGCCCCCCGCCTCAGCCTACGGAGGACCGGCCGTCTTTGGCCCGCCTGTCGATCGCCAGCCTCGTCCTCGACCGGACAAGAAGAAGGACGACCGATAGCGTCCGTGGCCCTGAGCCCCGACGCTGGGATCGGGCCGAGTGGCCGAGGCGTCGGTCGAGAGGTTCCGGCCGGCAGGGTGTCCGCCTTGGGCCGCCCCGAGCCGAGGGTCGGGGCCCTACGAGCTCTTTCGCTTGGCGTGCTTGGGGCGAAAGGCCACGCACTGCTCGGGATCGAGGTCGATCCAGGGACCTTCGAGCAGGTCGATGCAGTAGGGGATGGCGGGAAAGACCGCTTGGAGACAGTCGTGGATGGCGGAGGGGTTGCCCGGCAGGTTGACGATGAGCGAGCGGCGTCGGAGCCCGGCGACCTGCCGCGAGAGGATGGCGGTGGGCACCACCTTGAGGCTCTCGGCGCGCATGAGCTCGCCGAAGCCGGGCATCATGCGGTCGCAGACGGCTTGGGTGGCCTCGGGGGTGACGTCGCGTAGAGAGGGGCCGGTGCCTCCGGTGGTCACGACCAGGGCGCAGCCGCGGTCGTCGCAGAGCTCGATCAGGGCGCGCTCGATCTGGGGTTGCTCATCGGGGACGAGGACGCGATGGCCTTGCCAGGGCGAGGCGAGGAGGCGGTCGAGCTCGCGCTCGATGGCGGGGCCGCCGCGATCTTCGTATTCACCGCGGGTCGCGCGGTCAGAGACGGTGACGATGCCGATGTGGACGAGCTCGGACACGGGGGACTCCGAAGCGGAAGGGTTCGTGATGCTGCGGGCCGTGCGCGCGGGCCTCTGCGGGCCGAGGTGGCAAGGCCAGGGCGCGGCGTGTAGGCTCTGGCGGTAGCCGATCCTTTGGCCTCGTGCCGCCACTGGGAGCCTCTTCATGAAGATCAACCTGCTAGTCAACGGCGCTCTGACCTTGGCGGACGCTGCTCCCGGCCTGCTGGCCCTCGACTGGCTTCGGGAGCACCGTCGCCTGTGTGGCACCAAGGAAGGATGCAAGGAAGGCGACTGCGGGGCCTGCGCCATCATGCTCGCGACGTCCGAGCCCGACGGAGGGGTGCGGGTGCGCCCGGTGACCTCGTGTTTGGTGCCCTTCGGGGAGCTGCATGGGCGGGGGCTGATCACCATCGAGGGTCTCAACGTGCCGGGTGAGCTGAACCCGGCCCAGCGGGCCATGGTCGAAGAAGGCGGCGCTCAGTGCGGCTTCTGCACGCCCGGCTTCATCGTGAGCCTGTGCTGGTACATCCTTTACTCGACGGACCCCGAACCCAGCCTGGCCGGCTTCCGCGACGCGATCAGCGGTAACCTCTGTCGGTGCACCGGCTATGGCTCGATCTTTCGTGCGGCGGAGCGGGTCGTCGCCCGCTTCGCGGCGGGTGGCGATCTCGAAGGGGTCTGGCAGGCCCCCGATCGGGTGGCTGCCCTGGTCGAGCGAGGGGCCTTTCCCGCCTGGCTCGCCGAGCTTCCCCAGCGGCTCACCGAGCTGCGTGTGGGCCTCGAGCCGGCCAAGCCCCGGAGCTCCGAGGCCGGAGCGCCTCCTATCGCCATCGCAGGGGGGACCGACCTCTACGTCCAGCGCGGCGAAGAGCTCCCCCATGTGTCGGTGCAGATGCTAAATCATCGCCCCTCGTGGTCCTATATCGAGGTCGACGAGGAGCGCGTTCGGATCGGGGGCGTCACCACCTTCCAAGACTTCGCCGAGCACCCCGAGATCCAGCGTATGCTGCCCTCGATCCTCGACACCATGGAGCTGATCGCCTCACTGCCGATCCGGCACCGCGCGACCCTTGCGGGCAACCTCATCAACGCCTCGCCCATCGGCGACATGACCGCCTATTTACTGGCCTTGGGCGCTCAGATCACCTTGGTCGATCCCCAGGGGCAGCGCCGGGAGATGCCCCTCGAAGATCTCTACCTAGGGTATAAGACTCTCGACAAGCGCGCCGAGGAGCTGGTGGGGCAGATCGCCTTTCCGGTGGTGGGCGCAGACGATCACGTCGCCTTCGAGAAGGTGAGCAAGCGCCGCTGCCTCGACATCGCCACGGTAAACGCCGCGGTCCGGGTTCGCCTGTCGAGCGATGGGCACACGGTGCAGGCCGCGCGACTCGCGGTCGGGGGTGTCGCGCCCATCCCGCTGTTGCTGCGCGAGGCGAGCGCCGTGATGGTGGGGCGAAGGCTCGATCCGAACCTGCTCCATCAGGTCTTGCAGGCGGCCGACGGCGAGGTCGCGCCCATCAGCGATGTCCGCGGGAGCGCCGCCTATAAGCGCCTGCTCGCGCGTCAACTTCTGCTCAGCGCGCTGACCGACCTCTTCCCGCGACAGCTACCCCTCGACGAGGCGCTGGGGCTCGTCGCGCCGGCTGGGGCTGCGATCGGGGGGCGCCCATGAGCCGCCGTCACTACGACGCCGTCGACCATGTGCGAGGCACCTCCCAATATATCGACGACGTGCCCCCGCCGGTGGGCACGCTGTATGCCACCGTCGTTGGCTCGCCGCAGGCCAAGGGTTCGATCCGCGCCATCGAGACGGCCGAAGCGCGGGCCCTGCCGGGTGTGCACGCGATCCTGCGCGCTCGTGACATCCCAGGGCAGAACCAGATCGGGGCCCTGCTCCCCGACGAGGAGCTGCTCGCTTCCACCGAGGTCGCTTACATCGGTCATCCCGTCGCCGTCGTCGTCGCCGAGAGCCAGGAGCTCGCGCGCCGTGCTGCGGCCCTCGTGCAGGTCCAGGTCGATCCCGAGCCGCCCATCGTCGATCCTCGCGAGGCGTTCGAACGAGGCGAGCTGATCGCGCCGGCGCGGACCTTCGCGTGTGGAGACATCGACCAGGGCTTTTCGAAGGCCGACGTCGTGCTCCGAGGCACCTGCGAGATCGCGGGCCAGGAGCACCTCTACCTCGAGACTCAGCGAGCGCGCGCCGTCCCCCAGGAAGGCGGAGCGATCCGGGTCGCGTCCTCGACCCAGAGCCCCTACGCGGTCCAGAAGGCGGTGGCGCGGGTGCTCGGCCTGCCAAACCACCGTGTCGAGGTCGACGTGCGGCGCCTAGGCGGCGGTTTTGGCGGCAAGGAGGATCAAGCCACGGCCTGGGCCTGCGTCGCGGCGCTTGCGGCACATCAGCTCGACCGACCCGTCCAGATCGTGCTGCACCGCCTCGAAGATCTGCAGATGACGGGCAAGCGGCACCCTTACAGCGCCGATTACGAGATCGGGCTGTCGTCCGACGGCACCATCCTGGCGTATCGGGCGGTGCTCTATCAGAACTCCGGCGCCCGCGCGGACCTCTCGACGGCGGTTCTCGAGCGCAGCCTCTTTCACGCCACCAACGCTTACCGGGTGCCGAACGTGCAGGTCACCGCCGCGTGCTGCCGAACCAATCTCCAGCCTCACACCGCCTTTCGGGGCTTCGGTGGTCCCCAGGGCATGTTCGTCATCGAGGCCGCCCTCGCCCACGCGTCAGACCACCTGGGGATCCCTCGGCATGTCATCCAGCGGCGCAACCTGATACGCGAAGGCGACGTCACCCCCTATGGGCAGCCCATGGTGCGGGCGCGAGGGGAGCGCTGCTTCGATGAGCTGGCCGAGGCCTTCGATCTCGAGGGCATGGTCTCTTCGGTCAAGGCGCACAACGACCAGCGGGGCCCTACCCGGCGCGGGCTCGCGGTGATGCCGATCTGCTTTGGGATCTCGTTCACGAAGACCTTTCTGAACCAGGCGGGTGCGCTGCTGCACGTCTACGGGGACGGCAGCGTGGGGCTGTCCACCGGAGGCGTCGAGATGGGGCAGGGGGTCAACTCGAAGCTGCGCGACATCGCCTCGCAGGCCTTGGGGATCCGGGGGGAGCGCGTCCGGCTCGAGTCGACGAACACCACGCGCGTCGCCAACATGTCGCCAAGCGCGGCGAGCGCGACCACCGATCTCAACGGCAACGCCACCCTCGAGGCTGTGCGCCAGGTTCGGGGACGGCTGCTCGCCCTGGCTGCTGAGCGTCTGGGCGCCGAGGTCTCGCGGGTCGATCTGATCGATGAAGTCGTGACCCTCGACGGATCCCCGACGGACTGGAGCTGGACCCGCCTGGTCTCCGAGGCGTATTTCGCGCGGGTCGATCTGAGCGCACACGGATTTTATGCCACGCCAGACCTCAACTTCGACACCAACACCGAGACGGGCAACCCCTTCGCCTACCACGTCTGGGGGGCGTCGGTCTTTGTGGCCGAGGTCGATGTGCGTCGAGGAACCTACACCTTCGAGCCGATCTGCGTGGTGCATGATCTCGGGCGCTCCATCAACCCGGTGGTCGACATCGGCCAGATCGAGGGAGGGCTGGCCCAGGGGATCGGGTGGATGACCCTCGAAGAGCTGGCCTACGACGACCAAGGGCGGCTGCTCTCGCGGGCGCTATCAACGTACAAGGCTCCCGATGGCGACTTCATGCCCGAGGTCCGGGCGCGGCTCATCGAAGACGACAACCCCGGCATGCCCTACGGATCGAAGGCGGTGGGAGAGCCCCCGCTCATGTATGGGATCGGTGCCTACTTTGCGCTTCGCGAAGCCGTCCGGGCCTTCAACCCCACCGCGCGGCTTCCCTTTCACGCGCCGATGACCCCCGAGCGGGTCCTGATGGGGCTGTACGAGACCGAAGACCCCGAGGATCGATGATCGCCGCGCAGGTCTGGCAGGCGGTCGCGGAGGCGCTAGGGGCGGGGCAGCGGGTCTTCATCGCCCTCGTCGCGGATCACACGCGCCATTCGCCGGGTACGCGGGGGGCGACGCTGGCCTTGCTGCCCGAGGGTCCGCCGGTCGGCACGATCGGGGGCGGCGGCATGGAGCACCGGGTCCTGGAGCGGGGGAAGCAGGCTCTCGCCTCGGCGGGTCCCTTCGTCGAGATCGAGACCCTGCACCACCGCAAGAAGGCGAAGGGTAAGACCTCGGGGCTCCTCTGCGCGGGTTGGCAGACCAACCTCTACGCCGTGCTCGAACCGGACCGGCACGCCCAGGTCGTCCGGCGGGCGGCGTCGCGCATCGTAGCCGATGAGGACGGGGTGCTCTTTGTCGGCCTCGACGGTCGGGTCCAGGTCTTGGATGCGTCCTCCCACCCCGACGAGGCGCCGGTGCGCGTGGTCGAGGGTGGCGTCGAGATCCAGCTCCTCCGACAAGATCGGGCTGTGATCTTCGGCGGGGGGCACTGCGGGCTCGCCCTCAGCCGGCAGCTCGCCTGGCTCGACTTCTTCGTGAGCGTCGCCGAAGTCCGAGACACGCTCTTCACGCTGGAGCAGAACGACGCCGTGCACGACGTGATCACCGGAGCCGACTTCGCCGATCTCGCGGCGCGGGTCCGACACCCCGCGCTCACCCACGCGATCGTGATGACCTCGGACATGCCCTCGGACGTCCGCGCCCTGCTCGGCGTACTCCAGCAGCCCTTCCTCTTCGTCGGTCTGATGGGTGCGCCGGCGAAGATCGCGCGCATCCGCCACGAGCTGACTCAGGCGGGCTACTCGCCTGCGATCCTCGATCGCATCGTCGCGCCTGTCGGGCTGCCGATCTCCAGCAGTCGCCCTTCCGAGATCGCCGTCTCGGTGGCCGCTCAGATCCTCCAACTCCGTCCTACCCTCTTTCCCGGGCGCGCCCCAAGCCCGCTCGCCGAGGTGTCTTCATGAACTGGTACCTTTTGATCCCGCTCGCCATCGGCGCGATGACCGTGCTGCAAGGGACGCTGAACCGCGAGATGAGCTACGGCATGGGCCTGGGATCAGCCATCTTCTTGAACAGCATCGTCGTGATGGTGGTGGGGACGGTCTTCTACGCGGTGGCGCGCTTCGCGCCGGGCTGGCTGCCGCCCATCTTCGCCGGGGCGCCCGATCTCTCTCGCCTCGCGCTGTGGATGGTGGTGCCAGGGATCTTCGGCTTCTGCATCATCGCTGGGATCCCCTGGGCGATCAGCGAGGTCGGAGCGGCGCGGGTCTTCGTGGTGATGGTGGTGGCCCAGCTCGTCGTCAGCCTGCTCTGGGACGCCCTGCTGGGCGGGGCGCCCGTGACCCTCGCGCGGGGAGGCGGCTCCGCGCTCGCAGTGATCGGCGTTCTGGTCGCGACCTGGGAGAGTTGATACCCCTCTCGCTTCGCCCGCCTCCCTCACGCAGCCCTCGAGCGCCTCCATGTCTGCCATCCTCCCCCTCGATAAGCCATCACCGAGGCTGTCTACGCAGCCTGTGGAGCCTCTGATCGACGCGCACGGTCGCCCGATCCGCAGCCTTCGGATCTCGCTGCTCGATGTCTGCGATCTACGGTGCAGCTACTGCATGCCTGCCGCTGGGCTGCGGTGGCTCCATCCCAAGGCTCGCCTGAGCGATGACGACGTGATCTTCGCTAGTACGGTCGCCTCGGAGCTGGGTATCACCCGGTTCCGACTCACCGGGGGGGAACCTCTGCTGCGGTCCGGGCTGGAGCGGCTGATCGCGCGGCTCAGATCCGAGGTCGACCTCGACGATCTCTCCCTCACCACCAACGGGACCCGCCTCGAGGACAAGGCGGCCGGGCTGGCGAGGGCGGGGCTCGATCGGATCAACATCTCCCTCGACACGCTGAGTCCCGAGCGCTTCCGGGCGCTCACTCGACGCGAGGGCTCCGAGGCCGTGTGGCGGGGGATCCTGGCCGCGGTCCACGCGGGTCTTCATCCGGTTCGGGTGAACGTGCTGCTCATCGCAGACTTCAACGAAGATGAGCTCGATCGGTGGGTCGAGCTCACCACGATCCACCCGATCACCCCCCGCTTCCTCGAGGTCATGCCCATCGGCGAGGCTGCGCGCGGCGTCGAGGCCCCCGCCCGCGCCGACGTGGCCGCGGCCCGCGATGCCTTGATCGCTCGCCACGGCCTGGTGCCCGTCTCCCCTCTGATCGGCAACGGCCCAGCTCGTTACTACAAAGTGCCGGGCGCCAAGGGGGAGCTCGGCTTCATCACCCCGCTCTCGGATCCCTACTGCAATACCTGCACCCGCTTTCGCCTGACGGCCCGCGGCGGCGTTCGGCCCTGCCTCGCGCAGGATCACGAGCACCCCCTCCTCGACGCCCTGCGCGCCCGCGACCGGGCGGCCGTGATCGCGGGTCTGCGTGCGGCGGCGGCGGCGAAGAACCAGGGTCACCGCTGGCGCGAGGGCGAGCCCACCACCACCCACATGTCCACCATCGGAGGCTGAGAGCCATGCCGCTCCAGATCCAGCTCTACGGTACGCTGCGCGAGATCGCGGGCACCTCCCGCCTCGCCCTCGATTTACCCCGCTCTCCCGCCGATGTGGAGGATCTCAAGACCCTGATCGGGCAGGCCCTCCCCGAGCTCGAGCCCTTCATGGGGGCGGTGGCGATCTGTGTCGACGACGCGCTGGTCGGCCCGGCCGATCCCTTGCCTCCTTTGACCGAGATCGCGCTGATCCCTCCCGTGAGTGGCGGATGAGCCCCCGACACCTCAGCGCGGAGCCTCTCGATCTCGACGCGCTCTTGGCCGAGACCGCTGGGGTCGACGCGGGGGCGGTGGTGGTCTTTGCCGGCGATGTGCGCGCCCAGGAGCCGCAAGGCTCGATCGTCGCCCTCGACTACGACGTGCACCCCGGCCTCGCCGAGCGTGCGCTCGCCCGGATCGAACGGGACCTCCTCACGTCCCAGGGGGTGCTCGCGGTGCGGATCGTGCATCGGGTCGGGCGGGTGCCCGCTGGCGAGACGGCGGTGATCTCGGTGGTTCGCGCCCGGCATCGCCGCGAGGCCTTCGAGGCTTGCGAGCGCTCCATCGAGCGTCTCAAGCGCGAGGTCGCCATCTGGAAGGTCGACGTGCGCCCCGATGGAGCGCGCGAGATCAGCGACACGGGTCAGCCCATCCAAGCCCCCGAGGACTGACATGATCCACCCCCGCGAAGCCCGCTCCCTGGTCCTCAAGGCCGCGCGTCCGCTCGCGCCTCAGAAGGTCCCCATCGTGAAGGCCCTCGGCTGTCCGATCGCCCGAGATCTCCTCGCCGAGGCCATGCTGCCCCCCTACGATCGGAGCGCCATGGATGGCTACGCCGTCGGTGCGGTCGAAGGGAGCGATCCCGTGGTACGGGTGAGGGGCGAGGCGACGGTACGCGACGCCTTCGAGGGCGCGCTCGGGGCGGGCGAGGCGGCGCGGATCAGCACGGGCGGACGGGTGCCGGAGGGGGCCCAGGGGATCGTCCCCATCGAGCGAACCGTCGAGACGTCCGAGGGGGTGAGGATCGAGGGCGAGGTGCGGCTGGGGCAGTTCATTCGGCGCCAAGGCAGCGAGATCCGACCGGGCGAGGTGCTGATCCGCGCGGGCACCGCCTTGCAGCCGGCCATGATCGGCATGCTCGGAGCGCTGGGGATCCCGCAGGTTGCGGTGCAGGCCCCGCCCAAGGTCGCGATCCTGGTCACGGGCGAGGAGTTCGCGGGCGGCCCCACCACCCAAGGCCCCGGCCGCGATGCGAACGGCCCCCTGCTCCAGGCCTCTCTCGACGCCCTCGGCGTACCAGAGCACACCCTCGAACACGTCGGCGACGATCTCGAGGCGCTCTGCGGGGCGCTCACCCGCGCCGTCCAAGGTTCGGACGTCGTGATCACCACCGGGGGCGCGTCGGTGGGGAACCACGATCACCTCCAGGCCGCCTGGGACCACCTCGGTGTCGAGGCCTTCTTTCACCGGGTCGCCATGAAGCCCGGCAAGCCCACCCACGCCGGGCTGCTCTCGATCGATGGCCGTCCCTGTCACCTCTTCGGGCTTCCGGGCAACCCGCTGGCCGTCCTCACGACCTTCGAGCTGCTGGTCGCACCCCTCCTCGAGCGTCTGGGGGACCGTCGGACCGCCCCCGAGGTGGTTCATGCGCGGCTCACCCATCCGGTCCGCCGTAGCTGGCGGGCGCAGTTCCTTCGCTTCTCCCTGGCTTCCACGGCGCATGGCCTCGAGGCGACCGCGCACCAGGCCCAGGACAGCGGCATGCTGCGCGGCGCCTCGGTGAGCCCCTGGGTCACCTGCGTCGAGGCCGGGGATGGGGCCCTCCCGGCCGGCTCGGTGCTGCCGATGGCGCGCCGGGCGGGTCAGGCCTGGGAGGTCGAGGGGTGAACCTCCTGGTCGTTCTCGCCCTGGCCGTGGTGGCGATCCTCTACGCCTCCGTCGGGCACGCGGGAGCGAGCGGCTACATCGCCGTCCTCAGCCTCTCAGGGCACCCCCCCGAGGTGATCCGACCCGTCGCCCTCTCGCTCAACGTCGCGGTCGCTGGGATCACCGCGGCCACCTTCGCTACGGCGGGGTCGGTCCGCTGGCGGCTGCTCTGGCCCTTTCTGCTGCTGGGCCCGCCCCTCGCGCTGCTTGGGGGGGCCCTGTCGGTCCCCGCCGGTTGGTTCCACGCCTTGATCGGTGTGGTGTTGCTCTCCTCCGCGGCTCGCCTGGGGTGGGGAGCCCTCGGGCGGACTTCGAAGGAGGCGTCGGCGGGGCCTTCCGGGCCGCCGGGCGTCGCGCTGCGTCTGCTCTGCGGCGCAGTCCTCGGGCTGCTCGCGGGCCTGACGGGGACCGGGGGGGGCATCTACCTCACGCCGCTGCTGATCTTTTTTGGCTGGGCGACCCCTCGCGAGGCAGCCGGGATCTCGGCCGTCTTCATCCTCGTGAACTCCCTCGCAGGGCTGGCGGGCGTGCTTTACGCGGGGGGCGAGATCCCGCCCATGGTGTTCCCAGCGGCGCTGGTGGTGGCTGTGGGGGGCGCGATCGGTAGCACCCTGGGATCCCGCTGGCTGGCTGGGAATACCCTCCGAGGGCTCCTCGCGGTGGTGCTCCTGGTCGCCGGGCTCAAGCTCCTGCTCTTCTGAGCTCGCTCACGCCCTGGAGGGGGAGGCACGGATCGCGTGCACGGCGTGAAGCAGGGGAGGGAGGAGCGCCTGACCGCAGTCGTCAGCTTGGGATGGGTTGCCCGGAAAGGTCGCGATCAGGGTGTCGCCGGCCCGTCCGCAGGTGCCGCGGAGGAGCATGCCACGGGGGGTGCGACGCTGGAGATAGGCGCGGGCGGCGTCGATCACGCCGGGAAGCTCCACATCGATCAGCTCGGTGACCGCCTCGTAGGCGCCCGAGGATCCACGGAGGTCCAGCCCTCCGAGGGTGAGGATCAGCTCCGCGCCCTCGGCGATCGCGGCGCGAAGTCGGGCAACCCCCTGGCTCGGGGCGATGGGCGGGAGGATCGTCGCACGTACCCCATCGGTCTGGGCGAGTCGGTCGCGCAACCGAGTCGAGGTCTGCGCGGTGACGTCGCCGAAGGGGAGGACCACGGCGACCAGCGGCGGCGCGAAGGTCTCGCGCCACTGCGCCGTCCCGCCCTGCTTCTGCACGAGCTGGGCGCCCTCCATGAAGACGGCCTGGCTATGGGGCTTGAGCATGTCGTAGACGTTGAGCGCCCCCACCGCAGCCCCGGCCAGGGCCTCCATCTCGAAGCCGGTGTTGGCGATCCCCCGCACGGTGAGGGTGAGCTGGATGCCCTCAGCGACCAGCTCGGCGCGGGCGTCGATCCCGCCGACGGGGAGGGGGTGGCAGAAGGGCAGGATGTCGGGAGTCTTCTTGACCGCCATGATCGCGGCGAGCCGGGAGGCCTCGAGCACATCGCCCTTGCTCACCCGGCCCTCGGCGACCAGGGTGAGGGTCGGCGCGTCGAGGCGCACGAGCACCTGGGCGGTGGCCTCGCGGAGGGTCTGGGGGCGGAAGGTGACGTCTTTCATGCGACCTCTCAGTAGCCGGCGGCGCGCCAGGCCTGGAGGCCCCCGCGGAGCTCGTGCAAGCGGGCGGGGGCGACGCCCTGGTCGAGCAGCGCTCGGGCTACGCGGGTCGAGCGGCCCCCGCTGGCGCAGTAGATGAGGACCTCGCCGAGAGGCAGGCCGGAAGGCAGGATGTCTTGAGGCTCGCAGCGGAGGGCGGTGCCGGCGATCTGATCGACCTCGGCTTCTGCCTGGGTGCGCACGTCGATCAGCGCCGGGGCCCAGCCTTCGCGCAGACGCGACGCGGCTTCGGAGGGGTCGAGGACCTGCCACGGAGGCGGCGCGTGAGCGCTCAGGTCGTGGATCGCTGCGCGGGAGGGATCGCGGGCCAGCCGCAGGGAGCGAAAGGTCATGCGCAGGGCGTCGATCAGGAGCAGCCTGCCGCAAAGAGGCTCGCCGATCCCAAGGAGCACCTTGAGGGCTTCGGAGGCCTGCAGTGTGCCGAGCAGACCGGGTAATACCCCGAGCACCCCAACCTCGGCGCAGCGGGGGGCGAGGCCCGGAGGCGGGGGCTCCGGGAAGAGGTCGCGCAGGGTGGGGCCGCCTTCGTGGTTGAACACCGCGAGCTGCCCTTCGAAGGACTGGATAGCGGCGTAGACGAGGGGTTTGCCTAGGATCTCGCAGGCATCGCTCACCAGGTAGCGGGTGGAGAAGCGGTCGCTTCCGTCGATCACGAGATCGTAGGACCCGAGGATCGACAGGGCGTTGTCGGCCGACAGCCGCACGGCGTGAGGCTCGATGGTGATGTGGGGGTTGAGGTCGCCCAGTCTGCGCTCCGCCGCGCTCACCTTCGGAGCGCCCACGTCGGCCTGGCCGTAGAGGACCTGCCGCTGGAGGTTGCTCACATCGACGTTATCGAAGTCCACGAGGCCGAGCCGACCGACCCCTGCCGCCGCGAGGTAGAGCAGGCAGGGAGAGCCCAACCCCCCGGCGCCAACGACGACCACCGCCCGATCGCGCAGGATCCGCTGCCCCGCCTCGCCGATCTCGGGCAGGCTGAGATGACGGGCGTAGCGCGCGCGCTCGGCGGGGCTGAGAGGCTCGGACATGAGGTCTTCCGTGAGGGTCAGGACGGGACAGCGTATCGGGCCGCCCCTGCCCTTTCCACCCTCTCGGGGCGGATGCCGAGCGTTCGACACGTCTCCTGCGGGCGGTGGTGGCGCGCTCTCACGGGGCCGGGTAGCCTTCCCCCGTGTTGACCCTCTCCACCCTCGCCTCGCCTCCAGGGTTCCCCGCTGCGGCTCCGGGCGAGCCCGGCGCCAGGACTCCCGTTCCTGCGGGGGCCTTTGCCCCTTCCGGGGCCGTCGGGTCTCTGTGCTCGAGGTCGACGTGCTGACGCTCGGGGTGCACGACGGCCACACCGCCACCGCGTGCCTCCTCGAAGATGGGCGAGTGCTGGCCTGTATTTCCGAGGAGCGCCTCCGTCGCGTCAAGGAGTGGAAGGGCTTTCCCGAGCGGGCCATCCTCGCCTGCCTTCAGGTGGCGGGGCGACAGCCCGATCAGGTGGACGCCATAGGGATCTGCTCGATGTTGCCTCAGATCGGCCACGAAGACTGGGCGCGTCCGAGCGTGCCCAAGCGGCTCTTTGGGGCGGCGGTCCCCCTGCTGCCCTCCCGGCTGCTTCAGCGCGAAGGCAACGTCGAGCTGGCCCAGCGTCTCGGCGCGCGCCTGGGAAGAGCGCGCATCCAAGCCTTGAAATCTCAGCTCGATCGGATCGGGTTGCGCGGCCCCAAGCGGGTCTTTGAGCACCACCTCCTCCATGGAGCGACGGCGTATTACTCGAACTGGAACCGCCCTGACCCCTGCCTCGTGCTCACCCTCGACGGTTCGGGCGACGCGGTGGCGGGCACTGTGCAGATCGGAGAGGCCGGTGAGCTGCGCCGGGTCGCCTCCATCTTCAACTACAACTCGATCTGCGAGCTCTACACCCGCGTCACGCAGCACCTCGGGCTCCGGCCGATGTCGCATGAGTATAAGGTCATGGGCATGGCGCCCTACGCCTCGGCGCAGGGGCGAGCCGAGCTGGTGGCGAAGCTGCGCACCCTCTACCAGATCCGCTCGGACCGTCCGCTTCAGATCCTCAACCAGAGCGGCCGATGGAAATGGCAGCTCGAAGAGCTCTTCTGCGACCTCTTCGCCCAGGAGCGCTTCGACGTGGTCTGTGGCGCGGTGCAGGACTTCTTCGAAGAGCTGGTCCTCCAGTGGGTGCGCAACGCCATCCGGCACACGGGGATCCCCGACGTGGCGCTGTCGGGGGGCGGCTTTATGAACGTCAAGCTCAACCGACGCATCCTGGGACTCGAAGAGCTCCGATCGCTCTTCGTCTTTCCGAGCTGTGGCGATGAGTCGAACCCTGTTGGGGCGGCGATCCTGGCGGCACGCTCGCTGGGCTTCCCGGCGGCCGACCTCGCGCCGCTCGGGGGGGTGGACTGGGGGCCGAGCTACACCGAGGACCCGATCGTTCGGGCCGTGGAGCGTGGGCTGCCCGCCACCGGCTTTCGCGTCTCGCGGCACGACAACATCGACGCCTTCGTCGGGGAGCAGGTGGCGGCGGGCCAGATCGTCGGACGTCTCTCGGGGCGAATGGAGTGGGGCGCGCGGGCGCTGGGGCACCGCTCGATCCTCGCCGACCCCCGGTCCACCCAGGTCGTGGCGCGGCTCAACCGGGCGATCAAGGAGCGCGACTTCTGGATGCCCTTCGCCCCGGCGATCCTCGCGGAGCGCGCCGCCGACTACGTCGAGCTGAGCAAGGGCTTTCGCAGTCCGCACATGGTGATGGGCTGCCGGACCACCGCGCGGGCCCACCATGAGCTTCAGGCGGCGATACACCCCGCCGATCGGACGGCGCGTCCCCAGATCGTCAACCGGGAGCTCCATCCACGCTTTCACGCCGTGCTCCGAGCCTTCGAGCGCAAGACCGGGGTGGGGGGTGTGCTGAACACCTCTTTCAACCTCCACGGCGAGCCGATCGTGTGCAGCCCCGACGACGCCATCCAGACCTTGCTGCGGTCCGATCTCGACGCGCTGCAGCTCGAGCACCACTACATCGAGCGGGTGCGCGGGTGATCTCGACTGAGCCCAACCGGGGCCTTCCGCGGCCTTCCGCGGTGAAGGCGGTGGTCCACGCGCGCGGCGAGGGCAGCCCCATCGTCTTCCTCCATGGGCTGTTTGGCGACGCTGAGGACTTCGCTCCGATCGACGTGCGAGGGCGGTGCCTGTGCGTCGACCTGCCAGGGCATGGGCGCGCCCCCCTGGACCAGCGGGCCTGGGAAGAAGCGGAGGGGCCGGGGCTCGCTCGGATGGCGCGGGCGGTGGACGAAGCGCTCGAGCCCCTCGAAGCGGCGCACCTGGTGGGCTACTCCATGGGGGGGAGGATCGCGCTGTGGTCGGCCCTCTTCGGGCGGCGATCGTGGCGCTCGCTCACGCTGCTCTCCGCTTCACCTGGCCTCTCGGTGCCCCAGGAGCGCCGCCACCGCGTGGCCCTCGACCAAGCCCGCGCCGAGCAGATCCGCGCGCATGGCTTGCCCGCCTTTCTCACCGACTGGTACCGCATGGAGCTCTTCGCCGATCTGCGCGACCGCCCCGGCTTCTCTGCCCAGCGAGATCGGCGCGCTCAGGCCGACCCCGAGGCGATGGCCACCCTCATCGCGGCGATGAGCCCAGGCCGGCAGCCCGATCTCTGGCCTCACCTCGAGGCCCTGCGTCTGCCCGTGCTCTACGTCGCGGGCTCAAGGGATCGGCGCTACGTGCGCATCCTAGAGCGAGCCGCGTCTCGTAGTCCCCAAGGCAGGTTGGATGTGATCGAAGGTGCCGGGCACAGCGTGCACCTCGAGCGCCCCGCCGAGGTGGCGCGTCGGCTGGAGAGCTTCTTTGAAGGGAGGTGAGACCTCCTCGGCTAGCGCTCGGCTCCGATCCTGGCCCGGCCGACGTGCGGCGGGACCAGCAGGCCTACGCGCCTTGGACACGCGGCGCGACGGGACGTCGCGATCCAGACTGCTAGGGCAGGATACCCTGGACCGCGTCCTCGATGCTTTTGGCTTCCTCAGCGCTTATCTCGCCGTCATGGGCCGCCATCATCACGGGTGGTGTGATGTCGGCGACGCGGTCAGGCTCGATCTTTCCTGCGTTGGCGATCACCTTGTCGAGCGCAGCGAGGGCCCGATCGCGCTCCGGGGAGGCGCTGGCGGCCTCGACCTTCTGCCGGATCTCGTGGGTCCGATCGATGACGTTCTGCTCCAGCCGCGATGTTCCAGAGCAGGCGACCGTCGTTCCAGCGAGGACGGCGAGAAGGGCGGTGGTGATCAGGGTACGAGTCATGGTCTCTCCTGTTGGGAGGTTCCCCTAACGAAGGAGAGGATCGAGGAGCGTCTTTTGTAAGAGATCGGTTGGACGGCGCCGTCGATGAGCGGGACCTCGCTTCGCGATCGGTCTCGCGACACGGCCCCCTTTCATCCGGGGCGAAGGGGCTCCCGCTTGGCCGGCGGACGGGCCGTCTCTCTTCCCCTATACTGTAAGGGTGCTCACTTGCTCGATGAGCCCCTCTGTGTAGCCGTTGGCATGAGGACACGATGAGGCGATTTCTGAGAGTTCTGCTCTGCTTGGCCCTTGCTGCCATCCCTCCAGGTGCCCTGGCCGGCAAGCGGACACAGTCCGGAACCGAGGTGGTCTCGGGTCCGTTTCGAATCACCAGCCGCGATGGGAGGCTCTCGGCAAGGGTAGACGAGGTGGTCGTCGAGTGGAGGCTGGAAGGGCTTTATACCGACCCCGACGATCCTTCACTGCTCGGCGCCGGGTTTTGGGACGACGGGGTGTTGACCTGGCGGTTTCGCATCCCTGCCCCACAGTGGCTCGAGCACGAGGGCGTGCGCTTGCCGGTGGAGGAGCTCGTGGCGCGCCAGCGAGACCTCCGAGTCGATCTGACCGAGATAAGCGCCGACGTCTACAGCGGCGGACATCGCGTTCGCCACCACACGCTGCGCAGGGAGGGCAGCTTCGCCCTCTACGAGACCTTCGACGGCGTTCAGCGCGGACCCCACCGGGGTGACTCCGCGCCGCTCAAATGGTCCACGTTCTTCAGCTTTCACGGGGCCGCACTGCCCCGCGCGGAGGTGATCCGAGTCGCGTCGCGCGAGGTCGAGCTGCGTAACTTCAAGGTCTCCCTTCAGCTCTCGGGCTCTGGCGTCTCCGAGGCCGAGCGCGTCTTCAAGGCGCGACGCGCCCAGAGCGAGGCGCAGGCCATCGCGAGCCGAGGGAGGCAACACCTGCAAGCGCGACGCTTCGACGAAGCCATCGAGGCCTTTCGGGAGGCCGCTCGCCTCGACCCAGAGGGGAGGGAGGCCTACCAGGCTCCGATCCGCGAAGCTCAAGCAGCCATGGCCCAGGAGCTCACTCGAGGCGCCGCATCCAAGGCCGAACGAGGCGAGCTCGCCGAGGCGGTGTCTTCCTTTGAGCAGGCCGCGCAGATCGATCCGTCCAACCGCGCGACCTACCTCGCTCAAGCCGAGCAGCTCCGACGTGAGGCGCGCCGGGCGCGGGAGGAGGCCAAACTCGAGGATGAGATTCGACGCAGCAAGCTCCAGGCCGAGGCGCGTCGGGTGGAGCGTCAGAGCCAAGCTGAACAAGCCGAAGATGATCACGTCTTCGGGGTCACCGATGGCGAGGCCGGCGCCTTGGGGGGCTCCTCTGCCGGCGCCGCAGGCGCGATGTTGCCGATGCTGTTCACCGGCTCCAACGTCGAGGATCAGGATACGTCTCGACTTGATAGGATCCTCGAACGAAAGGAAGAGGTCATCAAGCCCTGGGGCGCCAGCCACGATCTCCTCCAGGTGTCCACGCACCTGCTGATCCCACTGGTGATGATGTTGCCCGCGTTCTTCCACGACGAGCCCTTGCCATCGCGCGAGCGAGACCTGCGGCGAGGGAGCGGGTTGGAGCGCGGACTCTTCGGACCCCGTGGACTCGCGTCTTGGAGCGGACCCAAGCGGGCCTGGGGCTTCGACCACGGCGTGAGCTTCAGCCACTACCAAGGGCGGTATTTTCCCGACGCCTACCCCTCGGGCCCACCCGGAGACATCGACAAGAAGACCTACATGGCTCAGACCCCGGGGGTGCCACTCGACGATCCGATGGTTGGTGCAGCGCTCCAGTTTCGCTACCGAGCGCGCATCTTTCGCTTCTCCTTTGGCTATGCACACTATCGGCCGCAGCTCCTTCAAGGAGTCTTCCCCGATGGGATCGGCGAGGTTCGAGCGCTCCCGAGCCGCGGCGAAGACTTGCACGACCTGGCCCCGTTCTCTTCGTATACCCAAAGGCAGAGCTTCTTTTCGCTCGACATGTCCTGGGGGCTGCAGTTCTTCCACGGGCTCTTCTCGCCCCATGTCAGCCACCGGATGCGCTGGATGTCCCAAGTGTATACGTCGGGTCACATCCACCTGAATGAACACCTGGATGCCACCTACACCCGGGGCATGTGGGAGATGCCGCTCAGCCACGAGCTGGTGATCGGCAACACCCTCGACCTGACCGGCGCGACCTTCTACAAGAAGTACCGTTCGGCCCGCGTGTTGCTCGATCTACGCGCGACCTACCCCTTGCACGGGGTGTTCGGTCCTTCGGTCGAGGCCAGCCTCGGCTATAGCTTCAGCTATCTCTGAACATCGCAGGGGAACCCGGCGGCTCGACGACGCTCGCACCGCTCGCGCCGGCTCGACACCGAGCAGCCTCGAGGCGGTGGTGGTGTTACAGCTTTCGCTGGAGAAACCATGAAGATCATTCGAGACCTGCTCTGTGCGGTGCTCCTGCTGTCTGGTTGTGGCGGCGGCAGCGAGCTCGGCGAGGCGTGCGAGGAGGTCGCGATGGCGGGCTGCCTCCGGTCGCTCACGTGCAACCTCACCTTCACCGATGAGCGGCTCTGTGCCGACAACGCCGTATATGCCTGCTGCGAAGAGGACGGAACCTGCGGCGAAGCCCTCGACGCCTCACAGGCCGATCGATGGTCCACCTGTGCTGCCGATCTCGAAACGCAGCCCTGCGATGAGGTCCAAGAGGCACCCCCGCCCTCGTGTGTTGGGCTCCCCTTGGCGCCGTAGTGTCGATTGTGGGGAGGAGTCGGGGTCGTCTCCCGCTCCAGGCCGACCGCCACGGCGAGGAGCTCTGTCGTAGATCCGGCGGTCGATGAACGCTCGTGCGAGGTGAGGCCACTTCGTTCGAGGGCGTCTCAGCCTTCTCGAGCCTGTAGCGTTCGATGGGAAGAGGTGGTACTCTTTAGGGGCTAGGCACCTTTCGTTCCGTCACCGTCCCTCTCTCCTCGGAGACACCATGTCCAAAGTAAGCAAGAGCAAGTCCGCGTCGAAGAAAAGCGACGCCCAAGGTCAAGCCTCATCCCCTGCGCCGGCCGCGAGCAACGCGTCTGCCGCCGTCGAGCTCGACGCCTCGATGGACTCAGGGGAGCAAACCCCCACCCTCGACGCGGCGGCCCGCGCTCCGGTCTCGACGGAGATGGGTCGGCTGCATGAGCGGATGTCGAACCTCGCCCAGCGAAAGGCTTGGGGAGGGGTTGAGCGGCATTATCAAGAGATGCTCGCACTCGGTGAGCCCATCCAGGGCGATGCGCACTACTGGGCAGCCCAAGGGTCCTTGGTTCGTGCCGACATCGACCAGTACCAGGCCCGGCTGCGCCTCGCGGCGGCCGGTGGGGCCGACATTGGCGCTGACCTCGAGAACTCCGAGGAGGCCTATGAGCGCGTGTCGATCTCGCGTGGAAAGCGCGCGTTGGGCTTTCTTGGGCGAGGCGGACCTGAGCTCGAGGTCGACGTGAACTTCTTTCGACCGGATCACCGGAAGGCCTTCGAGCGGGCGCGGGCGACCCTCAAGGCCGAGGGCTCCTTCGAGGGCCTCTTACCCGTTGGGTCGACCTACACGGTCAAAGGGGAGCGGTTTACGCTCGAGAAGGGCGAGAGCGTCTCGATAACCTACGGTGGGCGCTCCAAGTCTGCCAAGGGCTCCGCGGCCGAGCCCGCTGAGGCGGTCGAGCAGACCGACACCCCCCTCATCGAGGCCGAAGACTACGAGCGGCAAGCCCTCGACGAGGAGGTCTTGTCCTCTCCGAACGACGTGAGTGGCGAAGTGCTCAGCCAGCGGGAGCGCCTGAGGGCGCGCTTGCAACGCGAGGAATGGCGGGGCGCAAACACCGCCTATGGGGCCATGTTGGCTCTCGGCGAGCCGCTCTCGGGTGAAGATCACGCCTTTGGCGCCCAGGCGGCGCTCAACCTCGGAGATCTGGGCGCGGCCATCCGTCGTTACGAGCTCGCGAAGAAGGGCGGAGCGGACGTCGGCGACGACCTCGCGGCGCTGACGGCTCGGTTCGGCGATGTCGTGATCTCCCCCAAGCGGAGCCTTTTCAAGCGGCGTGTCGAGGGTGGGCCTTCGATCGAGCCCACGACAGCGCCTTTCGCGAGGGACAGTATCAACGCCATCGAGGTCGCGCGACGCTCCCTGGCCGAGACGGGCTCGTTCGAGGGCGTCCTCCCCATCGAGGCCGGTCCCTACCGCGTCGCGGGCCATCTCCTCGAGGTCCGTGAGGGAGGGCGCACCACCTTCGCCTACGACCCCGCGAGCGTCGGGGATTAGGAGTGACCTCCGTTCACAAGGCCGACCGTCTCATGGAACCGCGCCGATCCTGGCCTTGCCTTGGTAGATGGGCACCGGGCTGAGCTCCGAGCCCCGCGGCCGGACCTCCTCGACGACCAGCCCTGCCTCAACCATGAGCCCCACGGGATCGCGCGTGAGGTTGCAGCCCCCCGCCATGCACCGCCAGGCTGGGTTCAGCACCGCCTGCCCCGCGGCCAGCACTGAGAACCGCGATCGGGTGTGCTCCATCCACAACACCTGTCCATCGGGCCGGAGCACCCGCACGACCTCTCGCAGCGCACGGTCCACGTCGGGGATCGTGCACAACACCCAAGTCAGCAGAACCGTATCGAACGAGTTGGCCTCGAACGGTAGCTCCTCCGCGCCCACCTGAACCAACTCTACCGGAACCGAGGCCGAGGCGAGCCGCGCGCGCGCACGGGCGAGCATGTGTGGATCGGGCTCGATGCCCACCACCTCGATCACCCCCTCACGATAGTGGGCGAGGTTCAGGCCCGTCCCGACCCCGACCTCTAGCACCCGTCCTCTGGCCTCACCGACGATCTTCGGCCTTAGTCGAGACATGGGTGCCATCGCGACGTCGAGGACCGAGGCCAGGAAGGGGTGACCATGGGGAGAGAGCAACGTCGTTCCGAGCGATGAGTCGTTGGGCAGCGAGGCGTCATCTTACTCGAGACTCTCGCCCGCCGCTGCCGCCGAGGGTGGCTCCCGCTCTCGTCGTGGCCGCCGGGGCTACGCGCCGGAAGGAGGGGTGCCGCCGCGGCGGGTTCACCTTTGGGTCGTCGGCCACATGACGGCCTCGGGGGATGGGTGGGAGCGGGCGGCCGAGGGTAGCTCTCGGCCAGGAGTTGGGACGAGGGGAGAAGGGCGCACCGAATCCAGCGACGAGCCTCGTTGTCATGCCCGCTCACGTCGAGCATACTGTATGTATTCCCACACAGGAGGCCTCATGTGGTGGTTGACGTTCGCGTTGTTCGCCCACGCGGAGGATACGCTGGATTGTTCGGAAGGTGCTGAGGTCTTGGGGTTGATGTGGCTCGATGCCGATGGGGATGGCTATGGAGACCCCGAGTCTTTGATCAGCGGTGATCTTTGCGACCTACCTGAAGAATACGTCCTAAACGAGGACGATTGCGACGATGAGGATCCCTTGGTCAACCCCGACGCCGACGAGGTCTGCGACGGCGTCGACAACAACTGCTCAGGGCGGGTGGACGACGGCGGGGTCTGTCCGTGTCCAGTCTCGAACCGGGGCGAGTCGACCTACCTCTTCTGTACCAGCTCGCGATCATGGCACGCAGCGCTCTCTACGTGCGAGGTCGAAGGCCGTGAACTGGCCAAGATAGAGACCGAGAGCGAGAACGACTACATCTACGATCAGACCTCGGGCTTGCTGGCGGGCCACTGGTGGATCGGCCTGAACGACCTCGACGTCGAAGGGCACTTCGTGTGGCTTGATGGGACGGAGCCCGTCTACACGAACTGGGCGTTTGGTCAGCCGGATAACGGAGGGTTGTTGGGCTCGTCCGAGGACTGCGTCACGCTTAACTCCGGTCTTCTCTCGCTGGGTGGCGGGCAGTGGAGTGACCGACAGTGCGGAAACACCCACCGATACGCCTGTGAGTCGTGGTGCTTTACCATGTGGTACCTCGACAGCGATGGGGATGGCTTCGGCGACCCCGAGGTCCACCTTCAGGCGTGCGACCAACCGGCCGACTTCGTCCTGAACGGACTGGACTGTGATGACACCCGGCCCGATGTTTATCCGGGGGCGCCTGGCGAGGGATCGGATTGCGGGTTCCCTGTCGATCCTTGGGACGGCGACGCGGATGCCGACACCGACTCTGACACGGACAGCGATACCGATACGGACGTCGACACGGATACGGACACGGACGCGGACAGCGATGCCGACGCGGACACGGACGCGGACAGCGACGCAGACAGCGATGCCGACGCGGACAGCGACACGGACACGGACGCGGACAGCGATGCCGACGCGGACAGCGACACGGACACGGACGCGGACAGCGATGCCG
>REDI01000038.1 GCA_007693595.1 Deltaproteobacteria bacterium | reverse complement strand
GGCGGCGGCGGCGGCGGCCGTGGTGGTTACGGCGGCGGTGGCGGCGGCGGCTACGGCGGCGGCGGCGGCGATCGCTGGTAGATCGTTGCGCGGGTAGGGGCGCCGGGTAGCGGGTCGGGCCTACTGCTCTCGACATCTGTCGAGAGGGGTATCGATTCGAGGTTCGGCTCTCCCTCGCTTCCAACCGCGCGCTTGAGCCTGCTCGGCCGCGGGATCGATGTTGTCGATCTCGCGGCCTTCTTGCGTTCAGCCCCCACGGAGGGGCCGGCCCTCTCGAGCACCCGCTGCTCTTTCGTCTACCGGAGTCCATCATTCTATAGCTTGATGGATGGCTTTTAGTGCAGTCCCTCGCCCCCCCCCTTGTCGGCGGCCCCGCTGGTGCTCACTACTTGCGTCGAGAGCGGGGCGTCACGAAGTCCGTGACATCGGTTGACGCGACGCCCCATGCGTTTATCGTTCGCCCGCGCGGCGGGATGCGGCTTGAGCTTGGTTGCTCGACCACGCTTCTGTCGCCCGTCATCCACGGGCTCTGAGGAGACTTCCAAATGGGAAAGATTATCGGCATTGACCTGGGAACCACCAACTCCGTGGTCGCCATCATGGAAGGCGACAAGGCGGAGGTCATCGTCAACGACGAGGGGGCGCGCACCACGCCGTCCGTCGTCGCCTTCACCAAAGATGGGGAGCGCCTCGTGGGTGTCGTGGCGCGTCGACAGGCCATCACCAACCCCGAGAACACCATCTACTCAGCCAAGCGGCTTATCGGGCGGCGCTTCGACGAGTCGAAGGTCGAGGTTGGGCGCCTTCCGTACAAGGTCACCCCCGCGACGAACGGAGGCTGCCGGATCAAGGTGCAAGATAAGGAATACAGCCCTCCCGAGATCTCGGCGATGGTCCTTCAGAAGCTCAAGGCTCAGGCCGAGTCCTATCTGGGCCAGCCGGTCTCTGAGGCGGTCATCACCGTCCCGGCCTACTTCAACGACAGCCAGCGCCAAGCCACGAAGGATGCCGGGCGAATCGCGGGGCTCGAGGTCAAGCGTATCATCAACGAGCCCACGGCTGCGGCGCTCGCTTACGGCCTGAACAAGAAGGGCGATGAAACGATCGCGGTCTTCGACTTCGGTGGTGGCACCTTCGACATCTCGATTCTCGAAGTGAGCGAAGGCGTGGTCGAGGTCAAGTCGACCAACGGCGACACCCACCTCGGCGGTGACGACATCGATCAGGTGCTCATCGACTGGCTCGTCGCTGAGTTCAAGAAAGACACGGGCATCGACGTCGCGGCCCAGAAGATGGTCATTCAGCGGCTCAAAGAAGCGGCCGAGAAGGCGAAGATCGAGCTCTCGACCGCTCCCACGACCGAGATCAACCTGCCCTTCCTCACGGCCGATGCCTCGGGGCCCAAGCACCTGCTCAAGAACCTGAGCCGGTCTGAGTTCGAGCGCATGATCACCCCGATCATCGATCGCACGCTCGAGCCCTGCCGCAAGGCCCTGAAGGACGCCAAGGTCAGCGCCAACGAGATCGACGAGGTCATCTTGGTCGGTGGCTCGACCCGCATCCCGCTGGTCCAGAAGAAGGTCAAGGATCTGTTCGGCAAGGAGCCCAACAAGTCCGTCAACCCCGACGAGGTCGTGGCGGTCGGGGCGGCGATCCAAGGCGGCGTGCTCACCGGCGACGTCACCGAGATGCTGCTCCTTGATGTCACCCCCCTCTCGCTCGGCATCGAGACCCTCGGTGGCGTGATGACGGTGCTCATCCCTCGCAACACCACCATCCCGACCAGCAAGAAGGAGGTCTTCTCTACGGCCGCCGACAACCAGACCGCCGTCGACGTCATGGTCTTTCAGGGTGAGCGTCAGATGGCCAAAGACAACAAACTCCTTGGGAACTTCCGGCTCGATGGCATCCCGCCCGCACCACGGGGTCGGCCGCAGATCGAGGTCCAGTTCGACCTCGACGCCAATGGCATCCTCTCGGTCTCGGCCACCGATAAGGCCACGGGCAAAGAGCAGCGCATCAAGATCGAAGCCTCTTCGGGTCTGTCCGAGGCCGACATCAAGCGGATGGTCGACGAAGCCAAGGACAACGAGGCCGCCGACAAGGCGATGCGCGAGCTGATCGGTGAGCGCAACGAGCTCGACTCCCTCATCTACCAAACCGAGAAGGCGCTCGAAGAGCACGGCAGCAAGGTCGGCGACGCCGAGAAGTCCGAGATCGAGTCTGCGCTCTCGGCCGCTCGCGAAGCCAAGGATAGCGATGACCTGAGCACCGTGAAAGGGGCGAAAGACGCCCTCGCCAAAGCCAGCCACAAGCTCGGCGAGGCCATGTACGCCGAGCAGCAGGGCGGCGATGCGGCGGGCGGGCCACCTCCCTCGGGTGGCGGGTCGAGCGGCGGCTCCGACGACGATGTCATCGAGGCGGAGTTCACCGAGTCCTAGACTCATCGCGCCCCGCCGTGACTGTAACGGCGGGGCTCCCCGCGTAGCGAGGCCGTCGGATCTGCCCGGCGGCCTCAGGTTCAGGAGGCCACGGTGGCGCGCGATTACTATGAGGTCTTGGGAGTCGGTCGAGATGCCGACGCGCCGACCATCAAGAAAGCGTATCGCAAGCTCGCTTTGAAGTACCACCCCGACCGCAATCCCGACGATGCGGAGGCCGAGGAACGCTTCAAGGAGGCCTCGGAGGCCTACGAGGTCCTCACCAACGACGAGAAGCGGCAGATCTACGATCGGTATGGCCACGATGGCCTGAAGGGCCAGGGGTACGAGCCGAACTTCACGGATGCCTCCGATATCTTCAGCGCCTTCGCCGACATCTTCGGCTTTGGTGACGTCTTTGGGGGGCGTCGCGGAGGGCGCTCGCGCGGCCCGCGGCGTGGCGCAGACCTGGAGTATCCGCTCCGGGTCGATTTTCTCGAGGCCGCACACGGCTGCCAGAAAGAGATCGAGGTCGCGCGTCATGCGCACTGCGACATCTGCGAAGGCTCGGGTCTGAAGGCCGGCGCGGAGCGTCGGACCTGCTCGACCTGCGGTGGCCATGGCCAGGTGATGCAGCAGCAGGGCTTCTTGCAGATCCGGATCTCGTGCCCCGCCTGCGGGGGCACCGGACAGGTGGTTGAGCCGACGGATCGTTGCGAGACCTGCAACGGAACCGGCCGAAAGCGCAGCACCGAGAAGCTGACGGTCACGGTGCCCGCCGGTGTCGATACCGGCATGCAGCTCCGGCTGGTCGGCAAGGGCGAGGTGGGCGATCCCGGGGCACCTCCCGGCAACCTCTTCGTGACTATCCAGGTCCGGCAACACGAGGTCTTTCGCCGCGATGGGGCTCACACTTACGTCAGCATCCCCGTGCCCTACCCGGTGATGGTCCTCGGTGGTGAGATCTCGGTTCCCACCATCGACGGCGAAGAGTCCCTGAACATTCCTCGCGGCACCGATTCGGGGAAGGTCTTCACCATGGCTCGTCGAGGGATCCAGCGGGTGAACGGGCGGGGCCCCCGAGGCGACCACCACATACAGGTGGTGGTCTCGGTGCCCAAGAAGGTCAGCGACGAAGAAGAGGAGCTCCTGCGACGCCTCGCGGAGCTTCAGGACACCACGACCCAAGAGAAGGGCTTCTGGCGTAAGCTCTTCGGCTGAGTGCCGTTGTGAGTGGGGTGCGTCGGCTTCGCTTCGTCCTCATCTGTCGGAGCTTGCGTTCGGCGCTGCCGCCCCTGGCGTGAACGCGCTACGTCTCGGGGGCTTGGGTCGTATCTGGAGGCGCTCGTGACAGAGATTGAGGAGCTCGAGAGAGAGATCGCAGATGTGGCGCAGGTGGTCGAGGCCGCCCGCACCGAGATGGGCCGTGTGCTAGTCGGCCAGCGCTATATGGTGGACCGGCTGTTGATCGGCCTGCTCTGCAATGGCCATGTGCTCGTCGAGGGGGTGCCAGGCCTCGCCAAGACCACGGCGGTCAAGGCGCTGGCGCAGTCGATGCACCTGAGCTTCAGCCGTATCCAGTTTACCCCCGATCTTCTCCCTGCCGACCTGATCGGCACGCAGATCTACCAGCCTCACGATGGCGAGTTCGCCACGCGGCTGGGGCCGGTCTTTGCCAACGTGCTCCTCGCCGACGAGGTGAACCGCTCCCCGGCCAAGGTGCAGTCCGCCCTGCTCGAGGCCATGCAGGAGCGTCAGGTCACCATCGGCGACCAGACCTACCCGCTCCCCAACCCCTTCCTGGTGCTCGCGACCCAGAACCCCGTCGAGCAAGAGGGTACGTACCCTCTGCCCGAAGCGCAGGTGGATCGGTTCACGCTCAAGCTGTCCGTCACCTATCCCAGCCTCGACGAAGAGCTCGAGGTCATCCGACGCTCGTCAGCCGCGCCTGCGGAGCTACGGCCGGTCGCCACCGTCGAGCAAGTGGTTCGTGCGCAGCAGATGGTGCAGCGCATCCGGGTGACCGACGTGCTCATGCGCTACATCGTCGATCTGGTCCGTGCCACGCGCGATCCAGCCTCGGTGAATAAGAAGCTGGCGGGCACGATCGAGTATGGGGCCTCTCCCCGTGCCTCCATCGCGCTCGCGGCCACGGCGCGGGCCCACGCCTTCCTCGATGGGCGCGCCTACGCCCTGCCCGAAGACGTCAAGGCCGTCGCTCCCGACGTGCTGAGGCACCGGATCCTGCCTACCTACGAGGCCGAAGCCGATGGTCTTACGCCCGACAACCTCGTCGAGCGGATCCTCTCGCTGGTGGACGTGACGTGAGCCTGACCGCCGAAGAGCTTCGAGAGCTCCGGCGGGTTCACCTGGCCGCCGGTCGGCGCGTCGACTCCCTCCTCGCGGGGGAGTATCGAGCCGCCGTGCGCGGTCAGGGCATGGAGTTCGAAGAGGTCCGGGCCTATGTCCCTGGCGATGATGTACGTCACATCGACTGGAACGTGACCGCGCGGACCGGCGAGCCCTTCATCAAGGTGTTTCGCGAGGAGCGGCAGCTCACCGTGCAGCTTCTCGTCGACTGCTCGGGCAGCACTCGGGTCGGCAGCGGGGGCCGAGACGGGCGCACGCTCCGTCGACTGCAGATCGCGCGGGTCGCGGGCGGGATCGCCTATGCATCCATTCGCAACCGGGACCAGCTCGGCCTGGTCACCTTCACCGATCGGATCGAGCGATACCTGCCGCCTCGTACCCGCCGTGGCCATGTCTGGGCCGTGATCCAGGCCGTCTACGAGGCCATCGGGGAGCGTCGGGGCACCGACATCGAGGCCGCGCTCGCCTTCTTGGCGCGCACCCAACGGCGTCGATCGGTGGTGATCCTCGTGAGCGACTTCCTCGATGACGGGGACTGGCCCCAGGCGATCGCGCGGCTCTCGCGGCGCCACGAGGTGCACGCCCTCGTGGTCCACGACCCCCTCGACCATCAGCTCTCGGGCCTGGGGTTGGTCGAGGTGGTCGACGCGGAGACCGGGCAGGTCCAGCTCGTGGATGGGGCGAGCTGGGCGGGCAAACAGGCGGTCGGCGCGGTCACGCGGGAGCTGATCCGCCGAGGGGCCAGGGTCTCCGACATGTCCACCCACGATGACCCCTTCAAGGTGCTGCAGCAGCACTTCCAGCGGGTGGGAGCGCGGCGATGAAGTCGGCTCGCTGGGGCATGGTGGCGCTGCTGGTGGGGGGCTGTGGCTTGGCGACCCCATCGATCGAACCCGCCGAGTCCGAGGCGCCGGTCGAGGTCCGGACCTGGATCGAGGGCCAGCCCGCCCGCGGGGTCGCGACCCTCGTGGTGCAGGTGCGCGCCGCCCAGGGCGTGACCGCGGCCCACCCCGAGCCGGAGCTTCCGCGGTTGACGGTTGTAGAAGCGGGGGAACCTTCGATCGAGCGAGTGGGAGAGCTGACCGTCTCGACCCGGCGCTACCGGGTCACTGGCCCCCAAGGCAGCTACGAGATCCCCTCGCTCTCGACGGGTCCCGATGCCCTCCCCTCCGACGCCCTTTGGATCGATCTCGGGGAGCCCACCGAGGCCCTCGACCAGCTCTTCGACATCGAGGATCCCAAGGCGGTCTTTCAGCTCGATCGCGGTCTGGTCGTCGGCGCGGTTTGCGTGGGTCTGGTGGGGCTCGGATCCCTCGGGGGGCTGGCGCTGGCCTTTGGGGGACTCGCGGGCCGTGCTCCCAAGGAGCTGCCGCCTGAGCCTCCCGATGTGGTGGCGCTTCGTCGCTGGGACGCGGTGCGTGCGGATCCCGAGCTCGACGATCAGGCGGTGGCGGTGGCTATCGCTGAGATCCTGCGGGTCTACATCGAAGCGGTGCTCGGCTTTCCAGCGACCGCCTGGACCACGCGCGAGATCCTCGACCAGCTCGGCGCGATGGAGCATCTCCCCGAGGGCAGCGTCGGTCGGGCCAAGCGCATCCTTCGGGCCACCGACTTCATCAAGTTCGCCGATGCCAAGGCGCGTGAGGCCCTCTTCGACGAGCTCGACGATGCGCTGCGTGCCTTTGTAGGGACCACCCGTCCCCAGCGCTTCGAAGGCGATGGGCAGGAGCCACGATGAACGTCTGGATGGTGGTTAGGACGGTCGGGCACGTGCTCTTTGGGATCGGGGGGCTCGCGCTGCTCTTGATGTGTAGCGGCCTCTTGTCGGCGCCGACCTGGGGGCTGCCCGTGGCGCTCTTGCTCTTGGTGCCGGTGTTGCTGCTCCCCGCTCAGGCAGCGCTCACCGGGGTCAACCGGCTGGCGGTCGCCCGCGTCGCCGGTCAGCGACAGGGGTTCAGCTATCGGCTTCCCCTCGCCTTCCTGCCTGGCGCGCTGCTCCTCATCGGCATGGGCGCCATGGTGCTCGCGCTCGCCCAGCCCCGCGAGGTCGAGCGCCGCCTCGACCGCAGCGCCGAGGGGCTCGACATCCTCCTCGCCGTCGACACTTCCTGCTCCATGGAGGCACGCGACCTGCAGGCGATGGGGCAGCCTGTGAGCCGCCTCGAGGTCGCCAAAGGGGTTATGGCCGACTTCATCAAGGGGCGCCCCAACGATCGCATCGGAGTCGTGGTCTTTGGCGAAGAAGCTTTCACTCACGTCCCTCTCACCCTCGACCACAAGACGCTCCTCGACGTGCTCGAGCAGGTCGAGATCGGGGTCGCTGGTGCCCGCGGGACGGCCATCGGGACGGCGATCGCGGTCTCGGCGCGACGGCTCATGCAGATCGACAACCCGGAGCGTGTGTTGATCCTGCTGACCGACGGCGAGAACAATGCCGGTCGTCTCACCCCCCTCGAAGCGGCCGATGCGGCGGCAGCGATCGGCGTTCGGATCTACACGGTCGGGGTCACGGGGGGCGGTCGCCGCATGGGTCTGGGCCGACTGATGATGGGGGGCCGCGACGAGATCGACGAGCACATGATGAAAGCGGTCGCCGAAAAGACGGGGGGAGCGTTCTTTCGCGCGACCTCGGCCGAGGCCCTCGCGCGGGTCTACCGGACGATCGACGAGCTCGAGCGCTCCCCCGCCGAGGTCTACGAAGATGTCGAGGAGCACGACTGGTACCGCTATGCCCTCCTGCCGGGACTTGCGGCCCTTCTGCTCCAGCTCATCGTGTCTACCTTCCTCCTGCGGAGGTGGCCGTGAGGGACTGGCTGGTCTGGTTGGCCGAGGCCGAAGCGGCGGACGGAGTCTTCGCCGCACCCGGCTACCTCTGGCTGCTGCTGATCGTCCCGGCGCTCGCGGTGGGCATGGTCTTGGCCGGCCGGCTGCACGATCGTCGCCTCCGCCGGATCTTCCCAGGCCCGATGAGCGAGCGCGTGCGTCCACGTGGCGTTCGGCTTCGTCGGGCGATCCGCGATGGCCTGATGCTCGTGGCCCTCGCGGCGGGCATCGTCGCGCTCGCGGGCCCCCGCTTCGACAAGCGAGTTCAGCTCGTCGAGGCCCGAGGGATCGATCTGGTCTTGGTGGTGGACCTCTCGCGCTCCATGGACGCCCAGGACGTGGATCCCAGCCGCCTGGAGCGGGTCCGTCGTGAGATCTTCGATCTGATCGACGTGATCGAGGGCGATCGGGTCGGGCTGGTCGTCTTCGCCGGCGGAGCCTATCCGCGCATGCCCCTCACCGCCGACACCGAGGCGCTGCGGATGCTGGTCACCGAGATGAGCTCACGCGACTTCCAGGCCCAGGGTAGCGCCTTGCACGAGGCGATCCGGGTCGCGACGGATCTGCTGAGCCGCGACGACGAGAGCGCGACGGGCCGCGCCATGCTGGTCTTCTCTGACGGCGAGATCCACGATCCGATGGCAGCTCTCAAAGAAGCCCGCGCGGCGCGTGACGAGGGGATCCGGATCTTCACCATGCTCGTCGGCGACGCGCCGGCCCCCATCCCCCTCGGCGACGGGAACTGGCAGCAAGATCGGCAGGGCCGACAGGTCATGAGCACCCCCTCCGACACCCTCTTGCGGGATCTGGCGCAGGCTGGCGGGGGCGCCTTCGCGCGATCCCATGCCGTCCAAGACACGATCAAGTCGATGTACCGAACCAACATCCGAGGACTTCTACAGGCAGGGTCGCGGGGTGTGCGACCCAAGATCACCTGGCGGTCCGCATGGGCCTGGCCGCTCGGCTTGGCCGTCCTCTGCGGTCTGCTCGGGGCCTGGCTCGGGGAGGGACGGCGCCGGTGGGGCATGGCGGCGGGGCTGGTGTTGCTCGTGTTGGCGGCGACGCCCGAGGTCGCGATGGCCGGGACGCGGGCCCAGGCGGATCAGGCCTACCGCGATGGACGATTCGGCGAGGCCTCTCGCATCCTCACCGAGCTCGCCAATGACGCGCCCGACGACGTCGACCTGCTCCGCCGGCTCGGCGCGGCCAGGTATCGAGCGGGTGACACCGAAGGCGCGATACGGGCGTGGGAGCGGCAAGCCCGCGTCGAGAGGCGCTTGCGCCGCGACACGCTCTTCGACCTCGGAAATGCCCACGCGCGCTCGGGTCGGTACGAGCGGGCGCTCGATCTCTACGACGAAGTGCTCGAGCGAGGGGCCCACCGTGGCGCGGAGCACAACCGCACCCTGGTCGCTCAGGAGCTGGCACGGCGGCAGGCGGAGCAACCCCCCGAGGAGCGTCGCTCCGATCCCCAGTCCTCCGACCAAGACGAGTCCGAGCCCTCCGACTCGGCCCAGGCCGAGGAGGATGACGGTGGGGCTCCGAGCGATCCCGACCAAGGGGAGCAGGGGGAGCCCGAGCAGGGGGAGCAAGGCGAGGGGGATGACGAGCAAGAAGGGGAAGAAGGCGAAGAGAGCGAGCCGCAGTCTGGCGCGGGGGAGGGCGATCCCGAAGAGAGCGATCGCAGCGACGAGGGGGAGCAGGACACGTCCCAAGATGGTGGGCAGAAGCAGGCGGGCGACGATCAGGAGCGTCTCGACGAGAGCCGGAGCGACGGGGTGTCGACCGAGGATCTCGATGTAGACGACACCCCGACCGATGCCGAGGGCTCAGCCGACGGCGCGCCCGAGGTGCTGAACCCCGAAGAGCAGGCCGCGCGTCAGGCGGAGCGCTTGCTCGAGGGGGTCGAAGAAGGCAGACCTCGGATCACGATCCCCGGCGGCTCCGGAGATAAACCGTGGTAGGGGCGCGCGTCGTGCTGGTCGGGGCGCTGAGCCTGGCGTCGGTCGCCCAGGCTGCCGAGGTGGAGCTCCGCTTGCTCGCGCCCGAGATCGAGGTGGGCCAGACCGGAGCGGTCCGCATCATCGTCCGAGGCGGGCAACCGACAGCTTTGCCCAAGATCAACGTCGAGCCTCAAGATGGCGTCGAGCTTCGCTTCGAACGCCATAGCCCGCAGGTCGTCATCTCCAACAGCCGGGTCACCCGGTACCACGAGTACCTCTACCGCGTCACCGCCCAGGAGCCTGGTCGCTACACCGTCGGGCCGGCGGAGGTCGAGATCGGGCGCCGCTCCTTGGCCTCGACCTCCGCCACCCTGCAGGTACTCGAGCGCAGCGATGTCCCCCTTGAGTCGGTGACGGCGCACGCAGGCTTCGAGGTGGACCACGCCTATGTCGGGCAGGTCGTTGTGTACCGTCGTGGCTTGCGGTCGCCTACGGTCATTCATCGCGATATATGGACGACCCCACCCCTCGATGGCCTGATCACCCCGCGCGACGCCGGGCCGGCCTATGCCGAGTATGCGCTCCAAGGAGCCAGCGGCCCGGTCTACGTCAAAGAGGAGTTCTTTCCTAAGGTCGTCGTTACGGCAGAGCAGCGCGAGGTCCCCGGCGCTTCGGTCCGGGTCGAGGTCGGTGATCCCCGCGCACGACCACCGAGCCGGATCGGGCTCCGAACCCGTCGGCAGCAGATCGCCACCCCGACCAAGAGCCTCGACGTGCGCGCCTTGCCCCCCTCCCCAAGAGACTTCTCGGGCCTCATCGGCGAATATGCCTTCTCGGCGGAGCTCGATCGAACCCGTGCTGCGGTGGGCGAGTCGGTGAACCTCACGGTGAAGGTTCAGGGCGATGGCACGCTCGAGGGCTTCTCCCTCGCCCGGCCTCGTGAGGATCTGCCCCTCAAGATCTACGATGGCTCTCCCTCGACCTCATCTAGGGTCGACGCCGGAGGCTTCCGTAGCGAGGGGAGCTTCTCGCGGGTGCTCGTGCCGACCCGACCCGGTCGGATCGAGCTGCCTCCCATCGAAGTCATCGCGTTTGACCCGTCCAAGGAAGACTACGTGACCCACACCGTTCCCCTACCGGCCCTCGAGGTCCAAGCGGGGCGTGGCGATGAGGCGGTCGCGGCGGAGCAGTTTCTTGACGATGACGTCGATCCTGATGCGGTCGAGCTGGCGCCCGCCTTCGAGGGGGTGCGCGATCCTCGCCCCACCGGATGGGTCCACCTAGCCTGGCTTGGGGGCGTGATCCCCTGGATGCTCGGTCTGACGGTCCTGCCGCTGGTCTTGCTCGGCGTCGGAGAAGGAGGGCGCGTTAGCTGGGGGATTCTGATGCGCTTCTGGCGTCGACCCCGCGAGGTGGCCATGACCCCGCGCCAACGGCTGGCCCGCCTGCCGGAGGAGCCCGAGGCTCGCCTCGCAGCCCTCGACGAGGCCTTCCGGCTCGCCCTCGCGAGGGCGGTCGAGGTGCCCGTGGCTCAGCTCGATCGCCGGGAGGCCTTCGGAGCGCTCTCCCCCGAGCTCGGGGAGCGGGCCCGTGAGCTCTCGGGGTGGCTCGATCGGGTGCGCTTCGCCGGTCAGGAAGCGGGCGACATCGAGTCCCAGATCACCGCCATGGTCGAAGATCTCGAGCGGTTCGGAGGCGGGCGATGATCGGGGTGTGGATCCTGGCGGCTGCGCTGGCGGGCCCCGTCGAGGAGGGGGCGGAAGCCTTTCAACAGGGGCGGCTCGACGAGGCCCTTGAGATCTGGCGTGCGCCGCTGGAGCAGGGGCGCGGCTCTCCGGCGCTCCACACCAACTTGGGCGTCGCTTATTACCGCTCGGGGGACCGGCCTCGGGCGATCGCCCACTGGAAGATGGCGCGCGCCCTCGCTCCCCGCGATCCCGACGCGGCGCATAACCTGGCGGTGGTGCGCTCCGAGGTCGACGGGGCCCCTCCGCCCGCAGGGGGCCTGCCCTTTTCGCTTCAGCTCGGGACGGTTGGGGAGTACGGCGTCCTTGGAAGCCTCAGCTTTCTCGTGGCCTCCGCGGGTGCGTGGTGGGCTCGGATCCGACGCCTGACCCCCTGGCCGTGGATCGGGCTCTCGGTCATCGGGCTGGTCTTTGCTTGGTTGAGCCTCAGCGGGGTCGTGGCGCTCCATCAACGACCGGGTGCCGTGGTTGTCGATCGGCCCCTCTCGCTTCGGGTCGAGCCCGATCTCGCAGCCCCAAGCGTCCATGTGCTCCAGCCGGGCGCCGAGGTACAGGTCGAGCGGCGCCGGGATGGATTCGTCCTCGTGCGCACGCTGAGCGGTGAGCGAGGATGGTCGCCGAGCAGCGGGCTGGCGATCGTGGGGCCGATCCTCGAGATGCCTGAGCGAACGGAGTAGGGCATGGCGCCCCCGCGCGCCTCCCGTGGGGTTGCCCTCTGACCGTCCGAAGAGATACGGGGCTTCGCCGCGCCGACGACCTCCTGTGCGCGCCCCACCCGGAGTCTTCATGCACCGTGCCGTCTCAGCCCTGATCATCGCTGGTCTCTTCCTTAGTGCAGGCTGCGATAAGACCAAGCGCCTCTCTTATGTGGAGCGCGATCACTTTCAGGCGCTCAAGGTCTTCATGACCGACGATCAGCGCAAGGCCTTCCTCAAAAACAAGACCGAAGAGGAGCGGAACGCCTACCTTCGCAAGGTCGGTCTGTGGGAAGCCTTCTACAAGTATGACGAACGCAAGCGCGAAGATATCCTCAAGGGCGACGTTAAGGTCGGCTGGGACGAGTCGGCGGTCAATATGGCCTGGGGTCGCCCCCACGGGAAGAACCTGGTGGCGGGGCGGCTCGCCGAGCAGTCCTACGAGCTGAAGTACCGCTTCGAGGTGGATCGCTACGGCGATGTCACCGTCTGGACCCCTAAGAGCAAGACCGAGCACAAGGCCGCCTTGCTCTACCAGGTCCAGCTCGTGCTCGATGATGGCCGCGTGGCCAAGATGGTACGCACCGACTGCGTGCCCAACTGGAACTATTGTGAAAAGATCAAGTGGACGAAAGGTCAGTAGGCCGCCAGAAGGGGGGCAGGCATGGGTCTCGAACGACCGCTCCTGAATCTCGACATCCGACCGGCTCGCACCACCGACGCGGCCGCCATCCTTAGACTCCATCGTGGAGTCCTGCAGGAACGTCGGTATTTCATCACCGAGCCCGAAGAGTTTCGGCAGTCGGTCGACGACAAGATCCGAGCGGTTCGGGAGCTCGATCGGTCGCCCAACTCGATCTTTCTGGTGGCGCGTACCACCTCGGAGCTCGTGGGGTTTCTGACCGTGCGGGGAGGCCACCTCAACCGCATGCGCCACACGGGCAAGCTCGAGGTTATGGTGGCCGAGAGTGCCCGTGGGAAGGGGGTCGGAGGGGCGTTGCTCCAGGCTGCGTTCACCTGGGCCGAGGCCCACCCCGACATCGAGAAGATCGGCCTGTCGGTCTTTGCCGACAACACACGCGCGGTCGAGCTCTATCGGTCCTTCGGCTTTCGCGAAGAAGGCCGACGGACGCGGGAGTACCGCCTCGAAGATGGTCGCTACGTCGACGACCTCTTGATGTATCGGTTCATCGGTTCTTGATCTTACGTTGGGAGCGCAGAGGGCCGCTGAAGCTCAGCTCCAGGCGGCCCTGGGGTTCGAGCCCGCGGGCGCTCCCGCTCGCTCCGGCTCCTGCCTCGACGGCCCAGCCTGGGGCGAGCGGCAGGCTGAAGCCGAGCCGTCCCGAGGCGCGGGCGGTGGTGTCGGCTCCGAGCTCGGCCCACACGACCCGCCAGGAGGCGGGCTGGAGTCGTGCCGCGAGCTCGCCCCAGAGCTGTTCGGCGGCGTGCCCTCTGACGAAGACGGCCCAGGGACCTCTGCCCAGACGAAGGCCTGCCGTGGCGTAGGGTCTGGCTCCGGCGAAGGTGATCCCGCCGTGCGCCCCCAAGACCCAGGGGGGGCTGAGATCGGGGGGCTCGCCCATGGGATCGAGGGGCGCCACCGGGAGGGGCCCAGGCACCTGCTCCAGGTTGGTGCGATGGGTGCGCCGGCTCCGCTCCAGCCGGGTGATCAGCTCGTGGTGCTCTGCCATCCAGCCGGGATCCGGCTCCCCCAGCTCCCGAAGCTCCACCCAGGCCGCCTCCGCGAGCAGGGACGCGGGCCACGCCTCGAGGAAGGCTCGGAGCGCCGCGCGTCGATCTTCGCCGGGTGTGCTGCGGAGGGCCTCCCAGGCCTCGATGTCGTCGCCAGCGGCGATGGCTGACGGCTCCGCGAGGGCCGGACCAAGACTGAGGAGCCACAACAGGATCACGAGGTGGAGTCCTCGCTCTCGGTGGCCCACTCCGCTTCGCGCCGGTAGATGGTGCGCGCCGTGATCCCGAGCAGGCTCGCCGCCAGGTTCTTGTCGCCGCCCACATGACGCAGAGTGGCTTGGATCATACGACGCTCCACCTGCTTGAGCGGGGTGCCGACCTCGAACGAGAGGAAGGTGCGACCGCCTCGGCCCTTCCGTATCGGTGGTGGAAGATCGTCGATCCCGATCCTGGACTCGCGGCAGAGCACCACGGCGCGCTCGATCGCGTTCTCAAGCTCTCGCACGTTGCCGGGCCAGGGGTAGGCGCTGAGGGCGTCGAGGGCCTCGGGCTCGAAGCCAGCGACCTCCTTCAGGTTCTTGGTGGCGTAGGTCTGAAGGAAGTGCTGAGCGAGCAGGGCCACGTCGCCCTCGCGCTCGCGCAGGGCCGGCATGTCGAGGCGGATGACGTTCAGTCGGTAAAAGAGGTCTTGTCGAAGGGTCCCCTCGGCGACGGCCGCCTCGATGTCTCGGTTTGTGGCGGCGACGACCCGTACATCGGCGTGTAGGGTGGTGGTGCCGCCGATGCGCTCGTACTCGCCGTCTTGGAGCACGCGCAGGAGCTTGACTTGGACGGCTGGCGCCATCTCGGTCACCTCATCGAGGAAGAGGGTGCCGCCCTGGGCGAGGTCGAAGCGCCCCTCCTTGCGTGCGTTGGCTCCTGTGAACGCGCCCTTTTCGTAACCGAAGAGCTCGCTCTCTAGGAGAGACTCGGGCAGCGCGGCGCAGTTCAGGGTGATGAAGCGCTGGTTTCTTCGTCGGCTCATCCGATGAAGGAGCTGGGCGATCCGACCCTTGCCCGTGCCGGACTCCCCGGAGAGCAGCACGGTCGCGTCTGAAGGAGCGACCTGCTCGACCTCGTCGAGCAGGACTCGCATGACGTCGCTCTGCCCGACGACCTCGCCTCGGCCGATCGCGCCGAGCTGCTCTCGAAGGTGGCGGTTCTCGATCTGCAAGCTGCGCTTCTCGAGCGCCTTTCGAACCGTCGTCACGAGCTCGATCCGCTTGAGCGGCTTGGCGACGAAGTCGTAGGCACCCTCCTTCATGGCCTCGACGGCGGTCTCGACGGTTCCATAGGCGGTCATGACCACCACCTCGACCTCGGGGTCGACGGCGCGAACCGCCTTGAGCAGGTCGAGCCCGGACATGCCGGGCATCTTGAGGTCGGTGAGCACGAGATCTACAGCTTGTTCCCTGAGGTTCTCCATGGCTTGCCGCCCGCTCTCGGCGTGCGAGACGTCGTAGCCTTCGCGCCGGAGCAGGCGCTCGAGCGTGACCCGGTTGGAGGGATCGTCGTCAACGACCAGGATGGTCTGCGGCACGTTGGGCCTCCGGGGTCGAGGGGCTGTGGGGAAGGACGAGCTGGACGGTGGTTCCCTCGCTCGGCGCGGTCTGGACTCGAACGGTTCCGCCGTGCGCCTCGAGGATCTGACGCGTAATCGCTAAACCAAGCCCCGTGCCGCTGGCTTTGCTGGACCAGAAGGGGTCGAAGGCCCGCTGAGCCTCTTCGGCGCTCATGCCCGGCCCGTCGTCGGCGATCTGGATCACGAGCTCGTTCGGTGCGGCGGCGAAGGAGAGGCGCAGGGTGTGGGAACCCGCCTCGACGGCGTTGCGGAGCACGTTGAGCAGGGCCTGGCGAAGCTGGTTGCCGTCGGCGAGGATCTCGTGGGAGGGGATCTCGCTGAGGCTGAAGCTCACCCCGAACTGTTCGAGCTCTGGACGGAGGAGTCGGAGCACGTCGTCGATGAGGCTGTCGAGACGGATCTTGTCGAGGAGGGTCGGGGGTCGTCGAGCGAGCTGGAGGTAGTGGCCGGTGACCTGGGTCAGTCGCTCGATCTCGCCGCTGATCGTCTCGAGCAACTCCCAGGCCTCGGTGGCGCGGTCCGGGTCGAGCGCTTCGAGTTCGTCGGCCATGAGCTCGGCGTTGAGCGAGAGGGCGTTGAGCGGGTTCCGCACCTCGTGGGTGATCTGGGCCAACATCTGCCCGATGAGGGCGAGCCGCTCGGAACGAGCGAGGCGCTGACGGGTCGCGTTCTGTTCGGTGATGTCGGAGCTGACCACGATGCTCCCGTCTTCCCCGAAGCGACCGACGCGCACCTCGAAGAGGCGATCGGCGTGCCGCAGCTCATGTCGCCCAGGCTCAAGCGCCTGGAGGGTCGCAGGAGGGGGCCCGCCCCGCTCGGCAGCCCAGGTCGCGCTCGCGGCGGGGTTGGCGAGGGTGATGTGCTGATCTTCTACGACGATGAGGGCCTCTTGGAGGCTGTCGAGGACGCTGCTCAGGTAGCGCGAGAGGAGGCGTAGCTCCTCGGCGCGCTCCGTCAGTCGCGCGTCGCGCTGGCGGATCGCCTCGGCCATGTGGTTAAACTCTTTCGCGAGGGCCGCCACCTCGTCGGCGCCGCTGACCTCGACCCGGCCGATCCGCTGACCTGCCGCGAGCCGTTGGACCTCCTGGGTGAGCTTCGAGATGGGCCGTAGAGCGACGACCAGGGCTCCGACCAACAGGATCGAGAAGCCCAGGGCGATGAAGGAGAGCACGGCCGCCACCGCGATGCCTCGGACCTGGGCGGCCTCGGTCGCCTCGGTCAGATCGAAGATCCTCCCATCGACCAGCCGCACGAGCTGCTGGATCTCGGTGCTCAAGGAGTCGCCCAGGTCGCGCAGCTCGGTGGTGAGCTCGGCGGCCTCGGCCGTGCGTCCCCCTTCGGCGAGGGCGACGAAGCGCTTGGAGAGGGTCTCGTATTGCTGAGCCAGGTCATCGATGCGGTTGAAGTGGACCTCGACCTTGTTCAGCACCGCGCGTTCTTCGGCCGACCGTGCGATCCGGCGCGCCAGGGCGACGTAGCCTCGGCCGTCCTGGAGGTTTCGGGCGAAGGCCTCGGTGTAGATGGCGGTGGGGGACTCGGCGCCCGTGCCGGGGCGTCGCTCTTCGTGCAAGAGCCGCCGAAGGTCGTTCGCGACCCGCTGCCGGTCTCGGTCGAGGCGCGCGGTCGCCTTGGAGAGCGGGAGGTAGCTGCGCGTGATCATCTCGAGGCTGCTCGCCGTTCGCTGCTGCTGCCAGACCAAGAAGGCCAGGGCGGAGAAGAGGGCGAGCAAGGCGGCGACGAAGATCGCGACGATGCGAAAGCGCAGGCTGCGCAGCCCCAGTCGCGCGGCCAGACCCATCAGCGCTCCGCCGGTCGCCACACTCCGCCACTCCCGACGATCTCGGGTGCGCGGCCTTCGGAGAGCTGCACGACCACCGTACCGGCCTCGCGCAGCTCGATCACCCCGGTCGCGAAGATGGCTTGCCCATTTCCGCTGCGAAGCTGCGCGCGATGGCGGCCCAAGGGGAGCTCGAGGGTCTCTTGGTCCCCGACCGCGAGGCGATACGTCTGATCGCCGATCGTCAGGCGGAGATGCTCTCGGCCGACCGCGCGGACCTCGACTTGGGCGACACCTTCGTCTTGTGGGTCGGGCACGGCCTCCCGCCGGGTGCTCACGCCGGTTCGCCCCACCACGATGTGGGTGATCTCTTCGTCCTTGATGGGGAGCCGGAGCTGGGTTGGGTTGCCGCCGATCAACAGGTTGACTCGTCGCTCACCGGATGGCACGTCGAGGTGGATGCGCGATCGGCGATAGACCTGAGCGATCGGCTGGCCGTCGATGGCGACCTCGACGGGGACCTCGGCGTGGAGAATGATCTCGCCAGCGAAGGCGGCGGTGAGAAGGGCGATGAGCGTTGTCATGGCGGCGGCGTAACGCGGGGCTGGTCTGATGACCCGTCCAAGGTGGCTCGATGGGAGAAGGGGCGACGGCTCGTGACGGGCCGGAGGGAGCGCGGCGCGTTAGCCGGTCCGCCGACGGGAGGATCGCTGTGCGCACGACCATGTTCATCTTGGGGCTGGGGCTCACGCTGCTCGGTTGCGATCCCGAGCCCTCGGCCTCTCCTGCTGCACCGCTCGAGGTGCCCGAGCTACCCGAGCACCTCCGGGCCGAGATCGGCGAGCCGGTCGCGACGATCTCGGGTTTTCCCGTGGGCGTCAACGAGTACAATCAACTCGCAGGTCGCAAGCTGCGCACCTCGTCGGGCGAAGAGCTCACCGACCAAGAGCGCCTCGAGGTGCTGCAAGAGCTCATCGACCAAAAGGTCCTCTTTTTAGAGGCCCGACGTCTGGGCTTCGACCGCGATCCTCGGGTGCAGCGCGTCATGGTGCAGATCCTTCTCCAGAGCGAGGTCTATGGCGACATCAAGTCGGCCGATCTGACCGAGGAAGAGCTCCGGGCCTACTACGAGCGCAACCGCGACGACTTCATCATGCCCGAGCAGGTCCGCTTGCGCCGGATCTTCATCAAGGCCGAGCCCACCCGGCCCAACGCCGAGGCCGAAGCCCTAGCGCGCACCATCTACGAGCGGGTCAAGGCGCAGCCTCAGTCTTTCGCCAAGATCGCGGCCGAGACCAGCGAGGGCCCCTTCCGGGGGCGGGGCGGCGATCTGGGGCTCGTGAGCCGCGAGCCGCGTCCGGGCGTCCCCGTCGAGGTGGTAGAGCGGGGATTTTCCCTGGCCGAGGGGGGGATCTCTGAGCCCTTCCTCGCCGGGGGTGGCTACCACATCCTCTTCCTGACGGAGCGCCGCGAGCGCGTGGAGCGTACCTTCGAGCAGATGCGGGCTGCGGTCGTCCGTCGTGCCAAGTCCGAGAAGCAGCAGCAGTCCTACCACGACTACCTGGCCGAAAAGCGCGACGCTTTCGACATCGAGACCTTCCCCGACCGGCTCAAGCGCCTGCGGGTCGGCTCCGGGGGCGGCCCTGACAGCGCGCCCGAGCCTCCTGCTGGCGCCCCTTCCGCAGAAGAAGGTCTGGGAGACGAATGATCCTCCTCCTGCTCGCCTCGCTCGCCACAGCCACCGAGCTCGTCGATGGCATCGCGTGTGTCGTCAACGATGATGTCATCACCTTATCGGACATCTACGAGAACTATGGCGATGTGCTCAAGGAGCGGTGCGGCCGTACGCCCCGCAGCCGGTCAGAGCCCTGCGTGCGCGAGCTCGAGGCCGAGGCGGCCGAAGACCAGATCATGCGCGTGCTCGTGCGCCAGAAGCTCCTCGAGTCGCAGATGGACGTCACCGAAGATCAGCTCGAGCGTACCATCGACTCCATCATGGCCGACAACAACATCCCCTCTCGCGAGCAGCTCAAGCTCCTGTTGTCCCAGCAGGGCTTTGAGTGGGATGCTTACCGACGCCAGATGCGTGACGATATCCGCATGATGAACTTTCAACAGGCTTTCTTGGCGCCCAAGGTGCGGGTGACCGAAGACGAGATCCGCGACCGCTATCAGCGGGCCGTGCGCGAGTATGCCACTGAGACCGTGCTGAACCTGACCTACAAGACCTACACGATCCCCGACGAGTCCGATCCGCAGGCGGTCCAGTCCTTTACCGAAGCGGTTCGGCAGCGCACCGCCGCGGTCGCATCGGGCGCTAGCACCCTCGAAGAGCTCGGCGATGTCCAGGGAGTGACCCCTCAGCTCGACAAGAGTCAGTACCAGCCCTCCCAGCTCTTCGATGCCTTTCGGCCGGTGGCCGATCTGAAGGAAGGGGAGGTCGGCGGCCCGTACAAGGTCGGCGGTAGCCTCTTCGTGGTCCGGCTTGACCAGCGCCAGGCGGGCAGGGTGCTCCAGTTCGACGAAGTCAAGGATCAGATCGAGCAGAAGATCTTCTCGGAGCGCATGGAGGAGGAAGGTCAGCGGTGGTTCCTGAAGGCGCGACGGAACGCGGCCATCCGGTGTACGGTCAAGGAGTGAAGGCGCCCGTCCTGATCACGCCGGGTGACCCGCTCGGGATCGGGCCCGAGGTGTCTTTGAAGGCCATCCTGAGCACCGGGAGCGCGGATGTCGTGCTCGTGGGCGACCAGCAGGCCCTCGAGCGGTCGGCGCGCCCCCTGGGGCTCCCGCCTATCTCGCCCTTCTCCAGCCTCGCCGAGGCCGCAGCGTCCAGCGCGCCGCTCCGGCTGTTCGATCCTGGCTCTCAGCGGGAGCCGGTCGAGCTTGCTGCGCTGCGCTGCGCGGTCCACGCCTGCATGGAAGGTTGGGCCTCGGGGCTCGTCACCGGCCCTATCCACAAGGCGCGCCTCGCGGCGCGTGGCTTCGCCCACCCGGGCCACACGGAGTTTCTTGGGGAACTGTGTGGCGTCGAGCGGCCGGTGATGGCTTTCGTCGGCGGGGAGCTGAGGGTGGCGCTCGTCACGGTCCACCTGCCCCTGCGCGAGGTCGCCTCGGCGCTGACCCGCTCCAGGGTCGAGCACACCATCCGGGTCGCGCATCGAGCGCTACACACCGTCCTAGGCCTCCCTCGCCCTCGGCTGCTGGTGTGTGGTCTGAACCCTCACGCGGGCGATCAAGGGCTGCTGGGAAGCGAAGAGATCGAGGTCATCCATCCGGCCATCGAGGCCTGTGTCGCGGACGGGATCGACGCCCGTGGCCCGCTGAGCGCCGAGGGTGTGTTTCGTCAGGCCCGATCGGGTGAGGCCGACATGGTCATCGCCATGTATCACGACCAAGGGCTCGCCCCGCTCAAGCTGATCGACTTCGGACGCAGCGTGAACTGGACGCTCGGCCTTCCCATCCTCCGGGTGAGCGTCGATCATGGCACCGCAGACGACATCGCTGGGCAGGACCGCGCCGACCCGGCGAGCATGATCGCTGCGCTCCAGCTCGCCCGACGGCTGGTCGGACGCGAGGGCTGAGGGGACCGCCGGGGTTCGCGAAGCAAGGGGCCGACGACCCGAAAAGACTAACAGTCGGGTAGCTCTTCGAGCTCGCGCCAGGCGTCGCCCTCGCCCAGTGAGGTGCAGTCGGCGAGTGCGCCTTGCCGATCGAAGATGGCGAGCAGGGCATCGGGAGCGGGCTCACACAAGAAAGCGGTACTCGACCCTGGGCGAGCCGCGCGCCAGTCTGCGGCGATCGATAGGGTGAGCCCCAGTCGGTCCTCGGACCCGTCCGGCGCGGCAGCGACGGAGGGGATCGGGTGGACCTCGGCGTAGCGACCGTCGCGCGTGAGCCAGAGTCGGCCACCTTGGGTCCATCCGAGGGTCTGCACCTCAAGCTGCCACTGGGCTCGACTCGGATCGCACCGCCACTCGACCTGCTCCAAGACGGGATCGATCGGCTCTAGGGGTTCGCCAAGAGGGCCCGTAGGGGCGACCCGGCAGCAGACGAGAAGGACAGGGATCGCAAAGAGAGCGCCGCTGCGTGTGCAGCGGCGCTCGTCGAAGGGATCGTGGAACAGGCTCAGCTACCCGTGCCAGTGCCGGTGTTGGCGCTGGTATCGGTTCCGGTCTCGTCGCTAGAGTCCAGGTTGTTGGAACCATCCGAGACGATCCACCCTTCGATGAGGTCACAGTCGACCATGTGGGGGTAATCGTCGTCGAAGAACTGGACGTAGCCGTCGGTGCGCCCACTGGTGCTGATGACGACGCAGTCCGCGACCTCGGTCTCGTCGTCGATCGAGAAGACCTCGATGCCGTAGACGAGGGTGGTGTCGTTGTTGGCTGCGCACTGGTGGTAGCTGTTCACGCCCTCGACAGCGTCTGAAAAGTCAGTAACAACGGGGAGGTTGAGCTCATAGCGCTCGTACCAGCCATTGGGACCGCTGATGCTCTCGTCGATCGGGTGGACTTCGCCCCACCACCAGTCTGGCTGTTCGGCGTTGCCGCCCGAGCTGTCGTGCATGTAGAGGTCGGCGGCGGAGCTCGGGCCCCGGTGCTCGAACTCGATGGACCAACCCGACGCGCCGCACTCGAAGGGGGGGACGTAGGTGATCAGCACGTCGCCGGTGTACTCTTCGCAGTCTTGGAAGACCGCGTCGGGGGTGGTGGAGATGATCTGGCCATCGTTGGGGAGGACGAGGGGCACGTCGTTCTCGTCGACCTCTTCCATGCAGAAGATATCTTCGGTGTCGGTCTCGAAGAGCTCCTCGTCACACGCGGAGAGTCCCAGGACGGCGAAGAGGCCGATGCCCAGAGGAAGGTACTTATTCATGATTGCGTCTCCTTTGGTGGGGCTTCGTTGACCCACGCGGCTTGATCTTTACCGATTGTCCGGCCACTGGCAAGGGAGAAGGAGATCGCGCTTCGCTACGGCTCCTCCTCTGAGGGGCTGGACACATGGGGCGGCGAGGGCATTCCACGGTCCGTGTCTCGGAGCTGGCGAAGCCGCTCGCGAAAGAGGGTGCGCTCGATCTTCTCGAGCAGAGCGTCGAGGCCTTCGCCGGTGACTGCGCTGGTCGCCAGGCCGCCGTGGCGCTGCATGAGCTCGTGGAGCGCCTGGGGTTGTGCCGCGTCGGCCTTGTTCCAGATGAGGACCGTCTGCCGCTCCTGCAGTGAGAGATCGGTGAGCACGGTGTGCACAGACGCCAGATGATGCTCGACCTCGCCATCGCTCGCGTCGAGCACGTGCAGGAGCAGGTCGGCCTGCTCGAGCTCCTCGAGGGTCGCGCGAAAGGCCTGGACGAGGGTGTCGGGGAGGTCGTGGATAAAGCCGACGGTGTCGGTGATCAGGATCTCGCGCTCTTCGGGGAAGCGAAAGCGCCGGCTGGTCGGATCGAGGGTCGCGAAGAGCTTGTCTTCGGCGTCGACCTCGGAGCGGGTGAGTCGGTTGAGCAGGGTGGACTTGCCCGCGTTGGTGTAGCCGACGATCGAGGCGATGGGGATCCCGCTGCGCTCCCGTCGCTTGCGCCGGGTCGCGCGGTGCTGGGCGAGCTTCTGGAGCTGGCGCTCGAGCCGAACCAGGCGATCCTGGGCGCGGCGACGGTTGATCTCGAGCTTCGTCTCGCCGGGACCACGGCCTCCGATCCCGCCGGTGAGCCGAGACATGGCGGTGGGCATGATGGCGAGGCGAGGCATGCGGTAGCGGAGCTGGGCGAGCTCGACTTGCAGTTTTCCTTCACGGCTCCTGGCGCGCTGAGCGAAGATGTCGAGGATGAGCTGGGTGCGGTCCAGCACCGAGAGCTCGGTGACCTGCGCGATGTTCCGGAGCTGGGATGGAGAGAGCTCTCGATCGAAGATCAGGGCCTCGGCCCCCAGGTGCATGGAGCGCACGATGAGCTCCTGGAGCTTGCCCTTGCCGACGAAGGTGCGACCGTCGAGCCGATCGCGGCGCTGAAGCACCACGTCGACCACCTCGAGACCCGCAGTCTCGGCCAAGCGCTCCAGCTCGGTCAGACCCCGGCGGGCGCCCTGAGGGTCGCCCAGGGTGAGGCCCACCAGGATCACCTTCTGCGCGCCGTCGATCCGCTGGAGCTGAGGGCTCCGGGCAAACTGCGACTCAAGATCGGCGATGAAGGCGGCCCAGTCATCCTTCCAGCCGTGTACGTCGGGCACGTCGAAGACGCGCCAGGGTGCCGCGTCGCCCGGGCTGGGAGGCAGGAGGTGCCCGACCTGCACCCGCCCAGGCAGGCCGTCTTCGCGCACATAGATCGTGGCTACGGCGTCGAGCTGGAGCAGCGCCAGGTCGGTGAGGTCCTCTTCGGTGAGCCCCGAGGGGCGAAGCGAGGTGTGGACCAGCCGGACGCCGCGAAAGCGCGCGGCCCCTGCACGTCGAGGGCCGAGATCGGGCAAGAAGAGGCGATGTGCTTCGCCGACCACGACCTTGTCGACGGTGCCTGTGCGGTCGATCAGCACCCCCACCCGCCGCCCGGTGTCGCGCGAGAGCTCGGTGAGCGTTCGAGCCATGGGAGGCGAGATGAAGTCGGCCGGCGGCACGCGGCGCCGATAGAGAGCACGGAGCGCACGCTGTTGGTGGGTCTTGAGCCCCTCGGTGTTGCCGAAGACCTGTTTCAACTCAGCGCTTGCCCTTCTCGGTCAGCCGGTCGATGACCTCGGGGAGATCCACGCCGATCGCCCCCTTCAGCTCTTCGACCAGCCGCGCCGCTTGCCGGCCTGCGCTGGCGGTCTCGCCCGGGGGGAGCATGGTGAGCTTCTCGACCTTGACCTCGCCGATGGTCTGGGCCATGGCGTCGACCAAGGGTTGAAGCTTCTGCATGAGGAAGATCTGACGCGCGTCGTCGCCGGCGAGCTTCCAGACGGCGATCATCTCCTCGAGCACCTTGATGGTGGCGCGGCCGCTCTCGATGATCTGGGCGGCGTGACCCCGTGCCTCGGCGATGCGGGCCTCCATCTCGGCGTGAGCCGGGGCGATCACGTCGGCCTCGAGGCGGCGCCGGGTCTGCTCGACCTGGGCTTCGGCGGCCTCGATCGCGGACTCGACCCGCTCGATCTCGGCGTCGACCTTTCCGATCTCTTCGGCCATGCGGGCCCGACCGCGGGTCTGGGCGTTGACGAAGCGGCGCTCGGACTCTGCCTCGACCACCGAGGTGCGAGCTTCGATCTCCTGCAGGCGGGCGCGTTGCCGGTTGGAGGCGTCACGCACGGCGGCCAAGGCCCGAGCGTTGGCTTCGGCGATCCGGGCGGAGCGCTGGAGCTGGGCGGACTTCTTGCGGCCGATGCTATCGAGGTAACCTCGATCATCGCTGACGTTCTGGATCTTCATGGTGTCGAGCACCAGACCCAGGGCCGAGAGGTCATCTTCGGCCTCGTCGAGCAGCTTCTCGGCGAAGGCGAGCTTGTCGTCGTTGACTTGCTCGGGCGTGAGCTTGGAGAGGACCCCGCGCAAGTTCCCTTCGAGCACTTCTTTGGCGATCCGCATGATCTCGTTCCGCCGCTTGTGTAGCAGTCGCTCGACCGCGTTGTCGAGGAGAGGCGCGTGGGACGCGATCTTGATGTTCGCGACCCCTTGAACATTCAGGGGGATGCCCCCGGCGGAGTAGGCATTGGTGACCGAGACGTCGATGATCATGTTGGTGAGGTCGAGCCGATCGACGACCTCGATCAGCGGCACCCGCCAGGCCCGGCCGCCGCGCACGGTGCGGAAGCCGTTGGGCCCTGTGCCAGAGAGCACCAGGACCTGGTTGGGCTGACAGATGTGTAGCAGGGAGCTCGCGACGCTGATCCCGGCGATTAATAGAGCGAGTCCAACGACGGTGATGACGCCAAAGACGAGCGCGAAGACGAAGATCATGCGTTGCTCCTATCGGGCAGGGAGATGTGCTCAGGGGCGATCAGGTCGGGAACGTCGATGCCTGTGGTGATCGACAGCTCATGGAGGATCGCACCGACCGTCGCAGGGAGGGCCCTGAGGTGGGCAGGAAGGGCGGTGCCCTGACCACCATCGAGGAGCACGACCTGGCCGAGCTCGACCTGCTGGATGCGGGTCACGATGGTCTGAAGCACGGGCTCGAGCTGCTGGATGAGGAAGATCTGCGCCGCGTCGTCGCCCGCGGAGGCCCAGGTCTTGGTCATCATACGGAGGACCTCGGCCATGGCTTCACCGTCGGCTTCGATGGGGGCAGCGTCGGCTCGGGCGCGCATCTCTTCGGCGCGGCGTTCGGCGTCGGCGGGGAGGACGCGCTCGGCCTGCAGGCGGAGCTGCTCGAGTTTGGCCCGGAGCTCTTGGAGCCGCTGTTCGCGGAGGGCGCGGGCGGCGATGGCGCGCTGTTCGGCGCGCTCTTCGGCGCCGCGGGCGCGAGCTTCCCACTCGGCCGTCTTCTCGGCGAGCTGGTTGTTCGCCTCGGTGATGGCGGTCATGGCTTGCTCTTGGGCGACCTTGCCGCGGCGGGAGGCGGACGCTTCTTCGGACTCGGCGTCGGCCTTGGCGTTGGACTCCGCGACCTCGGCCTCGCTGATGACCTCGGCGAGACGCTGCCGACCGATGCTGTCGAGGTACTCGACGTCGTCGCTGACGCTCTGGACCTTGAGCGTGTCGAGCTGCAGACCGAGCTTGGTGAAGTCTTCGCCGGCTTCTTCGACCATCTCGCGGGCGAAGAGCAGACGGTCTTCGTTGACCTGTTCGGGGGTGAGCCGAGCGAGGACGCCGCGGAGGTGGCCTTCGAGGGACTCTTGCGCGACACGTTGGATCTCCATGGGGTCGCGACCTTGGAAGCGCTCGATCGCGTTGCCGACGATCGAGGGGTCGGAGCTGACCTTGACGTTGGCGATCGCCTGGACCTGAAGCGGGATCCCACCTGCGGAGTAGGCGTTGTTCACCCGGAGGTCGATGGCGATGGTCTCCAAGGAGAGCCGGTCCACGGTCTCGAGGAAGGGCATCTGGATGGCGTACCCCCCGTGGACGACGCGATAGCCGAGGTTGGTCCCGTCGGCGGCGGTGTGTCCGCGACCGCTGAACACCAGGATCTCGTTGGGGCGGCACACCCAGATGAACCGGCGCAGCACTAGCAGCCCGCCGATTAGGATCGCTCCGATGACGACACCCACCGTCAACGCGATCAACGCGGATGTCAGCTCCATCACTCCGGGCATAGGACCTCCGAAAGGTAGATTCAGTCGACGCCTACCTTGTCGGTGGGGAGATCGCCACCATCCTTCGCGGAGTTTTCTTGGGCGAGACGGGGAGCAGGAGCCATCCGGGTCACGTCCGCGACGCCGTCATGGATGGAGGCGATGAGGACCGCCTCGCCCCGCTCAAGGGCGCGGTCGTCGCCTGTGGTGGCGGTGAGCTCCACGGTTCCGCCGGCAGAGCTCACGAGGATGCGCCCGCGCCGATCGGGCTGGACGGGCAAGAGCACACGCGCCTCGCGGCCTACGAGGTGGTTCAGGCCGATCTCGGCGCTCACCTGCTCGTTCAGGAGGTAACGGAAGAACATGGCCGCGGCCCAGCCCGCGGCCACCCCGATGAAGATCGAGACGATGAGCGTGACGATCAGGGGGGCTCCGCCCAGGGTCAGGAGGGTTCCGCTGAGCCCTACTCCGGTGATGAGGAAGGTCCAGAAGCGCAGGGAGCCGACCGGCAACCAGCCTCCGGGTCCGTCGACGTCGGCGTCGGCGTCGGCGTCGAAGTCCGCGTCGGCATCTCCGACCCCTCCGCCGAGGAGGAGCGAGAGCACGATGAGGCTGCCTCCGAGTCCGGTCGCAGCGAGGAAGGCGTAGAGCACGGGCACGCTCCCTTGGCGTCGAGGCCGACGCGGCGTCGAGGGGAGAGCCTAGCCTGGATCTGGCGAAAGGTCTAGGTTCGTCTGTCTCAGCCACGGCTCCAGAAAGCCAGCGCGATCCAGCCTGCGATGAAAGCCAGGCCGCCGATGGGGGTGATCGCTCCTAGCCAACGCCAAGACCCTCCCGCCAGCAGGGTCAGGAGCGGCATCAGATAGAGGCTGCCGCAGAAGATGGTGATGCCGGCCACGAAGAGCCAGCCCGCTGCCCAAGGCTTGCCGGGGTGAGCGGCGACAGCGGCGAGGGCGAGGGCGTGGATGAGGTGGTAGCGACTCGCGGTGGCCCAGACGTCGAGCAAGTGAGGGTCGTCCAGGCGGCTCTGGAGGCCGTGGGCGCCGAACGCCCCCAAGATCACCCCGATCGCCCCGAAGATCCCAGCCATCGTCCACCACATCGCAGCCTCCCTCCACGCCCCGCGCGGCGCGATCCTCCCTAGCTCGATGGTCCCGCGTCGCCAGCGGCGGGCGCCCGTCCGACGACCGGACGGTTGGGGGTTAGCAGGTCTTCCTCGGCCCCCAACTCTCAGGACCCCCCATGACCTTCAAAGCTGTGATCATCGCCGCGGGCTACGGAACGCGCCTCCTTCCTGCGACCCGGGTGTTGCCGAAAGAGCTCCTCCCGCTCGTCGATCGGCCCGCCATCGACTTTGTGGTCGAAGAGCTCGTCGAGGCCGGCGTGACGGATCTACTGCTCATCACCAGCCGACGAAAACGAGCGCTCGAAGACTGGTTCGACCACGATCCCGAGCTGGAGGCGGCCCTCGAACAGGGCGACCGCCACGACTTGCTGGAGCGCGCTCAGCCACGAGGGCTCCGGGTCCACATCGTGCGTCAGGCGCGCATGGGAGGGACGGGCGACGCGCTGCTCTTGGCGTCGGCCTTCGCTGGGGAAGACCCCGTCCTCGTGGCGTACCCCGACGACCTCTTCGTGGGCTCGAACCCCTCGCTCGCTTTGGTCGAGACCTGGAGGAAGACGGGATGTACCGTGCTCACGGCCGCAGACCTCTCGGGCCAGGACGTCTCGCGCTACGGCGTGCTCGACGCGACGCGCGAGGGGGAGCATCTGCGGGTGCGTGGCATCGTCGAGAAGCCTGCGCCGGGCACCGAGCCTTCGAGTCTCGTCACCTACGGGCGATATCTGTATACGCCAGACTTCTTCCCGGTGCTCGAGCGGCTCTATCAAGAGCACCGAGGGGGTGAATACTACCCGATGCCCGCCATCGAAGAGCTCGCCTCTGCCGGCCGGGTCGTCGCCACCACCGTCGGCGGGGTGCGTCGGGATACCGGCTCGACCCTAGGATACGTCCGCGCCTTCCTCGAGGAGGCCCTGGCACGACCGGATCTCAGGCCGGCGCTCTTGCAATGGATGGCTGACGCATCGAGTAAAAGTGTACAAAGCAAGATGGAATAGCTGCGATCGTCGGCGCTGAGCCACCTCGGGCGCTTGCGCTGCTCTGGCGACCCTTGGTAGGATGTCGTCGTTCGAGCCGGGCGCGTCGCCCGTCGAGGTTCACCATGCTCCGTAGTCCCTCCCCAATACACAAGCTAGGCCGCGCCGACTCCGAAGAGTTGACCGGCGTGCTGAGCTGGGTGACGGATTGGCTGGCGATCGCTGGCATCGTCGGACTCATCGCGGTGGCGGTCACCGCCGTGTCCTAGCCTTTCGCGTCGGGCCGGTGCGGTTATGACCCGGGGCCTCACGCAAGCGCGATGGAGACCCGATGGCCTACGATCACCTTCACGTCGAGTCCAAGTGGCAGCGCCACTGGAAGGACCAGGGCACGTACCTGACCTCGCAGGATCGCACCCGCCCCAAGTACTACGTGCTCGACATGTTCCCTTATCCCTCGGGTTCTGGCCTGCATGTGGGCCACCCCAAGGGCTACGTCGCCACGGATGTCGTCGCTCGGGCTCGTCGCATGATGGGCTACAACGTCTTGCGGGTGATGGGTTGGGACAGCTTCGGCTTGCCAGCCGAGCGCCAAGCGGAGCGTGAGGGGCGACACCCCCGCGAGATCACCGAGCGCAACATCACCACCTTTAAGGGTCAGCTCTCGCGCCTCGGGCTCTCCTATGACTGGAGCCGCGAGCTCGCGACGAGCGAGCCCGAATACTACAAGTGGACCCAGTGGATCTTCCTACAGCTCTATCGGAGGGGCTTGGCCTACCAGGCCGAGGTCCCGGTGAACTGGTGCCCGGCTCTCGGAACGGTGCTCGCCAACGAAGAGGTCGTCGACGGCCGCTACGTCGAGACGGGTGATGTGGTCGAGCGTCGCCTCATGAAGCAATGGATGCTCAAGATCACCGATTACGCGGAGTCGCTCCTCGCGGGCCTCGACACGCTGGACTGGCCCGAGGGCATCAAGGCCATGCAGCGCGAGTGGATCGGGCGGTCCGAAGGAGCAAGATTTACCTTCGAGGTCGCGGATCACGACGCCTCCTTCGAAGTCTTCACCACCCGTCCCGACACCCTGTTCGGCTGTACCTACACGGTGCTCGCCCCTGAGCATCCCCTGGTCTCGAGGATCACCACAGAGGCGCAACGCCAGGCCGTCGCGGCCTACCTCGACGAGGTGAGCCGTCGATCGGAGCGCGATCGCACCTCCCAGGCGGCCGATGCCCCTAAGACCGGCGTCTTCACCGGCGCCTACGCGGTCCACCCGATCACAGGCGAGAAGGTCCCCATCTGGATCGCCGATTACGTGCTCGCCCACTATGGAACCGGCGCGGTGTTCGCCTGCCCAGCCCACGATGAACGGGATCACGCCTTCGCCAAGACCTTCGATCTGCCCATCCTTGAGGTCGTGTCGGGCGGGGAGGACGTGCAGCAGGCGGCCTTCCCCGGTTCAGGGCCCCATGTGAACTCCGACTTTCTCGATGGCCTCGACAACCACGAGGCGATCCGAGCGGTGGTGGCATGGCTCGAGGCGCAGGGCAAGGGCGAGGGCACGGTGCAGTATCGGCTCCGAGACTGGCTGTTCAGCCGTCAGCGGTACTGGGGCGAGCCCTTCCCGCTGATCGAGCTCGAAGACGGCACGGTGCGGGCGCTGTCCGAGGGCGATCTGCCCGTGCTCTTGCCCGATCTCGACGCGTTCAAGCCCACCGCCGACGGGCAGCCACCCCTCGCACGAGCGCGCGAGTGGGTCCAGACCACCGATCCAATGAGCGGGGCATCGGCGCGTCGCGAGACGAACACCATGCCGCAGTGGGCCGGATCCTGCTGGTACTACCTTCGCTTCATAAGCCCTGACCGGAGCGACGTCGCCTGGGATTCCTCCGAAGAAGCGTACTGGATGCCGGTCGACTTGTACGTCGGCGGGGCGGAGCACGCGGTGCTTCACCTGCTGTATGCGCGTTTCTGGCACCACGTGCTGCACGATCTGGGGCTGGTCAGCACCCGAGAGCCCTTCCAGCGCTTGTTCAACCAGGGAATGGTTCACGCCACCGGCTACAACACCGATCCCGACATGCGGGGGCGGTACGCGTACCCCTCCGAGGTTCGGGCGCTTCGAGAAGGGGGGGAGATCCCTCTCTCCGAGGCTAACGATGAAGATCACTTCGAGCACCGTGAGAGCGGGGAGCGGCTTTACCCCAAGCTCATGAAGATGTCTAAGTCAAGGTACAATGTCGTGAACCCCGACGACATGTGTGAGGAGTACGGGGCGGACGCCATGCGGCTCTACGAGCTCTTCATGGGCCCCCTCGATGTGGGCGCGCACTGGGAGACCAGCGGGGTCGCCGGCACGCGCCGCTTCCTGGATCGCGCGGACCGGCTCGTGCGCGGCGACGTCACCGAGCTCGTCGAGGGCCGGGTCGCCGACGCCGAGCTCGACCGAGCCCTACACAGCGCGATCAAGCAGGTCACCGAGGCGGTCGAGAGCCTGCGCTTCAACACGGCGATCTCCGAGATGATGATCTTCGTCAATGTCGCCTCGAAGGCGGCGAAGGTCGGTGTGGAGCAGCTCTCCGCCTTCGTGCGGCTCCTCGCTCCTTTCGCCCCGCACCTCGCCGAGGAGCTGTGGGAGCAGCTGGGCCATCCGCCCTCGGTCGTCGACGCGGCCTGGCCCGAGCATGATCCGGCCAAGCTCGTGCTCGAAACCGTCGAGATCGCGGTGCAGGTCAACGGCAAGGTGCGTGGCCGCGTCACCCTGCCTACGGGTGCCAGCAAGGAGCAGGCGCTTGAGGCTGCGCGCGCCGAGCCCAACGTCGCCCGTCAGATCGAGGGCAAGTCAACGGTCAAGGAGATCGTCGTGCCCGGTCGGCTCGTCAACTTGGTGGTCCGGTGACACGAAAGGGCGTGCTCGCCGTCGTCCACTGCTGACAACGGTGCCGATCTCGCGCTATACCTGGGTGTGCGATGGAGGCACGATCATGAAGCGCTTCTCTACAGCTCTGTTCTTGCTTGCGCTCGCGGGCGCTGCCTGCTCCCAAGACATCGAGCCGGTCGGCGCGGGCCCTGGGGGGGGCGGTGGCGGCGGTGACGCCGACACCGACACCGACACCGACACCGACACCGATGTCGACACCGACACCGACTCCGACGCGGACTCCGACATTCAGTGGCCTACCACCGATCCCTTCGTCACGATCTCAGGGGTAGACTGCGATGCGGACTATACCGGCGACTTTATCCCACCCTCCTTCGAGAACGAGTGCCCGGTCGACACGCTGCGCGTCGGCCCGAGCGCGAGCCTGACCCCCTGGACCTTCGCGACGACCGAGCAGGGCGGTCGAAACTATGAATGGAGCCACTACAACTCATGGCAGTGCCACGGAGCGTTCACCGCAGTCCCCGGCTACGGCTCCACGGCGATGGCCGGCCCCGAGCGGGTCTTTCTGGTCGAAGATCTCGAGCCCAACACCAACTACACCGTTCATGTCGATGTGGGTTGTGGCCGCCTCCGGGTCGCGACCCTCGACCAACCGAGTCTCGAGATGCTCTGCCCCGCCAGGCCCAACGCCACGTGTCGCTCGCCCGCCTCGGCTCATGTCGACTGGAGGGAAGGCGAGATTCGCTACAACATCCGCACCGGGAGCTCGTACTGGGCCTTCCTGATCATCGTAGACTCTGTGACAGGTGATAATCACCACAACTTCGCGATCCGGGTCTACGAGTCCTAGCGGCCTTGGCCTGGGCTCTTGCCACGGAGCCCATTCGCGGGCGACACTACGAGCCGCGCCGTCGCACGCTCGCCACGGCGATGCCAAGAGGAACCAACGCCCGATGCTCAACCCGGGCCAGATCATCGACCGCTACACCGTCGAGTCCGTGATTGGGCACGGCGGCACGGCAGTGGTTTATCTGGTGCGGCACAATCAGCTCAACAGCCAGCACGCGCTCAAGGTCCTCTCGCTGACCTCCGGGGCGATCCGCCAACGGCTCCTCCGTGAGGGCAGGGTGCAGGCGGCGCTCCAGCACACCAACATCGTCAGCGTCACCGATGTCCTGGACATCGATGGCAACCCTGGCTTGCTCATGGAGTATATCGACGGTCCGAGCCTCGATCAGGCGATGAGGCGCTACAAGATCAGCCTGCTCGACGCCCTGACCCTGTATCGGGGGGTGGTCTCCGGGGTGCGCGCCGCTCACCGTGAAGGGCTCGTCCACCGCGATCTGAAGCCCGCGAACGTGCTGCTCTTTCGTAGCCCGGAAGGGTTCGTTCCGAAGGTCACGGACTTCGGTTTGGCCAAGCTCTTGGTGGGTGAGAGCCAAGAGACGGGCACGACCCGGCAGGGCATCGCGATGGGGACACCGGCCTACATGGCGCCCGAGCAGATCCGTGACGCCCGCGCGGTCGATCAGCGTGCCGATCTCTTCAGCCTCGGTTGCATCCTCTACGAGCTCTCGACCCGCCAGCGCGCCTTCCCGGGCGATCAGGCGCTCGATATCTACAACAACATCGTGGCGGGTCGGTACACGCCGGCCGAGGACCTCAACCCGGATCTGCCCGACGCGGTCATTCAGGCAATCGACGGGTGCTTGATCCTCGACCGCGAGGAGCGGATCCCCGATTGCGATTCCCTGATCGAGGTCCTCTCGGGCCAGCGGACCTGGAAGATCGTCGATCACCCCATCCCCCATGAGCCAACGCAGACCGAAGAGATCCCGGTCGATGCGCCCTCCATGCCCGTGGCCCTCCGGAAGCTCACGCCGGTCTCGGCTCCACCTCGCGGGGCGGCTCCCCGAGGCTCGGCGACCACCCCCCAAGACCTGGATCGGTCCCCATCCGATCCAGGGTCCAGCTCTCGCCCTAGACGTCGTCGACTCGCGCTGATGTTGGGGGTGCTGTTGATGGCCCCGGTCTTGGGGGCGGTGCTCGCCCTGCTCATCGTTCTAGGCGTGGGGACCAGCTTGTGGGCCAACCCCTTCGAGGTGATTCAGGACGGCCCGGAGCTCCATTCTACCCTTCCACCCTCCGACGAGGTGCCGCCGCACGAGCCGCAGATCGAAGTGGTGCCGCCGCCGCTCACCGAGCTCGATCCCGAGCCCCCCGAGCCGGCCCGAGATCCACCTGCTCCGATCGAACCCGATCCTCCTCCGCCCGAGAAGCCCTCTTCGTCCAGCGCGCCTGACGATGCCGAGGTGCTCTTGTTCAGTGTACCCAAGACGGTCGCGATCCGCATCGATGGCGCCGACGCGGGGCGGACGCCCAAGCGCATCCGTATGCCCCTCGGCGAGCACCGCATCGAGGTCATCAGCGGCGAGGAGCGAGCGGAGTTCCCTATCCTGGTCGGCGCTCAGGGGGCGAATACCTGGTGCTACTCCTTCCCGGAGGGTCGATCTCACGACGGGAAGTGTCCCTAAGTGCAGCCTCTTCCCCCACGAAGCGGTGGGCCGTGGGCACCTGTACGAGCGATGAAGCCTTTGCGCTGAGCGGTGGAGCGTGTAAAACGGGGGGGCTGCGCCGTTCGGGCGCGTGGAGTCCTCCCCGATGCTGCTGTTCCTTGCTAGCCTCGCCCTTGCCGATCCGGAGTGTCCAGAACTGACGTCCTTGATCGTCGAGGCGACCGAGGCCTTCGACGAGGCGCGGGTCGCAGAGGCTCGGGAACGCCTCGCGGAGGCGTCCGACGCGCTCGCCTGTCAGGAACAGGTGGTCACCCGATCGACCTTGCAAGAGCTCTATCAGCTCGACGCGCTGGCGAGCGTGGCCGATCAGGACCCCAAAGCGGCCCTCTACGCGATCATTCGTTCTGTGACCCTCGATCCCACGGCCAACCCTCCCGAAGACGTCGGGCCGGAGCTCATCGAGCAGCATCGCCAGTGGGCTGACCGACTCAGCAAGGACCTCCTGCTGGTCTCGACGGCGGATCCGAGCGTCGAGTTCTGGATCGACGGGGAGCGCGTCGAACAGACCCCGGTGCAGATCGTCGGGGGAGAGCACCTCATCCAGGCTCGAACCGCGCAGGGGTGGACGAGTCGGGTCGTCGAGCTGGTCGAGGGTCGACCGCCTCTCAGCCTGCCGCTGGTCGTGGAGCGCTACGAGCCGCCCGCCCCTCCACCGGGGGAGCGCTCTGCTCAAGTAGCGCCTCCCCCTCCGCCGCCCACGCCGCGTCGGCGTCGGATCGGACTTGCGGTGGGGCTCGGCATGGCGGTCGCCGGGGCGGCCTTCGTGGGCGGTGGCTACGTCTTGGAGCGCCAGTTCGACGATCGTCGCTACGACGCCCCAGTCTATGGGGACTGTACCCGCGCCCAGTCCTGCTGGACCACCGCGCGCGCCGACCAGATCGCGGCGGATGCCCGTCAGTCGAACGCCTTGTACGTCACGGGCTACAGCCTCGCGGGGGTGGGGCTCACGGTCTCGGGGATCGATCTGGCGGTCCAGCGGAACAGCGCCACTCTTCGCGTGCGGGGGCGATTCTGATGGACCGAGCTCTCTTCCTCTTTCCGCTGCTCGCCGGGTGCTGGGTGACCTCCGAACAGGTGGCAGCCAAGGTCGCAGACCTCCCGACCGAAGAGACGGAGTCTGATCCCACGTCTTCCGATCCTACCGAGGTCGTGCCGCTCCGCTACGCTGGCCTCGCGCCGGTCGTGGGGAGCAACGGCGGTGCCACCGAGGTGACCATTCAGGTGGGGCCCGTCGATCCGAGCGACATCTCGGTGACCTTCGGTGGGGTGCAGGCCTCGGTGGTTTCGGCGACGGAGGATCAGGTGGTCGTGCTCACGCCGGCCGTGGCCTTCAACGGCTCGGTCGATGTCGTGATCGCCTCGCGGGGAGAGCTCGCACGCGCCACCGAAGCCTTCTACTACTGGCCGGATGGCTCGGGGCGGACGGGCCTGGTCGGGGTGGTGAGCAACCACGACTACGGTCGACCCTACATTCCGCCGCCCGAGTTCGATCGGTCGGCGAGCCTGGTCTGGATCGAGCCCTCGTCGCTGCGGTGGTGGGAGCTCTATGCCCCCACCATCGACACCTGCGTTCGAGATTACGAGCGAGAGGGGCCTCGGATCAACTTCATCGAGCCGGGGCTGTCCGCGATGACCCTGTCGGGACCCACCGGAGATCACGCTCTCCTCCCGGACAGCGATGGGGAGTTCTTCGGCTTCTACGAGTCTGATGCTACGTTTTCCTACGGCGCCACCTACGATGTGGAGCAGCCCGAGGGTGCGGTCGGCTTCCCTGAGCTGCTGCTTGAGGACGCCGTGCCGATCCCCGAAGAGGGCTTCGAGGTCTTCGAGCCCGCCATGCAGAACGACACCTTGGCCACTCTGCCCCCCTTCAGCTCCATCAATCTCAGGTGGAGAGGTGGAGAGTCCGGGGACTACGTCCTCATCCGCGCCCGAAGGTACGCCTCTGTCGAGTCGAACTCGGTCGTGGCAGACACCATCACTTGTGCGGTCTTCGACGATGGTCAACACCTGATCAGCAACGCCTTGTGGAGCGCTTGGGACCCCGACGAGCTCATCGAGATCAGCGTCGGCCGGGCCATCGAGGGGCAGGTGCGCTTGCCCACCAACAACGCTGAGGGGCGTATCTACGGCATACAGTGGTGGTACGGTGCCCTCATGCAGGGGAACTGAGCCCCGTGGCCGGCGTCACCCTTAACGGGCTCTACAAGCGATACGGCAGCACCTCGGTGCTGGAGGGCATCGATCTCGACGTGGAGGATGGGGAGTACATCGTCTTGGTGGGGCCTTCGGGCTGTGGAAAGTCTACCTTGCTCCGGTGTATCGCCGGACTCGAGGAGATCACGGCGGGCACCCTCGAGATCGGCGGACGTCGCGTCAACGATCTCTCCCCCCGAGCCAGGAACGTCGCGATGGTCTTTCAGAGCTACGCCCTGTACCCTCACATGACCGTTCGTCGGAACATGGGCTTCGCCCTTGAGGTCGCCCGTCGCCCCAAGGCCGAGATCCGAGAGGCCGTCGAAGACGTTGCGGCGATGCTCGATCTGGTTCCCTTGCTCGACCGGCTTCCAGGGCAGCTCTCGGGGGGGCAGCGCCAGCGGGTCGCGATGGGGCGAGCGATCGTGCGCAGGCCGGACGTCTTCCTCTTCGATGAGCCGCTGTCGAACCTCGACGCTTCGCTGCGCCATCATATGCGTGTCGAGCTGAAGCACCTGCACCGCCGACTCCAGACGACCGTCTTTCACGTCACGCACGATCAGGTCGAGGCTTTGACCCTCGCCGATCGGATTGTGGTCTTGCATCAAGGGGTCGTCCAGCAGGTCGGAACTCCGCGTGAGCTCTTCGATCGACCCGCGAATACCTTCGTAGGAACCTTCATCGGTTCGCCCTCCATGGCCCTTCTTCCCGCGGTCGGGGCCGGGGGAACGGTCCGCATCGATGGCCTCGAGGGGGAGCTGGAGCTGCCCGGCGAAGGCGCGATGACCCTCGGACTGCGGCCCACCGACATCGAGGTCGGCCGCGGTCCGCTGCGGGGCCAGATCGAGGTCATCGAGTCGTTGGGGGCCGAGGCGCTCTTGCACCTCGATCTCGGACCAGACCGAAAGCTCGTGGCGCAGGTGCCCGAGCCCTGCCAGGCCCAGCCTGGCGAGGTCGTCTCGCTCCTGCCGCGGGTCGTTCACCGCTTCCACGCCGAGACCGGCGAGCGCCTGCCGTGAAGGCCCGACGAGCGCTCCAGGCGCTGCTGCTGTGCGGGGTAGTGGTCGCCTGCCTCCTGGCACCCACCTGGGCTCATGCGGCGGATCTGACGGTCTGGCATGCCTACCGCGGTGCCGAAGAAGCGGCGCTGCGCGAGGCCGTGGATCGCTTCGCCGAGGGGCGCGGTCACCGGGTTCGGCTCGTGTCGGTGAGCTTCGGCGTCTACGACTCCAAGCTCGAGACGGCCATCCCCCGAGGAAATGGCCCGGACCTCTTCATCGCCGCCCAAGGCAACCTGGGCAAGTGGCGACGGATGGGTCTGCTGGTCCCGGCGGGGGACGTCTCTGGGGAACACCGCGATCCCGCCATCGAAGCGCTGACCGAAGGAGGAGAGCTCTGGGGGCAGCCCCTCGCCTTCAAGTCGCTGATGCTGATCTATGACCCTGAGGTCATCGACACGCCCCCGCGGACCACGGACGAGCTGCTAGCGCTGAGCGCCGCGCTGACGGAAGATGGAAGGTATGGCCTTGTCTATGAAGCGGGCACACCCTTCTACCACGCCCCGTGGATGCACGGCTTTGGCGGGGCCGCCATCGACGAGATGGGGGAGCCCACGCTCGATACCCGAGCGCAGGTCGACGCGCTGACGTTCGCCGCGGAGCTCGCGGCGCTCATGCCCACCGCCCCCTCGGCAGATCGGGTATCATCGCTCTATACCGAAGGACGGGCCGCGATGATCATCGATGGCCCGTGGCGCGTCGCAGATCTCGGGCGCCGGGTGGCGGCGGCTCCGCTCCCCCTGGTCAGCCCGACCGGGGAGCCGGCTCGCCCTTACCTCACCGTCGAAGCCGCCTTCGTCGCGGCCCGAGGTCAGGATCCCGAGGCGGCCGCCGAGCTGGCGTCCTTCCTCTCGGGGGTTGACGGAGCTCAGATCCGGCAAGAGGTAGGACGGCAGGCTGTCACCGCGAGCCGGGTGGTCCCGAGCGACCCCATCCTGCAGGTGCAGCTCGATCAGGCGGCCCGCTCCGAGCCGCTGCCGACCGATCCCGAGGTGCAGTCCGCCTGGGAGGGGCTGGCCCGGGCGCTGCGCCAGGTCCTTCGAGGCACGGTGCTCCCCGATCGCGCGATGGCGGCAGCCCAACAGCACGCTACCGTGCTCCGGCGCCCCCCTCCACCGCCCGCCAACCCCTGGCCCTACGGGATCGTGTTGGCTTTGTTGGCCCTCGCGGGGCTCGGCGCGCTGGGCTACCGACTCCGCGACCCCGATCTTCGGCGTCGTATGCTCGTTCACGCGCCGGATTACCTCTGGATCGCCCCAGCGGGGCTGGCGATGGTGGTGCTGGTGGTGGTGCCCTTCCTCACCGGCGCGGCCGTGGCGCTCTTCGCCCACCATCAAGGGGAGTGGAGCTTCGTAGGACTCGCGCACTTCATCGACATCCTGCTCGCGCGCGACTGGCCGATCACCTCGCCCATGTCCTTTGGTTTTACCTTGGTCGTCACCGTGTTATGGACGGTGAGTAACGTGACGCTGCACGTGGTGATCGGGGTCGCGCTCGCCATGCTCCTGCGCGAGCCCTGGGTCGGGCTCCGAGGGGTCTGGCGAGCGCTGCTCATCTTGCCCTGGGCCGTGCCGAACTACATCACGGCCCTGATCTGGCGCTCGCTCTTCGATGCCCAGGTGGGGGCGATCAACGCGATCCTGGGCTTGCTCCTGCTTCGGGGAGAGGCCTTGCAGATCGATTGGTTCTCGAGCTTTGCCACAGGATTTGCGGCGAACCTCACCACCAATACCTGGCTGGGCTTCCCCTTCATGATGGTGGTGACGCTCGGCGCGCTCCAGAGTATTCCACGCGATCTCGAAGAGGCCGCGGAGGTCGATGGAGCCGGGGCCTGGCAGCGCTTTCGGCACGTCACTTGGCCCATGTTGATGCCCGCCCTCCTCCCAGCGATGATCCTGGGATCGGTCTGGACTTTCAACATGTTCAACGTGATCTACCTGGTCTCGGCCGGTGAGCCCGACGGCAGCACCGAGATCCTCATCTCGGAGGCCTATCGCTGGGCGTTCTCGCGTGGGAACCGCTATGGCTACGCGGCGGCCTATGCGGTGCTGATCTTCCTCGTTCTGCTCTTCTACAGTCGGCTCGCGAACCGCCTCGCTGGCCGGAAGGTGCTCTGATGGCGCGCTCCCCCTCGACGCTTCGGGTGGTGTTGACTCACCTCGCCTTGGTGGTGATCACGCTCCTAGCCCTGTATCCCGTGCTGTGGGTGGTGCGCATGGCCCTGTCTCCCTCGCAGCAGTTCTCGAGCGATCCCACCCTGCTGTCGGGTCGGCTCACCCTTCAGAACTTCGTCGATGTCATCTGGACCTTCGACGGAGGATACTGGCTCTTCGGGGCACAGCTCTTCAACAGCCTGGTGGTCGCCACGGCCACCGCTGGGGTGGGGCTCGTCCTCGCGACCAGCGCTGGATATGCGCTCTCGCGCTGGGCCTTTCCGGGCCGAGATGCCGGTATGAGCGCCTTTCTTGTCACCCAGATGTTCCCGGGGGTCGTGATGGCGATCCCGCTGTACATCCTGCTCGATACCCTTGGTCTTCTCGATAGCCTCCTCGGTCTCGCGCTCGTGTATGCGACGACGGCGGTGCCCTTCAGTGTGTGGACCCTCAAGGGCTACTTCGACACCATCCCGGTCGCCCTCGAAGAAGCAGCGCTGCTCGATGGGGCGTCGCGGTGGACCACCTTCACCAAGGTGATCTTGCCGCTCGCGAGACCTGCCTTGGCGGTGACCGGGCTGTTCTCGTTCATGACGGCGTGGAATGAGTATATCCTCGCCGCGACCCTTCTCGGCGACCCCCGCGCCTACACGCTCCCGGTGGTGCTCCAGAGCTACGTCGATGACTATGGGGCGTCTTGGGGGCACTTCGCGGCGGGCGCCATCCTGGTTTCGATCCCGGTGGTTGCCCTCTTCTTTGCGCTCCAACGCTACTTTGTCGAGGGACTGACCTCGGGGGCGGTCAAGGGCTGAGCGGGACGGTGAGCTCGAGGGTCGGGTAGGGATCGAAGGCGGCGGCAGAAGGGGTGGTGTCGATCCACAGCCGGTCGGGGGTCCACAGGCTCCGCGATCCTGACGCGCGACCCTGCAGGTGCACCACCCCCCAAGCGCAGCTCAGCGTGCGGGCGTCGCCGAGCTGATGGAGGCTCAGGTCCTGGGCGGGGAAGGACCATAGGTGGAGGCCTTGCGCGATAATCTTCCAGGAACCTGGGCGAGGCCGGATCCGAAGCCGGGAGAGCACCGGGTCGTCGGGCGCCTCGGGGTGGTCGACCAACTCGCCGAGGGGCGGGCCGCGAAGCTCGATGAAGAGGTCCGGCCCCTGGGATCGGATCTCGACGCCTCGGGGCTCTCGGTCTGCGTAGGGCATCGCGAAGAGGGGAAAGAGGCGCTCGCCTTCGTGAACCTCCCAGGTCTTGCCGTGCAGGATGGGGGCGACACCGGGTACGCGGCCTCTGGGGCCTGGTCGCAGGTTGATGCGAACCCCGTGAGCGCTGTCACGATAGCGAAAGACAACGACGTCTTCGCTCCGTTCGACCACTTCCCAGGACTCGCTCACCTCGAAGGGGGGTGGGCTCGCCAGCGCTGCGCCGCATGTCGCGATCGCCGCGAGGAGCGCCAGGCCGTTGGGGAGGGAGGGAGCGTTCATCGGGAGCTTGGCCGTTGCGGGGAGGGGTGGGGGCCGTCGTGCCCGTCGAGCGAGATCGTAGGACGTCGTCTCGATCTCTGCCAGCTGCGATCGTCGAACCCTGACTCCGACGGGGAGGGAGTCGTCGCGCGACGCGGCTTGATGTGCCAGGAGCGCTGGAGCTCGAAGCGCGCGGGTGCGCGCGCTGGCCGAGGAGTCGGCTCGCGCCGTCTGCGAGCGGCGGGCGCAGCCCACGGCCGTCGCACGGATCTCGGGGGCCACCCCACGGGTGGGTTCACTGGTGGTAGGGTTGTGGCCCACCCCGGAGACAGCATGAGTACACATGAGCAGCCGGGCTCCATCGCCGACGCCCTCCGGGCCGTCGAGGAGCAACGTGTCGCGGCTCAGGAGCGTCACAGCGCGCGCCTGGCCGAGGTCGACGAAGAGATCGAGCGGCTACAAGAGAGCATCCAGAACCTTCAGGCACAGATCCAGACGCTCCAGGAGTCCAGGGCGCAGATCGAGCAGGAACAGGACCCGGAGTTCGAAGGTGGCGCTGAGCTCATCTTTCAGGTCCTTCGTGAACACTCGGGCCGCCTCGCGGAGCGCGCGGCGATGTGGGCCGAGGCGGTCGCGGCGGTCGAAGCCCAGAAGAACAAGGCGCTGCAGTCACCCGAGATCGCACCGCTCGTGGCGGAGTACCAGCAGTTCCGCGACGGCGGCGACGCGGCGCTGGCTCAGCTTCCGCCCTCCTATCGCAAGGCCATCGAAGAGGTGCACAATAAGGTGCGCGATCAGCTTCGGGCGCATCTCGAGGAGCTCGACGTCACCCCGGAGCTCGACGCCGAGTCGATCCCGCTCGATGTCGTCTTCTCGAGCGATGAGGGGCTGGTCATGATCATCACACCCGTCTCCGCTGACGTCTACAGCCAGTGGGCGGGGCGTCCAGCGGGACTCGATACGCGCATCGCTGCAAAGATCGTCGAGGGGCTGTACACGGCGCTCCGCGGCACCGCGGCCGAGGCGGCCGAGGCGGTCTATGGTGGCCATGAAGGGCTGCTCGCGATGGAGCTTGAGATCCCCCTCGACATGTCGGGTTTCCCAGAGCGTCTGCAGGCGGCCATGGAGCAGACCTTCGAATCGGCTGTCGACATCGCTGCGGCTCGGGTAGAGCTCCGTCTCGCCAAGGTGCCGGTTGACCTTCTACTCCCCGCCGATGACGAAGAGGTGGACGATGCTTGATGCCCTCAAACCCCTAGACCTTCATGGCGCGGCCCTCGAGCTCGGTGAGCATCCCTTCGAGGTCGTTCGCTTGCTCGTGATGGCGGGTCATTCTGTGGAACCCTCGGTTCCACGCGACCGGATCGCCCAACTTCGAGTGTTCGGCGGGATCGAGACGTGGTGGGGCTCCATCGAGCTTCCCGACGACGACAACCGGCGGAGGGCCATCGTGCGTGGCATGATCGAGGCCATGCTACAGCGTGAGCTCATCGGCGACCGGACGACCCGTCGCGAGAATCTGTACCGAGGCCTACCCGCCGAAGACTACGAAGTCGCGGCCTACGCGGTCTCGGTCCTGATTCAGCTCGGAGGCCTGGTCCTCACTCGGGCGCCCTCTGGGGCGTTGGTGTCGATTCACCCGGACTGGGCCGATGGGGCGCGCGCGCTGGTCTCTCGCGGACAAGCCCCACCTGAACTCGCGGGACTCTGGGAGGGCTAGAGCACCATGGCACGTCGTCGTAAAGGTCTGCTCGGAGGCTCGAAGGGGCCGACAGGTTTGCCCCTGCCTCCCTCGTCACCCTCCTCGCTCACATCCTCGGCAGACAAGGATCCACCGGCCGAGGCCTCGACCGAAGCGACAGCTGTCGACGACGATGACGCGCCAGAGCCCAGCTCGGACGGGAGCGAGTCGGAGCCCGCTGCGGCAGCCGACGATCGGGGAGCGGACGATCAGCTTGCGGACACGGAGGCCGCCGATCAGGGAGCCGACGACCCGCCCGAGGCTGCCGAGCCGTCCCCGCCCACCCCCGCCCCCCCGCCCACCGAGGCCCCCCCGCCCTCGTCCTTCGCCTCGTCCTCCCAGCGCGGCTTGGGCCTTGGAGGGCGCTCCAGGCGCCGCGGGGGCTTGCTCAGCTCCGATCCCACCGCAGCCCGCTCCGCCTTCCCGAGTACCGCGAGAGACTCCAGCTCCGAGCCGGCCCGTCCCCAAGAGAGCTGGGAGCAGCTCTCGGAGTCGGACTCTCTGTCGGATCCTTCGCCGAGCGGTGGGTCGCCCGACGTGTCTGCGCCGAGCGGGCCGCCTCAGAGCTTCGTGCAGTTCGACGACACGCCGCCTGAACCTCTGGACGAGCCGGCAGCGCCACTGCGCCCCACTCCAGACTCCTTGCCGCCGGGCTTTGATGGGAGCGAGGCCATGGTCTCCGGTACGCCTGAGCCTGCCCGGGAGCGCGCTTCGGGTCCAAGGGGGGCGCCCGCCGAAGAGTCCGCGGTGCAAGGACTCGATGAAGGAGGGCTCGAAGACGACTGGTTCCGAGATGAAGAGGGTGACCTTCCCACCGAAGAGGCCCAGGCCGCGACGATGGAGGACTTCTCAAGCCTCTACCGAGCGCCCATGAACGTGCCCGAGCCCCCTCCTATCCCCGGTATTCTCGATCGCTTCACGCCAGCGCCGACCCGCCGCACCTCCGATCGCGAGGTCGGTCCCGACGCCAAGAGCGCGAAGCCCGACTTTGTGCCTACGCCCCCCGGCGGCGCAGCCCCACCAGAGGTGCGTTCGCCGACCTCTCCCTCCTCCGCGCCGGCCTCCGCGCCGGGGCCGTCCCCATCGGGCCCCAAGGCGGACAGCTCGGGCCCGTTCTGGCAGGACCCACTGTTCTTGGCGGTGACCGGCGCGGCGGTGCTCCTCGCGGTCTTCGTGCTCGCGGGCCTGATCCTATTCCTGGCCATCCCATCCTCTGCCCCTCCGACCTCCCAGGAACCCGCGACGGTCTCGCCGGCCGTTCCCCAGGTTGTGCGCCCCGGCCTGACCGAGGAGGTCCCTGACGTCGACGAGGCGGATGAGTCGGACGAGGCCGAAGCGCTCCCCGAAGAAGGGGCCGACGAGCCCGAGGGCGAGGCGACCCCAGAGCCTGCTGCGGCCGCTTCGAAGCCAGCACCCGTGCGTCAGCCCGTCCGGCGCGCGGCGCCCGCGGCCGACACGCCGGGTACGCTCAAGGTCCGGGCGACGCGGGCGACGTTGGTGTACGTCAACGGCGTCCCCGTGGGCATGGCGCCTGTCGATGTCGAGCGTCCTCCCGGCGCATACACGATCCACATCGTCGACAAGGGCAAGCGGAAGGAACAGCGCGTCGACCTCACCGCAGGAGCGGTTCGCAACGTCGAGTTCTGAGCCCTCAGCTCGGTCGTGGCCCGAAGATCGCCGTTCCGACCCGGATCCAGGTGGCGCCGTAGCGGATGGCGACGTGGTAGTCCTGACTCATGCCCATCGACAGCTCGGTGAGCTCGAGCCCCTGGGCGCGCCCTTCCTCTGCGAGGAGGGCGAGCTTCTCGAAGTGCGGTGCGCTCCGCTCGGGGTCGTCCTGGGGGGGAGGCAGGGTCATCAGCCCGCGGATCGTGATGCCATCGATCGCGTCGAGCGCGGCGCACCGCTCTAGGGCCTCCTCGACTCGGACGCCGCCCTTGCTCTGCTCTCGCGCGACGTTCACGGCGACCAGCCCGATGAGCTCGGCGGAGGCTCGACGGGCGAGGGCTTGAGCGTGCCGCACCTCTTCGAGGGCGTGGATCCGGTAGGCCGTAGGAGCGATATACTTAGCCTTATTGCTCTGGATCTGACCGATGAAGTGCCAGCGGATCGGTGGCGTCGTCCGGCGGAGGTCCTGGCTCTTATCGCGAAGCTCCTGGGCATAGTTTTCGCCGAAGTCGAGGTGACCCGACGCGTGAGCGCGGAGGATGGCGCTCGGGGGGTGCCGCTTGCTCACCGCGATGAGCCCTACGGTCTCTGGATCTCGACGAGCGGTGGCACAGGCTTTGTGGATGGTCTCTTGGACGAGGGCGAGTCGATCGGGGAGGGAGGTCATCGGTCTCTCGGGGGGAGTTCGAGGAGCGCGAGGCAGAGCTCGAGGGGCAGCCCCATCACGTTTGTCCAGCAACCGTGGAGTTCGGCGACGAAGGCGCCGGCTCGGCCTTGGATCCCATAGGCGCCGGCCTTGTCCTGCGCGTCTCCTGTAGCGAGGTAGGCCTCGATCTCTTGAGGTGTGAGCTCCCGAAAGCGAACCATCGTGCTCAAGTGGCCGAGTCGCGGAGGTTCACGGTGAGGTAGGACGGCGACCGCGGTCGTCACCTGGTGGGTCCGCCCAGACAGGGTGAGCAGGTGGTCTCGCGCTTGGCGCCGATCGGCGGGCTTGCCGAAGATGCGATCGTCGAGATGCACCACCGTGTCGGCGGCGAGGATCGTCTCGCCCTCGCCCTGTGCCACCGCCCGCGCCTTGTGCAAGGCCAGCCGCCGGGCGTAGGCGATGGGGGCCTCCCGTGGGTGCCGCGTCTCGTCGATACCCGAGGTGCGGACCTCAGCGTGGAGACCGACCCACTCCAAGAGCTGCTTGCGCCGAGGCGAGCCGCTCGCGAGCACCAGCTTCATCATGCCTTGGCCTTCAGGGCATGCTCCTGGGCCCTCGCCGCGAGACGTCGCTCTCGGCGGCGCTCCGCTTCACCCCAGCGTCGGACCTCCTCGGGGGTCTTCGGACGCAGGGTTGGCACCTTGACCTTCACGCCGTCTTGGTCGAGGGCGACGAACGTGAGGTAGGCCGTGGAGGTGTGGGCTCGGATCCCCGTTGAGGGATCTTCGTGTTCGACGCGAACGCCGACCTCCATCGAGGTGCGGCCTGCCCAGTTCACCATCGCTTGAAGGACGGCGACATGCCCCTGCGGGATCGGGCCCCGAAAGGAGAGCTCGTCCATCGAAGCCGTGACGACCGTGGTCCGGGTGAACCGCTGGGCGCTGACGGCGGCACAGATGTCGATCCAGGACATCACGGCGCCCCCGAAGGCGGTGCCCAGCGCGTTGGCGTGCTGGGGAAGCACGATCCAGGTCATCTCGCAGCGGGTCTGCGCGGGCTGGACGACGCGGGAGCTCATGGGAGCCGGGCCAAGACCGCTGCCACGCGCTCCTCAAGGACCAGGAGCGTGGCCGGGGAGGGGGGCTCGTCGTCGACGAGGATGTCATCGATCTGCGTTCGGACGGCGCGTGCGGCGCCGTCGTCGAGGACAGGTAGGAGCTGGTCGACCGATTGGACCGGAAGATCGAGCTTGACCTGATCGAGCAAGGTCCGGAGGAGCTGAAGGTATCGGATGAAGAGGATCCGCAGGGCGATCGGCTCCCAGTTGCCCTCGGCCGGCCGGACCGCGAGCTGCTCGACGATCGGGAGCAGACCGCTGCTCAGACCGATGGCCTGGAGCGAGATGATGCTTCGATCGAGCGGATGCCCAGTGCGCTCGGAGTACGCCCACGACATGATCGCGAAGTTCAGGTACTGCGCCTTGACGATCAGGTCGGCGACCCGCTCGGGGATGTCTTCTTCGCGCAGCGCGACGGTACGCGCTTGATTCTCGCGAGCGAAATCGGCCGCCTGCAGGGCGGAGTACTGGTCCACCGCCGGCACCATGCGCTCGACCTCTTCATCGGTGGGCACGCGTCCGCGGGCCGAGAGCCAGTAGAGCGCCACCATACGAGCCCCTTCGATGATGCGGACGAAGCCATCGGAGAGGGTGGTGAGCGAGACACTGGTGCGGAGCTGCTCCAAGGTGGAGCGGACCTCGGCCATACGGGCGATCCGTTGCGCCTTGAAGAAGGCGGTGGTGATCTGGGGCACGGTCGCCCCGGTGGTCTCGATCAGGATGGGGACCAGAGCACAGCCCCCATCGGCGACCAGTCGCGTGGTCGCGACCGTCATCGCGATCTCGTCCGCGAGCATGTGAGCGGTGATGGCCTCGGGGTATCGCTCCTGAACTTCCTTTGGGAAATAGGCGTTGAGCATCTCGTGGTAGCCAGGGATCGACTTGGGATCGCCGGCCATCAGCTCGCGATAGACGTACATCTTGACGTAGGCCCCGAGGGTCGCCAGCTCGGGGCGGGTCAGCCCTTCGCCGTGCTCCACGCGGTGGGCGAGGTCGCTCGTCGTCGGCAAGTCGAGCTGGTCCCGGCGCACGTTGAAGGTACGCTCCACGAAGCCGATGGCGTGCTCGAACTGGTAGGGATCCATGCGGGAGCGGATCTGGTCCCGCGAGATCTGGCGCCCGTGCGCGTTGTTGTTCTCGAGGACGAGCTGCGCTACCTCGTCCGTCAAGGAGCTGAGTAGCTCGTTTCGCTGCTCTTGCGTGAGCCCGCCCTTCTCGACGATGGAGGCGAGCAGGATCTTCAGGTTGACCTCGTGGTCGGACATGTCGACGCCCGCCGAGTTGTCGATCGCGTCGGTGTTCAGTCGAACGCCGTGTCGGCCCGCCTCGATCCGCCCTTGTTGGGTGAACCCCAGGTTTCCTCCTTCCCCGACGATCCCGCACCGGAGCTGTGCGCCGTCGACCCGCACGTCGTCGTTGCTCCGATCGTCGGCGTCGGCGTGAGACTCGTGGCTCGCCTTGACGTAGGTTCCGATCCCTCCGTTCCAGAGCAAGTCCACCTGGAGCGTGAGCAGGTGTTGGATGACCTGGCTTGGGGGCGCCTCTTCGCGATCCAGTCCCAGGAGCTCCCGCACCTCGGGAGAGAGGGGGATGGTCTTTGCGGAGCGCTCGAAGACTCCCCCTCCCTTACTGATCCTCGATGGGTCGTAGCGATCCCAGCCCGCTTCGCGTCCGCCGAGCTTGAAGAGGCGGAGTCGCTCTTCGTAGGAGGTCTTGGGATCGGGATCGGGATCGAGGAAGATGTGTAGATGGTTGAAGGCGGCGACCAGCTTGGCTTGGGGGGTCTCGACCAGACCGTTGCCGAAGACATCGCCTCCGAGATCGCCGATCCCGACGACGGTAAAGGGTTCCTTGTAAGGGTCCTTGCCCATCTCGGCGAAGTGCCGGCGCACCAGCACCCAGGCTCCGCGGGCCGTGATCCCAACCTTCTTGTGGTCGTAGCCGTTCGATCCCCCCGAAGCGAAGGCATCGCCGAGCCAGAAGTCGTAGGACAAGCTGAGGCTGTTCGCGGTGTCGGAGAGGTGTGCCGTTCCCTTGTCTGCGGCGACAACCAGGTAGGGGTCGGGATCATCGTGGCACACGACCCGCGGGGGGCGGGTCGGCGTGCCCTGTCGGGCGTTGTCGGTCAGGTCGAGCAAGCCACGGATGAAGGTCTGGTAGTGGTGGTCGGCCTCCTCGCGACGAAGACTGCGATCCACGCTTGGGTTGCGGAGGTAGAATCCGCCTTTGCTGCCTTCGGGGACGATCACGACGTTCTTTTTCTGTTGGGTGCTCGCCAATCCCAGGACCTCGGTCCGGAAGTCATCGCGGTCCGACCAGCGCAGGCCGCCCCGGGCGACGGGTCCGAAGCGGATGTGCACGCCCTCGACATCCTTGTTGTGCACGTAGATCTCGTAGCGATGGGAGGCGCTCGGATGGCTGCGGCTGGTCTGCACGTCGAACTTGTAGGAGATGTAGTGAGAGACGCGATCTTGGCGATAGAAGTTTGTTCGTAGGGTGTCCTTAATGAGGCCGGCCAGGCTGCTGAAGATCAGGTCCTCGTCGTGAGCGTGGATCCGCCGCAGGTCGTGGTCGATCCCCTCCCAGCACTCGATGACCGCCTCGGCGCGGGATCCTTGGAAGTCTGGGTCGAACCGGACCTGGAAGAGGTCGACGAGCTGCCGGACCAGCGCCGGCCTCCCGAGGAGGATCTCTCGAACGCGGGTGGGCGCGACCTTGACCTGGAGCTGCCTGAGATAGCGAACGTATCCCCGGAGCATGTCCACTTGGCGCCAAGACAGTCCCGCGCGGGTCACGAGCGCGTCGAGCTGATCCGTCTCGACGAGCTCGGCGAAGACGGCCTCGAGAGCCTCGATAAGCAGGCGCTTCCGACGGAGTAGCGTCTTGGCGTCGACTCCGGGTAGCTCCGCGAGGCGGAAGGTGTCGAGGCGCAGCGCCTGATCGGGGAGATCGAGCTTGCTCGGGTAGGAGTCCTTGACGATGAGCCCGAAGTTGTTGAGGACGGGCAGGATGTCGGTGAGGTAGATGTCCACCGGCTCGTAAAGGCGGAGCATCACCTGCTCGCCCTCCGCCCAGAGATCTGCGGAGGGCCACCTTCGATCCGCGAGACTCTCGAGGATGAGGATGTCGTGGATGGTGCGCTGGGCCGTGGTGACGCGCGTCCACTCGCCGGGGAAGGCGTTGCCGTAGCGCTCGGTGAGGCGATCTGCGGTGGCGTCGTCGAAGCGCTCCGCCAAGCTCTGCCAGAGTCTTGAGATCCAGGGGGTAGCCAGGTTTCGAACACGATCTGAGAGATCCTGGAGCAAGGACTCGCTCAGGTTCGAGACGCCGGTCAGGTAGAAGTGGACGAGCACGGTCTCGTATCGGCCGACGAAGACGCCGTGGTCGGAGTAGGTGGCTTCGACCGTGCCGACGATCTCGCGCTGGAGAGATCGTCGGAGGGCGTCGCTGAACTGGCTCTTCGGCATCGCGACGAGGCAGAAGGCCGAGTGCGCGCTGAGTTGGAGGAACGTGGCGCCGGCCTCTTGCTGCTGCTCGGCCTCAAAGACAAGGTCGACCATACGCTCGATCGCGGTCTCGGTCGCGGTGAAGAGAAACTCGGTCGGCAGCGAGTCGAAGACGTTGGCGATCCCTTTATAGCGATAAGAGCCCGGCTTGGCGTCGCTCTCGGCGAGGATGTCAGCCAAGATCTTTCGAAGGATCGGAACATTGCGGCTGGGCTGAGTGACCGCGCGATAGGTGAACATGCCGCGAATGAGCAACACCTGGTCATCCCACTGGCCGGGTAGCTGAACCAAGATCTCGTCGATGCGCCCTGCGCGGTGCACGGGAGACTCGCTGAGGCCCTTGCGCACGTTGACCGTGGCGGTGCTGTGAGGCTCGGGCCAGTCCCCGCTAGAGTCGCTGTAATACCGGCTGTCTTCATCTTGAATGCCGAGCTTTGTCTCGGGCTCTCCGCCCGCGAGACTCTCGATGCCCATGAAGACGAAGTTCTCGTGGAGGAGCCACTGGAGGAAGGCGGCGGACTCCCGCCAAGGTGCGGCACGCTCCGGGTCGCGGTCGGCGGCGACCTCGAACTTCTCGACCGCGCGCTCTACCATGCGGGTCATGCTGCGGAAGTCGCGCACCATGGCGCGCGCGAGGATGAGGTTCTCGGTGAGCTGATCGATGGATTCGGCCAAGTCGAGGGGCATGTCGCCGGTGTCGGCTTCGAGCAACACGATCGACTCGGCCTCGCCCTGGGCATCGTCGATCGCGATCATCCGGCCGGTCTCGTCTCGCACGACCGGGAGGACCAGGTTGAACCCTCCCCAGTAATCCGCTTCATGGCGGCGGAAGTAGAGCCGGATGGAGTCGACGATGAAGGGCTGGTCCGGCATGGTCGACAGGGCGAAGACTCCCTTGGACTCCCCGGCGCGGACGTCGACCTTGATCTCTCCGGGTTGGCGATGGAGCGAAAAGCGAAAGGCTGCCTCGAGGTGACGCAAGACCTGGGTCGGATGGTGCTGCGCGAGGTATGGCCCACGGATTTTGGCGACCGCTTGATCGATGAAGGCGTCGAACAGGGGCCTCTGGTCCTCGGGGACCGAGCCCTTCCAACGATTCAGTGCGGCGCGGATCCGATCGCGGAGGGCCTGACTCGAGGAAGCGGCTGGGGTCATGAGAGCTCCTGACGTCTGAAAGGGGGGACGAGCACGTGGCCCGCAGCTTGGCTAAGCGTACCAAGCTGCGGGTCCCGAGGCGCGCAGGTTCAGGAGTCTGCGATGTCACGGTCGGTGATGAGCCTCGTCTTGATGGTGCCCTTGGTCTCCTGTGGGACCGAGGAGGAGCCAATCTTCAGCGCACAGGGGGCGTGTGGTCCAGTCACGGAGCATGTGCTTACCCTTCACGTTCGCGTGGTGGATGCGTCGGGGGAGCCGGCCGAGGGCGCGACGGTCACCCTTGAAGAGCGCAACTACCTGCGCGAGACACTAGGTTCCGGCCTGAGCGATGCCTTGGGCGAGGCCTCGCTCGCCGATCTCGACATCACGAGCGTCGAAGGCTGCTGGGGGGTGGCGCTCGACTACGTGGTGGTGGCGACGCTCGAGGAGCGGCAGGCCGAGGCACGGATCAATCCCTCACTCTTCAACGCGGTCCAGCATGGCGAAGCCGAAGTCGACCGTCGCGATCGTCCCTTGACGCTGCCCTGAACGAGGGGGTGGTCGCGCGCGGTGGCTCAGGGCTCGGCGTCTCCGGTCGCGACACAGTCCTTCCTCTCTCGAAGGAAGAGCTCAAGGGCCGAGACGTTCCGCTTGGCTGTGATCGACATCATTCCGGTACGAAAGTTCTTATTCGGCTGATACCAGGGCTGCTCGTCGAAGTAGCTCTGGAGCTTCTCGTTCTGGAAGCGGTGCCCGTACCGAGCCAGGAGGTGGGCATGAAGCTCGCTCCAGCGCTCGCAGGGCATGTCGTCGGGGCCGGGCCAGGGCGCGGCGCAGCGCTCCGAGCTCGGGTCCAGACCGTCGGGGCCACAGCAGACTTCGGTGAAGCGGTGTTTGAGGATCGACACCTCGTGCCGTGCCAGGAGGAGCCCGTCGTCGGCGCAGATCTCGGCGAGGGTCGCGTCGGGCATGGAGAGCACACCTTCATTGGCCTTGACCCCCTGCTTTTTGGGTGCCGTGGTGACCTCGGGTTCGGGCTCGGGAGGGTTGAGCAGCTCGTCGCACCCCGAGAGGACGGCGAGGATCGAGGCCGCCATCAGGAGGCCTCGGCAGGTCCCGACCCGACCTGGGGCCCTGGGATCTCGACGGAGGTGGTGGCGTCGCTCGGTCTTGGTGTGGCTCAGGCGTCTCAGGGCTCTACTCGCAGATCGGATGGGGATCCTCGTCGAGGCAGACACCGGGCTCGCCGATGTCGCTTGGCCTCGGTGGCGGCTCGGGCGAGCTGCCCGAAGAAGATACCAGAGAGGAAGGCTGCACGGCGAGCATCTGTCGTTGCACCGTCTGAAGGGCCTTCCAGGAGGGCTCCTGAGCCATCGCGGACTCGGTGTGCTGGTGCGCACGCTGGCGAAGCTCCTGGGCTTCGTCGGGGTCCTTCGAGGTCTGGCGCAGGTAGTAGCGACCGATCGCCACGTTGGTCAGCGCCGAGAGCTGCCGCGGCTGCAAGGCTCCGGGACGAGGTACGCCTGGTCCAAAGGCCAGATTCTCGGAGATATAGTCAAGCTGGAGATCGAGATCGTCGAGGTGTTGCTCAGCAGCCGCCGAGAGAGAGGCTAGCGCGGCGAGCGTGTCCCAGTGGTTGAACCGTGCACTGGCGGCGGTTTTTGCGAGGTCCGCGGAGGGCTTGGAGATGCGGTGGACGGTGCCTCGCTTGGTGGCGCTCATGAGGGCGTCGTCTTCGGCGACGTGAGGCAGCCCGAGGGCGTGCAGGACCTCGTGGGCGACCGCGACGCCTTCCTCGGCGACGTCCCAGGCGGGATCGTGGCCAGGCGGGCTCGCCTGGTCGGCGACCAGGAGGTCACGACCTGGCGTGTAGGCCCTACCCACGTCTTCCATGTGGGACTCCCAAGTGGCCTCGAGTCGGGTCTGCCCCGTGAATCCGACCCGCAACGCGTTGCCGTGGGACCTGGGCTGGGCGTGAAGGTCGCGCAAGAGATCGGAGAGATCGGTGAGCTCATCCGGGGAGGTCCAGCGCTGGTGCTCGATGACCTCGAGCCGGAGCCCGGCAGCGCGGAGCAGGGCGTTGGCTCGGTCCACCGCCCGCCCGGCGGTGCCTTGCCATCGGGAGCTCCCGTAGAACGAGCGATACTCTTCGTCGGCCGCAAGGATCACAGGGACGGTGATCACGTCGGGCTCTTCGGTCCAGACCGGGGCCTGAACGGCCTGAAGGGCATGGACGACCGTCTCTTGAAGGCTGACCTCGGGCAAGCCGATGAAGTGATCGTCCGAGGGAGAGGTGACCTTGTAGACGCTGAGGGGGCCCGTCGTGCTCCAGGTACGCGTCGCCACGAGCCGATCGCCGCGAAGCGCGTATTCCGTCGTCTTGATGTGGGGATAGTACCCACCGATCAGGTGGGCTTCGTGGTCTTCGGCCCCGATGCGGAGACTCTCGGGTCTCCAGACCAGCTCGGCGTGGAGCAGCGTCGTCATGGCGGTGCCCTGCATGGCCTGGACGGCGCTGGCGTCCAGTCGAGGTAGAAAGACCGCGTCATGCCCATCTTTGTCATAGAGAGCGTGCCAGATCACGGAGCTGAATACGGGGGCTGGGAGGGGACCGTCCTGAGCCTCGGCCACGACCGCGATCGTACCTGCCTTGGCGGGCAGTCCCACGGACAGTCCGAACAGGGCGATAGCGATGCGGTAGCTCTGATGCAAGGGTCTTACTCGGGCGCTGGACCGGCGGAGGGGGAGGGGAGCTCGACGGGCCCGCTCGGGTAGAGCGCGACCGCTCTCCCTTCAGACCACGACCAAGCACCGAGGTTCCCACCGTAGGCTGATCCTATCCCTATATCTATCACCTGGAGACGCCCATCACATCGAGAAAGGATCTCGCCGGTGCGCTGAGCGGTGTGCCCCACAACCATGCGGTGCGCCCCCAAGGCCTTGAGACTGCGCTCCAGATGGGGGCATGCTTCGGACTCAGGATCCCTGGCGAAGCCTCGGAACCACAGGGGGCCGGTCGAGCTGAGCACCGGGGCGCGCCCCTGCTGGTGGCCCGGTGCGCGCAAGCTCTCTTTCGCTTGGCGGTTCAGCTCGTCGATGCCTTCTTTGGCCCAGCGCTCGCTCACGCCGCCGTGCGCGAAGACGATGCCTTGGATCTGGACGACGATCGGTAGCTCGACGAGCCAGGAGCCCAGATCCCCGTCGAGGGAGAAGGCCTGGGCGCGCGCCTCGGCTCCCCCGAAGGCCTCGGTGTCACCGGGGTGGACGTACCGGAGGTCTCCGATCATGTTCATGACCTCGTGGTTGCCCAGGAGCGTCACGACCTCGCCCCCCGCCGCCTCGGCTTGGGGACCGAGCGCCCTGAGCAGCGCGTAGATGGCTTGGGTGTCGGGGCCTCGGTCGGCCACATCGCCGGTCTGAACGAAGATGGTGTTGCCAGCGGCCCAGTCGCCTCGCCGGTCGGTGAGCCCTGCCATGCGAAGCACTCGGCGGGTCTGACGCAGATCGCCGTGCAGATCGCCGATGGCGATGATCGGTCGCTCGTCGACGGGAGGAGCGGAGCGCTTGGTGGCTGCGTCGCTGGAGGGCTCGGGGGGGGCGGGGGACCGATCTCCTGCCGAGGTACATCCGGTCGCTAGCCACAGGCTGCCGAGGACAAGGAGTGCGCGATTCAAGAGACCTCCAGTTCGACGGCCTCCTAATCCGTTTCTTTTCTCCCCGCATGATTCGGACTCGCCCCGGTGAGGCCGGGCGAGACGATCCGATCCAGCGCACCGGGGCGTGGCGCGATAAGCGCTGGCGTGGAGGTGGAGATGGACGACCGGGAGCAGCTCGTTCAGCGGTGGCTCGAGGCGGCGAAAGCCCGGGGCTTCGAGGGGGCCGAGGTGCTTCACACCGACATCGAGGGCTTCCGAGCTTCCGTCGCCCGTGGGAAGGTCGGCGGTGCTCGGAACTACCGTAAGGAGTACGTCTCGGTCCGCGTCTGGCTCGAAGGGGGGCGAGAGGGGCGCGCTACGGGCTCCGTCGATGCCTTCGAGCGCCTGCTCGACGACGCAGGGCGCCTCGCCGAGGGCGCGGCTCGATGGGCAGACGCTGGCCCGGTCGGGCGCACGGCTGCCGAAGGGATCGCCCCGGATATCGCCGATCGGCGCTACCCCAACCTCGCCCGAGAAGACCGCCTCGAAGCGCTGGTTAGCGCTGAGAAGGCCGGCCTCGAGGTCGATCCCGACCTCGAAGTCAGCGACATCTCCTACGAAGATGCCCGTCAGATAAGGACCTTCGCTAACTCTCGTGGCGTCTCAATGCAGGAACCCTCGACATGGTACCGCCTTCAGGGCGCGGTTCACGACCCCCGCACGGGGCTCGGCTTGCGCGAAGTCCTGCATGACCGATCCTTTGCCACCGTCGCCTCCGTGCCCTTCACGGCCGCCCTCGGGCGACGCCTCGTGGAGCTCCGCGGAGATCGGGCCACTCTCGAGGGACCCATCCGTGCTGTCCTCTCTCCCTGGGCGACCGCACAGCTCCTTCGCTTGCTCGGTCCACACTTTCGTTGGGCTGCTCTCGAGGAGGGCAGCAGCTTCCTGGCCAAGGCACGCCCTGGCGGTGCGTTCAAGTTCTCGACCCTCCTTCATCTGGTCGATGACGGCCTGCTCTCGGGAGGCCTTCGGAGCCGATCTTTCGACGATCGCGGGGTCTCTCCCGTGCCCCTCACCCTCATCCGTGATGGCGTCGTCGAGGGCTGGTTCCAGGGGGTCGACGAAGCGAGGGTCCGGGGGGTGCGCCCCACGGGTCACGAGACGGATGGCTTCTTGCATCCCAGTAACCTTGTGATCCGAGGGGGCCTCCGCTCGGTCAACGCGCTCTTGGCTGAGCAGGACGTGCCCGTCCTCATCCTCGATCACCTGCGAGGGCTACAAGAGGGTCTCGATCTTCCCACGGGTGAGCTCGACTGTCGCGCCTCGGGCCGGGTGGTTCTGCCCAGGAACCAGATCGCGGGGGTGATGCCCTTCATGCGGATCTCCGGTAGTCTCGCGACCGTGTTTTCGAGCGTGCTCGATCTGGCCTCCGACACCGACCGCTTCGGAGGTATCGACGCGGCGGCTCTGTTGGTGGACGGCTTCTCGGTCGAGGAACAGGACCGCGCCTGAGTTCAGCGCACAAGGTCGACGCGGCCGCGCTCGTCGATGGACAAGGGCACCACGCCGAAGGGGGTGTCGACGTCGACCGTGGCATCGAAACGGGCGTCCGCCTGTCTGCCTGTGGTCAGGAGGTCCACGATGGTGCCGCCTGCCTGAACCAGGTCGATGGTCATCGGGACGGTCAGGGTGGAGGTGGTCGCACCTTCGACCTGTCCAAGCTCCGAGAGGACGCCCGAGGCGACGGGCCTCCCCGTGAGCGCGAGATCGTAGTTCAAGCTCTCGAAGCGAAGGTTTGAGCGATGATCGTTGTCGACGTGCAGGTCGAGCGCGATGGTCCCGGTCCCTCGGATGAGATCGAGCCCTCCGACCCGCACTTGACCGAGCGCGATGCCCGGAGTGCGCAGCGCCGGGAAGCTGCCGTCAGCCTGGTAAGGAATGTTGATGGGGCCGATGTTGGTGTCGAAGCCGAAGCTGCCGGCTAGCCCGAAGTCCACGATGTCCTCGCCTCGGATCGCCTGGATCGTGCTCCAGACATCCTGCCAGATCAGCGAGGCGGGGAGTCGAACCTCGGCGCTGTCTCCCGCCGGAAGGGCCAGGCCCTCGGGCTCGCTGCCGCTGAGCAGGCTGATCTGTTGAAGCTCAAGGTCGTAGTTGAAGCGATCGAGGCGCACCCGGATGGGGTTGGGGTTGTCGACCTGAAAGACGAAGCCGGCGTCGATGTGCTCGAAGTCGATCTCTTCCACTTCGAGGCGCGAGAACTGGACCTCGGGGATGAAGTCAGAGATCTCCTCGCATCCGAGAAGTAGGAGGGGCACCCAGAGCAGGCGAGGGTTCATGGGGAGGGCTCCGAGAGCAGGGGGCGATGGATCTGAGCGTAGCCGCCAGGTGGGACGCGGGGGTGCCAAGGATCTTCGATGGTGTGGGGCCAGGAGACGAGGACCGTAGGAGAACAGTCGATATAAGGGTCAAGGTGGGCAGCCGAGGTCGTGGTGATCTCGGCCCAGGTGTCGGGGAGGCGCTGGATGATCCGCTCGGCCTCGGCAGGCTCGATCGCCGGACTGATCGCGATGGCGGCGCGATGGAGGAGGGAGGGGCCGGGGTTGGACTCCGGTGGCCATATCCCCGCGCCTGTCAAGGCGTGGAGGAGCGAGCGATCGGCCTCGATCTCGGGGGCGTCTAAGGGGGTCGCGGCGAGGGCGCTGCGAGGAGCGGTCAGACCGAGGGCGATCCGGGCCTGAGGCTCGGAGCTCGGGAGAACGATGAGCGCGAGCGAGGGGGGCTGAGGTGGACCGAACATGGCGGGATCCGGAGGTAGACGAACGGGCAGGTCTTCGAGGGCGGCGCGGAGCGCGGCGTGCAGCGAGGGGTCGCTCGCGGTGGCGACCACCGTGCTTCGCGCGATCTGAGTGCTGAAGAAGTGCTCGAGGTCGTGGGGTCGCAGGGCTTCTCGGGTCTCGGGCCAGCCTTGAGGGGGGTGCTGGTAGGGGTGTCCCTCGAAGAGCGCCGCGAGGAGGTGGTCTAGAAGGGTCGGCTCAGGCATAGGCGGGAGAGCCCGAGGAGGCTGTGGATTTCGGAGAGGGCGGACCAAAGCGGAGGCGCAGTCCTCGGGGGGCTGGTCGGTGCAGGGGAGGTGCACGGTTGCGACGTCGCGGCCCACGGTGACCTGAGCGTGTTCGAGGTGGGCGTAGGCGCTGTGCAGGGCTCGCCAGGCGCGGCCCTCCAGCCCGGGGGGGTCCCAGCGAGATCCTCCAGCGAGTAGTTCGAGGGAGAGACGTCGAACGTCGTCGGGCTCGAGCCTGACCTCGGGAGCTGTCGCGGCGAGCTCGTGGCTGGAAGGGCCGGGGAGCACCCGAGGCCCGCAGGCGCCCCACAGCATGAGCAGGCCGAGGATCACATGACGGTTCCAACACATATGCAGCCGTTATCTTGTGCTAGCATCCTCCGCATGATGGGTTGATGATCCCCACGCTCACGGAGGCTCTGATGCATGGACCCGCGCTGATCGATCCCGCCTCGACCGACCGCGACCTCGTCCGCCGGCTGCGTGCTGGGACCGTCACGGATACGGCCGGTGTGATGCCCGAGAGCCTTGCGTGGCATCTCTTCTTGGAGCTGCGCCGAAGAGGGGAGCCCAGCGCGGTCCCGCTCTTCCTCAAGACCCTGCGCACGCTGCACGCCCGACGAAGCCTCGGCGCCGTCCCGACGCCTAACGACGACATCTCGACCGACGAGCACCGCCTGGTCGAGTCTGAAGATCCCTTCCTCGCCGACCTCTGGAAAGCCTACAAGCGGTGCATTCAGAACAACCGCCCCGGCCCCGCCAGCCACCTGCTCCGCGACATCCAAGAGCGGCTGGGCGGCTGAGGGGGGCTTCATGGTCGAGCCTGTCGAAGGCTGGCTCGTCTGGGCAGTGATCCACGGCCTCGACCATGTCGAGGGTGAGCATGGCATGGGCGCGGTCTGTGGCCGGGTCCGTGCGCTGCTGCGCGTGCCGGATCACGCCTACGCTCGCCGTGGGCTCGCGGTCCACGGCGCCTGGTACTTCATCGAGGAGCGCGAGCCGCCGCTGGACCTCGCCTTGTCTCTGGCTGGTGCGCCCGCGGCCCTCGGCCTGGTCTATGGCGAGGTCGCCTTCCTCGACGGCGTCCCGCAAGGTCGTGTGGCGCAGATCGCCCAGACGCTCGCCACCGCGGTTCGACACGGAGAGGTCTTGCACTTGGCTGACCAGCTTCGGGGGCTCGAGCTGCCGCTCGGAGTCGGCCGCTTCGACGCGCCCAGCCCCCTCGCGCTCGGGGCTCCATCGCTTGGCATGCTGCGCGATTACCGGGGTGAGCTCGTGGATCGTGGCGCGTAGCCTCTCGGGTCGAGCGCCCTCCCTGGCGACGAAAAACTTTCATCACTCCCACTCGCACCTTGCGAGGGGTGAGACGTATGCTAGAATAGAGGGGAATCGGCTGTCGGAGGCCTCCATGAACAACCCCCAGAGCGCAACGCAGCTACTGCGCGACTTCGTGGCCGACGAAGAGGGCGCGACGGCGATCGAGTATGGCCTGATCGCGGCGCTGATGTCGATCGTCGCGATCGCGGGCTTTCGCGCCCTGGCCGACTCGTTAGACAACGTCTACACCGAGTGGACCTCCGCCGTAGAAACCGCCATCGGAGACAGCTGAACATCGGCGATCCCGCGGGATCAGGCCACGCCGATCGCCACCAGCCGCTCGTGCAGGAACGCCCTCGCAGTCACGCCCGGCGTGTCGGACCCGAAGGGGGTGAGCAGGGCGTCGGGGTGGGGGTGCAGGAAAAAGGGCATCGACAGCCGTCCTCCATCGGAGCCCTCGGGGTTCACGACCCGGTGGGTCGTGGCGGGCAGGCGCCCTTGGGTGAGCAGGGCCATCATGTCGCCGGTGTCGCACACCATGACGTCGGGAGGGGTCTCGACCGCCATCCACTCCCCCTCGCGGGTGAGCAGCTGGAGTCCGGGCCGCGTCGAGGCAGGCAGCACGGTCAGTAGGTTGATGTCTTCGTGCTGGGCTGCGCGGACCGCTCCTGGGATGGGGGCTCTGCCGGTGTCAGGGTAGTGAATGAGGCGCAGGACGCTGTTGCCGTCTCGCACGAGATCAGCGAAGGTGCCTGGGGGGAGCTCCAAGAACTCGCCGACGCCCTCGAGCAGCCGGTTCGCGAAGTGCTCCATGGCGAGGAAGAGCTCGCTGAAAGTGGGCGCGAAGTCGGGAACCTCGTTCGGAAAGAGGTTTGGCGGCACCGCCCCCGAGAGGTGCATGGGGTGGTCGGGCCCGAGGCTGCGGCCGACGTGCCAGAACTCCTTGAGGTCGGGCTTGTCGGAGTCCTTGGCGTGCTCGACCCCCATGGAGGTATAGCCGCGTTGGCGGCCGTTCTGCGGGGTCTCGTAGCGCTGCTTGGTTGGCTCGGGCAGGGCGAAGGTCTGCCTCGCCAGGTCGTAGGCACGATGGAGCAGCTCGACAGGGATGCCGTGGTCGGTCACGGCGACGAAGCCGAAGGTCTCGAGCCCTTCACCCAGGGTCTTGACGAAATGTTCGTGGGCCTCGGGGCTCGCACCAAAGTCACGTAGGCTGACGACGGGGATCGTGGACTGGATCACGGGAAGCTCCTAGGGGCTATTCGACCAGGCGAAGGAAGGGGGCGCCGGCGGGCTCGTCGTCCTCTTCGTCCGGCTGGGGCGAAGGGGGCTCCGGGGGCGGGAGCGGCGAGAAGATGACGCGCTGGACCGCGGTCCAAGGGAAGAAGCAGTCGTAGACCTCGTCGAACGAGAGCTTGAGCTCGATCCCTTCTGCGCTGTACCGGGGCTCGTTGTAGACGTGGTAGGCGGCGTCGAGCTTGATGGGCAAGACGGAGGCCCGATACCGTTCGATCACGCTCTGCGGCAGGCCGGAGCCCTCGAGCTGCTGACCATCGGCATGGAAGAAGAAGTCGCACCCGAGTCCAAAGCCGATCTCGAAGAGCTGCCAGGCGTGGTTGCCCGCGGGGTCCAGCGTGCTGACCAGATCCGAGAAGTCCTCTTCTTCGTCGAAGACGGCGTCGTAGAGCGGTTGCTCATGCTCGGGGTCGAGCCAGCCGAAGTCTGCGGGGCTGAGCTCGAGCGCCTCGCCGATGGTGAGGAGCTCATCGACGGTCATGGGGCTGATCCCGCTGAGGATCGCGTCGAGCTGGGGCGGCAGGATCCCGGTGACGCGCGCGAGATCCTTGGTCGCCACGCCTCGCTCGGCGATCCGCTGACGGAGGTCTTGTAGCAGCGGGGTGCTCGGTCGGCTCACGCGCCCTCCTCATCCTGGGGCGGCGGGTATCGCGTCCATCGGTGGCCTGCCAGAGCGTACGCGCGTCCACAGCGCAGCGCATCGGAGCAGGAGCTCAGGACGGGCCAAGCACAGCCCAGGACGAACCGTTGGCACGAGGCAAAGACTCGGCCTGCGCGGCCCGACCAGCGGGTTCCCGAGAGGGCGCCAGCGGACGGCTAGTTGAGCATGACCGTGGAGGCCTTGACCATGGCGGCGGTTCCACCTTCGAGCTTCGCGATCTGGCCGCCCTTTCCGGCGAACATGAGCGAGCCTTCAATCTTGGCGTTCAGACCAGCCTTGGCGGTGATGTTGGAGCTGGCGTCGAGCTTGTAGTCCTTGCCGGCGTCGAGCACGATGTCCATGTTGGCGCTGAGCTTGTGGTTCTGCTTGACGGTCCACGTGCTGTTTGAGCCGACCTCGGTGTCGAGGTTCTTGCCGACCATGAACTTGCAGTCGTTGCCCGCTTCGAGGAAGAGGTCGTTCTTGGCGCGGATGTGGATGTCGCCGCCGCTGTTGCTCAGAATGATACGTTCATTGCTCGTATCGAAGACGAGAGCCAGCTTGTGGGACTTGTCCCAGATCTGGACGGTCTCTTCGCCGCTGGTGTCGTCGAAGACGAAGAGGTGCCCGGAGCGGGACTTCCAGAAGCGACGGTCGTTGTCTTCGTCGTCGGAGCTGCCTGCCTCGAAGTCATCCTTGGACCAGTCCCCTTTCCACAGCTGGCCAGGACCTGGCATCCCGTCGCGGGCCTCATCGGGGGGCACGTCTTCGCCGTTCCAGAACTGGCCGATGATGACCCCGATGTCGTGACTGCCCATCATGAAGAGCACGAGCACTTCGTCGTCGAGCTCCGGGAGGGCGTAGAAGCCGCGCTCTTTGCCAGCGTTCGGGCTGACCTGACGGATCCAGAACGAGAGGGGCTCGTCGTGAAGGGTTGGGAACTTGACCTTGATCCGACCGAGCTCATCGGGGTCGTCGTTGTCGACGACGATCGCGGGCACGGGATAAGGCAGGAGACCGGAATGAGGACGTCCGGCTTGATCAGTCAACTTGGCCATGATGGAGCCTCCACAGAACGCACAACACAAAACCAGTTGTAGAATAGGCTAGTCGCAGCGCATTCGTCAAGCAACTTCACGCGGTTGATCGGCGAGGCGGCCCACGCGACATCATCTAATGCGCGCAGGAAGCTCCACTCATGCACTCCACCTTGTCCAGCGGCCCCGCCCGTGTCCTTCAGAGCGGAACTGTCACCTCTTTTATGGGCCACCCGATCGCCATCGTTGTCTCTCTGTTCGACGGAGAGGGCTACGCCATCGAGTTTCGGTTCGAGGCCGCGGGCCCCGAAGAAGGCCTAGGGGCGTCGGCGGATGTGCAACCTTGGGGGACGATCATCACCTTGCGGAACTTTCGGGAGGTCTCCGGGCGGGGCAGCGGACAGCCGGTCTTGCTGGGCGAAGAGGGGGGGCGGCTTGTCTTCTTGCACTTTCGTGTCTGGCACACGGGCAAGACCGTCGACCCCATGATCCACTACACGCTCTTCTCGGCCGAGAAGGACTCGGTTGGATGGGTCGAGGCGGCGCCGGGCGAGCCATCAAGATAGGGACGCGGCTCAACCTTGGAGGTTCCGATGAGCGACGACCGCAACGCCGAGCTCGAGGAGCTGCTCGCGCGGCCACCCGAACCGACCCGTCGCCCGACGGTTCCTGCGCTCGAAGAACAGCTCCACCGGCTCCACCCCCTCCTCGACCACGGCTTTGTTCGGGTGGTGGACTATATGGGCGACGACGCGGCCATCGTGCAAGCGGCGCGCGTCTCGTACGGCAAGGGCACCAAGACGGCCTCGTCCGATCGAGGCTTGATCCGGTACCTGATGCGCCACCGGCACACCACCCCCTTCGAGATGTGTGAGCTCAAGCTGCACGTCAAGCTCCCGATCTTCGTCGCGCGACAGTGGATCCGGCACCGAACGGCCAACGTCAACGAGTACAGCGCGCGCTACAGCATCCTCGACCGCGAGTTCTACCTGCCTACTCCCGACCAACTCGCGGCGCAGTCCACCTCGAACCGTCAGGGGCGCGAGCAGGTGCTCTCGCCTGCCGAAGGCGCCAAGGTTTTGGACCTTCTCCGTCGCGACGCGCTCCAGTCCTACCAGACCTACGCTTGGCTGCTCAACGACCAAGGCGATGGCTCCCCGGAAGACCCCGAGCGGTCCATGCTCGCGCGCGAGCTGGCGCGCATGAATCTAACGGTCAACTACTACACCCAGTGGTACTGGAAGATCGACCTGCACAACCTCTTGCATTTCCTCTCGCTGCGCGCCGACGCACACGCACAGTACGAGATCAGGGTCTATGCTGACAAGATCGCAGAGCTGGTCGCGGCTTGGGTGCCCGTCGCCCATGAAGCGTTCCGCGACTACCGGGTTGGGGGGGGCTTCTTCAGCCGTCAAGAGATCGAGGTCTTGCGACGCGCGGTCGATGCCGACAGGGTCCACCAGGCCTTGGCGCAGAGCGGCCTGTCGAAACGCGAGCGCCGGGAGCTGCTGTCGAAGCTCGGGGTCGAGGGTTAGGCTTCGGCAGGATAGTCCGCTTTTTGGCTGGGTTATCCCGAGGTCGGAAGTTTTTGTGTCCGGGGGTGTAAGCGCCGGGACGTGGTCCCGTTCTCCCTGCGAACCTGGCCGGTACGAACCGGCGCCGCACGGAGAGAACCATGAACACGTCCACCCTTCGGGTCCTTCCCCTCACCCTCATCCTCGCCACGGCCTCCTGTGGCGGACACCGCGCTCCGCTAGAAGCGGATTCATCCCCCGACCTCAACCAGCGCTCCACTTCCACCATCGAGGCGGACGGGCGTGAGGTCGTCGCGGAGGAGCCCGCGCAGGTCGAGCGCGAGGTGGCTCGCTCAACCACGGGGGCCCGGTCCGAGACGACCCAGTCGCCCTCGAAGGCCAGAGTTGAGGGAGACACGCTGGATCTCTCCGACGGTCCCGCGACGGCGGAGCCTGAGCCCGCGCCTTCCCGTACCACTGGCTCCGTCGCCACGCGCCACGCTCCCAGCCCGGACGTGATGGTGGACGAAGAGGCCTATGGGGGCTCCTCCGCCGCGGTCGGAAGGAGCGCCCTCTCGGAGCGGCGGGCGCGCCGTGCGCCGAGTCGACCCGCCGAGCTCGGTGCCGTGCGGCCTACGACTCGGCCGGCGCCTGCTCCCAGGGTCGAGTCTGGCGGCGAGCAGTTCACCAACCACGGGGTGCGCGACGTCAAGCTCACCCGCGACGATCGCATGGCGACCTTCTCGATCGACGTGGACACCGCGAGCTACACCATCACCCGTCGCAAGCTGCGGAGCGGCCACCTCCCCCCGACCGCCGCCGTGCGCGTCGAGGAGTTCGTCAACTACTTCCCCTACGAGTACCAACAGCCCAAGGAGGGGGAGCCCTTCGCGGTCGATGTCGAGGCGGCGCCGTCCCCGTACACCGACAACAAGGTCCTGATGAGCGTCGGGGTGCAGGGCCGACACGTTTCTTACGATCAGCGCAAGCCCGTCAACCTGACCTTCTTGGTCGATGTCTCGGGGTCGATGCGCGGACCCGATCGGATCGACTTGGTGAAGAAGAGCATCATGATGCTGACCGATGAGCTCGAAGATGGCGACACCCTCGCCATCGCGACCTACGCCTCGGGCTCCAAGGTCCTGCTGGATCCCACCCCCGTCAGTGAGCGGGCCCGGATCGAGCGGGCGGTAAACGGGTTGCACGCTGGCGGATCCACGGCGATGAGCGCTGGAATCGAGCTGGCATATGGCTTGGCGGAGCGGTCTTTCCAGCCAGGGAGCGTCAACCGGGTGATCATCGCCTCCGATGGTGACGCGAACGTCGGTCAGACCAGTCACTCGGCGCTCTCCGAGATGATCCGGGCACATGCGGACCGGGGGATCACGCTGACGACCCTCGGCTTTGGAAATGGCAACTACAAGGACACCCGCATGGAGCGCTTGGCCAATGACGGGGACGGCAACTACTACTACATCGACTCCATGCAAGAGAGCCGACGCCTCTTCGTCGACAAGCTCTCCTCGACCCTCGAGAACATCGCCAAGGACGTCAAGCTCCAGGTGGACTTCGATCCGAACAAGGTCCGTTCCTGGCGCCTCATCGGCTACGAGAACCGTCACCTCGAGCACCGCGACTTCCGAGATGACAAGGTCGACGCGGGCGAGGTGGGCTCGGGCCATCAGGTGACTGCCCTGTTCGAGCTCGAGCTCGAGGAGGGTTCGGAAGGCAAGCTCGGTGAGATGCGAGTTCGAAGCAAGGCTCCAGGCCCGGACAACCCCTCGGTGGAGCGGAGCTATGCGCTCGACGTCGGCGCGCTGCCCGCGCAGTTCGACGACGCCAGCCGCCAGCTCAAGATCCAGGCTGCGGTCGCGGGCTTCGCCGAGCTGCTGCGCGCGAGCCCTCCCATGCAGGATGTCAGCATGGCGCGCGTGCTCCAGCTCGCCCAGGACGGGCAGCGCCAAGAGTACCCCGAAGACGCTGAGCTGATCGATCTCATCGAACGCGCGATGCAGCTCAAGGGCGATCGAGCCTTTAGCTGGCGCTGAGCCGCGCCCCCACCCGGGCTGGACGTCCTCCCGTCGCTTCGCTCGCCGTGCGACGGGAAGTCTCCAGTTAAACGACCCGATTAATAGCAGGAGCCGACCCCTTCGAGGAGAGGGGGTCGGCTCTGCTGCGCGGTGCGGCGACTGCGCGGACCTACCAGGAGGCTTTCTTGACGCCTGGAAGATGGCCTGCGTGCGCGAGCTCGCGGAAGGCGATCCGGCTCAGCTTGAACTTGCGGTAAACCGCGCGACTGCGGCCGGAGACCATGCACCGGCTGGTGAGGCGGACCGGGGAGCTGTTGCGGGGCAGGCTCGCGAGCGCTTCGCGGGCGGCCATGCGGTCTTCGGGGCTGAGGCTGCTGTCTTTCGAGCGACGCTTGAGCTCGGCGCGCTTCGCGGCGTACCGCTGGACGAGCTTTTCACGCTTCTTTTGACGATTGAGCTGGCTGGTCTTGGCCATGGGACGTTCCTGACGTTTCAGTGGAGGGCAGCGGCGCGGATCGAACCGGCACCGGGACGGCGGCAGCTAACGGGTGGGGGGATGAGGCGCAAGTGAGGCTGGTCGGGTGGATGGAAGTTGGGCGGGAGGATGGATCGGGATAGCCCCGTCGGAGCGAGGAGTGGTCATGAAGTCGTGGATCCGTGAAGCGGTGGTCGGTGTTGTCCTGGCGGCGGGAGTCGTCGGGGGGTTGATCGTCTGGCAAGGCTACATGAGCCGGGCCCCGGAGCAGGAGCTTACTGGGGAGCTCGCCGACATGTACCGACCGCCCAAGTCGGATCGAACCAAGGCTTGTACCACCTTGCGCGGCAGCCACGAAGAGCGCTTCGACGCCTGTCTGGCCGAGCTGGCGCGGCCGCGCCTCTCGAAGGCAGCCAAGGGCGAGCTCCAGAGCTTCGCGAAGAGTGGAAAGACCTTGGTGATCGGCCCAAAGCTCGACGCGGACGCCGACGAGCTGCCGCTGCCCGAGGAGCTCAAGTCGCTCCTACACGCCACCGACGAGAAGGCGGCGGCCGCGGCCGTGCGCGAGCTCGGGGTCCGAGCCGTGGTGGTCTACCGAGATCTGACGCAGGCCATCGATCGCGACGCGACCGTCATCTCGCGACTGGCTCAGCACGACCATCTGGAGTGGTTCCAGCTCCGGCGAGTCACCGAGCAGCTCTTTATCTACACGGTACGCGAGTCTCCGAGCGTGGTCCCTCTCTCGACGGGTACGCTCCTCCTCGAGGGCCTGCGGGCGCGACTCGAGGGGCGCCCCCCTCCCGCACAGAGCTGGAAGCCCAAGTCTTCGGTGCGCTTGATGGCGAGCGCGCGCTTGCAGGGACATACGCTGGTGATCCGTCATTCGGTTGGGCGTAATCTCGAGCGGGTGCTCGACGAGCTGGCGAGCAAGGTCCAGCGGCAGTGGGACCGTCATGTCGCCATCGAGGGGCACGGCATCCTCGAGGATCGGCTGGACGACGTGCGCCTCGAGGTCCACGTCGTCATGGAGCGGGCGCAGATCGAGCCACGGAGCGCCTATGCCATCTTCGAGCTCTTCGAGTTGGGGGTCGATGGATTCTTCCTGCGTCGCGCCAGGGGGCTGAAGCCCGAAAAGTTTACCTATGTCCCTGGCTCCGAGGCGGTCCCGCGCGCGTTTAAGTCCGCCGAGGCCATGCTCCGCGATGGGGTGCAGCGCTTCGGCTGGAACCACCCCAGGCCTTGGGAGGACTCGCGCACACGCTTCGATCTGATGCGTACGAGCCACTTCATGGAGAAACGTCCTGGAGGCGGCGCGGGTGCGGTGCGGCTGGTTCGTGGCATGCCCGAAGTCAAGATGCGGGACCTCACCGACGATCGTATCCGAGACATGCTCGTGGCAGGGGGGGAGTGGTGGCTCTACAACCTGCAAGAAGACGACAGCTTCACCTACAAGTATTGGCCGGAACAGAACCGCTTCTCGAGCGACTACAACGAGGTCCGACACCTCCTGGGAGTCCGGGACCTCGCTGACACTTGGCGCTATCGAAAGGACCCGCGCTACCTGCAGGGGTCTCGGCGCGCCATGGACTGGATCATGCGCTACGCGGTGCGCGACACCGATCCCCCCGACTCCCGGCTGCCACACCCCCCGGCCGGCTCGATGCTCTTCCGCTACCCCTTCAAGCCGGGCGAGGTGCCAAGGAAGCCCCCGAACCAGAAGCTTGGGACGGTCGCAGTCGCCTTGTTGGGCTGGGTCCCCTACGCTCGGGTCAGCGGAGATCGCAGCGAAGACGAGAATATCCGCGCTATGGCGAAGTTCGTGCTCAGCCGGCTCGAGAGCAACGGCAAGTTTGACCCTTACTATGTGCACCGTGGCCACAGCTACCACAACATGAAGAACGACATCGTCCCCGGAGAGGCTGCCCTGGCCCTGGGGCTGGTCGCAGAGTACTTCGACGAACCCGAATGGGTCGAGTTCTATCCGAAGTTTTTAGACTATTATGAGCCGTGGTTCCGGGAGCGAGCGAAACGAGTGCGCCCGACGGGTCGATGGCCCCACGGGACGTATACCAACGACGATCGGCTCGACATGGTTCAGTTTGGTCCCTGGTCCGTCATGGCCTCGGCGCAGTACTACAAGCTCACGGGCGATGAGCGAGCGGCGGCCTTCGGTCTCGAGGTCTCGGACTGGATGATCGACAACTACCAGTGGAGTGAGGAGCGATCTCCCTTCCCGGACTTTGTCGGAGGCTACTACAAGATCCCCACGGAGCTCCCCGCGATGCAGACCTTCTGCTACTCCGAGGGCACCGCGGCCGCCTATCGGATCGCGGCCAAGTTCAAGCCCGAGGCAAAGGAAAAGTACGACGTCTCCACCCGCGAGGCGATCCGTTTTATGGGGGTCATGCAGTTCGACGAGACCTCCAGCTATTTCGCGGCGCGCCCCGATCTGATCCACGGAGGGATCAAGTATGCGATGAACGAGCAGAAGGTTCGTACCGACTATGTCGGGCATGGGCTCTCAACCCTCTCGCAGTACCTCGACGCCCGCGCCTTCGATCCCGAGGTCGAACTCAAGCTCACCGAGCCCTCCCTCGACGAGCTCCCCCCCGCGCCGCGACGCGGCGCGCCCTCCCGAGCGTCTTCGGGCGCGTCGGGCTCCGACGAGGACGGCGATGAGGAAGGCGAAGACCAGGGCTGAGTCGGTGGGCGCGCGGAGGGCCCGCGAGCCGAAGGGGCCCTCAGCGCTTCCGGCGTCGGGCCAGCCCCAACAGCGGTAAGAAGAGGATCGCGGCCATGCCCTGAGCGGCGCTCCCTCGAGCGCAGCAGCCCTGTCGAGGGCCCTCCTGGGGCGCCAGCGGGGTGAGGGCGTTGCCCGTGTTCGCGGGGTCATGGCGCATGGATGGCCAGAGCACCAGGCCGTCGGCGGGCCCGTTGGTCCGCCAAGCATGGACCGTGCCCTCGCGGGTGGTCACGACCACGTCGAGGAATCCATCGCCCGTGATGTCTCCGACGGCCGGCCCGCCGAGCGCCCAGCCTCCATGAAACTTGGGGAAGCCTTCGGGCGTGCGGCCGGCGATGTCCTGAGCGTGAACCAGGTGGCCGGAGCTGGTCGCGATGACCTCGGGCAGACCGTCTCCGTCGAGATCTGCGACCGCAGGCCCCGTCATGAGGGAGAGGCTGTCCATCTGCATGGGGAAGTGGGGGAGGGTGCGCCCGTCTGCGCCGCTGAAGGCGATCACGCCGTGCTGGTGCTCTTGAACGCGCACCAGGGCCAGCGAGACGAGGTAGGGGCTGCCCGATCCACCGACGATGTAGTCGTCGATCCCATCGCCGTCGAGATCGGCCCAGGCGGGCTGATTGACGAACTGGATCAAGGAGCCATCGCTGAAATGCGCCCCTGCCCCGAAGTCGGAGTAGACGTAGCTCGGATCGAGGGCCGTCTGCCCGTCGTGGGTGAGCACATCAGACAGGCCGAGCATGGGGGCGGAGGCGATCTCGAGCCGACCGTCGCCGTCGAGATCCGTGAGCGCGGGCGAGGAAGAGTGCCCTTCGCCGATGACGGGCAGCAGGGTCGTGTTGACCAAGCCGCGCCGACCGATGGGGTAGCCGGGCTTGATCTCGGCGCGGACGAGGTCGACGGCGTATAAGGCCCCCGCAGCTCCGCTCGGGACCTCGTTGGTACCGATGACCGCGTCGAGGCGGCCGTCTCCGTCGATGTCGCCCAGGGTGGGGCTCGACATGACCCGATAGCCGCGCTCGCCGCAGGAGGTACTGCACAGCTCGACGGGGAAGCCGTCGACCAGGCGGCCGTCGCCGTGCCATGCGTAGAGCCTCTGATCCCCAGCCCCTGCGATGATCTCGAGCCGACCGTCGCCGTCGATGTCGGCGAGGGCGGTCGCGCCGTAGATCGCGTGATCCCAGGCTTGTCCACGCCCCCATGGGGTAGGCCGCCCTTGGATCTCGACGGGGAAGCCGTCGAGGAGCTGTCCTTGGTTGGACCAGGCCCAGACCTTCCCGGCCAGGCTGCCCACGACGATGTCCGGGCGGCCATCACCATCGACGTCGCCGATGGCGGGCTGTCCGATCAGACCCTCGCGAAGCTCAGGGAGGACCTGCCAAGCCGGAGCGCTCCCGTGACGGTCGGCGTCGAGCCATGGGTGGCGCCCGGTGTGCACGGGAAAGCCTGGGAGCGGCTCGGCGTTGCCGTCGAGCGCATAGACGGTGCCCGAGGAGCTGGCGACGATGACCTCGAGGATGCCGTCGCCTGTCAGATCGGCCAGGTTCGGGGCGGCTTCGACCGAGCCATCGAGCACAGCCGGCCAGCCCGGCAGCCGGTCGGGATCGGGGTCCACCCACACGGCGGTGCGGTCTTCGGCGGTTCGCCCGTCGGTGTCGGTGACGGTGAGTCGGATCTGCACCAGAGGTTGATGGGCTTGTTGGTAGCGATCGAGGAAGAGGTCGCTCTCGGTCAGGGGGGCGAAGGAGGGGGTCGGGGTGGGAAGCTCGATGGTGGCCAAGGGGCCGTCGATCGAGCCTTGCCCCGCAGCGACCTGGGACCAGCTGTCGGGATCGGGGCCCATCCCGACCTCGAGCACCCATCGATCGGGGGTGCTCCCGCCCGACTCCTGAATAGTGGCCACGATCTGTGCCGTCCCGTCGTGAGACCAGTCGAACCAGCGGGGGCTGTGGATGCGTGCGTGGGGCGGAACGTCTCCGGCGATGAGGGCCTCGACCGCGGAGCCTGCGTTGACCCTGCCCGCTCCGTAGAAGGAGTCGCGGCCGACCCCTGCCGGGAAGGTCCGGGCCGTCGCGGCGTCGTCCTCGTCGAAGACGACATCGGTGGCCGTACCTCGTAGGACCGCCTTGAGCTGGGCCGCGGAGGGGTGAGGTGGCCCGAGGTCGTCTGAGACGCTTCGCAGCAAGCCCGCGATCCCGCCGATCTTTCCCGTGGCTCCTGTGGCACAGGAGGTGGACGGCGCGACCAGATCCATCCTAGGACCGAAGTTGTTGCAGTGGATGGTGTTCATGAAGCTGAAGGCGTTGTTTCGCTCGTCGCGGTTGTCGGCGCGGATCGACTTGACAAAGAGGAAGGGGGAGGCGCTGCCTGGTCGGTTTCGGTGCCAGGCGTTCTCGTCGCCGCCCGCGTTGACAAGGATGACGCCCGCATCTTCGGCGTACCGGGCGGCGGCTTCGACCGCTCCGGGCTGGGTGAGAGCCCCGAGCGCCATCGCGGCGGCCCCCACGCCGTGATCCGCCAGGTAGGCGATGGCCAGGGCGATGCGGTCGCCATCGGTGACGAAGGCCTCACCGATCCGTATCGGCATCACGGCGCAGTTTGGACAGCCGCCGATCCGCCCACGGTCGTCGGCCCAGGCCCCAACCGTTCGAACGACGCTGGTGCCGTGATCGGCGAAGCCGTCCACGTAGGCTGCGTAGGGATCGTTATCGTCCTCGTAGAAGTCCCAACCCGCGATGTCGTCGATGTAGCCGTTGCCGTCGTCGTCGACCCCGTTGGAGAAGGTGGCGATGAGGTCGGAGGGGTCGAGCACGTGATCGGCCGCGTCGACGCCAGCGGTGATCGAGACCCGTGGGTCTTCGACCCAGTCGGCCAAGGTGTGCACGCCGTCGCCGTCGAGGTCGCCGTCGACGATCTCGGTTCCGTCGGCGCGCTGAGGCAGGGGCAACTCGCCCTGGTTGAGCCAGACGGTCGAGGCGGCCTCGCCGTTCTGCCACTCGATGCCGCTGTCGACGACGGCGACCACGACCTTGAACGAGCCGGCGCTGTGGCGGAGCGCGCGGTCAAGGCCTACGCCAGAGCCGAGGTCGCGCTCGTAGGGGCGGACCGTGTCTCGGGCGCCCTCGGGGATCCACGAGATGTCGGACCAGTTCAGCTCGCTCGGACAGTGCTCGAAGCTCTCTTCGGAGCAGTCGGGGAAGGGGCCTGTAGGGCCGGCGGAAGCAGGAAGGGCCAGCGCCAGGACGGCGAGCATGGAAGGGCGGGGCATGCGGTGCTCACAGGATGGAGGGTCAGGTGTTCTATCGGCTGGAGCCGTCCTTGTCGCGGAGCCTGATCGACCGCCGTGTCCAATCGGTTAGGCTTGGCCTCCGATGCAGGAGTTCCCGTGAAGTTGATGGTCCGCCACGCCTTTCCTTGCTCCCACGAAGTCTTCTGGCAGATGTTCTGGGACGAAGACTACGATCGAATGCTGCGCGAGGCTGCTGAAGTCACCCGTGAGACCCTCTGGGATCGCGAGGAAGCGGGGGGGCGCCGCTGGCGCATGCGCTTCACCCCCAACCAGGAGCTGCCCGCGATGGTCGCACGGGCTGTCGGCACCAAGAAGCTCGTCTACGAACAAGAGAGCTTCCTCGACCAAGACCGTGTGCTTCACTGGGAGGTCTTCCCGGCGGTCGTCCCCGATAAGGTCCAGGCCAAGGGCACGATGAAGGTCCAGGCCAAGGGCGTGGGGCTGGAGAGACTGGTCGACGGCGCGATCAATGTTCGGATCCCGCTGATCGGCGGTCGGATCGAGTCGGCCATCCACCAGAGCGTGATCGATGGCTATGAACGCGCCTATCAGGTGAGCCTTCAGTGGCTCGATCAGCGTGGCCTGAAGGCTTGAATCGGGTCCGAGGGGGGCTGGCGTAGGACGAGGCTCAGCTCAACAGGTGCCGCGCGACAAAGTTCGCCTTGGCGCGCGATCTCATGAGCTTGTTTACGCGCTCGGTCAGCTCGACTCCGTACTGTTGGGTCTTCTGGTTCCTGAGGTTCGTCCGCTTGTGGGTTCGCAGGTAGAGCAGCGCCATGGTGCCGAGCTCGTCGGGATCGGTCCAGATCTGCGCGCAGGGCCCGCAACGGTCCGCGATGACCAGCCGGGTGCCCATATAGCCGAAGGACTCCATGACCTGTCGGCAGGTGGGGCAGAGGCAGTGGCCCCCTTTGTCGGGGATGGCCTCGATCGGCTCATCGACGTCGACGACATGGGCGAGGGGGCGGGCGATCATCTCGAGCAGGGGGACGAGGCGGCTCTGCGGAACGAGCGTTCCGGTGCAGGCTGGGCAGACGCGGAGCTCGATCTGGGGGTTGGCCACCTTGGCTTCGAGGGTGGTGGCGCAGCGGGGGCAGTCCATGCACACCTCCGCGCGTAGCGTACACCGGGAGCAGGCTCTTGGGAAACAGACCTGTGGCCGCCTCAGTGGTCGAGGGGGCTGACGTCGTAGAGCTCTAGCCCAGGCGCTTGGCTTAGCGCGTAGTCGAGCTTCCAGGGTGACTCAGAGAGAACGACGGGACGCTCGTCGCGATCGGCGACCAGCACGAAGTCGCTGCGCCCCTTCAGCCACGCCAAGCCCTCCGGCTTGCCGCCGACCCACCGGGCCGTGGTGAACTCGCTCGGTACCAGCTCGGCCTTGACGCGGTACTCGTTGAGAAGGCGCTCCTTGAGGACCTCGAACTGCAGCAGTCCGACCGCACCGAGGTAGGGGTCCGCCGGGCCGAGTCCCTCGCGAATGAAGAGCTGGATCGTTCCCTCTTGCGAGAGCTGTTGCAGGCCGGTCTGGAGGTGCTTTCGCCTCGTCGGATCCTTGAGGCGGATCCGGGCGAAGTGTTCTGGGGCGAAGCGGGGGATCCCTTGGAATCGCACGGTGTCGCCGGTCGAGAGGGTGTCACCCAGACGCAGCTCCCCCGGGTCGTAGAGCCCGACGATGTCGCCGGGGGCGGCGTACTCGACGATGCTGCGCTCGTCGGCCATGAAGGTGTGGGGCTTGGCCAGGCGCAGGGTGCGGCCGGTTCGCGCCAGCTCAACGTCCATGCCCCGCTCGAACTGACCGGAGACCACCCGCATGAAGGCGATCCGGTCGCGGTGACGGGGGTTCATGTTCGCCTGGATCTTAAAGATGAAGCCAGAAAAGTCGGGATCGGTGGGCGTGCGCTGCCCCGCGCTGGTGACGCGGGGCTTGGGACCAGGGGCGAGCTCGCTCACGGCGTCGAGGATGGGCCGCACGCCGAAGTTGGTCATCGCGGAGCCGAAGAAGAAGGGCGTGACCTCACCTGCGAGGAAGTCTTCGATGGACCAGTCGTCCCCGGCCTCGCGGAGGAGCTCGATCTCTTCGAGCAGCTCTTCGTGGCGCGATGCCCCGAGGGCCTCGGCCAGGGCGTCGTCTTCGACGTGGAGGATCCGCTCCTCCGCGATCTCGGTGCCGCCCGGCGCGCCGCGCTCATAGACGGTGACCGTGCCGGTCTTGAGCTGCACGACTCCGACGAAGTCGCGCCCCATACCGATGGGCCAGTTGAAGGGGACCGTGCGAATGTTCAGCGACTTGCTGACGCTGTCCAGGAGGTCCAAAGGATCGAGCCCGGGGCGGTCCATCTTGTTCACGAAGGTGAGGACGGGCAGCTTGCGCATGCGACAGACCTCGAACAGCCGGAGCGTTCGCGGCTCGACGCCCTTGGCGTTGTCGACGAGCATCACGGCGGAGTCCACCGCCGCGAGGGTTCGGTACGTGTCTTCTGAAAAGTCGGCGTGGCCTGGGGTGTCGAGCAGGTTCATCCGTCGACCCTGGTAGTCGAACTGGAGCACCGAGGACGTGATCGAGATCCCCTTCTCGCGCTCCATCTCCATCCAGTCAGACACGGCGTGTCGAGCAGCTTTTCGGGCCTTGATAGCCCCCGCCATGTGCAGGGCGCCTCCGTAGAGCAGCAGCTTCTCGGTCAGGGTCGTCTTGCCGGCGTCTGGGTGAGAGATGATCGCGAAGGTGCGTCGCCTCTCGGCCTCGGTGACGAGGTTCATGGTGTGCTCCGTGCTGGTCACCGGGGATAACCTGATGAGGAGGACCGCGGTTCAGCACTGGTCCGGGTCTACGATCAGCACCACCTTTCCGATGGTCTCGTTGCTCGCGATGCGTGCATGCGCACGCTCGGCCTCGGTGAGGGGGAGCTGGTGGTCGATCAGGGGGCGGACGGTCCCCTCGACGCAGAGGGGCCAGACCTCTGCCCGGATCCGAGCGATGAGCGAGGCCTTCTCCTCGTCGCTTCGGCTGCGCAGCACGCTCCCGACCACCCGCTGACGCTTGACTAGCAGTCGGCCGAGGTCGAGCTCGCCACTCCGGCCTCCGAGCAGCCCGATCAGCACCAGCCGCCCGAGGGTAGCCAGGGCGCGCTGGTTGTCGGCGAGGTAGGGCCCGCCTACTGGATCGAGGATCACATCGACTCCGCGCCCCCCGCTGAACTCGAGCACGTCGGCCAGCCACGGGCCGGCATGACGATCACTCCCGCCTCGGGCGCCGAGAGCCAGGCAGGCCTGGACCTTCGCGGGGGAGCCCACCGTGACCCACGCGGGGTTGCCCCACGCCCGGAGGAGCTGGAGCGCGATGGTCCCCACACCGCTCGCGCCGGCGTGCAGCAGCACACGCTCGTCTGGCTTAAGTTGTCCTTCGATCGCGAGGTTGAGGAAGGCGGTGCAGAGCGCCTCGGGTAGGGCGGCGGCGAGCGTCGTCGGGAGAGCATCGGGTACGGGGAGCAGGTGGCTGGCGGGGCAGACCACCTGCTCGGCGTAGCCCCCACCGGCGAGCAGGGCTGCGACCCGGTCGCCCTCCTGCACACCTCGCACCTCTGCGCCCACCTCGATGACGGTTCCGGCGCACTCCAGACCCAAGATCGGAGAGGCGCCGGGTGGGGGAGGGTAGCGGCCGGCGCGCTGGTGAAGGTCGGCGCGGTTGACCGCGGTGGCGGCGACTTGGATCCTCACGTCGAGCGGCCCGGGACGAGGTGCGGGGATGGGCCGAAGGACGAGTCGTTCCCCTTCGACAGCGATGGCGTTCATGGTCATGAGCGAACCTCGAGGCATGCAGAGTGATCGTAGTCGGTCAGGCGGGTCCGTGCAGGGATCCGCTGGCGGGGGAGGCGCCGGCTTGGCGGTCGCAGGTTAGCTCGTCGACGGAGGTTGAATGCAGGAGCCATCGGTCGCGCGACTCTCGCTTCGGGGGGCGCTGTCATGCCTTGCCGTCGGGGCCCTCGTAGGCGGGCTCGAGACCCTCCCCCTCGCAGCGCGGGTCAAGCTCGCCTTGGGTCCGCTGGATCTGGTGGTGCTAGGCCTCCTCAGCGCAGCGATGTACGCGGCCTTCGCCGGTGCGGTTGGCCTGCTCTTGGGGCTTGCCGTTCACACGGCCATGAAGCGGATCGTGATCTCCCGTGGACTCGCGGTCCAGCTCGCCCTCACCACCGGCTTGACCTTGCTCTTGCTCTTCTCGGGGCTCGCCTCCCAGGCTTGGGCAGAGGACCGAGCGGTCGTGGCTGCGCTGCTCCTCTTCATGCCCCTGCTCCTCACCTTGACCGCCTTCCTGCTCGGGTCCAGGCTTTACCAGGAAGACCGCTCGGGGCTCTCGGCCGAGCTCCTCTCTGCGCTGTCTGGGGTGGGCGGCTTTGGCCTCTTGCTGGCCGGCTCTCTGCTCCTCCGAAGCGCTCAGCCCATGGGTGGAGCGGCCTTGGACTCCGACCCGCGCTTCGTGGTCATCGTCGTGGACTCGCTTCGCGCGGATCTGGGGGCCGCCCCCGTCCCGAACCTCGACCGGATCGCGAGTTCGGGGGTCGTCTTCTCGTCGGCGATCACACCTTCGCCGGACACCGCCCCCGCGGTTGCCTCGATCAGCGCGGGTCTCTACCCGCTGCGGCACGAGGTCCTTCGCGGTGGCGACCGGCTCAGGAGGGTCGAGGCGCTGTTGCCCGCCACCTTCTCCGAAGAAGGCTACGCCACCGGGGGGTTTGTCTCGACGTCAGACCTCTCGTACCGCTCGGGCTTCGACTACGGCTATCAGATCTATGACGATGAGGCCCCCTCCAGGTTGGCGGGGCTCTCTCGGCTACGGATCCCCGAGCTCGTCTTCGACTTGCTGGGCAGAGGTCCTCGTCCGCGCCCCGACGCACAGACCGTCGATCGTTTTCTGAGCTGGCTCGACGGCGTGGCGGATCGCCCGTTCTTTGCGATGGTCCATCTGCATGGGCCGCGAGAGCCCTTCGAGCCACACGGCCTCGAGGGCTTCGAAGCGAACGGCCAGGTGGGTGCTCCCTCCATCGATCATCGCAGCCGCCTCGACGAGACCTTCGACAAGCCGGCAGACGTCCGCTCGCTCAAGCGTCTGTACCGCGAAGAGGTCGTTGCGGCGGACCTTCAGATCGGCCGGATCCTCGATGCGCTTCAGGCACGGCGCCTCGCGGACAACACCGTCGTCGTCGTCGTCGGGACGGGCGGGGTGCTCCTTGGGGAGCACGGGGGCCGGTTCACCCACCGCGGGCTCTACGAAGCCAACGTCAAGGTCCCGATGCTGATCTCGATCCCGCGTGGGCCTCGTGATCGGGTCGTCCGTGCGGATGTACGCCTCCAGGACCTCTACGCGACCTTGCTCGCTCACGCCGAGATCCGCCCCCGCCACGAGTCGGAGTCGATCGTGCTGCTCCCCTACCTAGGGGGGGAGCGAGATCTCGACCTCTCGACGGTCTTGGTGGGGCGGGATCAAAACGATGTCTGGTGGATCGGTCTTCGGAGTAATGACCTCAAGTACCTGGTGCCGGTCGAGGGAGGCGATGGCCTGTTGTTCGAGCTCGATGAGGACCCCACGGAGCAGCGTGACGTCTCGACTCAAATGCCGGACACGGCCTCCAAGGCTGCTCAGGCCCTCGCCGCCGAGCAGCTCCGGCTGCGTCGGATCTTGAAGCTCTCCTCGCCGTAGGTCTCAGTCTGGGATGAGCGAGCTCGGGCGCGCGCCATGGCTGGGGGGCTTTGCGGCGTCGGGTCGGGGAGACACGGCCTCGCCCAAGGGCGGGGAGGCCCGCAGCCCGTCGAGCCGCGCGAGCGCGGCAGCGTTGTCGGGTTCGAAGACCAGAATACGTTGGTAGTCTGCCAGGGCCTTGGGCACGTTGCCCAGGCGCTCGAAGGCGCGGCCTCGCCAGAGTAGGGCGTCAGCGTTCTGAGGGTCTTCCTTGATAACCGCGGTGAGGTCTTGAATGGCCTGTACGGGGCGACCCTCGATGAGCTCGCGCTGCCCGCGCCCTAGGGAGGTCAGCGGGTCAGCCGCCCGCCAGGCGGCGAGGTCGTATCGCGACAAGAAGCCACCCCCTCCCGTAGGGATCGCCACCTGCTCCCCCGACGCGCTCAGGAAAGAGGCCGCCTTGAGGCCCCAGCCATCCGCGTCTTTCTTCCAGGTGCTCCAGCCTTCCGCCTCCCCCTCGGGACCGGCGAGCTGCAGGTGGATCACAGCCTCTCCCGCTCCCGTCACGGACCAGTCCAGGCGCGAGTCGCCCACGTCTCGAACCTTGGGCTTGGGACCCGTCATGGCGACGATCTCGTCATAAGAGGCGAAGTAGCTTGCGGTACGCTGGAAAGGCACGCTCTCTTCGAGCGGGGTGCCGAGGTTGACCTGGGGCTTGAAGAAGAAGACGGCCACCCCGATCCCCCCGACGACGCCGAAGACTAGGATGATCATCACCATCGCGGCCAGCGGGTGGAGTCCCCGCCGTCCTGGGGGCGGGGAAGGGGGGGGAAGAGGCCCGTCGGGACGTGCGAAGACGTCGACTTGGGGGCTCGGAGGTGGTGTGTTGTAAATCGCCATCGGGCTCGCTCTCGTTGGAGGATCAGCATACCTCACCTCGCTGGAGGTTGGGCGTGCAGCGCTACTCGGTCACTGGACTGGTTCAAGAGGTCGACGCGCTTCTGCGCGCTCGCTTCCCGGGGGTCGTGGTCGAAGGTGAGATCGCTGAGCTCAACGTGGCGGGATCGGGTCACGCCTTTCTTCAACTCACCGATGAGCAGAGCCGCGTGTCGGCGGTGGCGTGGAGCACGGTGTGGCGCGCGCTGCGCCATCGGCCCAAGGTTGGCGACAAGGTTCTCGTCACGGGGAGGCTCTCGATCTATGGTGCTCGCGGAACCTTTCAGCTCTATGTCCGAGACATCCGGCCAGCAGGGCTTGGGGGCCTGGCGCGAGAGTTGGCGGAGCGCCGAGCGCGGCTCGAGGCGGAGGGCTTGCTCGACTCACGGCGAAAGCGGCCCCTGCCAGCCTTCCCACAGCATGTCGGAGTGGTGACGGCGCTCACAGGGGCTGCCCTGCAAGACTTCCTGCGGGTCAGCGGGGAGCGCTGGCCAGCGACGCGTGTGCTCGTCGCGGGCGCGCTGGTGCAGGGGCGTCAGGCTCCGGCGGACATCCTGCGGGCGGTCGAGCTCCTCCTTGAAGACGGTCGGGCCGAGATCTTGGTGATCACCCGTGGCGGTGGCTCTGCGCAGGATCTGATGGCCTTTCAGGACGAGCAACTCGCCCGGATCCTCGCGCACAGCCCCATCCCCATGGTCAGCGCGGTGGGGCACGAGATCGACACCACCCTGTGCGATCTCGTGGCGGACGTCGTGGTGCCGACGCCGACCGCAGCGGCTGTGCGGACCTTGCCGGATGGTCCTGCCTTGAGCGCTCGCGTCGAGGACTGGCAGCTCCGCCTGGAGCACGCCTGGTTGCGCACGCTCCGGCAGCGAAGGGAGCGGGTCGGTAGCCTCGCGGATCGCCTCCAGCACCCTGAGCGACGTCTGGCTCGGATCCGACTGTCCGCGCAGCAGGCTCAAGAGCGACTCGAGCGCCTCTTGGGGGCCCGCGTTGGTCGCGCTCGCCAGGCGGTCTCTGCGCTCGAGAGGCGCCTTCACGCTCTCATACCCCACCGGCTCCAGCGGTCTCGTCGTCAGCTCGTCGCGGCGCAAGCCACGCTCGATGCCCTCTCTCCGCTGGCGGTGCTCGAACGGGGTTTCGCGGTGGTGAGCGTCGAGGAGCGAATCATCCGCGCTCCAGACCAGGTCCCGTTCGGAGCCACGCTCCAGATCCGCCTGGCTGAAGGAATGTTGCGCGCTCGGGCGTTGCGGGGGTCATCCACCCCAGGTCGAGAGGATGAGGACGGCCAAGGGACCTAGTGCCTCGAGCGCTAACCCCCACAGGGTGGTGTAGAAGCCCAGGCAGAGCAGCACACCCTGGGCGATGAAGCAAGCGACTACGATCCCGAGCGAGGCCCAGGCCAGGATCTGGAGCCTCTGGAGCATGGGCCGGTGCTCGATCGGCAGGTAGCCGCTATCGACGCGATCGATCTCTTTCTGGAGGGCGTTCCAGCCTGCCAAGGTCACGAGTCCGCCAGGGACGGCGGTGCAGGCCATGCCGAGCAAGGTGAGGACGAGGCCTGAGATCAGGACGCCGAGCACCCACTTGACGCGCGGCTCGGCGGCGCGTCCGCCCTCGAAGAGCTCTTCGACGTCGCGGCTCACGGGTGCACCAAGGGGCGAAGTCGGTCCACGATCGACCCCAACTTGTCGGGCCGAGACGCGAGGTGCTCCCGCTCGTCGAGGATCAGCGCTCCATCGTCCAGGTAGACCTTTACGGCGTTTTCGAGAGTCACGAGCGACAGGGCCTCGGGTCGGGAGATCGTACCGGCGGCCAAGAGCGCCTCGGAGCGTCGTTGAAGTGCCGCCACCCACTCTTTGCGCCCAAGTCGTGCGCCGTCCACCTCGGGAGCGGTGCTCGCGACCGCGATGTAGGCTTCGAGAAAGGGTCGAAACAGTCCGTAAACCTCGGCAATCCGGTGTCGGTCATCGATCGTCGGAGCTTCGGGAGGGTCGGGCGAGAGGGCGCCGTGGGCTGTCAGATCGGCCAGCCCGAGCTGGAGCACCTCGAGGGCGCTGGCGTCGGGATCGAGCAGGAACTCTCGGCGCCAGAGGCGTCGGAGCCAAGCGACCTCGTTGGAGAGGGCTTCAAGAGAGGCCCCCTCGCCCACCGCGCGCAGGGCGCAGGCGGCAAGTCCTGCGGGGACCAAGGGGTGGAGACCTTGGTTCTTGGCGAAATCGAGCTCGAGTCGGCGCTCGACCCGCACCGCCCAGATCCGCTCGCCTTGGTGCTCGAAGTGTTCGATCAAGCGCTGATCGGCCAGGCGCGACAAGCTCAGGCGCATGGCCTCTTCGAAGCGGCTGAGACTCGCGGCCTCGGGGATCTGGTGCCGCGCGATCAGCGAGCGGAACCTTCGTGTGCGATCCAGGAGCTGCTTTTGTTCGATGCCGCGGCGAGAGTGGGCGAGCAGCGCGAGGGCGACGAGTGTGGTGGGCAGCAGGACGGTGCGCTGCCCGACCTCATGCATGACCTTGTGGCCGATGTGGTTGAGCAGGAGCTTTCGGTCCTCGCGGCTGCGCTGCATCCAGCCCTCGCGCTCGTCGCTGGGATCGACCAGCGGCCCGAGAGGGATCGGGGTGCCGACGCGCAGGTAGACCCTCCCGAGCCGTCGCCGGAGCACGCTGCTGGCCTTCGCCACTTGGCCCAGATCCTCCTTTCGTTTGCGCTGGCCGCCGAGCTCTCGAACGTAGGCTCCCTGCTCCGCGACCTGCTCATAAGCAAGGGCGATCGGGAGTAACGTGACCTCGTGGCCCTTGGGGCGCAGGGCGGCTGCGTCGAAGATCATGTCGAGCACCCCGACCTTGGGGGGCAGAAGCTTGCCCGATCGGGTCCGGCCGCCTTCGATGTAGAGCTCGATGGGGGCGCCGTGGTGGATGAGCTCACGCAGATAGCGCGCGAAGATCGGTGGATGCAGGACCTTGCCGGCGAAGGTTCGCTCGAGGAAGAAGCCTCCCGCGCTGCGAAGAAAGAAGGACACCACGGGCAGCGCGAGGTTCATGCCGGCGACGACATGAGGGAGCGTGAGCTTGTGCTGGTAGAAGACCCAGGCCAGCAGCAGATAGTCAAAGTGGGACTTGTGGGAGGGTAGGGCGATGGCGGCGCCGTCGCGGATGGCCTGTCGGATGTGCTCCATGTCTTCTTCGGGGGCGTCGACGCCGCTGTAGACGCGGGTCCAGAGGGGCCGCAGAAGCACATCGAGCACCCGGATGATCCACCACCGCATGTGGGCGGCGATCCGGTCGTACTCTCGCTCCATCTTGCGTCGGATGCGCTCGGGAGGTTCGCCGGTCCGCTCGGCCTCGGAGGCCAACAAGGCTCGCATGGGGGGGTTGTCGAGCACGTTTGCGCGCAGCGAGGCCGGAGAGGGGAGCCTGGGGCCCCGCACCACCTGACCCTCGCGGCGGAGGTAGCGCCGGAGCAGGACGAAGAGGGTGCGGCGACGGCGCTCGGGCTGAGGCACACGCTCGAAGAAGGTCGAGAGGTCGACCGGCTCGCCCGCCACCACCACGCTGTCGGAGGGGTAGAGGATCAGCTTGCCAAGCCTCGTCACGCCCCAGGGTCGATCCGGATCGGCGAGCACCATGCGCACGGCGGGGTGCACCTCGCGGCCCAGTCCCCGCTGCCAGACCACGCTGATCGGAACCACCTGGATCGGGCGATCGAGCGCAGCCTGTGCCTCGAGGAGGGCGGGGAGAGGGTCCTGCCAACGCCGCGCCAGGTTCCGCCACAAGCCCGTCGCGGGCTCGAGGAAGAGCGTGACGGGTTCGTTCGCGGCCAGGGCGCGGGTGATCCAGCCCGAAGAGATGGGATCGGGGGGAGCCTTGGCGGCGAGGCGATCCCCGAGCCGCTGAAAGAGCCCGCTCCAGGCCTGAACGACAGGCTGCCAAAAGAACTGGGTCACGCCGTTCGCCCAGATCGAAAGCGGCAGCAGCCGGCGGTTGAGTACGTGGTTTAGAGCGAGATGATCAAGGTTGGAAGACCGAAGCAGGACGTACACGACCGGGCCACGGTTCGCCGCCTGCCGGATGCGCTCGGCGGAGGCATCGTCGAAGCGGACGTGCCGCAGGGCTCGGCGAAGACCCAGCAGCCAGTGAAACCACCCGAAGCGACGGATCATGGAAGCGCCCATGCGTTCCGCCTCGGCGCGGAGGGCGCCGGGCGTCTCGGGGTCTCGGGAGTGGCTCGGTTCGGTCACCATCGGTGTGCATCGTCGCTGTCGGGGGGATCGAGGGTCCAGCCCTCTCCGGGGTCGTCGCACGAGATGATGACTTCCTCGCCCCCATCAAGGGGGTACCAGATCTGTCGCTCCTCGCAGGACAGCTCCTCGGCCCTGAAGGGGTTCTCGGCGTCACAGGCGGCGAGCGCAAGCAGCAGGAGGGGGACACGCACGCAGACTCCGGAGGGCTCAGGCTGGAGGATGAGCCGAGTCGGGATCGCGCGAGCGCTGGATCGCCTGATCGAGGTCGGCGATGAGGTCCTCGGCGTGCTCGATCCCGATGGACAGTCGAACCAGTCCGTCTTCGATGCCTCGTGCCAGGCGCTCTTCAGCCGGCACGGAGGCGTGGGTCATGGATGCGGGGAGCTCCAGGAGGCTCTCGACGCCCCCGAGGGACTCGGCGAGGGTGAAGATGCGGGTCAGGGCGCAGAAGCGTTCGGCCCGAGCGAGGTCAGCGTCGAGCACGAAGCTCACCATGCCGCCGAAGCCGCTCATCTGGGAGGAGGCGACCGCGTAGCCGGGATCGGCAGGCGAGAGCGGATAGCGGACGGCCTTGACGTCGGGGTGGGCTTGCAGCCATTCGACGATCTGCAGCGCGTTTTGCTGATGGCGCTCCATGCGCAGCGCCAGGGTCTTGAGGCCACGGAGGGTCAGCCACGCATCCCAGGGCCCGTTTACCGCGCCGATCGCGTTCTGCAGAAACCGGAGCGGCTCCGCGTGCGCCGGGTCGCCCGCCACGACGATCCCGCCGACGACATCGCTATGCCCGTTGAGGTACTTCGTGGTGCTGTGGAGCACCAGGTCGGCGCCCAGCTCGAGGGGGCGTTGAAAGATGGGGGTCGCGAAGGTGTTGTCGACGACGACGGTCGCTCCGACCGCCTTGGCGCGGGCCGAGATCGCGCGGATGTCGGCGACCTTGAGCAGGGGATTGGTCGGAGACTCGAGCCAGACCATGTCGGTGCCCTCGGGGATCGACGAGACGGGATCTGCCCCGGAGAGATCGACGTAGTCGATGTGGTGACCGAGCGGCCGAAAGACGCGCTCTAGCTGGCGATAGGTCCCTCCGTAGACATCGTCGCCGCAGACGATGCGCGCTCCCTTGGGTAGGGTGTGCAGCACCGTGGCCGACGCGGCGAGTCCAGAGCCGAAGGCGACGCCCTCACAGCCTCCTTCAAGGTCGGCGACGCAGCGCTCGAGCGCCTCTCGGGTGGGGTTCTGGCTTCGGCTGTATTCGTACCCGGTGTGTCGGGCCGGCCAGGGCTGGGCGTAGGTCGAGGTCTGAAACACGGGTGGCATGACCGCCCCGGTCACGGGCTCGATAGCCTGTCCCCCGTGAATCACGCGGGTCTCGATGCGATCGTCTGACGATGAACTCAAGGGTTCCTCCAGAGGGCTCAGGTCGTGCTCGTCCGGCGAGCGACGTGGTCGATGAGGTCGATGTGCGAGAGCACCCCCTGGAGCTGGCCGTCGACGAGAACGAGGGCCAGCCGGACCTTTCGCATGAGATCGGACAGGGTGGTGACGTCGGTGGTGGGAGTAACCGTACAGTAGGAGCTGTCGGCTAGCTCGGCACAGCTGGAGCCTGCGCCGGCCCCGGACAACGCGGCCTCGAGGAGTCGGCTCTCGTGGATGACGCCGACGAGGCGATCCCCGTCCATGACAGGCAGGGTCGAGATGCCATGCTCCTTGAGCAGGTCGATAGCGCGGTGCACCGAGACGTCGGGCTTGACCACGATCGGCGTGCGAGGGCCTCCCTGGGCGGAGATGATCTCGGCGACCGTGCCGAGGCCGAGAGGGTCCTCGGTAAAGCCGTTCTCGGCCATCCAGTTGTCGTTGTAGATCTTCGACAGGTATCGACTGCCGCTGTCGGGGAGGAGCACCACCGCGGTCAGCCCCGGACGGTCGTGCCGGCGGAGGTACTTCAGCGCGCCTGCGACCGCCGCGCCGCAGGATCCCCCCACGAACAGACCTTCTTCGCGAGCGAGTCGGCGGGTCATCTGGAAGCATTCTTTGTCTGAGACGCGCTCCACCTCGTCGACGTACTGAAAGTCCATGGTCGAAGGGAGGAAGTCTTCGCCGATCCCTTCGAGCACGTAGCTGAAGGCTTGGGTGAGTTGCCCGGTCTTGAAGTAGTCGTAGTACAGGGACCCTACGGGATCGACGCCGACGATCTGGACCGAGGGATGGACCTCTTTGAGGAACCTTCCGGTGCCGGTGATCGTGCCGCCTGTTCCGAGCCCGCCGATGAAGACGTCGAGCGCTTGACCGAGCTGGCCCCAGAGCTCGGGTCCGGTCGACTCGTAGTGGGCCTGGGGATTGCTCGGGTTGTGGTATTGGTTGGCGTAGAAGGCGCCGGGGGTCTCTTGGGCGATCCGCTTGCTTACGCTGTAGTAGGAGCGCGGGTCCTCGGGCTCCACATCGGTCGGAGTGACGACGACCTTGGCCCCGTAGGCGCGTAGGGCTGCCCGCTTCTCTTCGGACTGCTTGTCGGGTAGGACGAAGATGCACTTGTAGCCCTTGAGGGCGGCGGCCATCGCGAGCCCGGCGCCGGTATTGCCTGAGGTGGCTTCGACGATCGTGCCTCCCGGCTCGAGCAGACCTTCCCGTTCTGCATCTTCGATGATCTTGAGCGCGATCCTGTCTTTGACGGATGATCCCGGGTTCAGGAACTCTACCTTGGCATACAGGGTGCTCTGGAGGCCCGCTGTGACGCGGTTTAGGCGCACCAGCGGCGTGTCGCCCACGCAGCTCAGGATGTTCTCGTGTACATTGCGCATCGACGCTCCTCGACCCCGGTTGTTGGCGGTCCCGTATCTAGGGGGAGGTCCCTAACGTCGAAGGCTTGCCCTGCCACGCGTTCCCTGCCTGTGGTAGCGTCAGGGCGGCGGGCTCATCGAGGGCCGGTGCCAGGATGGTTCAGCCGTGATTCTTGGTCGACATGAACGCTTGGTTAGGCGTGGGGATTATCTTCGCGGTTCCTTCGTGAAGCCTGAGAGAATCGATGGATACATCGTCGGGATCAATCCAGGCGATCGCTCTGATGTCCTTGGAAGATTCGGATTTTCGGAAGCATCGGTCGAGCACGCGGTCGGTGCGGCCCGCCGTGGCTTCGCGGTGTGGCGTCGTTGCTCCCTCGCGGAGCGCTCCACAGCGCTCCGGCGGTTCCGCGAGGCCTTGTCTCGAGAGCAGGAGCGCTTCGCGGCCCTGATCAGCCGTGAGACGGGCAAGCCGTTGTGGGAGTCTCGTCAAGAGGTCGTCGCCTCCATCAGGGTCGTGGATCTCCTGCTCGACGAAGGGCTCGGTCTGCTCGCTCCCCGCATCCTTCACGAGACCGATGCGCGCAGCGATCCGATGCCGCACGGGGTGATCGGCATCCTCGCGCCCCACAACCTGCCGCTCCTGCACTCTTGCCTTCAGGTCCTTGCCTCGATGATGTCGGGCAACACCGTGGTGCTCAAGCCCTCGAAGTTCACCCCTGGGGTCGGGCAGGGCATCGCCGAGATCATGGACAAGTGTCGCTTGCCGAGGGGGGTGTTCAACCTCGTGCAGGGCTCGGGGGCCGGGATCGGTCAGCGCCTCGCCTCCCACCCTATGGTCGACGCCCTGATCTTTAGCGGGGCGCCCCAGAGCGCGGCCTCCATCCAGAGCGCCCTCGGGGATCGGCCGGACCTGCCGGTCCTCTACCAGTGCGGAGGGAAGGGCTGTGCGATCGTGGTCGGGGGCTGCAATATGGAGCAGGCTGTCTACGAGGTCGTCGTCGGCGCCTACCTCACGGCGGGGCAGCGGCACAACAGCACCGCCCGGGTGGTGGTCACCAACGACATCTTCGACGCCTTCTGTGAGCAGGTGATGCGGCGCGCAGCGTCCGTGAACGTAGGCTATGGCTTCGAGGACCAGACCTTCATGGGTCCTGTGATCTCCGATAACGTGCGGGCCAGGTATCGACGCTTCGGCCGCGCCTTGGTCGCCGACGGCCACACCCCGATGCTCGAGGCCCACAACCTCGATCTGAGCGATCGGCGAGGCTTCTACGTCAATCCCGCACTCTACGCGATCAATCCCGATCGAGGCCAACAGTTCCTCGTCGACGAGCCCCCTGGCCCCATCCTCCTCGCGTACCGGGCCGAGGACTGGCAGGCCGCGATCAAAGTGCACAACCAGCTATCGTTCCGGCCTGCAACCTCGCTTTTTGTCCATCCCGACCATCCCGATCAGCCAGAGATGCTCAAGCGCCTGCGCACGGGCGCCCTGAACATCAACCGAGGCACGATCGGGGCGTCTCAGCGTCTTCCTTCGGCGGGAATGGGACGATCGAGCAATGGTTTCTCTGGGGGGATCGATCTGCTCCGCTTCCTGACTCGGCCCCGCGCGATGCTCGTCGAGCGTCGACCCTTCGACCCGACCCACATGGTGCCTGGCCTCAACTGGGACGCCAGCGACGATGATCCTCCAGACCTCACGGGTGCTTTGGTCGAGGATGACCCGTGAGCCTTCGACGCTCATCGAAGCGCGTGCTCTGCGGGAGCTCCGCGGCCGCGCTCTCCCTGTGCGTGCTGGGCCTGAGCGGGTGTCCTCGCGCGGTCGATCGGAGCGCGACGACCGAGCAGGACCTGCCCGCCTCGCTGTTGAGCTGGGCGGCCCCTCCTCGCGAGCTCACCTTCGAGCGCAAGCGGGTGGTCTCTGACGTCGGGCTCCCATGGGAGTCGGTTCGGCAGCGCTGGAGTGAGGCTCTGCCGGCCGGGGACTCGCTGCACTACGACGTCGTCACGGGAGTGGACGAGCCGGACGCGCCCCAGGTCGTGCAGCGCTTCGCCTATGGGCAGGCTGGGGTCGCGATCATCGCGGAGGGTCCCATGGTGGACGGGCAGGCCTCGCTGGAGCCCTGGCTGCCTCCGATGTTGCTCCTCCCGGTCGACCCGAAGGTGGGCGCGACGTGGGAGGATCGCCATGAACATGGCAGTGAGGTCGTCAAGCGAACCTGCGAGATCCTCGCCAGCGATCAGTGCTCAGAAGGTTTGGTCTCGGTCTGTGACAGGGAACATCCAATGTTTAGACTGGTCACTCGCGATCACTTTTGTCCCTCTGAGGGCTGGGCGGGATATGAGTCCTTGCTCGTCCGAGAGGGAGAGCCCTCGATACGGACATGGACGGAGGGCCTGCGGCGAGTGCTGTGAGCCGGCTGGCCTTGCCGGGGGATTCCGGGGGCCTACCATCAATGAATGAGCGGAGGTGTTCATGCGGATCGGGATCATCGGTGCGGGCCATGCAGGAGGTGCGATCGGCACGCTGCTCGCCGATGCCGGTCACGAGGTGCTGTTGTCGTGTCGTCATCCCGAGCAGCTCGGGGAGCGCGCGCGGAACATCGGGGGGCAGTGCGGGCCGATCATCCAGGCTGCGACCTGGGGTGACATCATCCTGCTGGCCCTTCCGTTCTCGCACACCCAAGACCTCGACATGGCGGTCAAGGACGCGGTGATCGGCAAGGTCGTTATCGACGCGACCAACCCTTCCCCTGAGCACGACGCTCGGGCTGCGAAAGAGGTCACCGAGGCGGGAACGGGCTCCGGCACGTGGACGCTAGCGCGGCTATATGGCGCCAAGGTGGTCAAGGCCTACAACGCTCTCTCAGCAGCCTCCATGACCGAGTACGCCCACCGCGACGCGCCGCGCTTGGCGATCCCTATCGCCAGCGATGACGCGGACGATGCGAAGCTGGTCGCGGGCCTGGTGTCGGACTGCGGGTTCGATCCCGTCGTGGTCGGCGAACTGGCCTCGTCCGCCTCGTTCGACCCAGGAACCGAGGTCTGGCAGGCTGCGCTTACGGCCCCAGAGCTGCGCGCCAAGCTCGGGCTCTAACCTCAGCTCGACGCGGCCTCGAGGGGCTCTGACTCCTCGTCGAGGGGCTTTGGGCTCTCTTCGCGGCGCTGTGGTTCAGGGGAGGGGAGGATGACGGTAAAGGTGGCGCCCTTTCCAGGCCGGTTGAGGACCTCGAGCTCGCCGCCGTGTGCCTGGACGATGCGCTGACTGATGGCCAGTCCCAGGCCTGTGCCAGACTCTTTGGTCGTGAAGAAGGGAACGAAGAGCTTGGTCATCGCGTCGTAGCTGATCCCTTTACCTGAGTCGCTCACCGCGATCTCGAGCGTTCGCTTGCCTTGTCGGGAGCTGCGACCTTGAGTTCGGACGGTGAGGGTCCCTCCGTCGGGCATGGCTTGGAGGGCGTTCTGGCAAAGGTTCAGCAAGACCTGGGCCAGTCTCCCCCGGTCCACCGCGATCGGAGGGAGCTCTGGGGCGAGGTCTTCGACGATCTCGATGTTCGGGGGAAGGCCCTGGGCGCGGAGCACCTGTAGGATGTGCGTCGCGATCGCGTTGAGGTGGTCTGGGGCGCGGTCCAGCTCGAAGGGACGCGCGTACTCGAGGAACTGACTGACGACGACATTGAGGCGATCGACCTCCGTGATCACGACGCCCAACATGTCTTGCGCGTCGGACTCGAGCTCCTCAGCTTGCAGATACTGAGCGGCTCCCTTGATCCCCGCGAGGGGGTTTCGGATCTCGTGCGCCAGACCGGCCGCCATCGCTCCGAGAGCGGCGAGGCGATGTGCCTCTTCGAGTCGTCGAAACTCTTGAATGTTCGAGAGGGCGACCGAGGCCAGTCCGGCGACCTCCGCCAGGCGCTGCATCTCGTCCCCCGAGAAGCCGTCGGACCAGTCCTCGTCGCGGAGCTGCATCCAGCCCAGGACCAGATCGCCGGAGCGGAAGGGGATGGTCAGATCCGCGTGCATGGCGTTCATGAGCTGAAGGATCTCGGCTGCAGCGCCGTCCTGATGTTGTCGGCGCCGCTCGAGCTCCGCCCGGACGTACCAGGGTCGGCCTTCGTCGGTGAAGCCATCGATGAAGGGGGGGCCCGCGAGGGCGACCAGCGGCTCGGGATCTACGTCTCCTCGGATCCCGGCCAGGGCGTACGCATCTCGGCCCTCGTCCCAGAGGTAGACCGTACAGACGGGGACTCGGCCCGAGCCGTGTAGTCGTCGGAGCAGGACCTGGGTCAGTAGCTCCTTGGTGGTGGCCTTGGGGATCTCGGACCGAAGGGCCTCGATGGCCTCGGCGAGCTGGTGCCCCCGTCGGTTGAGGAGCCGGTTCGCCCACCAGTCGATCTGATGCTTGAGGGGGTCGTAGGCGATGAGGAAGAGGATGGAGGCGACGAAGGTCTGAAAGGCTGTGTGGAGCGGATAGTCGTTGAAGGTGTCGACCCACAGGACCGCGATGCCGTTGATCAGGACCAGCACGAGGGCGCTGACCACGAGGGCCGTGGCGTAGCTGAAGAGCTCGTACAGGTCGAGAAGCCGATAGTTTACGACGCTGTGGTACAAAAAGTAGAGGGCAACGCCGGTGAGTACCACCGAGAGCGGGGGGAGCGGCCCTTGAAGCGCCACGGCGCGGGCGATGTAGGAGAGGTCCGCGCTCGCGTCGAGGGTCATCAGGGCCCGGCCGATCTGCTCGGAGAGGGCGAGGGCGATCGCGCCGGCCGTGACGCCGATCAGATAGCGAAGCCTCAGCTGCTCGACCCGGAGGGGGGTGGCGTCGTGGACCTGCCACAGCCGGATGAGCAGAACGACGGCGACACCGAAGGTGTAGAGCGTGAGGGCGATCTGGGCGGGGCTGGTGCCTGGAGTGCCCCGAAAGACAAAGGCGTGCAGGCCCACGCAAGCAGGCACCACCCCGACCGAGAGCAAGAGCAGGCGGCTGGCCAGGGGGCTCGGGGGCGCGGCGCGGTCTCCGAAGAGACGGTCGACCGCGAAGAGGGCCATCGCCGGTGACAAGCCTCCTGCGATCATGTAGCCGAGTCGGAGGATGCCAAGGTTCGGAAAGAGCGAGAGCGAAAAGAGGATCCACGTCGTCGCCAGGACCCAGCCCAGTCCCAGAAACGCGATCTTCGCGGGGTCGGTTCGCTCCCCCATCCATGCCCGGGTGGAGAGTCCGATAGCTATAGTAGCAACAAGGAAATAGACGAACGCGGTCATCGCGGCTCCTCGCCATCGCTCCGGCCAAAGGAGGACTTCGGGGCGGTGTGCGTCGGATCAGGCTAGCCCGTCGCGCTAGGGGGCGCGGTCCGGGCTTGAACTGTCTTGTGTCGCTCTTGCGCGCCCGCCACGTCGGCGCTACCGGATCCTATGACTCACGGGTTGTATGACCAGATCGGTGCACACCACCAGGCCGACCCCGACACGCTCCGGGCCGCCTACTCGCGCACCTTGGCGCGGCTGGGGCGGCGGCGTCGAGATCTATTGGATCAACGCGGAGATACCGCCCGCTTAGATCTGGTTCGGACCCAGGTGGAGCAGGCCTGGGAGATCTTGAGCGATCCGGCCCGCCGTCGTCGCTACGACGCGCTCCTCGCGCTCGGGGAGCATGGGGGTCTTCCCAAGGCGGCCGAGGTCTGGGAGCGGGCCTCGGGGGTGCTCACCTCCCCTGGCGCGGCGTCGGCGGTGGAGCTCCTCCGGGTCGCGACCCGGCTCCAGCTCCCCGATCTGCTCCCCGTTCCTGGCAGCCCTGCCGATGACGAAGAGCCGACCCTCTCCCACGACACGCAGGCGGATGTCCCTACCGAAGCCCTGCCTTCGGCTGACAAGCTCGCCCGTCCCATGCCCGACGTCCCGCCGCCGCAGGTCATCCCCCACCCCCTCGTCGCCGAGCCACCGGGCGCGGCCCCCCCCGCCAGCCCAGACCCCCAAGCCAACGCGCCCGGCAAAGTCAAGCCTTAGCCCACCCACCCCCCC
>REDI01000003.1 GCA_007693595.1 Deltaproteobacteria bacterium | reverse complement strand
GCGCCGATCCGGTGGCGTTCATGAAGCACCTGGTCGAGCGCGGGCTCGAGGAGCCCGGCTACGCGCTCCTGCCGAGCGACTTCGCGGCCGAGCTGGCCGGCGAGGGGGAGCCACCAGAGGGTTGAGGTTGAGGTTGAGGGTTCGCGTTCCATGAAGGGGGATTAGCGGATCGGGAAAGGCTGGCCCGGGGACTGCGGGACCATGTACCGTTGAATCCCTTTCGGAGGCCGGTCGGCGCGGTCCGCGCGGAGACCTCGATGTTTGGGTTGCTGCCGATCATCCCAGCCGCCCGAGGAGCACGGCTACCGACTCAAGGCCCAGGCGGGTGAGGACATAGCCCTTGAGGGATAGAGCCTGGGAGATGACCCGGACGGGGGTAGCGTGCTCGGGCCGGGCAACAACGAGTCTGAAGCGCACGCCCTCGTCGAGGTCTCTGCTCCGTCGGTACAGCGAGGTGGTAGAGATCCCGATCGCCGCCGCGACGGCCTGCCGGGTGTGGCGCGTGTCGAGCATCGGGTGGGCCCCTGCGACGATCTCCCTCCGTAGCCTGTTGGGGAGAGGTCGGTTCGGGGTCGTCGGGCGATGGTCCGGATGGTCTCGGCGAGCTGCTTGAGCATCGGCTCCTCTCTGGGAGGGCCGGGGGGGGCAGGGGGGGCGTACCTATGGGAGATCAGTTTGCCCGAGAGGTCTGGGACCATATAGCCTGGACCCGTCGCGCGTTGCGCTGTCGCACCGCGGACCGGCCCCCCACCGACGCGGACTGCAGCAAAGGCAGCGCGTCGTCGGGTCATCGTGGTAGCGCTCGGTCTCCGCGCCGAGCCCTTGCCGCGCGAGCTACGCCTCGCAGCGGGCGGCGATGCGGACGATGAGCACCTCGACGTCGGTCAACCCGCCTGACACCTCCTCGCTGGTGAGCTCGATCAGGCCGCCGCCCTCGCACGGTTTGGGCGCGGCGACCAGGGCGAAGCAGCGCATGGAGTTTTCCTTGGAACTGGATCATCGTGCTCGACACAGGGACACGCAGCCGCGCCATCAGCCCTTCGCAGAGGCTTTGTGGAGCCTTCGCGTCCCCTGTGCGCTCGGCGCCGGGTCCTCAACCGGCGCAGCGGATGAGGAAGCCGCTCTGCAGGAAAAACCGCTGTCACACCGGCGTCATCCGCAGGTTCGCGGACACTACGACCCGAGGCCGCTCACCGGCGTAGGGGTGGACGTGGTGGAGCGCCCAGCTCGGAAAGATCAGGACCATTCCAGTCTCCGGGTGGATGTCCAGTGTCGGGGGCCACAAGTGGAGGCCCGGCACGCGTCCGACGTGGCCTCTGGGATCGAGAAGGGAGAACGTGCCGGACAGGGGGTGGACCTCCGTAGGCGGCTCACCGGCGTCCACGTACCATGCCACCGAGAAGTGGGACGGGCTGTGGTCGTGAGGCCGGCTGTAGCCCCCGCGCTCCAGCACGATGGCCCAGGCCTCCACGGACCACCGATGACGGGGCACGGGTTGTCCACGCTGGGCAGCGAGGTGGTGCAAGACCTGCCCGACACAGTCGACGATGGTCTCCATCACCGGCCGGTATGGGGGACCGGCTCGCTGCGCGAGATCCGGACGGGAGTGCCAGCCCCCCACCTGTGACGCAGAGACGCCGGGTTCGCGCGACCGTTCGTCGAGGATCGCTTGCAGGAAGGGGGGGGTGAGGGTCTCCGCGTTCGCGGGGCGGAAGACGAAGACATCGGTGGAGAACAGGGGAAGGTGGTCCATGGACGTGTCGTAGCAAAGTTGACGTCAGTGCTGGTGAACCTGTGGATGCTACTACCTTGCCCTGACATGTGGTTCGCGGTAAAGCTGACTTGTTCCGTGCTCGGAGGTGATTCTTGGCATACGTGCGCAGGTCCGCCAGGGCCCAGGACGAGACGACGCCGACCACGTCCAGTACGTTGTCGACAGAGAACACCAGCACCGTCGAGGGCCTGTCCGCCGCCACCCCCGCGACCGAGGAGGGCCGGACCGAGCAGAAGGGCGGAGGTGACCACACCGTCGTTCGGGGCGATACCCTGTGGGGCATCGCCGAGGCCACCTACGGCAGCGGCCGGTACTGGCGCCACATCATGCGCGCCAACGAAGGCAGCGTCTTCCGGGGCGGCGATCTCATCATCGTCGGCACCAAGTTGACCCTCCCGGAGCTCCAGGTCCGAGTCAGCAACGGCGTGGAGTCCGAGCCTACGCAGGAGGCCCGCGAGGGGGGATTCTGCGAGGCCGTCATGCCACGCGAGGTCTGCACGGAGTACGGCAACTTCGCGGTCTACCCTGATGACTTCACGGACGACCTACCGGAAAACGCCGACGGCGTCGAGTACGTTCGCGAGACCCGGTACACCGAGATCCTGGAAGATCGGGTCGCGGAGGCGGACGAACAGCGCGAGACGACGGAGCAGGAGGTCACCGATCTCCTCTCCTACGGGCTGTTCGACTGGGCGATCACAGACGAGGAGGCCCTCTCCGCCTACCGCAAGCTGGCGGCTCTGCCGACGAGCCAACTCGCTCGCGCCGTGGGCAACATCAGCACCATCGACCGCCTGCTCGAGAACCTCCCGAGCTCGGTCCAGTCCGACCCCAACTACTCCAGGGTGCTCATCGCCCTGGGTCCGGATCGGGTGGCGCCGTACCTGAACGCACTGCTGTCCACGAGCCTCTTCGACTGGTTTGTGAGCGAGTCGGACGCACGCGCAGTGATGGCGGTGATCTCGGTGGTCGACAGCGGCTCTCGCAGGCGCCTGCTCTCTAGGGTGTCCGCCGAGAAGCAGCAGCTGCTGCTCCAGACCCTGCCGGCCAGAGGCAGCGCGCTGTCCGACGCCAACAAGGCTGCGGTGCGCGACATCTTCTTCGGGGCCGACGATGGCGCCATGACCCTGAAGTGCGCTGCCTTTGAGACCCGGTTCAACTTGGTCGCTCGTGGGGACGACGGCGCCGACTGGGACGCCCCCACCCTCGACCGCTCTTGGGAGGTCCTCGAGGCGCTGCCGCCCGGCCACATCGAGGGCAACCCCGAGCTACTGCAGTGGATCCGCTACGGCGACACAGGCAACGGCGGCTGGTACGACGACAACGCCACATACACGGATGGGGTCACCGAAAACCCCGACTACCGTGGCGCGGGCTTCAACATCGGCACCAACAAGATCGACAACGCCAACGGCTCGGCCGAGGTCGGTGATCCCTTGCACGGCGTCACCCGGTTCAACAAGGTCATCCGCCACGAGGTCGGCCACGCCGTCGATAGTCAGATCAACGGCGCGGCGACGTACTGCATCGGCAACGCGGCAGGCGGAGACTGGAAGGTCTACGGCACAGACATCGCGACCTTCGTGGGGGACATGGTGGCGGACTCCGGGGGCGCCATCGACGGGCTACCCGGCGCCCAGAAGACCGCGGTGCTCGGCGTGCTGGTCGCCGCGGCCACGCCCGGCGACACGACCACGATCGAGGCCGACCTCGAAGCGCTGGACTGCTGGGGCGCCATCGACGGGCCGACCCAGGCCTCCATCAAGTCGGACGACGCCATCGAGGCGCTCACCAAGGGCCTGGATAGCCCCTGGTACAACCATCTCCCGGATGGCGGCAAGAAGCTCGGCGATCGCATCTACCAGCGGTCTTACGACTCGAAGTGGTCGAGCTATGCCCACGAGTCCAGGTCCCGCAAGGTCTTCACCTACCAGCACCGCGCGCGGGGGGAGTGGTTCGCGGAGGCCTATGCCACCTACTACGAGCCCAACGCAGACGGCTCCGCCGATGGCTCGCACCTGGAAGGCGTCGATCGGCCGACCAAGGTCTGTTTCGACAACAACGTCGCCAACGTCGGCATGGCGCCTGAGGAGCAGGTCGGATGATGAGGCTCACAGCCATGGTGACCACTCTCGTGCTTGGCTGCGCGGGCGTGAAGTCCAACCCCGAGGTGGTCGACATGTCCAAGTGGAAGGAGACAGCCGCGAACCAGATGGCCAGGGCCTGGTCGACGGATGCATCGCAGCTCTCGGTGATCGTGCACGAGAAGCCTGCCGTGGACGGCATCACCGTGTTCGCCGTCGTGCAGCTGAGCCCCCGTGGTGGCTACAAGCGCTACGCACCGGGGGTGGTCGCCGAGGGCGCTCTCGTGCTCGATGCGGACAAGGCCCGCGGGGCAGCGCTCAAGGCGGCCGGCCTGGGCCGGGACGGTGCGGACGCGACCACCCTCGCGACCCTCGCCACCCTGATGGTGCCCAATCAGCCCGAGCCCGGCAAGCTGATCACCGACCCAGAGCGGGGGGCCTACTTCGAGCAGCACTTCGGCATCACCGGGGTGGCACCTCCGATCACCCGAGAGGTCGACGGACGGCCCGCGTTGGACTTCTGGGTCAGTACCGGCAGCGGTGATCCCGTGGAGCACTATGTCGTGCCCCTGCTGGCAGACGGCACGGCCCCCATCCGCGAATGACCAGCTACGCTACTCGGAAGGTCTCGTGTCCCCGGTGTGGGCACGAGGACAGCTGCCGCCTGACTGTAGCTGTGCGGGCCGAGGACGAGCCGGAGCTGGTCGAGGACCTGCGGGCGGGTCGGCTGCGCGTGTTCGCGTGCAGCGCGTGCGAGCACGCCTATGCCGTGGACGATCCGCTCGCCTGGCTGGACTTCGAACGCAAGCACTGGATCGTGTGTCTGCCGGCCGGGGGCGAGCACGCCTGGCGTACCTACGAGAACGACTCGATGACCGCGTGGCGGGAGTCGATGGTCACCCACGCCCCTCCGCTGGTCCGAGACATGTCCGGCGGGTTCACCGTGCGCACCGTCTTCGGCCTTGCCGCCCTGCGCGACAAGGTTGTGGCCCTGCATGCCGGCCTCGACGACGCCTGGCTCGAGGTCCTCAAGCTCGACATCATGCGCTCCGTACTACGCTTCGTCCCGGAAGACCGCCCACGACTGATCGACATGCGCGACGAGGCCATGATCTTCACCGTGGCGACGCGGCCGGACGAGCTCCTGTCCATCCCCCGCTCGACCTACGACGCACTATGCATGGATCCGCTGTCGTGGCTGGCCGCCCACGAGGAGGTCACGCGCGGGCCCTACGTCGACGTGGGCCGCCTGCTGTTCTCGGGTCGTGCCGAGGCCTCGGTGGAGTCCCTGCCGCAGCCCTGACAGGCACGTCCCCTCGACCGCGCACAGGAGCTGGGGGGCGAGCCCACCGATCACGACGGACATTTCATGGTCCCGCAGTCCCCGCGCCGCTCGCCCCCGCTCCGCTCATCCGCCGTCATGGAACGCGAACCGTCGTACATGGTCCCGCACCCCCCGAGCCGGCCTCTCCGGATCCGCTAATGCCCATTCATGGAGCGCGAAACCTCCACCTCAACCTTGTGGTGGCTCCCTCTCGCCGGTGACCTTGGCCGCGATTCGCTCGGCAGTAGTGCGGAGGTGGGCTCCGCGAGCCCGCGCTCGACCAGGTGCTTCATGGACGCGACGGGGTCGGCACCACTCAGCTTGCAGGAGCCGACGATCGTGTAGAACGCCGAGGCGATCCGCGTGTCCCGTTACGATCGCGACCCCTGATGAGCCTTGCGACCCTGCACGGGGCTGCGGATCAGCCGCTCGGCGTGGTTGTTCATCAGCGGGACCCGGGGATCCTCCAAGAATCGCTCGAGAGGCCGGCGCTGATTGACCAGGTAGTTCAGCGCCTTGTCGAGGGCGGTGCCCGACAGGCGGATCGTGTTGTCGGATCGTTCGTACAGCCCCTCGACGATCTGCCGGCTTCGCTCGCTTCTGAGCTTGGTGCGGAGCGCGATCAGCTCCACCTGGTTCCGGGCCGCCTCCTCCTTGGCCTGCTGCTCGATGGCGAAGAGCTCGTCGATATCGTCGAGGAAGAGGCTGGCTTCCTCAGATTGGGAGACGGCCTTCATGAACCCGCGACGGCTGGAGGGTGTGGTCCGTGTCTAGCAGAGGGCTTGCCCCCTCGACGATCTCCTTCCGTAGCCAGTGGGAGAAAGGGTGGTTTGAGGTCGTCGGGGCGGGGTTCGGACGGTCTCGGCTAGCTGCTAGAGCATCGGCTACCACTTGTGGGGGGAGGAGGGGCATACCCAGTGGAGATCAGCTCGCCCGAGAGGTCTGGGAGCGTGTACGGTAGAACTGCTTCATGCGCTTGACGGACGGGTAGCTGTATCCCCGACCGTATCGCTCCGTCAGCCACCCTGAGAGCCGCTTGACCACGGCTTCGCCATACTCTGCGCGCGCCTCACCGCCTTGCTCAGGTAAGCCCCAGTTCGTTGGCCTCACGGTAGGGCCCATCGACGACCCGCAGGGCCGATGTGGCCAGGCCGTGGATGTCGAGGTCCCGCACCTGGTCGAGCCCCTCGTCCGCTCCGTCCCGCAGGAGCTTGATGGCTCCGGTCCAGCCTGACGGCTTCGAGTACGTCTTGGTGATCCAGGCGTCGAGCAGGTCGAAGGCGATCTCGGCTTGCCGTCGTGGATTCTCAGGAGCCCGCTTCTGCAGCATCGACTTCCTCGTCTTGTTGTAGAGGGCGTCGCCGAGGGCCACGAAGCGCTCCAGGGTGAGCCCCTCCTGCAGTCGAGCGGTCCGAGCCTCGACCGCAGGGTGCTGGGATAGGATGGCCGTGATGGGCTTGGAGCGTCGAGCACCGAGCACGAAGTCCCACGAAGCCCTGTTCGAGGGGCCACGACCGCGTAGGGCCACCGAGCGTGAGGTCTCCGAGGGCGCATCGATCCTGAGGACCCGGCTCTCGGCGTCGGGACGGAGGGTCTGCGTCCCCGCGACCTCGGTGAGCTCAGCCCACATGTCTGGCCACAGTTCGCTGTACACCCAGGCCACGTAGCCGATCAGCTCGGGGTCCCCACCGACCCGCTGCCAGTCGGCCTTCGGCACGTAAAATAGGTTCAGAGGGTGGATGTTCCGGACGAACCGCCGGACAGCCTCCTGCCGGTTCCAGGTCTCCCAGGACGTATTCCCGTCCTTGGCGTCGAGGATGTGAGCGACGTGCCAGCCGGCCGTGTTCACGGTCTGGAACCTGGAGACCTCGAACAGGTGGGTCGGCGATTCCTGGACGAACTCTCGGAAGCGGGCTCGGTCGAACCTGAGCCCGTTGAACATCACCGAGTGCCAGAACCAGGCGGGGGCGTTGTCTGATGGGAGGAGCTTGGTTCCATCGAGCGTGGTGACCGCCTCGCCCCGCTTCTGGCCGGAGACGCTCCTGACGATGAATAACGCCTTGGGTTCTCGGATGTAGTCCATCAGGAGTTGATGGTGGTGACGGATGACTGCCTCGGCCGGCCATAGTGGGGCGAGATGCTGCTGCACGAAGTCCGAGAAGGTGCTCTCGAACGGGGGATCTGGTGCCTGCGGGATGGCTCGTGCTTTGAGTTGGCGGGGCTGGATGATCATAGGGGTAGGATAGCCTAAGTTGCGCCCTGGTACCCCGGCGGCGACCGCTGTCGAGGTGGTGGGCTGCACCGAGTGTTGCGCCTTCCTCGACATCGTGGCCGATCGACGAGCTTTGGGGCACCAAAGTGTATCCGAGCGGGGACCGGAGTCGTGGTCAGGTGGGAAGTTTTGGTTGTCGTCGGTGGGGAGAAGTAATCGTCGTTCGGCACGTCCTTGGCGACAAGTGGGCACGAGGAGAGCCGCCTGAGCCGCCGGTGCTTTTCTTCAAGACTTCGCTGGCAGACCTACCTTCTTCTTTGATTTCACCATCCGGGAGCTTGGGGTTGTTTTGTTGGAAATAGACTCTGGGGTTGGGTTCTTGGTCTTTCTCGTCTTTGGGCGTTCTGGGAGCATCGACCACACATCTCTGACCACCGCTCGCCACTCGTCCTTCTGTTGCATTCGGGCATCAAGAAGCCACTGGGGTGGCGGGGACGGATAAGGTCTCAGCTCTCGCTCGCCGAAACCGAAGATCACGACATCGCGGTCGCCGGCGTATTGCTTGACTAGGTCCTCGCGGAGGTACACTACGTCGCCACGGAGACCTTCGACGCCGCTGAGTGTGATGCTCGCTCTCGTGCCGTCGGGCAGGCACTGGTCAAAGCCCTGCGGCAGGCTCCTGAGGTCGAACTGTGCTGAGAAGAGTCGAGACGGAACTCGGGCACTCTCGGCTTGGTTCACTTCACTGTGGTAGCTCTCCCACGCGTAATCATGGGCGAGCACCTCGACCGCGACCGCTTTCGACGCGCACGGAACGTCTTCTCGATAGGCGTCTGGCCCTGATTCTTCGAGCGCAACGGCCGCGAATCTCGGATGCCACGGAATCTCTCCTGCGAACGTGTAGTGGTCACTCGGGACATCCCGAGAGACCCACGGCCGCGCACCGCTTTCAAGGGCGGCAACGAGGTCGGCCTTGCCACTGGTCTCGACGACAAGTGCTGAGATGAACGCCCATGCTTCTCGCCCGAGCAAACGATCTTCAGCCTTCAGGAAGCCATGGACGAGAATCCAGGGCCCTTCGTGCTCCCCGATCTTCTTCCGAACGAGCAGCTCGCGAGGAAGCGAAGTCGAGTCAGCGCAGACCCAGCTCTCGTGGAGCTGGATCTGGGGCGACAGCCAGGCTGACGGCACGTCACCGTCACCGTCACCGTCGATGGGCGCCTCCTCGGGAAACGAGGGGTCGATGTCCACGTCTGTGAACGGCCGGCCCTCACGCGGAAAGAGTCCGGAGTCTTCGAGTACGCCCGCGTACTCGAAGAAGCCAATCCAGCTGTACTTCTTGCCGTAGCGTTCGGCGAGGGGGCGATGTCCTCGGCCCCGATACGCATCCTCAGCGATGCGTCGGTCGAGGGGCTCGAAGGTATCTGCCCTCCATCCGAGGTCCCAGGTGACGCCGAGAACATAGGCCACCGCATCCTGGTGGCCCTGGTGGTTCATGTCGTAGTTCGCCCGGTCATCACAGAGTCTGCCGAGCGTGTAGTTCTCGAAGTCCATCTGAAGAGTGTGCTTCAGCTCATCGGCCCGCGGGTCGCCCTTCGGGATGGGCGCCGCGTGAGTGGGGGCAGCGAACGCCCAATCACCTTGCAATCCAGCGGGCAGCGTCGCGGGGCAGAACTTGGCTGCGAACTCCACGACGCCCTTCGCATACATCCTAGTAAGGTAGTGCAGCGTCGGTGCCGTCGCGGACGGCCCGACCAGCGCATTCTCCAAGCCGACGAGCAGTGCCTGTAGCGCCTGTTTCAGAGTCGCGGGCTCCTGTGTCTCATCCCACCCGTCCGCCCCAGTTCCGTCTCGCTCAGCGCCGCCGGTGG
>REDI01000020.1 GCA_007693595.1 Deltaproteobacteria bacterium | reverse complement strand
AGCTAGCACTCATCGTTTACGGCGTGGACTACCAGGGTATCTAATCCTGTTTGCTACCCACGCTTTCGGACCTCAGCGTCAGTATCGGGCCAGAGAGCCGCTTTCGCCACTGGTGTTCCTCCTGATATCTACGAATTTCACCTCTACACCAGGAATTCCGCTCTCCTCTCCCGTACTCCAGGCTGCCGGTTTCAAGTGCAATTCCGGGGTTGAGCCCCGGGCTTTCACACCTGACCTGGCAGGCCGCCTGCGTCCGCTTTACGCCCAGTAATTCCGAGCAACGCTTGCACCCTCCGTATTACCGCGGCTGCTGGCACGGAGTTAGCCGGTGCTTTCTTGGGAGGTACCGTCAGATCTTCTTCCCTCCCGACAGAGCTTTACAACCCGAAGGCCTTCATCACTCACGCGGCGTGGCTGCGTCAGGCTTTCGCCCATTGCGCAATATTCCCCACTGCTGCCTCCCGTAGGAGTCTGGGCCGTGTCTCAGTCCCAGTGTGGCTGATCGTCCTCTCAGACCAGCTACCCATCGTACCCTTGGTAGGCCTTTACCCCACCAACCAGGATTAAATAATGGGCCGCGGACCCATCCTCTGGCGCCCGAAGGCTTTGACCCGTAGGCCATACGCGGTATTAGCCCGGGTTTCCCCGGGTTATCCCCCTCCAGAGGGCAGGTTATCCACGTGTTACTCACCCGTTCGCCACTCGCCCGAAGGCTCGTGCGACTTGCATGTGTTAAGCCCGCCGCTAGCGTTCGCTCTGAGCCAGGATCAAACTCTCCAGTTCGATCTCTGTTGACAACAACCCGAAGGATGATGCCATGAGCCACCGACACGAAGCCGATGACCCGCTGTTGTTGTTGAACCCGTAGTTCAACGCCTGTTGTTCACAGGGGTTGCCACCTTGCGCTCGCAAGATGACAGAACGCTCATCTTCCACTGCTGCCTGAATTTCAAAGACCGACCGTCGGCGGATCCCGCGGGGGCGGGTCCCTGCCGAAGCGCGGCGCCCCTTAGCAACCCTGCCGGAGGGTGTCAAGCCCCTTGGCGCGGAGCGGCCGGGGCGGGGCAGCCCGACGCCTCAGGCGCCGAGCCCCCGACGTGTAACGCATCGGTCGACGGTGTCCAGGATCGGTTCATTCGACGACGCAATGTTTCTCTATAAGCCGTCTACAACATGGATAGTTGCCCACGGCTCGGTGGAGCCTAGAGCCGCACGCGACCGCGCAGCCAGCCGACACCGCCCGGCAGAGGCACCGGGGCGCCTGAACCGAAGAAGATCGGCCGTGGGGTCGCCAGGGTTCGCTGCCAGCCCGCGTCGAGGTCGAAGGCCCGGGTGAGGTGAGCGGTGAGGCCAAGATCGACGGAGACCCACGGCCCCTCCGTGCCGGGCACGACCTGAAAACCTGCTCCCTCGGCAAGGAACCTGGCGGGCTGGGTGTATCCGGCCGCGACGCCGCCCCGCAGGACGAGGGGTCCGAGCTGAAGGTCCAAGCTGGTGTTCAGATCAAGGCCGTGCCCTGGCCGGAGTGGCGCGACGTGCTCAGGGTCCATCGGGGCCACCACGGCCTCGGAGACGAGGCCGCGGAGCTCGCCGCCGATCCGCCCGCTCCACGCGAAGGGGCTGAGCTGGTGGCGCCCCGCCAGACCGAGGCGAGCGGTCCAGGCCGGGAGGTCGAGTGGACGCTCCGGGCCCGGCGTGTCGGGATTGAGGACGAGGGAAGTGGGCCCTTTCATGGCTGGCGAACTCACATCGATCTCGGCGACGAGACTCCGCATTGGCGCATCCTTCCAGAGGAAGGCGTAGGAGCCGCCGAAGCTCAACCGACCGGGTCGGAGCACCGGCTCAGCCCCTGCGCTGAGCCCCCGCGTCGAGGTCCCGGACACCGAGCCACGAAGCTCGACCGCTGCCCAGGGCGCGCCGCGCAGCGCGAGGCTCCCTCGACCGAGGGTCAGGGTCTCCGTCGCCGATCGCCAAGGGTGGCTGCCGCGTGCGACGCCTGGCTGGATCTCGATCCAGCCCTTCGGCAGATGGAGGGGCCGCTCGATCTCGCGCGCGGGGAGGACTTCTCGACGCTCGCCGGCCAAGGCCGTTCCGAGCGCCAGCACGACGAGGATCGGGCCCACCAGACCTCCCGGGTTACGCCACGACCTCCGTTCCGTATCCCACAAGACTCCTGGCCGCCGCTGCCTGCCTCGCCCCAGCCGGATACACCCCTGAGCCTGGCCGTCGAGGTAGAGAATGAGCGCCCAGTCCATCGACCACGTCGTCATCCGATTTGCCGGAGATTCCGGTGATGGAATGCAACTTCTCGGGCAGCAGTTCACGCACGCGGCCGCGCTCGATGGCAACGATCACGCCACCCTACCCGACTTTCCCGCCGAGATCCGCGCCCCAGCCGGCACCCGCGGCGGGGTCTCGGGCTTCCAGATCCAGTTCGCCAGCGAGGTCATTCACACGCCAGGCGATGAGTGCGACGTGCTGGTCGCGATGAACCCTGCCGCCCTGGTCAAGAACCTCGACGACCTCAAGCCGGGTGGGCTGGCCATCGTCAACGTCGACCGCTTCGAGGCCATTGACCTCAAGAAGGCGGAGCTGGCGTCCAACCCTCTCACCGACGACTCCTTGGCGAACTTTCGGGTCTTCGAGGCCCCGATCAGCACCCTGACTACGGGCGCCGTCGAACCCTTCGGGCTCAACCGCAAGCAGGCGGATCGCTGCAAGAACTTCTTCGCGCTGGGCATGATGTTCTGGCTCTACAGCAAGTCCATGGACCCCACCCGTCACGCGATCGAGCGCCGCTTCGGCAGCCCCTTCCGCGAAGCGAACCTGGCCGCCCTCGAGGCAGGCTGGAGCTACGCCGACACCCGCGAGCTCCACCCCCTTCCCTTCGAAGTCCCGCAAGTCCCCCACATCCCCGACGCCCGCTACCGTACCGTCACCGGCAACCAGGCGCTCGCCACCGGCCTCGTGATCGCGGCCCAGGCCGTCGACCGGACGCTCTTCTACGGCAGCTACCCGATCACCCCCGCCTCCGACGTGCTGCACGCCTTGTCCGTGTTCAAGGAGTACGGGGTCGTGACCTTTCAGGCCGAAGACGAGATCGCCGCCGTCTGCGCCGCCATCGGTGCCTCCTACGGCGGGGCGGTCGGCGTCACCGGCACCTCGGGACCGGGGTTGGCGCTCAAGAGCGAGGCGATCAACCTGGCCATCATGGCGGAGCTCCCGCTCGTCGTGCTGAATGTTCAGCGGGCAGGACCGAGCACGGGCATGCCCACCAAGACCGAACAGGCCGACCTGCTTCAGGCCATGTACGGCCGAAACGGTGACTCGCCCATGGTGCTGCTCGCGCCTCGCACCCCGGCCGATGCCTTTCGCACCGCCTACGAGGCCGTGCGGATCGCCATCCACAGCATGGTGCCCGTCATGGTCCTCTCCGACAGCTACATCGCCAACGGGGCTGAGCCCTGGCGCATCCCCGACCTCGACAACCTCCCCCCGATCGCGCCGCCGCCCCCCCCGAGTCCCCAAGCCTTCGCGCCCTACTCACGCGACCCCGAGAGCCTGGCCCGACCCTGGATCGCGGCGGGCACTCCAGGGTACGCCCATCGAATCGGCGGCCTCGAGAAGCAGGATGTCACGGGAACCGTCAGCTACATCCCAAAGAACCACCAACGAATGACCGAGCTCCGCGCCCAAAAGGTCCAGCGCGCCCAGGCCCTCCTCCAGCCGGCCGAGGCCAAGGGCGATCCATCTGGCACCCTCCTTATCGGCTGGGGCTCCACCTACGGGGCCATCAAGACCGCCGTAGCGCGCGGGCGAGCTCAGGGGCATGCCCTCGCCCACCTGCACCTGCGCGCACTCAACCCCTTCCCCCCGGGTCTGGCCGAGGTGCTGAGCCGCTACGACCGGATCCTGGTGCCCGAGCTGAACAGCGGCCAGCTCTGTCAGCTCTTGCGCGCCCACTTCCTCGTCGACGCCGTGCCGCTGAGCAAGGTCCAAGGCCAGCCCTTCAAGGTGCGCGAGATCCACGCCGCGGTCGAGCTCCTCTTGCAGGGCGAGCCACCCGAAGGAGCCTTGGCATGAGCGATCTCTCTCGCCGCGACTTCATGTCGGACCAGACGATCCGGTGGTGTCCCGGTTGTGGCGACTACTCCATCCTCGCCCAGCTCCAGACCGCCTTCGCGCAGATCGGCCTGCCGCGCGAGCGATACGCCGTGATCTCGGGCATCGGCTGCTCCAGCCGTCTCCCTTATTATGTCGAGACCTACGGCTTTCACACGATCCATGGGCGCGCCCCCGCCGTCGCCACGGGCCTCAAGCTGGCCCGGCCCGAGCTGTCGGTCTGGGTGATCACCGGCGACGGCGATGGCCTCTCCATCGGCGGCAACCACCTCGCCCATGTGCTTCGGCGCAACGTCGACCTGTCGATCCTTCTGTTCAACAACCGGATCTACGGGCTGACCAAGGGGCAGTTCAGCCCCACCTCCGAGATCGGCAAGCGCACCAAGTCTTCCCCCTCGGGCGTCGTCGACCCGCCGCTCAACCCCGCCGCCTTCGCCATCGGTACGGGCGCCACCCACGTGGCCCGCTCGGTCGACGTGCTCCCCAAGCATCTTCGTGAGGCGCTGGTCGACGCCCACGAGCACCGAGGGTCGACCTTCCTTGAGATCTTGCAGAACTGCAACATTTTCAACGACGGCGCCTTCGCAGACTACACCGACCGCGCCCATCGGGACGATCGCATCCTCTACCTCAAACCCGGAGCGCCGCTGGTCTGGGGCAAAGAGACGCTCCGAGGTCTGGTCCAAGATGGCTTTGGGCTAAGGGTCGAGATCCTCGACGGGCCGGAGCAGGCCGAGGACTGCCTGCGCCACAACCCCTCCGATCGCAACCTAGCCTGGGCGCTCGCGACGCTCGAAGGTCCACACGCGCCCTTGATACTCGGCACGCTCTACCAGACCCAGCGCCCTACCTACGAGTCCGAGGCCCTGCGTCAGATCAGCGACGCGCGCGCGACCCTCGGCGAAGGCGACATCAAGCGGCTCCTCCGCGCGAGCGACAGCTTCAAGGTACGCCGAGAATGACCGCCGCCGAGCCCCTCGCCCTGAGCCACCTCCCTCGCGCGTCCTGCCGAGGCGTGCGGGGGATCTTCTGCGACATCGACGACACCCTCACCTGGCACGGGCGACTGGTTCCCTCCGCCTTCGCGGCCTTGGCTCGCGCTCATCAGGCCGGGCTGCGGGTGGTGCCCGTCACCGGCCGGCCGGCGGGGTGGGTCGATCACATCGCCCGCATGTGGCCCGTCGATGGTTGTGTCGGCGAGAACGGAGGGCTCTGGTTCAGCATGGAAGGGGGCGTACTCGTCCGCCGCTTCCTCCAGCCTCCCTCCGAGCGCGAAGCCAACCGCGAGCGGCTGCGTGCGCTCGGGGAGCAGATCCTACAGCGCGTGCCAGGGACCGCGCTGGCGAGCGATCAACCCTACCGCGAGCTGGATCTGGCGATCGACTTCTGCGAGGACGTGCCCGCCCTCGACGATGCAGCCATCGACGCCATCGTCGCCCTCTTCCACGAGGCAGGCGCGACCTGCAAGGTGAGCAGCATCCACGTCAACGGCTGGTTCGGGTTCTTCGACAAGCTCGAGGGGTGCAGGCGCTTCGTGCGCGACCGCTACCAAGAGGACCTCGACGGGGACCTGAGCGGGTGGATCTACGTCGGGGACTCGGCGAACGATGAGCCCATGTTCCGAGCCTTCCCCCTGTCGATCGGGGTAGCCAACGTGCGCCGATTCCTCCCTCGGATGCTCCACGGCCCGACCTATATTACCGCCGAGCCAGGAGGCGCGGGCTTCGCCCAGGTGATCGACCACCTGCTCACCTCACGCGATCCCGCCGAGACCTGAGCGGAAGTCTGGACAGGCTAGTCAAGCAACGCGCAGGCCCAGGGCTACCCAGGGCTCCGAGCAGGCTGCTGGACGCCTCCCGGTTCGCTCCGTGACTTCTGGCCTTCGTCGCCTCATCGCCCCCTCTCTCTCTGTCCCGAATCACGAACCTGCGCCGTGCTCGGCCCCGACTCCCAACCGCCAATCAGGAGGCAAGGATGGCACGCTCCAAATCGATCTTCCGCTGCACGGCCTGCGACCATCAGGTCCCCAAGTGGGCGGGGCGCTGCCCGAGCTGTGGGGCGTGGAACACGATCGAAGAGGTCAGCCCCGCCGAACAGAGCCAGGCCCCGCTGCCCGTCTTGACCGCCCAGCAACGTCCCATCCCCCTCACCGAGGTCGCCCTCGACGCGGGAGGCGAGCTGCGCATGCGCACAGGCCTCGAAGAGCTGGATCGGGTCCTGGGGGGTGGCCTCGTCGCGGGGAGCCTGACTCTGCTCGGCGGCGATCCCGGCGTAGGGAAGTCCACGCTGCTGCTCATGGCTGCGGAGCGGTTCGCCAAGCGGGGCGTGCCCGTGCTCTACGCCACCGGCGAAGAGTCCGCGCGACAGATCCGGCTCCGCGCCGACCGGCTAGGGATCCACGCCGAGAGCCTGCTGCTCCTGCCCTGCACGGACTTTGATGTCATCGAGGCCGCCACCCGCGAGAGCCGGCCGGTCGTGCTGGTGGTGGACTCCGTGCAGACGGTGCGGACCGCCAACGCCAGCGGGATCCCCGGCTCCGTCTCACAGATCCGCGAGGTCGCCCACCGCGCCATGAACCTGGCCAAGGGGCAGAACATCGCGACCTGGCTTGTAGGCCATGTCACCCGATCGGGCGATCTGGCAGGCCCCAAGGTGCTGGAACACTTCGTCGACACCGTGCTCTACTTCGAGGGCGACGGCCGCAGCGCCCTGCGAATCCTCCGCTCGGTGAAGAACCGTTTCGGCGCCGCCGGGGAGCTCGGCATCTTCGAGATGATCGACAAGGGCCTACGTCAGGTCCCCGACGCCTCGGCCCGTCTGCTCGAAGAGCGCGACCCCGACGCCCCTGGAACCGCCGTGGTCGCCACCCTCGAGGGCAGCCGCCCCTTGTTGGCCGAGGTTCAAGCCCTGGTCGGCGCACCCGGGGCCTACACCCCCGCCCGTACCTGCGTCGGCGTCGACCGCGCCCGCGTGCTCATGCTTGCTGCCGTCCTGGGTAAGCACGGCTTCTCCCTTCATGACCGCGACATCTTCGTCAACGCGGCCGGGGGGGTCCGTCTCGACGAGCCCGCCGCCGATCTCGCGATCCTCTGCGCCCTGACCAGCACCCTGACCGACCGCCCCCTGCCCCGCGACACCGTAATCATGGGCGAAGTGGGCCTCGTCGGAGAGATCCGCGGCATTACCCACCCCGCCATGCGCCTCCGTGAAGCCGAACGCCACGGCTTTCGAGCGGCCATCGCTCCGGCCAGCGCCGCCGAGCACGCCCCCAACAGCCTCGAGGTCCTCCCGCTACGCCGAGTCCGCGAGGTCCTCGACCGACTTCGCCGATAACCTGCTGGGATCGCGCTACACCGCGGCCCATGAGGATCGGCGTCATCTCTTGCGACGGTTCGATGCACCAACCTTGCCCTCCGCATAGGGCAGCGATAGAGCCTGAATGAATCCTCATTCATTCTCTGGAGGCCCCGTGAGCAGCATCGCGTTCGACGCTGATCTTCAAGACATCTTCTTCACCGTGTTCGAGCAGCTCGACGCCGACGGTCGCCTCGGCGAGATCGCGCGCTTCGCAGACTTCGACAAAGAGACCTACCAAGCCACGGTCGAAGAAGCCGCCCGCATCGCCACCGAGGTCCTCAACCCCATCAACGGCCCCGGCGACCGACAGGGCTGCAAGGTCGACGACGACGGCAACGTCACCACCCCCGAAGGCTACGCGGAGGCCTGGCGCACCTTCAGCGAGGGCGGCTGGATCGGCATGAACGCCGATCCCGAGGTCGGTGGCGTCGGCCTGCCCAACACCATCGCCATGATCTGTACCGAGCTCTTCAGCTCGGCGGCCACCGCCTTCTCGATGTATCCAGGTCTGACCGCCGGGGCGGCGCGCCTGGTGCACAAGTTCGCCCCCGAGGCCTGGCAGCTCCCCGTCGCCACCAAGATGTTCACCGGCGAGTGGGGCGGCACCATGTGCCTCACCGAGGCGGGAGCCGGCACCGCCGTCGGCGACAACCGCACCCGCGCCACCCCCACCGACGAACCTGGCGTGTACCTTCTCGAAGGCGAGAAGATCTTTATCTCTGGGGGCGACGCCGACTTCTACGACAACGTGGTGCACATGGTGCTCGCCCGCACCCCCGACGCCCCCTCGGGGTCGCGCGGAATCTCCATCTTCCTCGTGCCCAAGTTCGAATTCGACGACGACATGAACCTCGGTGAGCGAAACGGCGCCAAGGTCGTCGGTCTCGAGCACAAAATGGGCATCAACGGCTCCGCCACCTGCGTGCTCGCGCTGGGCGCCGACAAGCCTTGCAAGGGCTGGCTCCTCGGCGAAGAAGGCCAGGGGCTGCCGATCATGTTCCACCTCATGAACGAGGCCCGGATCGGCGTCGGCGTCCAGGGTCAGTCCGTGGCCGCGGCCGCCTACACCTACGCCCTCAAGTACGCCAAGGATCGCGTCCAGGGTGCCTCGGTCGAGAACTTCAAGAACCCCGACGCCCCACGCGTCGCCATCATCGAGCACCCCGACGTTCGCCGCATGCTCATGACCATGAAGGTCCTGGTCGAGACCATGCGGGCCCTGCTCTACCGGGTCGCTCTGTACGAAGACCTCTCCCACAGCGATGACCTCGAAGAGTCCAAGCGCAAGAAGCTCGCGAATCGGGTGGATCTGCTCGTGCCGATCGCCAAAGCGCACTGCACCGACCTCGGTTTCGACGTCTGCGTTACCGGCGTGCAGGTCCTCGGAGGCTACGGCTACATCAACGAGTACCCCCTCGAGCAGCTCGTGCGCGACGCCAAGATCATGAGCATCTACGAGGGCACCAACGGCGTCCAGGCCATGGACCTCCTCGGCCGCAAGCTGCGCATGAAGGGCGGGGCGCTCTTCATGGAGTGGCTCGGCGACTCTCAGAAGCTCGTACAGAAGACGTCCGGTGACTTCCCCGCCGAAGCGGAAGCGATCGGCAAGGCCCTCGGCCACGTCGGCCAGACCGCCATGCACCTCGGGGCCCTGGGCCAGAAGGGCAAGCTCGCCGACGCCATGCTCCAAGCCACGCCCTTCCAGGCCATGATGGGCCACGTCGTGCTCGCTCTCGAAGCCCTCGATCAAGCCCGCGTGGCCAAGGCCAAGATCGAGGCGGGAGAAGACAGCGCCTACCTGCACGGCAAGCTGCTGAACCTCACCTTCTTCGTCAAGAATTTGCTCCCCGAGGCGATCGCCACCGGCAAGGCCATCCAGTCGGGGGACACCTCTTGCCTCGACGAGCGGCTCTTCGCCTGAACCGCGCTTCCGTCCCGCGAGTCCTCGGGGGCTCGCGGACAGCGCCCAGGCGGCCTTGTCTATGCGTAGAGCAGGCAACCTTCGCGGATCGCGGCGAAGTCTTGAAGCTGGGCAGCCCACGCTCCGAACAGGTCGCGTAGATCCCCGCCCGCTTCGACGCACGCCCGATAGTCCGCCTGTCCGATGAGCAGGTCGATGGCGATCGGGTCGTCGACGTATTCGTAGGTCTCGGTACGCCAGGCGAAGCGCTCGGGATCGACCCGGTAGCTCGCCTCGACAGTGACCAGGCCCAGCAGGAAGGCATCGAGGGCCTCGCGATCGACGACGTGGACCTCGACGCCACCACATGGCTTGCGGGTGTGCTTCTGAAAGCCGGGCACGAAGGCGGCGGGCCGGAAGCGGACCCCCTTCAGGCCATAGCGCGCCGCCCCTTCGGAACAGGCCTTGGCGAGGGCCTGGGGATCGATCCACGGCGCCCCGAAGAGGTGGAAAGGTCGGGTCGTACCGCGGCCCTCGCTGAGGTTCGTACCTTCGAACAGGCACATACCCGGATAGATCGTCGCCGTCTCGAGCGTGGGCATGTTGGGCGAGGGGTAGACCCAGGGGGCGTCGGTCTGGTCGAGCCACTGATCCCGACGCCACCCCTGCACCTGCACGACCTCGACCTCGCAGTCGATGCCGCAAGCTCGCTGGAAGAAGCCTGCGAGCTCGCCCATGGTCATGCCGTGGCGCACCGCCAGGGGGTACGCCCCAACGAAGCTATGAAAGCCGGGCTGCACCACGTTGCCTTCGACCTTGTGGCCTCCGATAGGGTTGGGGCGATCGAGCACGATCACCTTGGTGCCCACCTGGCCCGCGACCTCCATGATGAAGGCGAGGGTGGCCTGGTAGGTGTAGAACCGGGCTCCGATGTCTTGGATGTCGAAGAGCACGACGTCGAGATCTTCAAGGTCGCCGGGATCGGGATGGAGCGAGGCCTCGGTGGTGCCGTAGAGGCTGACGGTCGGGATCCCCGTGACCGGATCGACGTGCTCATGCACGTGCTCCATGTCTTGCAGGGTCGCCCGCACGCCGTGCTCGGGGCCGAAGAGGCGCTCGATCCGTACCCCCCGCTCGATCAGCCGATCGATGGCGTGCCGAAAATCTCGGTCGACCGCGGTGGGGTTGCAGCAGAGCCCGACTCGGAGGCCCTCGAGGGCGGCACAACCATGTTCCAGAAAGACGTCGAGGCCAGTTCTCATCGGGGCTCCAGGGAGGGAGAAGTCAGCGAAGGGGTAGCCCGGCCAGCCGGCGCCCGACGGGCTCCCAGCCGGTCAGGCGCTCGCCGTCGATCAAGGTGACCGGCGCGAGGTCGCGGCTGACCGATGCGATGTAGAGACCATCCCAGGGACCCGCGGAAGGGGGGCCTTCGAGGCGGATGGTAAAGCCGAGCGCCTTGGCGCGCTCCAGCAGCCGACGGACCGTCGTGGACTCGAGGATACGGCCATCTTGCGGGTGGGTGAAGAGCACGCCGTCGATCACCGCCAGAATCCCCGAGGTGGTGCCCTCGGTGAACCGACCCCGCCCATCGACGAGCAAGACCTCGTCGACGCCCGCGCGGGTGACGGCGGTCATCCAGCTGGCGCGGCTCGAGTGTTTGACCGAGCCTGCGAGGTAGGGGTCCTCGCGATAGGTACCGCGCGCTGCGGTGATAGGCCGATGCTTCCGATCGAGATCGAGCGGCGTCGCGACCACGACCCGGGTCGCGGCGGCGGTAACGGTGATCCGGACCCGAGCGCGGCCAGACACCGACCGAGCCGCGCGGTGAACCTCGCGCTCGAGGACCTGCACGTCAGGCATCGGAACGCAGGCTTCGTTGCAGGAGTGGGTCAGGCGGTAGAGGTGGTCGGGCAGGTGATCGGGCACGCCCCCGCTGCTGGTGAGGGTCTCGAAGACGGACCAACCGAGGGTAAAGCCTGGGTCCGTAGCAGGGATCGCCGCCTGATCGAGCGGTACCAAGACCCCGTTGATGATCGCCACACCGTCCATGTCCAGCCCTCCCCGTGCCGCACCTCGCTCGCCTGAGCGACGCCATACCGATAGAACGTCACCTGCCCTCGGGTCAAGCGTGAACCGCCAGACCGCTTCGAGATGACCTCCCTTCCCCCAAGGACACCCATGGCCCGCTTTCAAGGACTGGACTTCTACAACATCGACGACCTGCTCACCGAAGAAGAGCGCGCCATCCGCGACACGGTGCGCACCTGGGTCGACGACAACGTCATGCCGATCATCGAGCAACACGCCCGAGCCGGCACCTTCCCGACCCATCTCCCGGAGCGGATGGGTGAGATGGGCTTTCTGGGCGCAAACCTTCAAGGGTATGGCTGCCCGGGCCTGAGCAACATCGCCTACGGGCTGATCTGCCAGGAGCTCGAGCGCGGCGACAGCGGGATCCGTTCCTTCGCGAGCGTGCAAGGCTCCCTCGTCATGTACCCCATCCACGCCTTCGGCACCGAAGAGCAGAAGGAGCGCTGGCTCCCGGCCCTCGCCTCGGGCAAGGCGATCGGGTGCTTCGGGCTGACCGAGCCCGATCACGGCTCCAACCCCAGCGGCATGGTGACCCGAGCCGAAGACAGGGGTGATCACTACCTGCTCAACGGCGCCAAGATGTGGATCACGAATGGCACCCTGGCGGACGTGGCGGTGGTCTGGGCCAAGCTCGACGGCGTCATCCGTGGTTTCCTCGTGGAGCGCGGCATGGAAGGCTTCAGCGCCCCCGAGATGCACGGCAAGCACAGCCTGCGCGCCTCGGTCACCTCAGAGCTGGTCTTCGACAACGTCAAGCTTCCCAAAGGCAACCTCTTGCCCGGCGTCAAGGGCCTCCGCGGGCCCTTCTCGTGCCTCAACAACGCGCGGTACGGGATCGCCTGGGGCGCCATGGGCTCCGCCATGGCCTGCTACGACGCGGCGCGGCGTTACGCGATCGAGCGCGAGCAGTTCGGCAAGCCGATCGCAAGCTACCAGCTCGTTCAGAACAAGCTGGCCTGGATGCTCCGCGAGATCACCAAAGGCCAGCTCCTCGCGTGGCGGCTGGGTCGCATGAAGGACGATGGAACCCTCTTTCACGAGCAGGTCAGCCTCGCGAAGATGAACAACGTCGACGTGGCGCTCCAGATCGCTCGCGTCGCCCGCGATGTGCACGGTGCGAACGGGATCCTCGATGAATACCCGGTCATGCGACACATGGCGAATCTGGAGTCCGTCTATACTTACGAGGGAACACATGATATCCACAACCTGATCCTCGGGCGATGGATCACGGGTATTCAAGCGTTTCACTAGCTTCCAGACCGCACCGCTCACGGTAGAAAATTTCGCACCTCCGCTTGACCCTGTCGGACGCCTCCCGTAAAGTCCGGTCACCCTATCGGGAACCACTGGAGGATTGCATGATTAGAGCGCGACCGATCACCGCTGCGCTGCTTGTCGGCGTCATGGGTCTGAGCGCGGGCTGTTGGCCTCGTGTCGTCACCGACATCACCCTGGCACCGTCTCACGCCAAGATCGCCTATTTCAAGCAGAGGATCTTTGTTGCCGAGACCGGCGTCGTCGAGTGCGACCGCGCCGAAGATGGCACCCTCTCGAACTGCAAGAACCTCGCCATCTCCTTCCGCAAGCCCTAGGAGCCACCCATGAAGCACATGATTCCTCTGCTGCTCGGCGCGGTCCTCTTCGGGAGCTCCGGCTGCACGCTGCGCTACGTCTTGGGGGTGCAAGACACGCCCGTCGCGACCGCCTCCGGCCAGGCCACCACCATCCTCCAGGTGCGCGAGACCACCTGGTACGCCGTGTTCCCCCACATCCAAATGGTGTACTACGAATGCGGCAAGGACGGCGACATCCTCGACTGCGTCCGGACCTGCAACGTCAACAACGAAGAAGGTGACCGCATCCGTTGCCGCTCCAACTGGTTCTAAGGAGGCCCCTCATGAACATCACAAGACTTGGCCTGGCGGCCTCGATGCTGGTCTTTCTTGGAGCCTGCTCCCCGCGATACCTCATCGACAGCTACTTCATCCCCCAGACGGACAAGCTGGTGCGTGCGACGCAAGCGCAGGTCGGCATCTCGTCCGGCGACGCACAGACCGTCAACTACTACCTTCAAATCTGCGATGTCGATAATGGTCAGACTGCGAACTGCAAGACGACCCTCGTCCTCGACAGCGTATTGGTCATCGACTACTACTCCTCGGGGCACTGACATGATGAACTGGACCAAATTCGTTCTGATCGGTGCTATCGCGCTCGCCAGCGCTGGTTGCACCAGCATCGTTCACACCATCACCGCCGACCAGTGGGACCTCGAAGGTCGTAGCCAATACTACCTTGGTTATTGGGAAGGCAACTGCATGGGAGCCGGCGGTCTTTGCTTCAGCACCAAGGGCAAGCTCATGCTGTGTCGTCTCAACAACGACAACTCCCTGGCCTGCAGCGCGCAGCCCTCGGTGACCGAGGCCCTCGAGACCAAGGCGCCCAAGCCACCTAAGTAGCGGGTCCCCCTCTCCCTGGATCGCTCCCTCGGCCCGCCCCGCTCCCTGCGACGGCGGGCCGCTGTACGTTCAGCCTCCGCAGCGCACCTCGACCGGACGCGCTCCCCCTGCCCCTCTCCACCCAAGGGTGATAGGGTCCGTAAGACCCGCTCGGAGCGACGTTGAGCTCTCGCCGCAGCCCCCGCCTGATCCGCTTTATCGCGCGCCTGCTCAAGGTGCGCTCCGAGCATGAGGGGCGCCAGCTGCTCCGCGCCACCCGCTTGGTCGGCGTGTTCGGCCTGCTGATCGTCGCACCTGTCGCCTTGCTCGCCTACTTCGCGCTCGCGAGCACGAGCGATGGCGCGACCTCCATCGAGGCTGATCTCGCGCCGGAAGGGCGCGGGCTGGTCCAGCAGATCCTCGATGAGGAGCGCGAGATCTTCGGAACCTTCGAGACGGCGGTGGATCGCCGCCTGCTCCGCAACCAGTCCCCTGTCAACGGCCTCGATGAGCTCTCGCCACACCTCATCGCAGCCTATCAGCTCCAAGGTGGAACCTCGCTGGTCGAGCCCTTCGACCTTCCCCTCAGCGAGGACCCCGCCGAGCTGACTCCCGCCTTCGAGCGCGCGATGCAGCGCGCCATCCATGCGGAACAACGGGGCGAGCTCGCCGAGGCCGCCGAGCGCTATGCCGAGGCGGCCCAGCAGACGACTTCTGCGCGGCTGAGCGGCGAAGCCCGTCTCCACCAAGCGAGGCTCTACGGCGTGCTCGGGGTCGGCGCCTACACCTACGCCGACGTGATCGGAGACTACGGGGCGCTCCGCGATAGCCGAGGCTTTCGGATCGGCGACGTCGCGCGTCTCAACCAGGCCGAGCTCGCGGCCGGGCGCTCTCCCGATGGCGCCCTGGCCCTGCGAGAGCTGGTCGACATGCTCATGGGGTCCCGCTGGGTGCTCTTCGAAGGTGGGGAGCCCACCGTCGCGCGACGCGCGCTCTCGAAGCTCGAGACGATCCGGCGCACGGGGGGCAGCATCGATCCCGACTGGCTCTCTCGCACCCGACGCAGCTTGGATCGCCGAGACGCGCAGCTCTATTGGTCAGGCTACCTCTTCGACGAGCTGGCGGAGCTCGTCGACCGCGGAGTCGGTACCGAGGCCGGCACCACCTACCGCACCCATCCGAACTCGCCGGCCCTGTGGGCCTTCCGACGATCCGGTCAGGACCTCATCGTCTACGCCTTCGATCGCGACGAGATCCTCCAGTCGCTTCAGCGGTCCGCCGATCGCCTCTCGGAGCTCAAGGCCGATCTGGTCTCCGAGATCCGGCTCCAAGATGGCAGCCCGATGGGCCCGACCGTGTTCCGACGCGCCTTCGACCACCTCCCCGGCTTCGAAGTCCAGGTGAGCGCGGCGGATCCCGAAGGTCTGACCGAGGCTCGCCGTCGCCGAGCCGCCACCCGTATCGCGATCGTCCTGCTCGCGATCGCGACGTCGGTCATCGGGGTGGGGGTCACCGTGCGCTACGTCCTCAACGAGCTCGAGTCGGCGCGCATCAAGACCGACTTCGCAGCCAACGTCTCACACGAGCTCCGGTCTCCCATCACCCAGATCCGACTCAAGGGTGAGGCGCTCCAGCTCGATCTGATCCGCGACGATGACGACCGGCGCGCCCAATACGACGCTATCGTGCGCGAGGCGGAGCGCCTGTCTCGACTGGTCGACAACGTGCTGGACTTCGCCGCCATCGAGCGCGGGGCCAAGCGCTACACCATGCGACCCGAGGACCCCGTGGTGCTCATCCATTCAGCCGTCGAGACCAGCCGAGCGAACATTGAGGGCGCCGGCATGACCCTGGAGCTGGATCTACCCGACGACCTGCCGGTCGTGTGGATCGATCGCGACGCGATCGGTCAAGTGCTCATCAACCTGCTGTCGAACGCCGTGAAGTACGGCGCCTCGGGCAAGTGGATCGGCGTCGAGGCGCGCCACACCGGACAGGCGCTGGAGCTTCGGGTGCGCGATCGCGGGATCGGGATCGCGCCCGAGGATCGCAACCGGATCTTCGATGACTTCTACCGTTCTGCCGACCCCCGCGTTCGTCGCTGCAAAGGCACCGGCATCGGGCTGACGATCGTGCGATACATTGTAGAGGCCCACGGCGGTCGCATCACAGCCGAACCCACCCCCGGCGGCGGCACAACCTTCACGGTCCACCTCCCGCTGACCGCCCGAGACGGCGGAGGAGCAACATCCCATGGCTAGAATCCTATTTGTCGAAGATGAGCTGGCGGTGAGCGAGATGCTGCAGCGCTACTTCACCGAGCGCGAGAGCTTCGATGTCTACACCGCGCGCAGCCGCACCGAGGCCCTCGATCTCGCCCACCGCTTCCCGCCCGACGTGCTGGTCCTCGACGTCATGCTCAACGAGGGGCCAGAGCCCGAGCACGATGGCTTCGATGTCTGCAAGGCGCTGCGCGACGAGGGCTACCGCGGCCCCGTGCTCTTCCTCACCGCACGCACCTCCGACGATGACAAGCTCAAGGGCTTCAACCTCGGCGCCGACGACTTCGTCACCAAGCCCTTCTCGATGCCTGTGCTCGCGGCGCGGGTCAACGCCGTGCTCCGTCGGACCGGCGGCGCCCGGTCGATCTACCGCTTCGGCCACATCGAGGTCGACCTCGACAACTACGCGATCCGCCATGGTGCCGGCGACGAAGAGCGGCTCTCGAACCGCGAGCAAGAGCTGCTGCGCTACCTCATCGAGAACCGCGGCAAGGTCCTCCCCCGCGAAGAACTGCTCACGAGCATCTGGCGCTACTCGCCCAACGTCACGACACGCACCGTCGACACGCACATCCTCAACGTGCGCAAGAAGCTGCGCGACGACGCCGCCTCGCCTCGCTTCATCGAGACCATGCACGGCGTAGGCTACCGCTTCATCGGCGAAGAAGGGTGAGATCCGCGCTCGTCATCGGCGCGTGCGTCCTGGCGAGCAGCGCGTGGGCCACCCCCGACGCCCCCTCGCCCGAGCGGCGGTACTGGGATGCGCAGCTCCTGCAGTCTTCGAGCGGTGATCACCGTCAAGCGGTGCAGATCTACCGCGATCTCGCCACTCAGCTCGACGCCCCCCAACACGCCGAGCTCCGCGCGCGCGCCATGCTCGCGGCCGGGCGTGCCCTGCGGGCCCTCGGAGATCTCGACGAAGCGCGCAAAGCCTTCGAGGCCTGTCGGCGGCTGAGCACGGCGGGGATCGCCGACATCGACACCTCGGCCTGCGCGGCCGGTGCGCGACAGGTCGCCTTGGAGCAAGGGGCCATCCGCGAGGTCCCCACCCGCTGGACCTTCGAGCGCTCCGAGGAAGGCTTCGTGCTCTTCTCGGAGCGGGGTTCGATGGCCCTCGAGACCCGCGAAGGCCAGGGGGCGCTGGTCTGGTCTCAAGAGATCGCCGGCCCCCAGGTCGCCGATCTGATCGTTGCTGTCGACCAACCCGAGCGTGCCCCGAGCGGGGTCCGGATCGAGCTCCACGCCGAGGACGACAACGCCCTCATGGAGCTCATCGTCGAGGATGAACGAGGCTTCGCTTACGCCCTATCCGGCAAGCTGTACCGGATCGACGCCACGCCCCGTCTGTGGGAGGTTCCGATTCAAGAGCTTGAGCCTCTAGATCCGAGCTGGCCTGCTCTCGACTCGGCGAGGATCAGCGCGATCCGACTGCGCGACAGCACAGGCTCCCAGCTCCCCGAGCTCCGCGCGCGGCACCGGATCGTGCTGCGTTCTTTCGAGATCTACTAGGTCCCTCCTTCCGACTGCGCGGCTCCCTCGGAGGTGTCGTTCGGTTAGCCCTGCGCCTCGAGCGGGGTCGGCTGACCGAGCACCAGCACCCGGTGCACGACCTCGACCCCTTGGTCGAGCTGGCCGCGGTCGAGCTCCCACCACGCCACGTCGCCTTCCGCCCCCTGGTCGACGATCCACAGCCCCGCCTCGAGCAGCGACGCCGTGCCTCGCTCGAGATCGGAGAGTCGCTGGCCAAGACCCGAACCTACCGCCGTCACCACCGCACAGGGCCCCTCGACGGTCAAGCCGCGGTGGACCGCCGAGACCGACGCCCCATGCATGTGCCGCACGTCGACGTAGAGGCGCTCGCCCCGCCGTCGACGAAGCCGTGCCCCCGCCGCGCGGAGCGCTTCGATGGCCCCATCGCGATCCAGTGCGCCCAGCCGCACCTTGACGAGCTGGGCATCGCCCGTGACTGCCTTGGCGCCGAGGGGCTCGTGGGCCTGCACCGTCAAGCGCGTGCCGGCACCGGGCCCAAAGGTCGCCACCGCGCGGAGCTCCACGCCCTGATCTCGAGCGTACTGGACCGCATCCTCGAAGAGCACACGGGCACCGCCCCGCGCCAGGGAGAGCGCCTCGTCGAGCGAGAGGGCTTCCAGCCGCTTCGCCGCCGAGACCACGCGGGGATCCGCGCTCCAGATCCCATCGACATCGGAGCAGAGCTCGCACCAAGCCGCATCGAGCGCTGCGGCGAGGAGCACCGCGGTGGTGTCGGAGCCTCCCCGGCCCAACGTCGTGACCTCACGCTCGCGACTGACCCCCTGAAAGCCTGCGATGATCGGCACCTCACCCCGGCCCAGCACGTCGAGCAAGCGAGCGGGCCGCACCGCCACCACCCGCGCGTCGCCGTGAGACTCATCGGTGACGAGGCCGGCCTGCGAGCCGGTCAGCGAGCGCGCGGGGATCCCTCGCTCGCGCAGGGCGATGGCGAGGAGCGCCATGCTGATCCGCTCCCCGACGCTCACCAACATGTCGAGCTCCCGCCGATCGGGCGCTGCGCTCAGCTCCTTCGCCAGCGACAAGAGCTCGGTGGTGGTGTTGCCCATCGCGCTCACCACGACCACGACCTCGTGCCCCTCGCGTCGAGCCTGGCAGACCCGATCCGCGACGCCGGCGAGCCGCTCCAGATCCGCCACCGAGGATCCACCATACTTCTGGATGATACGCGCCACCTGAGCCCTCTCGGCAAGGGCCCGAGCTAACGCGCCGCCGCACCCCGAGCCCTCCCCTCAGCCGGGATCGCGGAGAAGCTCGTAGGTGGGATCGCCGTCTTCATCCAGGTCACGGCGGATCCTGGCGCGCTCGAGCAGGGCCTCGGGAACGTCCTCGCCGAGATAGCGCAGCATCGCCACCCTCCACCGCGCCCAAGGCTGTCCCAGCTCCTCGCGCTCCGACGCGAGCCGCTCCCCTCCCCGGATCGCGAGCCTCAAGGCCGGCTCCCAGCCCGCCGAGCCATCCCAGGCCTCGCGAGCGCGGGACGCCAGCGCCACCGCCTGCTCATCCTCGCTGTGCTCCATCGCGAGCAAGAGAGCCTCGAGGCCCCGATCGAAGTCCTTCCTCCAGAGGTACGCCCCGGCCAGCCTGATCAGATCGTCAACTCCTCGAACCTGTGGCGGGATCTGGGCAAACTCCAGCAAGCGCTCGACGTTGCGACGGGTGGTGGCCTTGTGCAGGTTGAGGGGGGCGGCATACTCGATCCGCATGTTGTCATCGGTATTTCTCCGGGTCTTCGGGCACATCTGGTAGATGCCTTCGCGGTCCATCTGCCAGGCCGAGAGCAGGGCGATCGGCTCGTCCAGGCCCACCCGCCCGAGCTCCTGGGACAGCCCAGGCTCCGAACCCAACACCCGTCGCACGCGCTCGAGGTCCGGTAAGAGCTCGCGCTCCGAGCCAAGCATCACCAGATCGGCGTCCTCGACGGTCATGAACAAGGCGACGTGCGGGTAGGCGTCGGCGAACGTGACGAGCAACGAGCAGAGATCGTCTTCGCCCATGCCGTACATCTGCACCCACTGGGCCCAGACCCCGCCAGGACGCAGCCGCCTTCGCCCCATCGCAAGGAACTCTTGGGTAAAGAGGTTGCTCACGCCGCTGATCCACGGGTTCGAGGGCTCGCTGATGATGACGTCGTAGCTGGCGGGACTCGTGAGCAGGAGGTGGTTGCGCCCATCGTTGAAGATCAGTCGTGTTCGGGGATCGTCGAGCACGCCATGGTTCTGCTCATCGAAGTAGCGGGCCGCCCGCTCGATGGCAGGCTCAAGCTCGACGATCGTGAGCTCCTCGACCTCGGGGATCCGCGTGACGGAGCCCGCGGTGATCCCACTCGCGAGCCCGATCACCAGCGCCTTCTCGCGCTCCTCGGCGAAGAGGAAGGGCAAGAGCGACACGAGGACCTGCGTAGGCATGTCGACGGTGGTCGAGGCCTCGACCTTGCCGTTGTTCGCAAGCCAGACGTTGGAGGTTCGCTTATTGCGCGCCACCGTCACGACGCTCGACAGCCCCTCGCGATAGAAGAGCAGCTCGTAGGGCTCGACGGTGTAGCGCAGCACCCCCTCGCGGCTTCGCTCCGAGAGATCGCTCACATACTTATACATGCCCGCGGTCATCAAGAGCTGTCGACGCTGCGCCTGCTCGATCGAAGCGGGCCAGAGCGCCACCCCGACCAGGGCGACCGAGAGCAGCGAGACCCCTGCGACCATCGGGATCTCCGCGCGCGTCTTGCGGGACCAGGCGACCCACCCGAGCAAGGCGACCGCCGCGCCGAAGTTCACCAGCACCGCGAGCAGGACCGTTCCGCGGATCTCGATCCAGGGCAAGAAGAGAAAGCCGGCCAGGCCCGCGCCGAGCAGGGAACCGAGGGTGTTGAAGCCGTAGATCCGCCCTACGGGGCCGCCGAGCGCATCCCCCGAGCCGATCACGGCGCGCACCGCGACCGGGAAGGAGGCCCCCATCAGCACGGCGGGAGGCGTCATCACGGCCACCGCCACCACCATCGAGACCGACCACAACAGGGCCGGGGAGCGCTCGGCGTCAAAGAGGTCGAAGAGCTGCACGTAGAGGAAGGGTAGCTCGGGGAAGAGGAGCAGCAAGCCATAGGACATCAGCCCGACGCCGACCTGCAAGGCCGCCAACGAGACGAGCAGGCCCCGTTGCCCAAACCCGCGCAAGAGGCGATCCGAGGCCCAGCCTCCCCCCCAGCCACCGATCGCAATGCCGAGCAGAAAGGCTAGTAGCATCAACGAGAAGGCATAGACACTCGCTCCCAGGACCAGCCCGAGCACCCGAGTCCAGGCGATCTCGTAGGTCAAGGCTGAGAAGCCGGCCAGGCCCGTGGCGAGGCCGACGATGGCCAGGTTGGGATCGAAGGTGGGGTCCGACAGATCCTCGTCGGGTGCGGCGCCCTCGGCCCCCCGCGCCATGTGCTGGGCCCAGAGCGCTGCGCCAGCCAGCGCAAGGTTGGTGGCGGCCGCGAGCACCGTGGTCCACCACAAGCCGATCCCCGGCAGCAAGAAGAAGCCACAGAGGAAGGTCCCCGCGACCGCGCCGGCGGTGTTCAGCCCATAAAGCCGACCCACGGCATCGCCGGCCGCGGAGACGCGATCGGTGGCGAAGCGAGCCAGCAGCGGCAGGGTCGCGCCCATCAGAGCCGTCGGCAGCAGGAGCAACAACCCGATGACGAGGAACTGCAACACCCCAAAGAGCACAGGCGGAGGCTCTGCGAGGCGCCAGAGCCCGAGGTAGAGCGGGGTGGCCAGGCCGACGAGGGCAGGAAAGAGCAGCGCGTAGAGCCCGATCCCTGCCTCGATCCACCCATAGGCCGCCATTGGGCGAAGGATCCGATCCGCATAGCGGGCCATGGCGAAGCCGCCGATGGCCAGCCCCGCCATATAGGCTGTCAAGACGGTGGTGATGGCGAAGGTCGAGGTGCCAAAGACCAGGTGGAGCTGACGCGCCCACAAGGTCTGGTAAGTCAGCCCCGTGGCCCCGGACAGAAAGAACAGGGGGTAGAGAACCAGCACCGCGCGCTCGCGGCGCAGGCTGGCCACGAGCGGATCGACCTCGTCGTTCTCCACCTTCGACGCGCCACCCGCCACCTTGCCTCCCGGACTGGCTCCGCCGGATCCTCCCGACGGCCGGCTACCTATCGCGCGGGGGCGACAGCTGCGCCTCACCTGCGTTACGGTGGCGTCCGACCCGCAGGTGGTTTCGCCCCATGTTCCCTCACCAGAAGCTCGACTGGACGCTCTCGCGCCTGGAGCGGCAGCTCGAACAGCACCCCGACGACGCCTCAACCCGCGCCGAGCTGGCTTGGTCCGCCCTGTCGCGCGCCTGGTGGCACGAGGGCGGCGAGCTTTGGTACAACAAGGCGCTCACGCTGGCGCGCAGGGTCCTACATGACGATCCTGCGAACCCCAGAGCCCTGGTCGTCGCCGGCGCCGCGCTCATCGGCCTCGATCGGCTCGATCCGGCCTTGCAATACCTCGACCAGGCCGCGCGGACCGATCCCGAGCGACCCGAGCTGCACCTGGCGCTCGGCGCCCTGCACGAGCGCCGCGGGGAGCGACACCAAGCCGTGCGCGAGCTCGAGTTCGCCTGCCGCGAAGCGCCCGATTCCTGGGAGCCTCACGCCCAGCTCGGCCTGCTCCTCCGCCGCCGCGCCGACGAGCTCGGCCATCCACCACGGGTGCTGGAGCGCAGCCAGTTCCACATGGTCCGCGCCGTGCAGCTCCGCCCCTCGCCAAGCTGGTCGAACCGACTGCACTACGAACTCGCCCTGTCTTGCGTGCAGACCGGCCGGCTGGCCGAAGCCCATCGCCTGCTCACCCGCCTGGTCGAGCACCAGCCCTGGCAAGCGCGCGCACGCTACCACTTGGGCGTCGTCGCCATGCAGATGGGAAAGTACAAGAACGCCATCCTCCACCTGCGTCAGCACCTTCAAGAACACGGCGACAGCCCACACGTCTACGCCCGTATCGCTATGTGCTACCTTCACCTTGGCGAGATCTCCCGAGCCCGCGAGACCTGTCACCAGGCCCTCGCCCTCGAGCCCGCCCACCTCGACGCCCGCTGGGCGCTGGGCTGCGCCTACCTCGAAGAGGCCCGCACCGACGAGGGCATCCGCCTCTTCCGCGAAGTGCTCCGCGACGCCCCGCAATACCTGCCGGCCTTCGTCGAGCTGGTCAAACTACGCCGCGAAGCGCGTGATGCAGCCTGGGTCGGGCAGGCCCTCCGCGCCGAGGTCGGCCTCTACGATCGCCTCCCGGCCCTGGACTTTAGCGAGAACGGCGAGCCCCTGCGCCCCCGTGACTCGACCCGGCAGCGCATCAAGCTGCTCATCGACACCCTGCGCGAGATCGCCGACGACGCGAGCCAGACCCTCCTCGACATCATGAGCCTCACCACCGACGAGCCCTTGCGCGCCACCTTGTGGGAGCGGGCCCTCGAGGCCATGGCCGAGGGGCAAGCCCGTGAGGCCCACCGCTGGCTCAGCGAGCCTGGCCGCTACTTTGGGGCGGAGCGCGGCGCACAGATCCTGGCCCTCGCCCCCTTCCTCCCAGAGCCCGCCCTCGCCAACGGGCTGCACCTCACCGAAGAAGACCTCCAGCGCGCAGCGGTCGACCGCAACGGCCCCGCCCGCGACGTCTTGACCCACCGCCGACGGGTCGAGGTCCAGCGACAGCAAGCGCGCGCCTGGCAAGCCTCCCTCCTGCTCGCCATCGCGAGTCGCGGCACCGAGAGCGCCCGCAACCTGCTCGTTCGCTGGGCCGCCGAGGCCGATCCAGAGCTCGCCCTCGCCGCCCGCGCCGGACTGGCCCTGCTGGGAGACCCCCACGCCCAAGACATGCTCCGGGAGCAGGTCGAGCAGCGCGAAGCCCAACGCCATCTCAAGAGCCTGCTCCAGGCCGGGATCAGCAGTGACGGTCCCGCCGTGTACCGGCCGGTCTCCGATCAGCCCGAGTTGACCTGCGCGACCTGCGGCCGTCGGGGTAATGAGGTCGACCACATGATGGTACGCGGCCAGACCGCCGTGTGCGACCGCTGCGTGACCGAGATCGCCCGTCACCGCCACGAGCTCATCACCGATGACCCCCGCGTCGAGTGCGCCATGACGGGCCGCACCCTCGTCGACACCCGCGAGCTCTACGTCTACAACGGCGTCGCCCTCTCGGCCGAGGTGGTGGACCGCAGCCTGGGCCTGCTCGAACGCGAGGAGGTCGATCGCTTCTTGGCGAGGGCGTAGGGCGGACTACAGCCCTCACACCACTCGCGAGGCCTGGGGCTTCGGGTCCGGTAGCGCCCAAGATACCCGAGCGAGCGGCTTGCGGTGGTCTCCCGCGAAGGTCCAGCCCCCAGAGACGCAAGAAGGCCGGCCCCCCTGAGGGAGCCGGCCTGACGGGAGCAACGAAGCTCGGGGGCGGGGCTAGAAGCCCATGCCGCCCATGCCGCCCATGCCGCCCATGCCGCCCATGCCTCCGCCATCACCGGCGGGCTCGGACTTCTTCTGCGGGATCTCGGCCACCATCGCTTCGGTGGTGAGGAGCAGCGAGGCCACCGAGGCGGCGTTCTGCAGCGCGGAGCGAGTGACCTTGGTCGGATCGATGATGCCCATCTCGAGCATGTCACCGTAAGAGTTCTCGCGGGCGTTGTAGCCGAAGGCCCCTTCACCGTTCTGCACCTTGTCGAGCACGACGGCGGGCTCGAGGCCGGCGTTGGCGACGATCATGCGCAGGGGCTCTTGGATGGCCCGCTGAATGATCTGCACGCCGAACTGGTGCGTGGTCGGCAAGTTGAGCTCCGCCAGCTTGCGCCCCGCGCGGAGCAGAGCCACCCCGCCACCGGGCAGGATGCCCTCCTCGACGGCGGCCTTGGTGGCGTGAAGGGCGTCTTCGACGCGGGCCTTCTTCTCTTTCATCTCGACCTCGGTCGCGGCGCCGACCTTGACCACCGCCACGCCGCCCGAGAGCTTGGCGAGACGCTCTTGCAGCTTCTCGCGGTCGTAGTCCGAGGTGGTGTCTTCGATCTGGCGCTGGATCTGCTTGACCCGCGCCTCGATGTCGGACTCCTCGCCTGCGCCGTCGATGATGGTGGTGTGATCCTTGGAGATCACGACCCGCTTGGCGCGGCCGAGGTCCTGAAGGGTGACGCTGTCGAGCTTGATCCCGAGCTCCTCGGCGATCATGCGGCCGCCGGTGAGCACCGCGATGTCTTCGAGCATGGCCTTGCGGCGATCGCCGAAGCCGGGCGCCTTGACCGCCGCCACTTGGAGGGTGTTGCGCAGGCGGTTGACGACCAGGGCCGCCAGGGCCTCACCCTCGACATCTTCGGCGAGCACGAGGATCGGCTTGCTGACCTTGACGACCTCCTCGAGGACCTTGAGCAGATCGCGCACGTTCGAGATCTTCTTCTCGTGGATGAGGATGTAGGGATCCTCGAGCACGACCTCCATGCGGTCGCCGTCGGTGATGAAGTAGGGCGAGAGGTAGCCGCGGTCGAACTGCATGCCCTCGACCACCTCGAGGAGGGTGTCGAGACCCTTGTTCTCTTCGACGGTGATCACGCCTTCCTTGCCGACCTTGTCCATGGCCTCGGCGATCTTTTCACCGATCTCGGCGTCGCCGTTCGCGGAGATGGTCGCGACCTGCGCGATCTCGCCGCTGTTCTCGACCTCGCGGGAGAGGAGCCGGAGCTCCCCGACCACGCTGTCGACCGCCGCGTCGATGCCGCGCTTGAGGTCCATGGGGTTGTGGCCGGCCGCGACGAGCTTGGAGCCCGCGTGGAAGATGGCCTGAGCGAGCACCGTGGCGGTGGTGGTGCCGTCGCCCGCGACGTCGGAGGTCTTGGACGCGACCTCCTTGACCATCTGCGCGCCCATGTTCTCGAACTTGTCGGTCAGCTCGACTTCCTTGGCGACGGTGACGCCGTCTTTGGTGACGACGGGGGCGCCCCAGGACTTCTCGATCACGACGTTGCGACCACGGGGCCCGAGGGTCACCTTGACGGCGTTGGCGAGGGTGTCGACGCCGGTGAGGATCTTCTTCTTGGCTTCGACGTCGAAGATGATTTCCTTGGCAGTCATATTGATCTCCAGAATGGTGCCAGCCACAGGGGGAGGCCGGCGAGGTAGGTGTAAGGGGATGGAAAGGCTGCGCGGCGACGCGCCCGAAATGGGGGGCCGCGCTCAAGCTTCGCGGATCAGGCCTCGGTCACGATGCCGAAGATCTCGCTCTCTTTGAGAATGAGGCGCTCTTCGCCGTTCACCTTGATCTCGTTGCCGGCGTACTTGCCGAAGACGACGCGATCGCCCTCGTTCACGACGAGCTTGGTGACTTCGCCCTTGTCGTTGACACGACCCTTGCCGACGGCGATGACGATGCCTTCACTGGGCTTCTCTTTGGCGGATTCGGGAAGGAACAGCCCACCCTTGGAGCGAGCCTCTTCTTCGACGCGCTGGACCAGGACCCGATCATACAACGGACGGATGTTCATGCGATGTCCTCCTTGCGGGCACGGCAGGGCTGCGTGTACCCTGGTGCCGTGATGTTGTTCACGATGATGGAGGCGGCAGCGCGCCGCCCCGGCTTCTTCGTCCGGCAGGGTAGACACCCCCCGCTCCTCGTCAAGCGGGCGCCGCTCATTTCGCTCGCCTCCATCCAAAAACATGGCTTTGAGCCTGAACGATCGCGCGACCGCCCCTCAGCTGGTCACGCCGTGGGCTCACGACCCCGTCGATCGATCCTGATCGCCCCCGAGACGCCCATGGAGGAGTGAGCATGTCCCATCACCTCGAGGACAGATCCGATCTGTTCCACTACTTCTACGAGCGCACCCTCGACGCGCAAGCCGCGGTCGAGGTCCAGCTGTCCTCCGACACCGTGCTCTACCTGGCCCGCCTGCTGACCGAGCGCGCCCGCGCCGACCACCCCACCCTGCCCGAGTCCACCCTGGCCGAGCTCTACGGCCGGGCGGTCCACGCACCACCGAGCGAACAGGCCCGCGCCTACCGGGAGCTGGGCGACCGCGCGCTCTACCGCCTCGGCTGCTTCAAGGAGAGCCTCGATCGTGGGCCGGTGGGGCCACGATACTACGAAGACATGGGAGCCTCGGCCTATTATCGCGTCGACCAGGTCTTCAAGCGCTGGTTCGCCGACGCCTTTGGCCCGGTGTTCCGCGAGTTGTCCGGCACCTTCCGCGACTGTGTCGAGCTCCTCACCGTGGTCAACGAGCAACACATCGACGACGACGCCGCCACGCTGATGCGGCTGGTAGACGAGTGGCAACGCACCCGATCCGACGCGATCGCGCGCCGGCTACGCGCTCGACACATCCCGATCGACGACCTGCGGCCGGCGTAGCGCGCCGCCTTGACGGCGAGCGCCAGACCGCTTACCCGTCGCCGACGCGGAGGAAGTGGCCATGGCTCGTATTACTGTCGAAGACTGCCTTGAAGTAGTCCCTAACAGGTTTTCGCTCGTACTCGTGGCGGCGGAGCGCACCAAGCAGCTCCTCCAAGGTGAGCAACCCTGCATCGAGCTCCACGACGACAACAAAGAGGTCGTCACCGCGCTCCGCGAGGTCGCCGCGCGCGCCTTCACGGTCGATGAGTCCAAGGTGCTCGCCGAAGACCGCTGGATGCCCGAAGAGCGCCGCACCTCTGTCGACGAGGCCGATGACGACTTCGACGACGAGCTTCCCCCCGAGGCCTGAGCCTCTTCCAAGCAGGAGCCCCAATGTCCGAGACCTCCATGAAAGAGCTCGACGTGCGCGTGATCGAGTTCAACCTCCGTCGCGGCACCCTGCCCCTCGACCAATACAAGAAGTATCTCGAGTCCTTGCCCGACTCCGCCGAGGAGGCCATCGAGACCCAGGTCACGTTCGAGCCCATCGTGGCGTCACGCGCCGAAGGCTCGGCCAACGACGAGTCCTGAGCTCGTCGTCAAGCTGCTACGAACGCGCTGTCTCGTAGCGAAGCTCGTGCGCCAGGCGCTCTCTCGCGCGCTGCACCGTGCTATAGCGTCGGCGATCCTGGAGTCGCCATGAGCTCGTCGCGCCGCCCCATCCTTCCGCCCACCGGAACCGCCCTCACCTGCAAGGGATGGGTCCAAGAGGCGGCGTACCGCATGATCCAGCACAACCTCCATCCCGACGTGGCGGAGCGCCCCGAAGACCTCGTCGTGTACGGTGGAACCGGCAAGGCGGCCCGCGACTGGCCGTCCTTCGAACGCATCCTGAGCACCCTGCGCACCCTGGCCGACGACGAGACCCTGCTCGTTCAGTCCGGCAAGCCGGTGGCGGTCTTTCGTAGCCATGCCGACGCTCCGCGCGTGCTCATCGCCAACAGCAACCTGGTGGGCAAGTGGGCCACCTGGGAGCACTTTCACGAGCTCGAGCGCCGCGGCCTGATGATGTACGGCCAGATGACCGCCGGCTCGTGGATCTACATCGGCACCCAAGGGATCCTCCAAGGCACCTACGAGACCTTCGTCGCTGCCGGGCGTACCCACTTCGACAGCCCCGATCTCACCGGCCGCGTCGTGCTCACCGGCGGCTTGGGCGGCATGGGCGGCGCCCAGCCCCTCGCCGCCACCATGGCCGGCGGCGTCATGCTCGCCATCGAGATCGATCCGCACCGGGTCCAACGCCGCCTCGAGACCCGTTATCTCGACGAGGTTGCCGACGATCTCGACGATGCCATCGAGCGCGTCACCCGCTACGCCAGCGAGGGTATCGCCCGGTCCGTCGCCCTGATCGGCAACTGCGCCGATGTGCTCCCGGCCTTGGTCGAGCGCGGCTTCGCGCCGGACCTGGTCACGGACCAGACCTCGGCCCACGACCCCCTCGAAGGCTACATCCCCGGCGGCATGAGCCTAGCCGAGGCCATGGCCCTGCGCTCCCGCGATCCTGCCGCCTACACCCGCGCCTCCCACCAGAGCATGCGCCGCCACGTCGAGGCCATGGTCGCCTTCGGCCAGGCTGGGGCCCACGTCTTCGACTACGGAAACAACCTGCGCGCCGGCGCTTGCGAAGCGGGCTTCCCCGACCCCTACCCCTTCCCCGGCTTCGTACCAGCCTACATCCGTCCCCTCTTCTGCGAGGGCAAGGGCCCCTTCCGCTGGGTCGCGCTCTCGGGCGACCCCGCAGACATCGCGGCAACCGACCAGGCCCTCATGGAGCTCTTCCCGCAAGACACCGCCCTATGTCGCTGGCTGCGCATGGCCGGAGAGAAGGTCCAGTTCCAAGGTCTCCCAAGCCGGATCTGCTGGCTCGGCTACGGCGAGCGCGAGCGCGCAGGCCTGCTCTTCAACGAGCTAGTGCGCACCGGCAAGGTCAAGGCCCCCCTCGTCATCGGCCGCGACCACCTCGATTGCGGCAGCGTCGCCTCCCCCAACCGCGAGACCGAGGCCATGCTCGACGGCAGCGACGCCGTCGCGGACTGGCCCATCCTCAACGCCATGATCAACGCCGTGAACGGCGCATCCTGGGTCAGCTTCCACCACGGCGGAGGCGTCGGCATGGGCTACTCCCTGCACGCAGGCATGGTGATCGTCGCCGACGGAACGCCCGCCGCGGCCGAGCGGCTCTCGAGGGTGCTAGCCTCGGATCCCGGCATGGGCGTCGTGCGTCACGCCGACGCCGGCTACCCCGAGGCGATCCAGGTGGCCGAGGAGCGAGGGGTGAGGATTCCGGGGTTGACGTGTTGACGCCAGAGGGCACGAGGTCGTCCGCCTAGGGAGAGGCAGCGCCTTCGCCAGACGGTTGGGGCGATGGGGTGGGATCCGGCTTCGCGACACCCCCATCGCCGATGATGCGGGCCATGAATAGGAGGGCCAGCGGAAGGACCGTCACGGCACCCCAGTAGTGGTTGACGTCTCGTCCAAAGATCAAGAGCGCGGACCCCCATGCCAGGATCGCGAGGGCGAGCGCTCGATGGGGACCCCTCCAGCTCGCCACCACAGCGACCACCCCAAGGCTGACAGTCAGCGGCGCGAGCCGTGGGGCCAGCGTGACCACCGAGAAGTAGCGCATGGAGTCGAGAAGAAACGGTACACCGCCGAAGGCCACCCAGGATCGGGCCTGATCGTCAACCCCTGGGATTAAGTGCGCGTTCACTTGACCTACATGAAGTCCAAACCATGCGCACCACGCCAAGAGCCCGACCAACAAGGTGCTTGCCGACACCCATCGACGCTCGAAGAGATCGACGAGGGCGACGACGAGGAGCCACGGCAAGGCGAGCTCACGCAGGAAGAGCGCCAAGATGAGGGGAAGCGCGCCCAGCGTGCGCAACCGAGGGTCGGACGTCGCCCTGAGCGAGAAGCCCAGGAAGAGGGCAGCGCCGCACCACACCTCGGCGAAGAGGTAGAGCGTAGGATGAAACTGCGGCGCGGCAACGAGGACTACGAGCACCAGCGCGCCAGTGATCCGCAACGCCGACGCGTGTCGCCACTCGAGGATCAACACGAGGATCCCAGGGAGGAGCAGCAGACCAAAAGCCAGGTGAGACAGCCCCCAACCGCGCAAGAGCGCTAGGGCGGGGAGGTGAAGCGGCGTGCGCCAGTTGAACACTGGACGGCGAGGGAAGTCGCCCTCGCGAAGCGCAGCGCCAAGGGCTGAATAGTAGGGCTCCCCCTCGGCCAGACGGTCGACGACCTGACCGTACATCTCGGCGTCACCTGTGCCTGTCGCGGCGAGCTCGGGCGCCTCGACCACCGGCGCCCACACCGGGATGGGGTAGACCAGGGCCCCAAGGAGGCCCACGACCACGGCAAACGCCGCCAGCAGCCAGAGCGGGCGTCGTCTCATCGGTGGACCCCGCTAGTTCGAACCATGCTTCCCATCCGTCTTTTCTCTGTGCGCTAGGAGGTCGCGCGGTTGCCGAGGCCCTGGTTCGCGTCGAGCCCTCACCTCTCAGGGGTCGACATGCGCCTGCGAGAGCTCCAATCGAGCCCGCTGCGGAAGTGTAGCCGAGAACCGCTCAAGCTGGGCCCGAAGTCGGGGAGCGGACTCTATAGAGGTCGCGTAGAAAGAGACATTATCTTCTGCAGCGCTCACCCGATAGGTCTCCATGAGCAAGACGCCCAAGCGCTCCCATTCTTCGGGCACCTCTTCGAACCAGGCATCGTAGATGACGACCAGCTCGACGCCGTGCCTCGCGACAAGATGGCGCATCCAGTCCGCCGAAGAGCTGGTACGCCGCAGATACGCCGCCTCGCTGGATGCCAGACCCCAGAGGTCCAGCACGTAGGGATCGTATCGATAAGAGACGAGGCCGAGATCATTGACCGCCACCGGGCCCTGGTGGTAGTCCTTGAGAAACCGCTGGATCTGCCATTGCTGAAGGTAGATGTTGCGGGACGCGAGGGGGATCTGCCCCAAGCTCATGAGGTAGGGGCCACTCCAAGTGGTCAAGACCAGCAATATCGCCAACATTCCGAGCCGACGGCGCCTGCCCGTTGGCGCGCCGAACCCGGGAAGAAGGAAGAGCCTAAAGGCAAGGTGAAGGCTTATGATTAGCCCAAAACCCACCATGTAGATCTCGTAGCGGTTCAGCCAGCCGTACTTCCCAGACACGACGTGTCCCAAGAGCGCGAGCCCCGAGAACACCGCGAGCCAGCGCACGACTCGGTCCTGCGTGACCGCCGCAGAGTACGCCAAAAAAATCATCAACGTGATGAGGATGATCCCTGGCACCGTCGTCATGGAGTAGAGGGACCACAAGATACTATCGCCGAGCGGCACCGTATGGTCCCCCCCAGCGCTGAGCTTCATGAGCACCGATGTTGGAACGGGAGAGAGCCCCAAGGACACCATCAAGCCCGTGAAGGCCAGAAATAACAACACGATACCCCCGAGTCCTGCCAGGGCCGCTCGGGTCTTCCCCAGAAAGAACAAGAACAGCACCGCAGCCACGCTGATTACCACATTCTCGAACCGCCACCCTGGCGACATCGCGATCACCAGGGGCAGCCAGACGGGCACATCTGAGCCGTGCAGGATCCGAAGCAGCCCCCACGCGATCAAGCTCACGAACAGCAGCTGAACCACATGCTCCATTCCGACGAAGACCAGCCCGATGAGGTTGGTCGCGACGACCAGGGCAGCCACGAGAAACGTGAGTTCCAATGGATCGATGGGGTACCGTTCGTCTCGTAGAGTCAACACGCCGATCTTCGCAAACACAACGACCAGCGCCAAGGCCGCGACGGTGTTGATGATCAACGGCGCCCACGGAGACCAGGAAAAGGGCGCAAGCAAGAGGGGCCACAAGATGCTTGACGAGGGAGAGGAGTGTTCCCCCGGGTTCACGCCGTAGGTGCCTTGTAGGAGATTCTCTGCAAGGGCCAGGTGAATATAAGGATCATCCAAGCCATAGACGAAGACCCCATCGCTCATGATCAAGATGACCAACGCGTTCATCGCGATGAGGCTGACAAGAAGCACGACGACCGTCGTGATCGCCTTCGCGATGGCGTCGCGAGCCGCCGCTTCATGGGGATTGTCCATTCACACTCTCACTTGAGACTGGAAGCGCCGGTGGCGAGCCCGACGTAAAGAAGCCGGACCCGCAGAGCTCGAAGAAGCTTCTTATCGCATGGGGCTTCCAAGACTAGCTCCAGCCCGCCCACGCCTCAACCCAAGAGAGGCGGTCCGCTCTTGCAGGGGGGTAGGCAAGGTGTTCGCGACCGACGCCGGATGCACAGGTTTGGCTCCAAAGGTCATGGCAGCGATGGAGGCCTCCCCTGGCTCGACGAGGCGGCTCGCCTCGCCTCATTGGCTACAAACTCGGATAGCACCAGACCAGAGGCCGCCATCGACACCAACATTCCACCAGCCCCAATGAAGCCAAGCCCACCCGCAGCGACGATTCCTATAGCGCTAAAGGCCATGATTCCGAACCCCACTCGAGCAGGGCCCAACCATACAACGGCGATCAAGAGCTCGACCCCAATCGAGAGGCATCCGAAAAGCCATAGAAGAGGCTTACCTTCATTTCCTACTAGCAACTTGGCGATCCTCGATGCGATCCCAGCTCCGTGTCTCCAGTGGAACTCCCAGTAGAGCTCGCCCGTCCAGAACCCTGGACTTAGCTTACCCATCGCCGGGTACGCGAACATAAGAGAGCAGGTGAGCAACGCGATCAGCGGGCCCCAGCGGAGAGACGTTCGCACATGCGCCAGCCAGAGGGCCCATACCCCGGTCCAAAACATGACCAGAACCTCGGCCCAGCCGAAGCTGAGCTGGTGTACGAGCCCTACCGCACCCCCTAAGAACGTCATCCATGCCCAGAGACGCAGATTGCCTGGCGAGGGACGGAAGGTGATGTACAAAGAGAAGAGGGCGGGCCAGAAGATCAGCAGGGCGTAGACAGTCGGATTTCGCAGAACGAGAGGAAAGTAGGGGTCGGTGATAGGAAAGATCAGGTTGCGAATCAAGTTGGGGAGCACGAGGTTGAACGAAAACAAGATCGCTAGCCCATGACCGACCGTGAGCACATACAGGGCCCGAAAGGGTGTGGGTAACGCAAGAAATCGGGAGAGGATCGGGCTCTTCCGTTTCACGGTTCCTGCCAGAGCTCGTAGCCCTGATCGAGCCTACGAACGCGCCACACAGATCGGGCTTCGTGCTCACGAAGGGTCGACCTGAGTTCGATCTGCGACTCGTCGGAACAAAGAGCAAGGACACTCCGAAAGCTCGCCATGTAGACCGCACCCACAGGCACGTGATTCCGATACCCTTCGGCGCTGAACTTGCAGTCGTCCCGCAGCTCTTCGTTGATCTCTCCTAGGAAGTTGATCCGAAAATGGTTTTCGCCGGTATACATAAAGGGCACGAACTGGGTGATGGCGAAAACTCCGAACCCATGTTTCATATGACCGCGCTCAAGCCAAAACGATGGAAATACAACGGCGACCATCGTCCCGCCCCACCCCAGCACGAGGAGGCCCAAGACCAGCGTGGTCGGCAGGTCTACGCCCCCAAGGTTGCGTCTCACGAGATCTAGCACTGGCCAGTTCACCCGAACTCCCTTGCCCAACACCAGTGTACCTCATGGAGCCAGCTCTGCAGCGCACTGAACTGTGGCCGACCAGCGCACGGCGGTGCACCGCTAGCGCTGCGAGCGTGGGCCCACGAACCCTCGCTCTCAGCTCGCCGGCTGGTGGATGCGGCCGGAGCGGGCCATCGGCGGGGGAGGGGCCAGACAATCACACGCGCCCTTGACGCATACACTCCGCGAGAGGCAGTCTGCGACCTATCATGGAGCGCGAGTGATATCCCGGCCCAAGCTTGCCATCTGGCTTCTGACTATCTTCGTATTCTTCGGCGCGACCCTGCTCTTTGGGGTAGAACCGTTGGTAGGTCGACTCCTGCTCCCCTACTTTGGCGGCGCCGTCCATGTCTGGCTCACGTGCCTGGTGGTCTTCCAAGGCCTCCTTCTGCTGGGCTACGCTTGGGCTCACTTCGTCGCACCGCGCTTAGGCTTCTGGCACCTGCTCCTGCTGCTCGCAGGTCTGCTCTTCCTACCGCTCGACCTCGTCGCCAACGTCGCGGCCGATGCGCCCGTCGTCGAGGTCTCCCTCTCGGTGCTGAGGGCTATCGGCTTGCCCTTCTTGGCCCTCTCCACGGTCTCTGTCGTCGCGCAGAGCTGGTACGCCCGGTCAAGTCTGAACCTTCCAGGGCAACCCTACCCGCTCTACGCCGCGTCTAACGCAGGCTCCTTGCTGGCGCTCCTGGCCTATCCTTTCATCGTGGAGCCCTTGCTAGGAACAACCTCCCAGCGATGGATCTGGACGGTCGCCTATGCATCGTTCATCGCCCTTGGCGTCACGACCTGGCTCGTCGCACGGCCTCATCCCGCCAGAGCTGCTGCGGAGATCGAGCCATCGACCGAAGGGGACCATGAACGACCGGGGTGGGGTCGCGTCGGTTGGTGGTTGACGCTGAGCGCTCTTCCGTCCGCATTCCTCCTTGCGACCACAAACGTCATCGCGTCCGAGGTGGGCTCTTTCCCCTTAGTGTGGGTCATACCCCTCGCGCTGTACCTCGCGAGCTTCATGATGGTCTTTCGCGAGAAGGGCGGCGCCCCGGCCTGGCTCATCGCCGCATGGCCTGAGATGCTCGTCATCGGAGCGGTCCTGTTCGTGGTCGGGATCCCAAACCTGTTCGCCGCGCTCCTCTGCGCCCTGATCCTATTCGGGTTCTCCATCGTGCTGCACAAGGAGCTCTACCTGCTCCGTCCCCACACCCGCTACCTGACCTCCTTCTACCTCTGGATGTCCGTCGGCGGCTTCGTCGGAGGCAGTCTGGTGACCTACGTCGCGCCGTTCATCTTTCGAGGGGTCTGGGAATATCCCATCATCCTCGTCATCAGCGCGATCGTAATGGTCTTGATCCGGGGACGAAAGGACCTCGAGAACATCGTCAACACTTGGATCGTGGCCCGTGTCGGTCGTATCTCTCTGATCGCCCTCGGTCTGTTGACGGCCACCTACCACGGGCTGCTCGCCCGCCCCGAGAACACCCAGCTACTAGACTCTTATAGGAACTTCTACGGTGTCTTTCGAGTCTACGACCACCTTCATGAACGCGGTCAAGTGCAGATCCGGCAGATCATCCACGGCTCCACCCTACACGGCGTTCAGCTCATCGATCCTGAGCCAAGTCTTGAGCCGACCGCCTACTACCATCCGTCCCAGTGCATCGCAGAGGTGTACAATCAGAAGGTCAGCCCCAAGAAGGTGGGCATCGTCGGTCTTGGAGCTGGAGCTCTCGCCGGTTTTGGGGAACACGGAGACCAGATCGACTTCTTCGAGATCGATCCTGACAACGAGCAGCTTGCCAGAAAGTGGTTCACGTTCCTCGACGAGAGCCCCGCCGAAGTGTCGGTCTATGTTGGTGACGGTCGGTTGCTACTCCTCGAGCACGACGAGAAGTACGACCTCCTGCAGATGGATGCCTTCTCCGGAGACGGCATCCCAGCACACCTCATCAACCTGGAAGCTCTGCGGGTCTACCGACAGAGACTGAACGAAGATGGCCTCTTGCTTCTGCACATCTCCAACAGGTACTACGACCTTCACGCCGTCATCAAGGCCACCGCTGCCATCGACAACTGGTCTGGGGCGTTCATTCAACGAGATCAGGGTGACGACCCCCTCGCGATTCGCTCCATGTGCGTCGTGTTGGCCACGGAGTCCAGCTCTCTCGACGCCCTCATCGAAGAGGGCTGGCGCCCGTTCGGACC